>CAVHFS010000010.1:0-54624 GCA_963635715.1 Subdoligranulum sp. CAG:314 | reverse complement strand
TCCGAGGCAATTACAGCCTATAAACTTTTAAGAAATTCTAAGCACCAATACGACGTTTGCTGCGCAGAAAGCGACCTATGGAGTTACAGGGAAGTTCTCCCTATCGAGGCGAGCAATATCCGCGTGTTTGCCATAAAAACGGATTCCGTAGATGAGTGGGCCGAGCGGGCCGCGCAAACTTTCAAGCGGCTGCATGAGGAATCCCCATACGACGCGTATATGACGCGATCCATGCCGCCCGAAAGCATACATGTAGGCTATCGGATACGTAGCGAATTCCCCGAATTACCCTGGATTGCGTCCATTGACGACCCGATTGCCAAAAGCCCTTACGATATTAAGGCCTTCATCGACGAGAACGCCGAACTGACCCCCTCTGAAAAAGACGCCTTCAAAATGGCGCTGCGCGGCGACTGCGAAGTCTGGAAGTCACACAAAAGTCAGCGCGTCCGACGCATGTGCAAACTGAAAGAGCTGGAAGATTATGCAATCGATAATGCTACAGCTCTGATTTTCCCGCACGAGGCCCTGGAAAGCTACGTTCTCGATACGCGAATCCGCAAGAACGCGCTTACGGTGTCGCGTTCATTCGATTCGAGTTTGTACCCAGCCGCCAAGAAAGACGAAAAAGCTACGAACGGCAAGAAAACGCTCGTATTCTTGGGCCATTCCGATAATGTGAGGTCGCTTGCCCCCGTTGTTGAAGCTCTCCATACGCTGCAAAAATCAAATTCCGCAGCGCTCGAGAAGCTTCGAGTCCGCTTCATCGGCAACGTCACAGAAGAAGTGCGAGCCCTTATTTACAACTATTGCCTATACAACATCATAAGCCTTGAATCGAGCGTAAGCTACACGGAAAGCCTCGCCGTCATGCAGACTTCCGATTGGCTCATTCATACGGATGCCTATTTCGCAGACCTTCAGCAAACGGGCGGCTCGATATTTTTCGCGGGTAAGATCGCCGACTATTTCGGAACCGATACCCCCATCCTCGCAATCACGGGAAAGCATTCGCCTTCATGGGAAATGGTGAGCCGGGCTGGCGGCATATGCGTCGAGCGATCCGATATTCCGGGTATCGCCGAGGCCATATCGAAAATAGCGTTCGACGAAGATCACGTGGAAATAAACAGGGCATACCGCAATACGTTTAACGCGGCACGTGTTGCTGAGCGCTTTGACGAGAAAATCGAGCAAATACTAGAACACCGCGCGAGCAATTTCGAAAGAAGTTATTGGCCAAGTGTTTCGACGCCCGGAAGTGACACGGCTAAACTTCTTTCCGTCTGCATTCCCTCATACAATGTGGAAGCCTATCTTGATAGGTGCTTATTTTCTCTCCTTAGCACTAAGGACCCCAACCTGCTCGACATCATGGTTGTCAACGACGGTTCCCAAGACGGTACGCGAGAAATAGCCTTGGCTTATCAGGCTAAGTATCCAAGCATAGTCCGCTTAATTGACAAAGAGAACGGCGGCCACGGCTCCACGATAAACGCAGCACTCAAAGAAGCCACGGGGCTGTATTTCAGAGTCATCAACGGCGATGACTGGGTTGATAGTACGAATCTGTCAAAAATGCTCGATAATGTCCAGGGAAAGTCGTTGTATGCCGACCTCGTCTCGACCAATTACCAACAGATAGACGTGGAAGACGGCCATTTGATTCCATGGGTCAAACAGGGAAGCCAGGCTAATTACGAGATATTCGATTTCGCATCGAATGACTTCTCCCATGAATACTTCACGATGGCTTCGATGATGGTGAAAACGGAGTTGCTCAGGAAGGCAAATTTCCAAATACAAGAAAACACCTCCTACGTAGATATCGAATTCATCCTTTACCCCATCCCGTTCGTCGAAACGGTCATGTTCACTCCTGAATATGTATACCGCTATGCCATTGGCAAGGCCGATCAGAGCAGTAGCACCAATACGCTCATAAAGCGCTACGATCATCACGATCGCGTAACGCGTCGCATGGTTTCGTATTATGCCGACAATAAGAGCGTAATGAATCCTGGGCAAAGAGCGTATATGAAAACGGTTCTTGCTTCTCGTGTATTGGAAAAGCATTATTCGCTGAGCCTTGTTTGGGATACGAACCGAAAACGAGGCCTGAACAGAGCAAAGGATTTCGACGACTTTCTGAAGCAAACCGATAGCGAACTCTACCAACTCACGAATGAGCTCTACATTTCCCTTAGGAGATCTCGCGAGAGGGAATTCAATGTTGCAAGGATGTGCACCATCAGATCGTTGCACGAAGACTTTACTCCGCTCGTGAGCATCGTGGTTCCCGTGTACAACGCGGCAGCCTTCCTGCCCGACATGTTCGACTCGGTGCTCGCGCAGAGCTACGAGAACATCGAGGTCATCTGCGTGAACGACGGCTCGAGCGACAACAGCCTGGAGGTGCTCAGGCGCTACGCGGCCCGGGATTCGCGCGTCCTGGTCGTCGACAAGCCGAACTCGGGCGCGGGAGAGACGCGCAACGCCGGAATCGCCCGCGCCGCGGGCGAGTACCTGTGCTTCGTGGACTCCGACGACTTCGTCGAGGAGAACGCCGTGGAGGCCCTCGTGGCCGCCGCCGTCGAGAGCGACGCCGACGCCGTGATCTTCGACATGGACTTCTACAACGACGAGACGAAGAGGTTCCAGCCCCACCCAGGCGCGATCGTCAAAGAGGCCATCCCCGCCCGCGAGTGCTTCCGCGCCGACTCGATAGAGGACTTCTACAGAAACGTCATCGGCTACACGGTGAACAAGCTCTACCGCACCGACCTGCTCAAATCCCAGCGCATAGCGTTCCCCAGGGTCGGCGCCCACGAGGACATGCCGTTCACCTACGTGGCGCTCTCGGCCGCGGGGTCCGTCTACTACCTCGACGAGGTCCTCTACCACTACCGCCGGGACCGCGAGGGCAGCCTGAGCGACGGCACCGCCGAGCAGTACCGCTACATGGTGCAGGCCCTGGCGTGCTTCCGCGCGATGCTCGCCGAGCGCGGCCTGTGGGAGCGGAACGAGCGCAACTTCGTGAACTACGCGCTGCACATGTGCCGCTGGAAGAACAACTCCGTCAGGTTCGCCCTGGCCAAGCGGTTCCGAGAGGACTGCCGGGCCGAGTTCTTCGCCGAGCTCGGCATCTCGGGCAGGGACCCGGGCTATTTCTACCGCCGCATCGAGCGCAACTTCTGCCGGTGGGTCTCAAAGGGGGCCGAGTGGCCCTTCAGGCTGCGCCGCGCGCATAACGCGATTACGTACGTGCGGCGCGACGGGCTGAAGGCGCTGCGCGGCGGGGGCGGGGAGCAGCTTAAGAATTCGAAATCTTAAGCAGAATCAATAATCGGGCCCGTATTTGGCAAATGCATTTGCCAAATACGGGCCCGACCTCGCTGAACTCCTCGCTGGATTACATATTCCTGTACGCTTCGCAAACCTCATTCACGTCACCCTGCATACGCATGTGGCCCTTTTCTATCCACAGAGCCTTTTTGCAAAGCGACTCCACCTGATCGATGCTATGAGAAACGAACAGTAGCGTAGTCTGGTGATTTTCAACCAAATCGCGAATACGATTCATGCACTTTTCCTGAAAGCGGAAGTCGCCCACGGAAAGAGCCTCGTCAACAATGAGAATATCGGGCACCGTTGCGGTAGCAATGGCAAACGCAATTCGAGCCACCATACCCGACGAATAATTCTTCAGCGGCATGTCAACGAAGTCTTGAATTTCCGCAAATTCAATAATCGAATCGAAGCTCGCATCGATGAATTCCTTGCTAAACCCGAGCAGCGACCCATTCAGGTATGTGTTTTCGCGCGCAGTAAGATCATAATCGAAGCCCGCGCCCAGCTCGATGAGCGGCGCGATCGTACCGTTTATGGTGACGCTACCGCTCGTTGGCTCCAACACACCCGCCACTATCTTCAGTAGCGTGGATTTGCCCGATCCGTTTGTTCCGACGATTCCGTACACATCGCCCTTGTTCACGGTAAAGTTAATACCTTCGAGGGCCTTGAATTCACGGAACATGAGTTCGCGCTTCGCAAGCTTGATGAAATATTCCTTCAGATTATTTAATTGCTCATTGGCAATATTGAAAACCATGTCCACGTTTTCAACCGTAATGACTGGTTGCGGAGTCTCGATCGTTTGCGCCATTCTAGCCACCTGTTAAACGTAGAGGATGAACTTATGCTCGGTTTTGCGAAATACCAGCATGCCTACAAGAAGCGTAATCGCGGCCATGCCGAAGCAGGCGACGTTCTGCTCGATGCTCGGCGTGATACCGTACATCATAATGTCGCGGAAATAAGTAATGTATTGGTACATGGGATTGAACAACATGGCCGTTTGCAACGAATTGGGCAGAAGCTCCAAGGGATAGAATAGGGGAGTCGCATACGTCCATGCGGTAATAACAACGCTCCACAGGTGAAGCGTGTCACGAAAGAACACTGCTAAGCTTGCCAGCACCAAACCGAGCCCCACTGAGAACATGAATACACAAACGAGCAGCCAGGGCAGCAGCAGCACATTCAGCGTAGGTGCCACTTGGAAAAAAAGCATGACCAATACGGCCGCAATAGCCGAAAACAAGAAGTTCACCAATGCGAAGCATGCCTTCTCGATGGGAAAAAGCATCTTTTCCACCCGGATCTTTTTGATGAGACCCGATGCATCGATGATGGAATTCATAGCCGCCGTAGTGGAATCGGTCATAACTGAAAACAGAATCTGTCCCAAAATGAGATACAGAGGGAAGTTTTCGATATTGAAGCGAAACATATAAGAAAACACGGCCGACATGACGATCATCATAAGCAGCGGGTTTAATACGCTCCACAAAACGCCCAAGACACTGCGGCGATATTTCAACTTAAAGTCCTTGGTCACCAAGGTTCGGAGTATGAACAAATTGCGCTTCCACGGTCGGGTCTCAACCGCGACAATGTCGCGCGACGCCTGGGTATCTCCAGATGTAAGCATATGCTGGTTATCCTAACTGCCCTCAAAGCATTGCCGTTAAGTCACATGGACACTGTATTTTATCTTTTAATGGATTGTCGCAACATGGCATTCCAAGCTTTTATAATTCAAAAACATGTCTGTCAAATGCTAGGCACGATTTCCAAAAACGCTGAACGCGATGCGCACGTAAGAGCAACCACTCGCACATCGCCCATCGAGAAGAGGTTTGCCCATGTCGCCAAAAGTATCTATCGTCGTTCCCGTTTACAACGTGGAGCGCTATGTAGGCGAATGCCTGGAATCCATCTTGAACCAGAGTTTGAAAGAAATCGAAGTCATCGTCGTGAACGACGGCTCCACCGACAGCTCGAAAGCCATCTGCGATGAATACGCCTCCAAAGATAGCCGCGTGAAAGTCATCAGCAAGCCTAATTCTGGCTACGGCCATACCATGAATACGGGATTTGCGGCGGCAACCGGAGAGTACATCGGCATCGTGGAATCGGATGACTGCGCAAGCCCCCGCATGTTCGAGAAGCTCTACTCGCTAGGCGTGAAAAACAACGCCGACGTCGTGCGATCCAACTATTGGACGATGGGCGGCAATAGCGAGCGCATCCATCTCATCGACATTCTCAGCTTGGGCAATGCCCCTTACAACAAAGCCTTCGACCCCGCGGACTACGTGGAAATCCTTCGAGGCAGCCCCGCTATTTGGACGGGCATTTACAAGGCATCGTTCCTACGGGAAAACGACATTGAATTCTTGGAAAGCCCCGGCGCCTCTTACCAAGACACAGGATTCTTCCTGAAGGTATCCACCTTGGCGAATCGCATCGTATTCACGCGCGAGGCTTTCCTGAACTACCGCATCGACAATGTGAATTCTTCAGTGAAATCGGGCGCGAAAGTCTTTTGCGTGAGCGACGAATACGCCTCGTTCGAAAAATCGCTCGCAGCCCACCCCGATAAGAAGCAAGCGTTTTCGGCTATCATTCCCGCCAAGAAATGGGAAACCTACCTTTGGAACTACAACCGTCTAGACGACTCCCTGAAGGGCGAGTTCCTGCAGCTTATGACTAAAGAGTTCGCGGCGTATCGCCAGGCTGGCACGCTTAAGCGAGAAATGTTCGCCGACGCTGAATGGAACGAAATCCAGCAGGTGATAGATGCGCCCGAATCCCTAAAAGGCAAGCAGCTTTCAGTAGTGAGCCACGTAGGCCATAAGCTCAACCATGCGCTTACTTTGGCCCACAACCGTTTCGCGGGCTAAGCAGCCTTAATAGACAATTAAACAAATCGGTGATAATGGACGCCCCAGAAAACAGACCACTCGTAAGCATCGTGGTTCCCGTGTACAACGCGGCAGCCTTCCTGCCCGACATGTTCGACTCGGTGCTCGCGCAGAGCTACGAGAACATCGAGGTCATCTGCGTGAACGACGGCTCGAGCGACAACAGCCTGGAGGTGCTCAGGCGCTACGCGGCCCGGGATTCGCGCGTCCTGGTCGTCGACAAGCCGAACTCGGGCGCGGGAGAGACGCGCAACGCCGGAATCGCCCGCGCCGCGGGCGAGTACCTGTGCTTCGTGGACTCCGACGACTTCGTCGAGGAGAACGCCGTGGAGGCCCTCGTGGCCGCCGCCGTCGAGAGCGACGCCGACGCCGTGATCTTCGACATGGACTTCTACAACGACGAGACGAAGAGGTTCCAGCCCCACCCAGGCGCGATCGTCAAAGAGGCCATCCCCGCCCGCGAGTGCTTCCGCGCCGACTCGATAGAGGACTTCTACAGAAACGTCATCGGCTACACGGTGAACAAGCTCTACCGCACCGACCTGCTCAAATCCCAGCGCATAGCGTTCCCCAGGGTCGGCGCCCACGAGGACATGCCGTTCACCTACGTGGCGCTCTCGGCCGCGGGGTCCGTCTACTACCTCGACGAGGTCCTCTACCACTACCGCCGGGACCGCGAGGGCAGCCTGAGCGACGGCACCGCCGAGCAGTACCGCTACATGGTGCAGGCCCTGGCGTGCTTCCGCGCGATGCTCGCCGAGCGCGGCCTGTGGGAGCGGAACGAGCGCAACTTCGTGAACTACGCGCTGCACATGTGCCGCTGGAAGAACAACTCCGTCAGGTTCGCCCTGGCCAAGCGGTTCCGAGAGGACTGCCGGGCCGAGTTCTTCGCCGAGCTCGGCATCTCGGGCAGGGACCCGGGCTATTTCTACCGCCGCATCGAGCGCAACTTCTGCCGGTGGGTCTCAAAGGGGGCCGAGTGGCCCTTCAAGCTGCGCCGCGTGTACAACGCGCTCGTATACGTACGACGCGACGGGCTGAAGGCGCTACGTCCAAAAAAATAGCCCGCTCTCAGGCGTGCTCAACGATGGATACACAGGGAACAAAACAAAGGGAAGACTTGTATGATTGAAGCAATTACCGACGCATTGATGCTCATCGTGCAGCCGTGCTACGATATTTCGGGAAACTGGTGGATAGCAATTTTGCTGTTCACTATTATCACGAAGATAATCCTATTCCCCATGTCGCTATGGTGCCAATGGAACAGTATCGTCATGGTAAAGCTCATGCCTGCCCTGAATCGCCTGAAGGTGAAGTTCTACGGCGACAAGGAAACCATCGGCGAAAAGCAAAACGAGATGTACAAAGAGCATCACTACCATCCCATGCTTTCGCTGGTTCCGCTCGCCGTTCAGGTTCTCATATTGTTTGGATTGGTTGATGTCATCCACGTCATTACCGACAACGGCGCGCCAGGCACTGAGTTTTTGGGGCTTATCCCCGTCGAAGACGGAGGAGCTTCCTGGATTATGCCCATCTTGGCGGGACTTTCCGCCGTGCTTATGGGGTTCGCTCAAAATCGCATCAATCCGCTGCAGCGTGAGCAGTCCAAAGCCGAGAAGAATATGACAAACGGCCTATCCATTGGATTGTCGCTTTTCCTCGGCGTCTTCGTGGCAGCCGGCATGTGCTTTTACTGGGTGGTGTCGAATCTCTCCTCAATCGTCATCCAGGCCCTCGCCAACATATGCATACGTCCCAAAAAATACATCGACTATGCCGAGCTTGAAGCAAGTCGCAAAGAGCTCGAGGCCCTGGAATCAATCGACGGCGCTAATAAGAAGAAGTGGTACCAACGCGACCCCTTGGCAAAACGGGAAAAACGCGACTACAAGAAGTTTTTCAAAGTCGTCAACAAACATGTCGTCTTCTATTCCGAAGGAAGCGGATTCTATAAGTACTTCAAGGGTGCGATTGACTATCTGCTCACCAATTCGGATGGCACCATCCATTATGTCACCAACGATCCGAACGATCAGATTTTCAAAATCGCGGAAGCGCAACCCCGAATTCGTCCCTATTACATCGGCCAGAAACGCTCTATTACGCTCATGATGAAAATGGACGCCGACGTGGTGGTCACGACGCTCGAGGACCTCGATAATTTTTATATCAAGCGATCCTATGTACGCGAAGATATCGATTATGTCTTCGCATTCCATCACATGACCTCGACGCATTTGACGGCGCTTCAAGAGGCTTACGACAAGTACGACACACTACTCTGCGTAGGCCCCCATCAAGTTCAAGAAGTTCGAAAAGCCGAGCAGCTGCGCAATCTGCCCGCCAAAGAGCTCGTCAATGTCGGCTATCCCTTGCTCGACGAAGAAATCGAAGCATTCGGCAGAATAGACAAAGAAAACGAGCGTCCTGTCATACTTATCGCCCCCTCTTGGCAGGAAGATTGCATTCTTGATTCCTGCATCGAGCCTCTGTTGGAAAGCCTGCTCAATCATGGCTGGAAGGTCGTGGTAAGGCCCCATCCCGAATACATAAAACGCTACGGCGCGCGCTGGAACACGCTGCAAGCAAAATACGAGAGAGTTTCCGCAGATGAGCTCTATTTTGAAAGCGATTTCTCCTCGAACGCCACGGTGTTTTCTTCCGACGTGCTTATTACCGATTGGTCTTCGGTGGCTTGCGAGTTCTCCTTCTCAACGCTTAAACCTGCCGTGTTTGTGAACACGAAAATGAAGGTGAGAAACCCCAACTATCAGGATTTGGGCATAGTTCCCACCGATATCTCCCTGCGAGACGAGATAGGCGTCTCCATAAGCCCCGGCGACGCCGGAAAAGCCGCGAGCGTTGTCGCCGACCTTTTGGAAAATAAAGCACAGTGGAAGGATAGGGTAGAGGGCGTGCGCCGAAACACTATCTTCAACGTCGGTAATTCGGTCAATGTGGAGGGCGAATTCCTGCTTAATCGAATATTGGAAAAGCAACGAGAAAAAGAATCTGCAAAGAAAGGTGGCAGCGATGCTGAGTAACGCGTCACGTTTGCAGCAAGGCATCCGATCAAAACTCGCTTTACTGGCGTTTGACGCGCTTGCGACAGCAATCATCGCCTGCGTATTGCTGCCCGCCTTCGCCCAGCCTGCCTATGCCTACGTAGACCCGTCGGTCATGACGTACACCATTCAGGCCCTGGCGGGTGTTGCCGTAGCCCTGTCCACCGTGCTTGGCGTGGCGTTTCGCAAGACCCGCAAACGTCTGCTGAAAGCCATGGGCGTCGACGAGAACGCCGGCAAAGAGGTCGATTCCGAATGGCACAAGGTCGATGAGAACGGCAACATAATCGTCGCGGCAGCCAATCCCGCCGAAAAGCAGGGGCAGCCCACAGCTGGAAAGGCCCCGAAGAGGCAGAGCGAAGCGGGCGACCGACCCAAATGGGTGCGGCGCTTTGTGCTCTCGCTTCTCGCCGTCGGCTTCGTGGGATTCACGCTTGGCGTCGTCGCCCCGTTTGAAATCGTTGCCGGCAGCGAGAGCAGCCTCACGTTTAGCCTCGCCGACGTAGCGCCCACCATGGCGCTCTTCGTTGCGGTGCTCACAATTGCATTGGCGCTTCTGCTGTCGTGTATTCGCGGCAAGGCATTCACCGTCTTGTTGGCGCTCGTGTTTGCCGTTGGTCTCTGCTGCTACGTGCAAGCCATGTTCATGAACTCTGGCCTGCCCTCGGCAAATGGCTCCACGGTGGATTTCTGGGGCGAACACGCTACCATGATGGTTGTTTCTTCCGTCGTATGGGTTCTGTTGCTCATTGCCATTCCCGTGTTGAGCAACATTCATCGTTCGCGCGGGCAAGTGGTAATCGGCCTTGCATGTGCGGCGCTCATCGTGGTCCAAGGCGTTGGCGTGGCGAGCCTATTCATGAACCCGAAGGATAATTCCGGTGAAAACGACCCTTCATACGTGACCGAAGACGGATTATACGAAGTGTCATCCAAAAACAATGTAATCGTATTCGTGCTCGACTGCTTCGACACCACCGTCATGAATGAAATACTGGCTGAAGATTCAAGCGTTTCCGAAGGCCTGGAAGACTTCACCTATTACGATAATCAATCGGGAACCATGATTCCAACGCTATATGCGCTGCCCTACCTGCTCACTGGCGAAGTTCCTCAAAATGGAGAAGACATCTCGGACTACGAAGCGAGCCGTTACAAAGAGGGGACGTTCCTACAAGATATCAGCGATGCTGGCTACTCTATTGGATTGTATTCCGACACTCTTATGCTCGACGAGATGAGCAACGACGACGTTTATAAGAATGTTGCGCGCTATACCGAAAACATTCACGGCCTCGATACGTTCAGCGTCGATTTCAAGGGCACTCTGTCAGCTTTGGTGAAGTGCGCTTTGTATCGCGATGCCCCCTGGATTCTAAAATGGCGCTTCTGGTTCTACACCGATGAAGTAAATCAGAAGGTTGTGAAATCCGACCCCGAAGGGTCGCCAAGCAATACGATTTACTCTGGCGACGATGTGCGTTACTACAGCAATCTGAAAGAGGGTAAGCTCAGCTTGGCAGACGACTCCTCGTCTTACAAGGGCGCGTTCAAATTCATCCATTTGGTAGGCGACCATGGTCCCTACAACATTGACGAGAATGGCAATTACGTCGGCCTGAATGGCTCGACCGAGAACAGGCAGGCAAAAGGCTCCCTCACTATGGTGAAGACCTACCTGCAAGACCTTAAAGATTTGGGCAAATACGACGACGCGACCATCATCATCACAAGCGACCATGGACACTGGGTTTCGTCCCTCGAACAACCGACGAAGACGATAAGCCCGATTCTCCTGGTGAAAAAGAGCGGGGCTTCGGGAGGCTCTGGTCTCACCGTCTCTCATTCATCCGTGAGCCATTCCGATTTCCAGGGAACGGTACTCTCCGCGGTGGGAACGTCCGATTCGAAATACACGACTACCTATTTCGATGAATTTGACGAGAATCGCGCGCGTGATTTCTATATGATCACCAGCGATGGCTCTTACGCAATCGATATCTACCGGTATGAAATCGAAGGCATGGTCACCGATATGGGCAATTGGAATCTGACGGACGATTCTTGGCACGTCAGGGATCTAAGCTAGCCTCGCAAAGCAAGATTGGAAGTTTGCCTTGTACTATTCGGTTGAAAAATGCCCAAAGAGAAAGGACGGCAAATGAGCAGCAAGCGTGTCGTCTACTTCGATTTGCTCAATATCGTTGCATGCATAGCCGTCGTTTTCATGCATTGCAACAATATGGTGTTCGTTTATGCGCCAGGAAAGAACTGGGCTTTCGGGCTGGGGATAGAGGTACTGTTCTATTGGGCGGTGCCCATCTTCATCATGATTTCTGGCGCGAATCTCATGAAATACCGAGACCGATACGACACGAAGACGTTCTTCAGAAAACGCCTCGCGAAGACATTTCTCCCATTCGTTATCTGGAGCGTCATTCTGTACATACTTCGGTTTGGCTTCGAGCATCCTTCGCAGGATTTCGGAGTGAGTGAATTCTTTACGCTCTTCTTCTCGAATGGGATCGAAGGTGTGTACTGGTTTTTCTTCCCCTTGTTTGCGCTATATCTAGCCATGCCGGCGTTGTCGTTGCTAGCAAACCACAGAAGCATTTTGGTCTATCTTGCGGGAACCTCTTTCGTTCTCATGTCGATTATTGCTCCTGTCTGCAAAATGCTCGGCCTTCCTTGGAACGATTCGATTGATCAGCCCATGGTTCCTTATTTTGTGCTCTACGCCATATTGGGGTACCTATGCTCTACGCACGACTTCACCAAAAAGCAACGATACTCGCTGTACGCCTTAGGCATCATCGCCCTTTTCGTGCGCTATGCGTTTCTGTTCGCGACGTCGAGAGTGGCAGGCACGGCAACGATTCCCATGTATTTCGGCTACCAGTCTTTCGCTGGTGTTTTGCCCGCAGTTGCCCTGTTTTTGCTGTTCAAATACATCAGATGGCCCGAGTTCCTACTAAAACGAAGCAGAACAATCGCGAAAATATCGGGCTGCAGCTTCGGCGTATATTTGCTACACCGAATTCTTATCCAGGATGTACTCTTCTTTAACATGATGGTGCCCCAGACGTCGATTTGGCTGCGCACCATAGGGCCCCTCCTTATTTGGGCTCTTTGCGTCGCGTTCACGCTTGCGATAAAGAAGATTCCCGTGCTAAAGCATCTTGTCCCCTAAAGGGCATCGGCAGTTGGCCTCTTGCCGATTGATCGGCGCCAGCATCCCCATCGCGCTCACTGGTGGCATCTGTGCCGTTCGTGTTCAAACTTTACGTAAATATTGCCTAAGTTGAACGACTCGTTTACAATCCCCTCGCACGAGAGGGGATTGCTGAATGCTTACCGAAAACGAATTTCTTGTCCTGCGGGCGCTCATGGAAAGCCTGCCTACCAACCAACGCGAAATCGCCGAGCTCACGGGCCTGTCGGTCGGAACGGTGAACGCCGCCTACCGAGCGCTCGACGCAAACGGCCTCGCAAACGATTACCGCATCACAGAAGACGGCGCCCAAGCCCTGGAGCCCTACAAGGTCCAAAACGCCGTAATTCTGGCCGCCGGGCTTTCGAGCCGCCTGGCGCCCATCACCTACGACCGCCCGAAGGGAATGCTCGTCGTGCGCGGCGAAATTCTCATCGAACGCCAGATTCGCCAATTACGAATGGGGGGGGTCCACGATATCTTCGTCGTCGTGGGCTACAAGAAAGAGGAGTTCTTCTACCTGGAAGAGAGCTTCAACGTGAAGCTCGTCGTAAGCCCCGACTACATGGAGCGCAACAACCACGCCTCGATATGGGCGGCGCGCAACCATCTGGGCAACACCTACGTATGCTCCTCGGATAATTACTTCACCGAAAACCCCTTCCACGCCTACGAATTCTCCTCCTACGCCGCGGCCATCGAATGCGAGCACGCGCCGCAAGACTATTTCCTGAAAACGCGCGGCGCCTCCCGACGCATCACGGGCGCCAAGCTCGGCATTGCCCCCGGCTTCGCCATGATGGGCCACGCGTACTGGAATGCCGACTTCTCGAAGCGCTTCATCGAAATCCTCCAAACCGAGTGGATGCGCCCCGAAACCGCCGACAAGCTTTGGGACGAAATTTTCTTCGACCACGCGCGCGAGCTCGAAATGCGCATGCGCGCCTACCCGGCAGACGTCATCCACGAATTCGACTCGCTCGACCAGGTGAGCTCCTTCGATCCCGAGTTCATCCAAAACGTCGGATCCGATGTGCTCGACAACATCTGCGCGACGCTTGGCTGCGAACGCACCGACATCCAAAACATCGACCCCATCAAACAGGGACTCACGAATCTCTCGTTCTACTTCGAATGCAAAGGCGAGGCCTACGTGTATCGCCACCCAGGCGCTGGCACGAACGAAATCATCAATCGCCCGGCCGAGGCCTTCGCATGCAAGGCGTCGGCGAAACTGGGCCTCGACGACACCTTCGTGACCGAGGACGCCGAAAGCGGCTGGAAGATCTCGAAATTCGTTCCCGACTGCACGGGCTTCGACTACTCGAACGAAACCCAGGTCGCCCGCGCGCTCGGCATGGCCCGCACGCTGCACGAGAGCGGCATCGTCTCGCCCTGGAGCTTCGATTTCTACGACGAATCCATGAAGATTGTGCATCTGCTGCAAGACGCGGGATGGCTGTTCCCCGCAGGCTTCGAGAAACTCTCGCGCGCCATCGAATCGCTCGTCGCGCCCATGCGCGCGGGCGCAGGCGCGCCGGTGCTGTGCCACAACGACTTCTACGGCCCGAACCTGCTCGTGCACAGCGACGATATGTGGCTCATCGACTGGGAATACTCCGCCATGGGCGACTACGGCAACGACTTCGGCAACTTCATCGCGCAAAGCGACCACTACGACGTCGAAGGCGCGCTGGAGATCATGCCGCTGTACTTCGGACGCACGCCTACCGAAGAGGAGCAGTTCCATCTCATCGCCTGCTCGGCCGTCGTGGGGTGGTACTGGTACGTATGGGCCATGTTCAAAGAGCTCAAAGGCGCGCCCGCAGGCGAATGGCTCTACGTGTGGTACAAGGCCGCCAAGGCGTTCTCGGCCCACGCGTGCCGCATGCTCGGCGATAAGCCGTTCTCGCGCACGCTCTCGATGGACGAGTTCCGCATGCTCGCCGCCGCCGACGCGCGGCGCGCGAACAAGGCCTACGAATACGGGCCCATCGAAGATTCCGAAACGGCGAACCGCTCGCTCGAAGAGCTCGGCTATCTGCATGAAGGCGCCATCACCGCGAGAGGCACCGCCGCGCTCGAGCCGTATCGAGTGCAGCGCGCGGTCCTGCTCGCCGCGGGCTTCGGCAGCCGCCTTCTGCCCGTCACGGTGAACACGCCCAAGCCGCTCGCCCGCGTGAATGGCACGCGCATCATCGACCGCCTCATCGATGCCGTCATAGACGCCGGCATCACCGAGATATACGTCGTGCGCGGGTATCTCGCCGAGGAATTCGACCAGCTCCTGCATAAATACCCCGACTTGCATTTCGTCGACAACCCCCTGTACTCCTCGACGAACAACATATCCTCGGCGGCGGCGGCCTGCGAGCATTTCGCGGGGGCGTACGTCTTCGAAAGCGACCTGCTGCTCGAAAACCCCTGCCTGGTGACGCCGTACCAATATCGCTCGAACTACCTGGGCATTTCCGTTGATCGAAGCGACGACTGGCGCTTCCTCGCCAACGACGATAGGCGCATCTACGACCTGTCGAAGGGCGACGAGAATCCCTGCTGGCAGATGGTCGGCCTGTCGTATTGGGCGCCCGAAGACGGCGAGCGCCTCGCGCGCGACATCCCCGCGATCTTCGCCGGCGAAGAGGGGCGGCAGATTTTCTGGGACGACGTCGCAATCGCGCATTTCCCGAACGATTACGACATCTTCGTGCGCCCCTGCCTGGAAAGCGACATCGTCGAGATAGACGACTTCGAAGACCTGCAAAGAATCGACCCATCGTATGTCGTGAAGAAGAAAGCACAGTAGGAAAGGCCCTCCCATGTCAGCGAAAGAGACCGCGCAAACAGCCGAATACTTCGAGAAGCGCTCCCTGAAAGGCGGGGCGGCCGGATGGCCCCTGCTTATGGGACTCGGCGTCGCCTACGTGATTTCGGGCGACTTCTCGGGATGGAACTACGGCATCGCCTACGGAGGCTGGCTCGGGCTGGCGATTGCCTTCGCCCTCATGGGCTGCATGTATGTGTGCACCGTGCTCGGCGAGGCCGAGATGTCCTCGGCGCTTCCCACCGCGGGCGCGGGCTTCGCGTTCTCGCGATGCGCGCTCGGCCGATTCGGCGGGTTTCTCACGGGGATGGCCATCACCGTGGAATACGTCTGCGCGCCAGCCGCGATTTCCACCTTCATCGCCAATTACTTTCTGCAGTTGGGCCTGCTCCCGGCCGATTTTCCCTATCTCGCGCTCGTCGCGTGCATCTTCGTCGTGTTTCTGGGCATCCATATCTTCGGCGTGGGCGAGGCCCTGAAGCTCATGCTTGTCATCACGCTCATCGGCGCGGTGGCGCTCGTCGCCTTCGCCATTGGGGCGGTTCCTCATTTCAGCTTCGACGCGCTCTTCGACATCGCGCCCCAAGCGGGCGAATCAAGCGCCTTGCCGTTCGGAGCGAGCGGGCTTTTGGCGGCGCTGCCCTTCGGCATCTGGTTTTTCCTGGGCGTCGAAGGCGTGCCCCTGGCCGCCGAGGAAGCCAAGAATCCCAAGCGCGACATCCCTCGCGCCATCGTGGGCTCAATGGCGGTGCTCGTGTGCACGGGGCTTATCGTGCTCGTGCTGGCCGCAGGCGTCACCGGCTCCGATTTCATGGGAACGTCCACCGCGCCGCTCGTCGACGCGCTTAACGCCGCGGACCTCTCGGGCCTGGCCACCTTCGTGAATGTCGCCGGCCTCTTCGGGCTTATCGCGTCGTTTTTCTCGCTCATCTACGCCGGCTCGCGCGAGATTTTCGCCCTTTCCCGCGCGGGATACCTGCCGACGTTTCTGGCCCTCACGGGCTCGCGCAAGACGCCCTGGGTCGCGCTCATCGTGCAGGGAGCCGTCGGCTTCGCGCTCGTCGTGTTCGTGCAAAGCGGCGACATCCTGCTGAACATGGCGGTTTTGGGAGCATGCGTCAGCTACGCGCTCATGAATATCTCGCACGTGATCTTGCGCCTGCGCCAGCCGCATATGCGCCGCGGGTGGCTTACGCCGGGCGGCATCGCGACCACGTCGGTGGGCTTCGCGCTCTCGCTCGTCGCCATCGTCTCGACGTTTTTCGTCGACGCCGTCGCGTCGCTGGGCGTCGTCTGCGTGATAGTCGCGGGCTGCGTCTACTTCTTCGTATATGCGAAAGGCAGGCTCATCTCGAATGCGCCCGAAGAGGAGCTCTACAAACTCGAGGGCGCGGGCCAAGAGCTGCGCTAAGCAAACGGCGTTGCGCGAATCGGCCGGCAGCAAGCGACGCTCGCCGCAAAGGCCGTAGGCGAAAGGGGAATGGAATGAAGGCATACCGCGGAACAATCCTCACCGTCGACAAGAACGACGCCGTCGCGAACTACCTGGTTGAAGAGGACGGACGCATCGCATTCGTGGGAGATGAGCTTCCCCCGAAATACGCCGACGCGCCCATCGAGGAACTCGGCGAGCGCGCCCTGTGCCCGGCGTTCGTTGACACGCATGCCCATCTCGCGAGCTTCGCGACCTTCAACGCGGGACTCAACGTGATGAACGCGCGCACGAACGCGCAGATCATCGAAATGCTTCGGGAGCATGCCGCCGCATCGTCCGCGAAAACGATCATCGCCTTCGGCGCATCGCCCTATTCGGTCGCAGATGGGCGCCTCGTGTCGCGCGAGGAGCTCGATTCCGCCTGCAGCGATCGCCCCGTGATGTTCGTGAAATACGACGGGCACGCATGCGTGGTGAATTCGAAGCTGCTCTCGCTCGTCAAATCGAAGGTCGAAGGGCTGCGCGGCTATCACGGCGACACCGGCGAGATGAACCAAGAGGCGTTTTTCGCCGTGTCGAACTACATCACCAACTCGATCTCCATCCCCGAGCTCGTGAAGAACATCCAGAAGGCGATGGATTTCTACGCGAACCGCGGCATCGGCATGGTGCATACGGTCAGCGGCGTGGGGTTCGTCGCGAACCTCGACATCACCCTCGAGCAGTGCCTGGCCAAAAGCGCCCAGAGCGGCTTCCAGATTCGTGTGTTCCCACAATCCATGAACACGAAGGCGGCAACGCGGCGCCATCTGCCGCGCATTGGCGGCTGCTTCGCCTGCGCCCTAGACGGCTGTTTCGGCTCGGCTGATGCGGCACTGAGGGAGCCTTACGAAAAGGGTGAAGGCACGGGCGTTCTGTATTACAGCGATGAAGTGGTCGAACGATTCTGCAAGCAGGCGAACCGCGCGGGCCTGCAGATAGAGATGCACGCTATCGGGGACGCCGCCTTCGACCAGGCGACGCGCTGCTTGAAGGCGGCGCTCGACGATTTCCCGCGCGAAAACCACCGCCACGGAATCATCCACGCGTGCCTGCCCACCGAAGAGGGCCTGGCCATTTGCAAGGAATACGGCATACACCTGCCCATGCAGACATCGTTCATCGATTGGCCCCAAGAGCCCGACGCCTACCTTTGCGCCCTGCTTGGCGAGCGACGGGCGGCCAGGCTCAACCCCCTGCGCGATTTCCGGGATGCAGGAATCGTGATTTCGGCGGGCTCCGACGCGCCGTGCACCGACCCCGACCCCATTTTGTGGATGCGCAAGGCATGCCGGCATTCCAACCCCGCCCAATCGCTCACGCCCCAAGAGGCGCTTCGGATGTGCACCTACAACGGCGCCTGGACCACGTTCGATGACGATCGGCGCGGTTCGCTCGAAGCGGGCAAGATTGCCGACATGGCGATTCTGTCGTCGAACCCCTATGAGGGGAAATGGGACGATCTGCACGTGGAGGGGCTGCTGCTTGCGGGCAAGCCCTACGCTCCGCAAAGCCAGTCGGCAGCGGCAGCCCTTGCGCGCGGGCTGTTCTCTTCGAACGAGGCGTAAGCGCGATTCGAGCGCAGAAGAGGAGCGGGGGAGCGAAGCGCTGCGAGCTCCAGGCCGACGCGCAGCCCACAACCCGCAGCGCTCCCGCGGCGGCGCAGATGCACATTTCATCACGCGCCTTGCAGGCCTTATGCGCAGATGTTAGGCTAGTCGGCACGCCCGCGCATTTCGCGCATCCGCCTCGGCGGGCCGTCGCGCAGGCCGCTTCTATGAAAAACAACCCTGAAAGGTGCTGCCGTGGCGCTTGCGTCGAATGCGTTGGTCTCTGTCATCGTGCCTGTCTACAACGCCGAGCAATTTCTTGACCAGGCGCTTTCGAGCGTCGAGGGGCAAACACACAAGCATCTCGAAATCATCTGCGTCAACGACGGCTCAACCGACGGCTCGCCCGAAATACTTCGGCGCCACGCCGCGGCCGACGCGCGCATCCGTATCGTGGACAAGCCCAACGGCGGCTACGGCTCGGCCTGCAACCGCGGCATGGCCGAAGCCACGGGCGAGTGGGTCGCCATCCTCGAGCCCGACGACTGGGTCGAGCCCGGCATGTACGCCGACATGCTCGCGTTCGCCGAAAGCCTCCACGCGCGCACGCCCATCGATGTCATCAAGACGTCGTACTGGGTCATTCGCAACCCCGATACCCCGCAGCAGATGAAGCTTCACTGCTCGTATCGCGGGCGCGTCCGCCCGAAGGAGCAGCCCTTCACGGCGGCGAGCGAGCCCCATCTGTTGGGGCATCATCCTTCCATCTGGTCGGCCATCTACCGCAAGGAATTCCTGGACGAATTCGGCATCCGATTCCTCGAAATCCCCGGGGCGGGCTGGGCCGACAACCCCTTCCTCGTCGAAACGCTATGCCAAGCGCGCGCGATTGCCTACCTTGAGCGCGCGTACTATTGCTACCGCGAGGAGACTCCCGAGAAAACCCGGGCGATGGCGATTTCGAACCCGCTTTTGAGCTTCGAGCGCTGGCAAGATATGGCCGACGTGCTCGACCGCATCGGCGAGCGCAGCCGCTCCGTATGGATGCAGCAGGTCACGCGCGGGTTCACGAACATGGAAACCACGCGGCGCTTCGTCGACGCATCCCAAAACGCCGAGCTTCGCGCCGCGATACACGCGATGTACGACCGCATGCCGGCGGATCTCGTCTTCGAAAACCCGCGTGTCGCGCCCGTGCTCAAGCGCGAGTTCGCCGAATACCGCGGCATCGAAAACCCGCCCATCTCGCAGGCGCAGTACTATGCGGGCCTCGTCGGCGAGGGTCTCTACAATATATGGAATAAAGGCCCGAAGGCGACCCTTTCCATGATGCGCGCCTTCCTGCGCCGCCACTAGGAAAACGGCTGGTCACGAGCTTCTCGCGCATCAGCGGCAAACAGGCAATCGGCCTCGACCCCCCCATAACGTAAAAGCCGGCCGCGCTCGAATGCGCGGCCGGCTGCATACGGCGAGCCCATTGGGAGGGAAGACCCGCCGAAGAGGGAGGGTGGGTTCCTCGGACGATTCGGGACCGCGTGTTTCCTTAGGCGATCTCGCCTTCCAGATAGCGCACGGCGTAGCGGCCGAAGGTCATCTGGCGACCCAGGCAGTTGCCCACGATATAGACGGGGTAGTTGCCCGAATAGTAGCTGCCCGAGCAGGTACCGACGGCATGCAGGCCCTCGATGACGTTGCCCTCGGTGTCGAGCACCTGGGTATGCTCGTTGATGCGCACGCCGTCGAGTGTGGTGAGCAGCGCGCCGCCGTACCACGCGCCGTAAAACGGGGCGGTGCGAATGGCGGAAAGGCGATAGGCCTCTTTGCCGAACTGCGTATCGGCGCCCGCATCGTACATGGCGTTGTAGTTGTCGACCTCAGCCAAAAACGCCTCTTTGGCATCGCCCTCGAAGCCGAGCTTATCGGCCAGCTCGTCGAGCGTGTCGGCCTTCATCATAAGACCCTTGGAGATGTACTTCTCATCGTAGGCCTCGTCGACCGTCTTGCCTTTGAGCGCCTTTTTCCAGGTGTTCGCCGAGCAACCCTGGGTCTTGAAGCGCTGCACGTCTTCGGGCGCGTTCGCGTCGAAGATCTGGCACCACACGCCGCCTGGGCGGTTCGCGGAGGCATGGCAGATGGCGTCGTAGTTGGCCGATTCGTTGGTGATGCGGCGGCCGTTGCGGTCGACCTTCAAGAAGGGCTGGCTGCCCAAGTTGAACTGGCCGCCCGTGGCAAACGACGCCGTGCTCTCGTCGACGTAGCCCGCGTCGACGCCCGGCTCAACCACGCCGCGGTCGAAGATCATGGCCGCTCCGTCCACGTCGAGCGCGGCGCCGACCCATGCGGCCGCCTTCATGCCTGCGCCGGTGTTGTTCTGGTTGAAGTTCGTCGACGTGCAGCAAGCGGGAACGATGGGATTGCGCGCCTTGACCATAGCCGCGTCGCCCGCATAGCCGCCGCAGGCGAGGATGACGCCCTTCGCGGCGTTAATCTTCACGTAGCCGTCTGCGGTCTTGAAGATCGCGCCGCTCACGCGCCCGCCGTCTTCGCGGATGAGCTTCTGCATATCGAAGCCGTACTGCACGGGGCTTCCCGCCGCCTCGCAGATCTTGGCGATCTCTTCGACATGGTTGATGCGATCGCCGTCGGCCGTCATGAAGTGGTGGCACTCGGCGGGCATGTAGTAGATGGTGCCGCCAGCCTTGCCGTCGCCGCCGTTCTCGATGTCGAGCTCAACCTTAACGTCGATGCCCTGCTTGGCGTAGAGCCCCTCGAGCCACGTGATGAGCTCGGCGGAGTTGTGAATCCACGTATTGGCAACGGCTGGGTTGTTCTTGAACGACGCATAGCGGTTCAGCTCGTTGAGCAGGCGCCCCTCGTCCACATGCTCACCCGCGGCCTCGGTATAGGTGGTGTTGATGGCGCCCACGTCGTAGTGGCAGGCGGCAGGCTCACTGCCCTTGTCGACCACGATGAAGTCCGCGCCCATGTCGGCCGCAGTCGCGGCGGCGGCCGAGCCCGACATGCCCGCGCCAACGATCAGGATGTCGCACTCGCGCGTCTCCTTAATGTCGCTTTCAGCGATTTCGGGAGCCTGTCCCAGATAATCGGCGCTCGAAGCGCTCGAGCTCGCCGCGTTGCTCGACGCCTTCGCGTCGGATTTCGAGGTGGAAGCCTTCGGCGAGCAGCCCGCCAGCCCCATGGCCCCCAGAGCGGTGATGGCGCCCGCTCCCGTGAGGAAATTGCGGCGGCTGATTCCGTTTTCTTTGATGCTCATGACAACCCTCCGTTGTTCATCGAGCTGCCCACGCCTTCGCGGGGCAGCTGCCCGGCATCCCTTTTGCCGGACGACCTGAGGCACACTTTAGGCGGCGGCGGACTTCCAATCACCGCCCCAACGGGGGCATTCGGCGCGAATCGCACAAGCTCACACGAAATCGCCCCAATGGGGTGAGAACTATAGAAATGCCTGATGAATGCGGTGTGATGAGCGTTTTCGAGACCCTGCGGTTTTACGATACAATACAGTCATTTCGCCGAGGGGAGGGGATGCTGTGACACATGGCGGTCGCGCGGAGAGCGCAAACGGGAAAGGAATCACCTTTTCGTGCGCCTGCGCGCTCATGCTTGCCCTGTTCGTCTTATCGGGCAAGATCCTCAACGCGTGCGTGTATTCCGCCGTTGCGGGCTATTTCGGCTTCGCCCGAGAAATCGCCACGCTCGCAGGCGCCCTCTGCTTCTTGGCCATCGGCGTGGCCGCCCGCTTCGCTCCGCGCCTGCTCGACGTGCGTTCGATTACGTCGGTCGCGGCGCTTTTCTGCGTCGTGCAGGTGCCGCTGTTCTCAATCGCCGCCGCCGCATGCGACCCCGCGCTCTCTTCGGTGGCGCTCGCGCTGCGCTCGTTTGTTCGCAATTGGGCCCTGTCTATGTTCGCCTTGTGCCTTCTGCGCCTCGGCTCGGCCAAGCGCACGGCCATCGTGGTGGTGGGCGGCATGTTTATCGGGCAGGTCGCGGGGTCTTTTCCCTTGTCGCTTTCCCCTGCGGCGGCCATGGGCGCCGTCTCGGCGCTTATCATGGTGCCCCTTCTGTGGAGCGCCGCGAACTCGGCGTCGGCGTTTCGGACGCTTCGCGAGTGCGAAAGCGCGGCCGTGGTCGAGCTCACCAACCCCCAGTCGTTCCTCGGCGCCTCGCACGGACTGTTCCAGTGCGCGTTCCTCTTCGCGCTCGCGGGTGGTTTCGCCTTGGCCTTCAAGGAAATCGACAACGCCCCGCTTACCACGAATGCAATGGCCGCCCTGCTCGTGGCGCTTGTGCTGTTCGCCACGCTCGTGCGCGACGAACGCCAGGAAGACACCCTGTTCTCGTTTTCGGTGCTGCTCGTTCTCGCAGGCTTTCTCATGGTTCCCTTCGAGATGGCGGGCGAGGGAACGGCGGCGAACTCGCTCATCAACCTCGGCGAGGACTGCTTCGACGTTTTGCTTTGGCTCGTGGTCGCCTCCATCGGACGG
The DNA here is from genome assembly GCA_963635715.1 of Subdoligranulum sp. CAG:314. Lineage (GTDB taxonomy): Bacteria > Actinomycetota > Coriobacteriia > Coriobacteriales > Eggerthellaceae > Slackia. Next base: position 31,720 of record CAVHFS010000010.1, on the reverse strand, counting down.
CGCAATCCGTTCGCCGCGCTGCCGGTGTTTTGCTTCGCCCGCTGCGCGAGCCAGCTCGGAACCGACGTGGGCGCCATGGCGGGGCACGGCTCCAACGCGCTCGCCCTTGGCAATGCGCAGCTCGTAGAGGCCTTCGCGCTCGCGTTCGTCTTCGCGTTCTTCGGATTTCTCTGGGTTCGCTTCCGCGCGTTTTCCTTCGCCGACGTCATATCGGGAATCGAGCAGGTCAGCGTCGAGGGGCTCGCAAGCGCGTCTTCAACGAATAGCCCCGAAGCGGAGGAAGAGGAAGCAGGCGGCGCAAAGGCCTCGATCGACGATCGCTGCAAGCGCCTGGCGGCCGAGCGCGGCCTCACCGCACGCGAGAGCGAGATTTTCGCCATGCTCGCCAAGGGGCGCAACGGCCGCTTCATCATGGAGCACTACGTCATCTCCCGAAACACGGTGAAAAGCCACATCAAGCACATTTATACCAAGCTCGGCGTGCACTCCCAGCAAGAGCTCATCAATCTGGTTGAGGAGGGCGAGCGCGCCTAACGCGCCCGGCGCCGATTGAGCCGGCCGCCCAACCGTCTTGCGCCCAGACCTGCAGGCAGGCACGCCGGTCTCTGGCTCATCCGCGCCTGCGACCTCGCTCCATAGCTTGCGCCTATAGGTCTTTTCCGCCGACGGCTCCCGAAATGCCGCTCGCCGGCGCGTAACTTCCGTAAAACCTCTTTCCGAAACAAATCGGCAACGTTGTCGTTACAATCCCAAAATGCTGTATCAGAGACGAAGGGATTCGTTCCGCATGCCAGACGAGCAAACGAGAGAGCCAGCCCTTGCGGCCCACAGGTCGCAGGACGAAGCAGAGCCTACCGCCAAAAGCGCGCTCATCCTCGACCGTTTGCTAGCCGCGCATGAGGCGTGGTTCGACATCTCGCGCGACAAGCAAGTCGCGGGCCGCATGTTCGGCGGCTTCGCGGAGTTTCACTCTCACGGCTCGCAATACGTGCTGGTGAAGAGGGCGAAACTTTGGGAAGCCGAGGAACACGAGTACATCCTTTTCGACACCGTGGGGCATCTGACGCTTTCGGACGTTCGCGAAAACGTCGCCTTCATGAAAGAAAAGGCCATAGCTCTCGTGCATCCCGAGCCGAATCACATGTCCTCGAATCTCTCGCTGGTGGTGATCGCCACATCGGCCGACGAAGACGCGCTCGCGGAAGTGCGCAAAACCCGCTATCGCAAGAATTTCGCGCTCGGGTTTCGCGGATGGAGCGACCTGCGCCTCGCCGTCGTCGATCTCTCGAAGCCGCAGGGCTCGCGAGTCGTCACCAACGCAGCAGCCAAGCCCATGCGCGAAACGCTCGAGGCCAATGCCTCCGACGCGCTTTCGTAGGGGCAGTTCGTATCGTATTAGAGGAGTTTTCTCATGAATGCCATGCTGATTCTGCTTGTCGGCGCGGCCATCCTCGTCGTGGGCTATGTGTGCTACGGCGGATGGCTGTCCAAGCAATGGGGAGTCGACCCCAAGCGCGTCACGCCCGCCCATGAACTGGAAGACGGCGTCGACTACGTTCCCGCCAAGCCCTACGTCGTCTTGGGCCACCATTTCTCGTCGATCGCCGGCGCGGGCCCCATCAACGGCCCCATCCAGGCGGCCGTGTTCGGCTGGGTTCCCGTGCTTTTGTGGGTGCTCATCGGCGGCATCTTCTTCGGCGCCATGCACGACTTCGGCTCACTGTTCGCATCCATTCGCCACAAGGGCCAGACCCTCGCGACCGTCGTCGCCGAGAACATCGACGACACCGCCAAGAAGCTCTTCTGCGTGTTCGCCTACCTCACGCTGCTGCTCGTCGTTGCCGCCTTCGCCTCCATCGTCGCCAACACCTTCGCCGTGCTGCCGACCGCGACCGACGCGGCCAACCTCGCAAACCAGCAGACCGCGATGATTTCGGTGCTGTTCATCGGCGTGGCCGTGGTCTACGGCATTACCACGCGCGGACGCAACATTCCCGCGGCCCTCAACATCATCTCGGCCATCATCCTCATTGTCATCATGGTCGCCGTCGGCTACAACCTGCCGCTCATGGGCATCTCCATCTCGCTCGACTACGACGCCTGGATGATCATCCTGGGCATCTATATCCTCATCGCTTCGGTGGCTCCCGTGTGGATTCTGCTGCAGCCACGCGACTACCTGTCGAGCTACCTGCTCTACGGCATGATCATCCTCGCCATCATCGGCATCGTGGGCGCAAGCGCAGTCGGCGCGGCCTCTAACCTGCAGATTCCCGCCTTCACGGGCTTCGTCGCGAGCAACGCCGCCTACGATGCGGCAACCGGCCAGGCGCTCGTCGACGAGGCGGGCAAGGCCATCACGAACAAGGCCGCCGCTTCCGGCTTCCTGTTCCCCGCGCTGTTCATCACCATCGCATGCGGCGCCATCTCGGGCTTCCATAGCCTGGTTGCCTCGGGCACCACGTCCAAGCAGCTCGACAAGGAAAGCGAAGCCCAGCCCATCGCCTACGGCGGCATGCTCATCGAATGCCTCCTCGCGATCATCTCGCTGTGCGCCGTCGGTTTTGTGTGGACCCAATACGCCGCGGGCGGCTATGCCTCGCCGACCGCCGTGTTCGCCTCAGGCCTCTCGCAGATGCTCGGCTGCATCCCCGGCCTGCAAGACGCCCAGGGCATCGCATACGCCCTGCTCATCTTGGCCGTTTCCGCGTTCTGCCTGACCTCGCTCGACACCGCGACCCGCTTGGCCCGCTATATGTTCCAGGAGCTGTGGACCCCGGCCAACACCAAGATGGAAGACCTCACGGGAGCTCGCAAGGTCATGGCGAACCCCTACGTGGCAACCATCATCACCGTGGTCATCGGCGTGGCCCTGGGCATGAACGGCTACACCATCATCTGGCCGCTGTTTGGCGCCGCCAACCAGCTGCTCGCCGCGCTCGCCCTGCTCGCCGTGTGCGCATGGCTCGGCAATGCGGGACGCAACAACAAGATGTTCTTCGTGCCCATGATCTTCATGCTCGCCGTGACGCTGACCTCGCTGGCGCTCACCATCCAGCAAAAGACGCTCGCCATCATGACGACCGGCCTCGCGTTCGCGCCCGCCGCGCAGCTCATCTTGGCCGTGCTGCTGTTCGTGCTCGCCATCGTGCTCGCCGTGAAGGGCGGAAAGACCATCATCGGCCAATCGAAGAAGGCATCCGCCGCGAAATAGCGCTGGCGCGACCTTCCGAAATCGCCAAACAGGAAAGCCCGCCGAAGCGGGCTTTCCTGTTGTCTGGAACCGTTTCGAGGCACCTTTCCCAGTAATAATTCGGAAAGCGCATGAAGACGAAACCCGTGGTGGAGTTGAAGCAGGAGGGGGGCAGCCTCCTGGAACCGCCACAATGGAAGGGCGGCCGCGATTTATACGCGGCCGCCCTTTTCCTTGGGACGCATCGTTTGCGGCAAACGCTGCAGGCTGGCTCGAAGCACCCCGTTTCTTTATGCGGTGATGATTGTACCTGTTTTGCCGGCGAGGCCCGCTGCTGCGCATTCGAGCGACGTGATAAGCGCGCGACCCTCGGGATATGCTTCCACGTACTCGATGCACGCCTCGACCTTCGGAAGCATGGAGCCGGGCGCGAACTGGCCCTGCCCGATGTACTCGCGGGCCTGCGCGACATCCATCGCATCGATGTCTTTCTGGTCGGGCGTGTTGAAGTTCACGGCAACCTTCTCGACGGCGGTGAGAATCACGAGCATGTCGGCCTTGAACGTGGCAGCCATCATGGCCGCCGAGCGATCCTTGTCGATGACGGCAGGAACGCCCGAGTAGGCGTCGTTGGCCTCGAACACCGGCACGCCGCCGCCGCCCGTGCACACAACGATGTAGCCGCTGTCGAACAGGTCCTGAATCGCATCGGACTCGACGATGCGGCGGGGCTTCGGCGAGGCGACCACCTGGCGCCAGCCGCGGCCAGCGTCTTCCTTAAACGTCCAGCCAGTCTCGGCGGCCTTAGCCTTGGCCTCCTCCTCGGTGAGGAACGCGCCCACGGGTTTGGTGGGGTTCTGGAACGCTGGGTCGTCGGGGTAGACCACGGTCTGCGTGACCACGTTGGCCGTAGAGCGCATGATATCGCGGCGGCGCATCTCGTTCAGAATAGCCTGCGACAGCTGGTAGCCGATGTAGCCCTGGCTCATCGCGCCAGCCTCAGGAAAGGGCATCTCGGGCGTCTTGTCATCATTGGCCGCCGCAAACGCGTTGTTGATCATTCCGACCTGGGGGCCATTGCCATGGGTCACGATGACGTTGATGCCCTCCGACACCATGTCGACGATACACGAGGCGGTGTGCTTTACCAGCTCAAGCTGCTCCTGGGGCGTGTTGCCCAGGGCGTTGCCGCCCAGGGCGATTACGACGCTCGGGCCTTTTCCTTTAGAATATGCCATGACTTTGCCTTTCTAAATCTCGTTGACAAGCTTGAAAACCTTGTCTTTCTCGCCGTTCAGGAAATACGCGATGTTCTTGCAGGAAAGCGTTTGCAAATCGCGCATCGACGACGATGAGTAAAACGCCGCGTGGGGCGTGATGATGACGTTGTCTCTGCCGACGAGCGGGTGATGCGCCAAATCTGGCGTTTCGTCGTAGAGCACGTCTGCGCCGAACGCACGCAGCAGGCCGCTGTCGAGGGCCTCAACCAGGGCATCCTCGTCGATTGAAAGTCCACGGCCCAGGTTGATGAAGATGGGCTTTCTCTTCATCTTGGCGAACTTCTCTGCAGAAAAGCAGTGGTAGTTCGTGTCGTTGAGATTCATATGGTTCACGATGATGTCGCTGTTTTCGAGCAGCTCGTCAAAGCTCGCCTCCGCGACGCCGTTCTCGCCAAACAGCTTTCTGTCGATGAATGGATCGTAGGCGAGGATGTTTTTCACGAGCCCTTTTGCCTTGCGTGCGGTGCATTTGCCGATTTTCCCGAAACCGACGATGCCGAGCGTTTGGTCCTCAAGACGCGGATATTCGGGCGCGGCGGCGTAATCCCAGCGGTGCTCGACGTCGATTTGCCGCGTGTAGAATTTGAAATGCTTGTTGAGCGCCGACATGTACGCTATGGCGCTTTCCGATACGTCCCATGTGCAGTACTCGCCCACGGGGCACACGCCTATGCCGCGTTTCGTGGCCTCCTCCAAATCGACGTTGTCGTAGCCGGTGGCGTTGATGGACACAACTTTCAGGTCGGGGGCATGATTGAACGCCTCGGCGTCCATCTTCACGAACGCGGTGAGCAGCGCGTCAGCACTGGCGAGCCGCTCGTAGAATTCGTCGCGCGCTTCGTCGGTGTAGGGGAAGACCTCGACTTCGACGTCATCGCCAAGCCCGGCTTTGAGCGTTTCGATTTCGAGGGCGTGGTCGGGCATCATGCTCTCGGCATAGTCGCTGATGAGTATTTTCATGGCCTGCTTCTTTCTTCGTCGTATGGCGGGCGCGGAAATCGGGCTTCGCGTTCGCTCTATGCAAAACGGGCTGGGCGGTCGCCGCGATTGGCTCAGCCCAGCCCTCCATGGTTTTTTTGCGGGTGCGCGAGGCGAAGCGGCGACGCGTTACGGGCGCTCGATGGGCTGGGTCAGGCAGTGGGGGCCGCCGCCTGCATGCAGGATCTGGTTCAACGGCACGTCGATGACGTCGATGCCCAGCGCGCGCATCTTGTCGTTGATGTGCTTGTTCTTCTCGATGGCGATCACCTTGTTGTTGCCGATGCACTGCACGTTGCAGCCATGCTTGTACATGTCTTCGCTCGCGACGGGAATAAGTTCGAAGCCGCGGCGTTTGAGCATTTGCAGGAAGTTGTAGGGCAGCTGGTCGATGCAGGCCAGCGCGACTTGGGGCGCGACGATGTTGAAAATCATGTCGAGATGCAGGTTATCGGGCGGGCAGGGCACGCCGACCACGGTATAGCCGAACTTCTCGAGCTGATGGCGCAGGCTTGCCACGCCCTGCTCGTCGGTGCGATCGACCATGCCCCAGGCGAGCGTGTGCTCGTCGATCATCCAGAAATCGCCACCCTCCATGCAGCCGGCGTTCACGCGGGCCACGATGGGCACGCCCATCTCTTTGAGCTTGGCCTCGTAGGCCTGCGCCTCAATCTGGCGAACGGGATGGCGGAAGTGGCCCATCACGGCGCCTTCCTTGATCATGCAGCCGTAGTCGCGGGCGAAGGTCATGACTTGGAACTCAGGGTTCGGGTCGACCTGGACCACCTCGATGCCGTTCGCCTTGTAGGCGTCGACGAGCATTTGCCACTCTTCGACCATGACATCGTTTTTCTCGGTATCGCCCTTCTTCATCCACTCGGATGTGATCACGTTGATGCCGTTGAATGTGTAGTACTTCGGCGAGCACATCATGACTTTCTTCAGCGGGTTGGTGGCATTGGTCACATAGACTTTTTCTTCAGACATGGCTCGTTCCTTTCTTGAATGCGATGACACTGTTCTGGTTTTAGGGGCGTCTTGGCGCGCTGGGCGAGAGAGGTTGGGTGAGTTGTCCAGCGCTTTTTGCTAGAGAACGACCAAGACGCAAAGGAAAATGCAGCAGACGGCGAAGAGAAGCGCCACGATGGGGGCGATTTTCTTGACCCAGTCGGCGTAGCTCATGTGCGCCGCCGACGTGCACGTCATAACGACGATCGAGCACGGGGTGATCATTTTCGCCAGGCCGAGGGCCATGAGGTAGATGATGACCATGATATAGACCTCGATGCCCGCGAACTGCGACAGCGAGCTCATGATGCCCATGGTCGCCGCGGCAAGGCCAGTCGAACTCGGGATAAGGCAGGCGATGACGAAATAGCAGACCAACGCCACGATAACGAACGCGATGGGAGGAAGCGACCCCAAGGCGCCTTCGCATGCGTGCAAAATCGACGGGGTGATTTGGCCGTTGTCCATGACAACCTGGATGCCGCGCGCCAGCGGCACGACGAACGCCGTGGACACTAAGCCAGCCGCGCCTTTCAGCAGGGTGTCGATGATGGTGTCGGCGTCGTAGCGCATTACGATGCCAATCAGAATGGTGGCCGACATCACTAGCAACGAGATCTCGGGGAAATACCACGAGCCGAATGGGACGATGTCGACGCCGAAGACCTGCATGAGCACGGGCGTTGCCCCGATGAAGGAAACGAAGTCTTCGAAGAACGTCCAATCGGGGTTGAGCGAGGTCCACGGGATAAGGCCGACAATCAGAACGACCCAGGTAAGGCAGAACACGACAAGCGCGCGCTTCTGGGCTGCCGAAAGCGTGAGGTCATCGTCGTCCGCGGCGGGAAACTCCTCGAGGTCGAGATGCCGGCGGAAGAACTGAACCGATTTTTCCGGATGCGCCCTCACTTTGTCTGCATACCGGCAGATAACGAAGATAACCAAGCCCGTGAACAGCACGAACATCGCAAGGCGGGCCATCATGCCCTCGCCGGCGCTGATGCCTGCGATGCCCGACGCAATACCCGTCGAGAATGGGTTGACCACCGAGGAGAGGCAGCCAATCTGCGTGCCCAGAACGACGATCATGATTGCGGTCACGGTATCGAGCCCGAGCGCCAAAATCACCGGCACGAACATGAGGAAGTACACGATGCCCTCCTCATAGGCGCCCTCCAGCGTTCCGAAGAACGCCATGATGATCGTGAGCAGGGCGATAAGTACGTGCATGTTGTTCTGGTTCTTCATGGTGATGCGCTTGATGGCGGTGCGCAGGGCGCCCGTCCTGTCCATCATTTCCAGGAAGCTGCCGAATAGGAGAATCGTGAGGGAAATGGAGATGGCTCCCGAAATAGAACCCGATCCCAGCATGCCCGTGATGGGCGCCATTAAAACGTCCCAGATGCCCTGCGGGTTCGATGCTACCGTGTGGTATGTGCCCGAGATGGCGTTGCCAGTCTCATCGAGCTCGTAGGCGCCGCCGGGAACGACCCAGGTAAGAATCGCGATTATTCCGATAATCGCAAACAAGATGACGTAGGTGTTCGGCATCTTGAATTTCTTCTTGGGTTTGGCGTCTTCGGGCGCGCAACCGTCTTTTCCAACGTCGTCTGACATGGGAGTGCTCCTTTCTTGAATGGGGAATTTGGAGCAAAAGCTTCCACTGCGCACCAGGTGCGTGGCGGAAAATGCGAATTGTGGGGGAGGGTCGCCTTCGCTTAAAGGGACATGATCCAGCAGCATGCCCCTTTAAGCTCGAGCGAATCGGCTGCTACACTCGGGGAATGTAGAGATTGCCCAGCGTAGCGGCCATGATGGCCTTGATGGTATGCATGCGGTTTTCGGCTTCCTGGAAGCAGCGGGAATGTTCGCTGTAAATCACGTCGTCGGTAACTTCCATGGCCTCGATGCCATGCTCCTCTTTGATTTTCGCGGCGTATTCGGTCTCGGCGTTGTGGAACGCCGGCAGGCAATGCAGGAAAATCCAATTCGGATTCTTGATATGGCTCACGAGTTCGGCGTTCACCTGGAACGGCGACATAAGGCGCACGCGCTCGGCGAACTGCGACTCCTCGCCCATGGCAGCCCACACGTTGGTGTACACGGCGTCGGCATTCTCGACCGCATCGACGGGATCGTTGGTCACGCGGATGGTCGCACCCGATTCGGCCGCGAATTTCTGCGCCACCTCGACAATCGCCGGGTCGGGCTCAAGCTCCTTCGGCGTGGCGTTCACGTAGTTCACGCCCAAGATGGCGCTCGTAATCATCAGCGAATTCTGCACGTTGTTGCGGCCCTGACCGATGTAGGCGAGCGTAAGGCCTTCGAGCTTGCCGAATTCTTCTTTAATGGTCATGAAGTCAGCGAGCATCTGGGTGGGGTGCTCGCGGTCGGTCAGGCCGTTCCAAACCGGCACGCCGGAATATTCAGCCAGCTGCTCAACGTGCTCCTGCTTGAAGCCGCGGAATTCAATGGCGTCGAACATGGAGCCCAGCACGCGTGCCGTATCGAGCACGGTTTCCTTCTTGCCGAGCTGGATGTCGTTTTTGCCCAGGTATTCGGGATGAGCCCCCAAATCGATGCATGCCGTGGTGAAGGCGGCGCGGGTGCGCGTCGAGGTTTTCTCGAAGATGAGGGCGACGTTTTTGCCCTCGAGGTAATGGTGCGGGATGTTTTTCTTCTTCAAGTCTTTCAAATGCTCGGCAAATCCGATGAGCCATGCGAGCTCATCTTTGCTGTAGTCGCGCGTAGAGAGAAGGTGCCTTCCCTGGAAAACGGAATCCTGCATGGCGGTGCTCCTTTCGTTTGGATGCTTGTCCCATCCCCGACGGACATTGCCAAACGATCAGCAACCCCTCCTGGCAGGCTAGGTATTCTTGCACGCCCTTTGCGGGCAGTGAAGCCTGAATCGCGTATTGATATCGGCCGAAACCGGTAGCTCTCCTGTCAAATGCGCTTTGCGATGCATCGTCGCATCCCATTTCGTGAACGCGCTACGCAGTATAGAAGCGTGTTTTCGGGTGGGGCGTGGATACGCGGCTAAAGAAAACCGCCTGGCTTTGTACGATTGCACAAAGCCAGGCGGCGAGAGGCATTTCTGATCGGCGGGCGGTTTTCATTTCTGCGTGATGAAAACGAGCAGCAGAAACGCCACGGCTTCTTTGTCGGAAGACGAATCCATTCCGAACAGGCTCTTTATTTTCTTGAGGCGATACCGGATGGTGTTGGGGTGTTGGAATGTGGCCGCGGCGGCGGCCTTCACATCGCCGAGCGAGTCGGCAAGCGCGTGCGCCGTTTGCGTGAGCCCGGCGTCATTTTCCTCGTCGTATGCCCGCAAAATCGACCGATACATGGCTGACGTCTGCGCAAAAAGCGGGTCGGCCTTTGCCGATATCGCGAATGCCTGCTCGTGCAAATCCTTCCAGCTCAGCGCCGCGACGTTCCGCTTTCGAGCCTCGTTGAGACACGAAAGCGCCTGTCGGATGCTCAGGTCGGCGTTTCCAAGCACGAACTTCTCTCCCACGCCGCAATGCAGGGATTCGCCGCTCGCAAAGAGGCGGGCGAGCCGCTCGATTGTTTGCGCGCTGGCTTCTTGCGTTTCGTACGAAACAAGCGCGAGCACACAGCCGTGGTAGCGGCAGCAGAAAGCCGACTCCATTTCGGGGAAGCTCGATTCGGCGCTTTTCAAATACGCCTGCACCATTCCCAGCACCGCGTACAGCGAACTGTCGTCTGAAGCCTTCGGAGCTATGGCGAAGCAGTTCATGGTTGCGCCCGTGATGTTTGCTATGTCGTATATTTTTCGGCGAATGCGCTCGTCCGACCGACTTTCGAGCAAATCATCGATTACCTTGTTTCGACCCGATTCGAGCTCGTCGCGGCGAATAAGATCGAGCGCCTGATAGGCGACCATTTCGTGGAATGCGCCCGTGTAGACGTATACGGGCACGCCGCACGCCTCGCTCGCGTGTTTCACGGCATCGGTGATCGTCGGATTGTACACGGTTTTGATCGCGATGGCCGAAACGTTTCGCGCCATCATGGCGAGCAGCGATTCTTCTGCGAGGTGCGCGTCATTGTTTGCGAACCCGAGGTTCGTCACGATGAACTCGCCTGGGTAGTAGTTGCTGTATTCGTTGTAATCGGGTGGGCAATCGAGGATACCCACGTTGTGCACTCCGCGCGCGCCCGCGCGTGGGCAGCGGGCGATGAGGGTCACCTCGTCGAAGGCGGGCAAGGCCAAAATATCGGAAACGGTAATCATGCGGTGCCTCCTTGCGGCTTTCGCGCCAGGGTTTTCCGAATCTCCGAAACGCAGCTCGCTGCTTAACGTACGCGTAACCTAATTTCACCTTACGCAAGTGCGATAAGCGGGCTATAATCGCAGCATCCAGCAAATCAATATACCGCACGAGCGCGCGAATGCGCGCCGCATGTTGTCGCGTATGCACGATGCTGGATTTCCGCAAGCCCAGCCTTGTGCATGATGCGCGAGGAGGCTTTTATGAATGCTGCTGCTTCGCTTACATCCATCGATTTCATCGTTATTGCGGTTTATTTTGCCATCATTTTAGGCGTCGGCCTTATCGGAGCCGTTTTCGCGAAGACGAAAGAAGACTACCTCGTCGCCGGAAGGCGGCTGTCTTTCCCTCTGTTCTTCGGATGCATGGCGGCACTCACGCTTGGCGGCGGGTCCACATTGGGCAGCGCCGAGCTCGGCTATGCGTTTGGGTTTGGCGGAATTTGGCTGAACCTCAGCATAGGCTTGGGCCTCATTGCCGCTGGCTTCTTGGTGACAAGCAAGCTCTCGAAGCTTCGCGCTATCAGCGTGAACGAGGTCGTCGAGACAAGCTATGGCCCCGCGGCTCGCGTGTTCAGCTCGGTGCTCACGCTTATCTACACGCTGACGCTGAGCGTTACGCAGGTTATCGCCATCGGCACGATCATCCACGGCGTTTTAGGCATCGATGCGACGCTGTCGATGGTCGCGGGCGGCGGCGCAGTGATTCTGTATACGTTCGTCGGCGGCATGTGGTCGGTCACGATGACCGATATCGTTCAGTTCGTCGTGAAGACGGTGGGCATTCTTATTCTGGCGCCCATGTGCTGCCTCGCTGCAGCGGGCGGATGGAACGGCCTGGTCGAAAGCCTGCCCGCTTCGTATATGTCGCTGGGCAGCATGGGCTTCGATCGAAGCTTCGCCTACATCGTGCTCTATGTGCCGGGGCTCGTGATTGGACAAGATATCTGGCAGCGCATCTTTACCGCGAAAGACGAGCGCATATCGAAGCGCGGCACGATATGCGCCGGCGTGTACAGCATGCTGTATGCGGTGGCCACGGTGATTATCGGCATGAGCGTGTATGCCCTGCTGCCGACACTCTCCGACCCGTCGGACGCGTTCGTGGCGGGCGTCATCACGTTCTTGCCGACAGGCGTTCGCGGCATCATCATGGCCGCCGCTATGGCCGCAGCGATGTCGGTATCGAGCGGAACCGTCTTGGCTGCGTCGACCATTCTCTACAACGATTTGTACGTGCGATTCATCGACAAGGCGCCCAGTCGGAAAAACGAGGTCAACGTCACGCGGGCATTCGCAGCCCTCATAGGCGCCATCGTTATGGTGTGTGCGCTGTGGATCAACGACGTGCTTGCGGGCATCGACATAAGCTACGGATATTTGTCGGGCTGCGTGTTCGTGCCCCTGCTCGCAAGCTTTGTGCTCAAGCGCTTCAGCCCAAGGGCGGGGCTGTGCTCGCTCGGCGTGAGCGGCGTCGTGGTTACGGCGTGCTTCATCGCGCTTGGCACGTCGGGCGCCACCCCGATTGTCGCGGGCATGGCGAGTGGGCTTATCGCCTACGTCGTGGTCAACGTATTGGACAAGAGCAAAGTGCCCTCGCCCCTCTCTGACGAAGCCCTGCGAATGGAACAGCACTCAGAGGAGTAATCCGTCGCGGCTTTGCGCCAGTGCGGTTCCGTCGCCATGAAGGGCGGAAAGACCATCATCGGCCAATCGAAGAAGGCCTCCACCGCGAAATAGCGCAGGCGCGACCTTTCGAAATCGCCAAACAGGAAAGCCCGCTTCGGCGGGCTTTCCTGTTGTCTGGAGCCGTTTCGAGGCGAGATTTCTGGTAATGATTCGGAAAGATGCGACTAATAAACTCTCAATGTCGGCTGCATTGGCATTAACCTTTGTGCTTCGTACTCTTCAACTATGCCAAAAGGCGCACATATTGGCGCTTTTGTGCCAAGGGGGAATTGAAGAAGGGGGAGACATGAGTTATCTCGATCGTGTGCAGCACGCTACGGAAATAAGCCGACGCGGCTTCGTAGCGACGACGGCAGCAGCTACCGCTGCCCTGGCGGTAACGAGCTTGGCTGGATGTTCCGCCAACAAGGTCAAACAGACCAAAGAACCCGCAGTGACCACGGGGTCCGACGGACGCAACATCATCGACGGCGAATGGAAGACTGCGGCGTGCTGGCACAACTGCGGTGGCCGCTGCCTGAATAAAGTTTTGGTTAAAGACGGCGTTGCGGTTCGCCAAAAGACGGACGACACCCATGAAGACAGCGCCGACTATCCACAGCAGCGCGCTTGTTTGCGAGGCAGAGCACAACGCAAGCAGGTATTCGCCACTGACCGAATCAAATACCCCATGAAACGCAAGAATTGGTCGCCCGACAACCCCAACGGCGATCTGCGCGGAATCGACGAATGGGAGCGCATCAGCTGGGACGAGGCGCTCGATTATGTAGCAGAGGGCTTGAAGAAGGCCAAAGAGAACTACGGCAATCGATCTATTCTCGCAGAGGGAACAGAAATCGGTCGAACGCTAAACCTCTTTGGCGGCTATACATCGCGCTGGGGAACAGGCTCGCTCGGCGCATTTGCCCTGACGCCTCATCTAATCGGCTTCGATAACGGAGATGATTCCAAGGGAATAAACGACCGACTCGATATGCGCAACTGCGACACGGTTATCATGATCGGCTCAAACCCAGCATGGAGCTCGGCTGGGTCACCAGCTTACAATTTTCTCCAAGTGAAGAAGGCGGGCGCGAAGTTCATTGGCGTCGACCCGTTCTACAACGAAACGTATGCCCTACTTGACGCCGATTGGATTCCCTGCCGCCCAAGCCAGGACACTGCTTTGCTTCTGGGCGTTGCCTACACCCTCATCACCGAGGACGACAACGGCTCTTTGCTCGATCAGGACTTTTTGGATAAGTACTGCATTGGCTTCGACGCAGACCACATGCCCGAAGGCGTCGACGCAAAAGGCAACTTCAAAGATTACGTCCTTGGTACCTACGACGGCGTCCCCAAGAGCCCAGAATGGGCGGCGGAGCATACTGGCGCGTCCGCCGATCAGATCCGCAGCCTTGCCTATGCGCTCGACCCCAAGAAAAATGTGGCGCTGCTCGCTGGATGGGCGCCCGCCCGTACCCACAACGCGGACAATTTCGCGCAAATCTTGATGACGGTCGGAGCCATGACGGGGCATATCGGCAAACCTGGCAATATGACGGGAGTCAGCTGCCATAACAAAGCGGGCAACCATGGCCCGTCACTTGTTACACCCGGGAAATCCGAACTCCCGAAAATAGACGTGCCCGTAGACGATTGCATCAACGACACGCAGCTTTGGGACGCCATCGTAAATGGCACGTACAATTACACGGGCACGAAGCCCAATGGCAACTACACTCAAGGCAAGGGCGAGGTTCGCGATATCGACATCCACGTCATTTGGCATGCCAATCGTGCATTGCTGCAAAGCCGCGACAACATGGCGGTAGGCATTGAAGCCCATCGAAAAGTTGACATGGCGGTGTGTCATTGCCAGTTCCTCACCACGACAGCGAAGTATTGCGACATCCTGCTTCCCATCGACACTTATTGGGAACGTCCTGGCGGTTTTCTAACGGGCAATCGCGAAATGGCGATTGTATACAGCCAAGTCATCGAGTCCCTCTATGAAACCCATTCCGACCAGTGGATCGCCCTCGAACTTGCCAAAAAGCTCGGCATCGATCCTGACGAGGTGTATCCGAAGTCCGAAAAACAACAGTTCTTCGATCAGCTTCTTGGTGCAACTACGCTTGATGAGGATGGCAAGACATCCGTTCCTCTTGTGACGGTTACGCAGAAAGACATTGACGAATGGGGATGCGATGGCACTCCCCAAACTGGGAAGATTGCGCTGAACGACCTTATCGATGCGGGCGTGTACCAAGTTCCGCGATCAGAGGGCGACAATTACGGCTTCATCGCATACAAGAATTTCATCGACGACCCCGACGCGAACCCTCTCGAGGAATCAGAGAGCGGCAAATTCGAGATCTATTCCAGCAAGCTGGCCGAAACCATCAACGCTATGGGATACAGTTCGATTAGCCCCATCCCCACATTCATCGAGCCCGTCGAGGGATACGAGGAGACATTCGCCGATTTCGACGAAAAAACACCAGGCGATTATCCCTATCAAGTCATCAATCCACACTACTTGCGTCGTTCTCATACCGTTTTCGACAACATTCCGTGGCTACGCGAGGCATGGGAGAACCCTGTGTTCCTCAGCAATGTCGATGCCGCCGAAAAGGGCGTTGTCGATGGGGACACCATCGAGATTACGAGCAAGCATGGCAGCGTACTGCGCAAAGTGGTGACAACTCAAAGGCTCACCCCTGGAGTTATCGGCCTCCCGCATGGCGCATGGGTAAATGTCGACGAAAACACAGGCATCGACCGCGCTGGCGCAGATAACTATCTGTGCGGTGGGATTAGCACTGGCCAAGGCGTCTCGGGATGGAACGGCTGCATTGCCAATTTCGAGAAATGGACGGGCGACCCCATTCCCGACGACTCGACTTTCATTCCGAACAACTACATCGAAGAGGAATAGTGGTGAGCCATGGAAAGGAAAGGCTTTTACTTCAATCAGCAGGCCTGCGTCGGATGCCGCACGTGTCAAATCGCCTGCAAAGATAAAAATGACCTCGATGTTGGCACGTTATTCCGCCATGTGGTTGACTTTGAAACGGGTGCCTACCCCTCGGTGAAGTCGTACCATTATGCCGCGACGTGCAACCATTGCGAAAACCCCGCCTGCGTTGAGGCATGCCCGACCGAGGCCATGCATATCGACGAGGACGACGGCACCGTGCAGCACGACGACGAGAAGTGCATCGGCTGCCAGTACTGCGTGCAGTCGTGTCCGTACAGCGTGCCGCAGTACCTCGAGGAGCTCAAACAGGTGCACAAGTGTGACGCGTGCTACGTGCTGCGCCAGAACGGCGAACAGCCCGCATGCGTGGCGGCATGCCCCATGCGCGCACTCGAATTCGGCGCTTACGACGACCTCGTCGCCGCGCACCCCGACGCCGTCGACCAAATCGCGATTCTTCCCGATTCCTCCCAAACGGGTCCGCATACCCTCATCGATGCCCGCCCCGCGGCGCTCGAGGCGGATTTCCGCAAGGTAATCCTGTAGCAGCCGCATCGCAGAAAGCCGCGCCGGCGCTCCTCCCAGCTGGCGCGGCTTTCGCGTATCATGAGGCTTAAGGGAAAGGGACCTATGGAGATGAACGAGATCATAGCTTGCGCATGCGCGAACCGGGCATTCGTGTACCAATACCTGTGGCGCCTGTTCGCCGACGTGCCCGACGAAGACGCGCTGCGAGCACTCGACGGCGAGGCCGCACAGCAGCTCTCGCTGTTTTTCGGCGACGACGCGTCCGCGCTTGAAGAGCATGCCGCCATGAAGAGGGCGGCGGCGAACGGCGCGCAGGAACTTTCAGGCGAGTACACGAAGCTCTTCATTGGGCCCGGCGCCCTCGCCGCGCCGCCGTGGGAATCGGTCTACGTATGCGGCGAAGACCTCGTGTTTCAGCAGAGCACGCTCGACGTGCGCAACGCGTATAGGGCCGCCGGCTTCGAGGCGGCGGGGTACCCGCGCATTCCCGACGACCATATCGCGACCGAACTCGCCTTCATGGCCGCGCTGTGCACCCAGGCATCCGACGCGGCGCAAACAGACGATATGGACGCCGTACGCGTGTCGCTCGGGCGCCAGGCGATGTTTCTCGCCGAGCATCTTGGAGCATGGGTCGGAAAATTCGCGAGCCGCCTCGCCGGCAATCTGCCGAAGTCGGCCGGGCCGTTCTACGTCTGCGCGGCGAATCTCGCCCGCGAGGCAGTCGCCGCCGACGCGGGCCTCATCTCTGAGCTTTTGGAATCTTGCGCCTCGTAAAAGGCGCCGATGCCCGAAGCGATCGTTAGGGGGCGGCGTTGGGCAACATCGCATCGAATATCCGTGAGGTGAAGCTGCGCACGAAGTTCGTCGTGCTTCTGGTGGTTCTGTTCGCCGTGGCGCTTGTGGGAAACATCGTTTGGACCACCGAGACGCAACGCCAGCAAACCGAAAGCGAGCTGCAGGAAAAAGGCCTCGTGCTTTCCCAGCAGATGACCGCCGTATGGGATTTCATGTCGGCGAACCAAGAGAAGCTCGAGGCTTCGGCCTACGGCAGCACGGGCAGCTATCAGGGCCTGCACTGCGCCGTCGTAGGGCGCAGCATCGGGCGCCTGTTCTCTATCGAATCGGGCTACACCACGCGCTTCGTGAATTTCGATCCCCGCAACCCCGAAGACGAGCCCGACGATTTCGAGGCCGCAGGCCTTGCGGCGTTCTACGAAGACTCGGCGCTCTCGAAATACACGGCCATTGCCGAATACGACGGCGAGCAGGTCTATCGGTACATGGCCCCCATGGAAATAAAATCGAGCTGCCTGGAGTGCCACGGCGAGCCCGCGGGCGAGATCGACGTGACGGGCCATGCGAAAGAGGGCTGGAGCGAAGGCGACGTGGGCGGGGCCATCTCCATCGTGATTCCCATGGACATCTACCTTCAGGCCGAGCGCGACAACGTGGCGCACAACGTGGAATTTTTCGTGGCGGTGCTCATAGCCTGCCTGCTCATCGTGTATGCGGCGCTTTCGGCGCTGGTCACGCGCCCGCTCGGCCGCATTCGCGGCGGCGTCGAGCGCATTCAGTCGGGCGAGCTGGGCGTGACGCTCGATCGCACGGAGTCGTCGCCCGAGCTCGCGTCGCTCGTCGACGAATTCAATAAGATGACCCGCGAGCTCTCCGAGGTCTACGACGGCCTCGAGTCGCAGGTCGCCGACCGCACGGCGCAGCTCGCCCGCGCCAACGACGTGCTTGAGCGGCAGCGCGCCCAGCTGGAAGAGGCGAACGAGCGCCTGGTGCGCGACAACCAATACAAATCCGACTTCCTTTCCATGATGAGCCACGAGCTGCGCACGCCGCTCACCTCGATTCTGGCGTTTTCCGAGATGCTCAACCGCGAGGGCGAGCCGCGGGACGAGCGCGAGGCCCAGATGCGCCAGGAAATCGAGACGAACTCGCGCGTATTGCTGCTCATGATCAACGACATCCTCGAGATGAGCCGCCTCGACGCGGGAAAGACCCAGCTCGCCTGCGAGCCGGTGGAAATCGGCGACGTCGTGGGTATGGTGGAATCGGTCATGCGCCCGCTCGCCGAACGCAACGGCATCGACTTCTCGTGCTCCATCGACGCCGACGTGCCGCTTATCGAGGCCGATTTCGAAAAGCTTCGCCATGTGCTCGAAAATCTCGTGGGCAATGCGATGAAGTTCACGCCCGCCGAGGGCCGCGTTCGCGTGGCGGTGGCGTATCATCCCGAATGCAAGCAAGTGTGGATAGCCGTCTGCGACACAGGCATCGGCGTGGCCCGCGCCGACCAAGCGCGCATCTTCGAGCGCTTCGTGCAGGCCGATTCGTCGGTGTCGCGCAAATACAGCGGCACGGGGCTGGGCCTTTCGCTCGCGAAGGAATACGTCGAGATGCACGGCGGCAGTATTTCGCTCGAAAGCGAGCTCGGCGAGGGCTCGACGTTCACGGTGCGGCTGCCCGTAAGCCAGCCATAGGGGGGATTGCCATGACTCAGCCATACAAAGTCATGCTCATAGACGACGACGGGGGCGTGCATACGCTCATCAAGCGCATCCTGGAAGACGCGGGCTATGCCTATTGCGGCGCCTACGGCGGAGCCGAGGGGCTGGATATGCTTTCGAAGGAGCACCCCGACCTGCTGCTTTTGGATGTGATGATGCCGGGGATGAACGGCTTCGACGTATGCTCGAAGATTCGCGAGAAGGGAAGGCGCATCCCCGTGGTGTTCCTCTCCGCGAAAGGCGACATCGTCGACAAGTCGATCGGATTCAAGGCCGGCGGCGACGACTACGTGGTGAAGCCGTTTTCATCCGATGAGCTGCTGCTGCGCATCGAGGCCCACCTGCGCCGCCACAAGGCCGACCTGCTCTATGCGAAGGCCGTGCAGCGTGAGGGCTCGAGCAAGACAGGCAGCCTCGAGATATTCTTCAACCGCTACGAGGTCTACCTTCGCGGAAAGAAGGTAGACCTCACCGCGAAGGAGTTCGAGATTCTGGCGCTGCTCGCGGCCAGCCCTGGGCAGGCGTTCACGCGCGGCCAGATCTACGAGCACATTTGGGGGCACGGCAGCGGGGTGGACGAGAACAGCATCACGGTGTTCATGCGCAAGATTCGCGAGAAGATCGAAGACAACCCCTCGCAGCCGAAATACCTGCTCACCGTATGGCGCGTGGGCTATAAGTTCGCCGAGCGCGTGTAGGAAAGCTTTACGCCCCGCCGATCAGGTATTGCCGGGAAACGTGGGCGAAATCGCCGCCGGGAAATGGAATGCTGTTCGCCGACCCCGCCGCGTCGATGAGCAGCATCGACCCGTCGCCGATGGCGGCGCCGGCGCTTGTGAGCGACATAGTGTCGCAGGCCCACAAATCGTCGCGCCCGCGGCAAAGGCCTGCGGCGGCGAAATTCTCCACGCGCTCGACAGGCGTATGCCCCACGATTTGCGGCACGCCTGGCAGCGCATCGTCGAGCGCATCGCGCAAGTCGGCCCACAAAGGGCCAGGCAACTGCCAGCCGCCGCGCGAGGGAGGGCAGCTGTCAAGAATCGACCAATAGTCGGAATCGGCCAGCATGTCGTTGAGTCGCCGCGCGATATGCTCGGCGCTGGCGGGCGCATCGGGAAGGTGGCGCTTCGCCCAAACGCCGACGACACCCGCATGCGTGCACAGATACGGCCCCACCGCGCACGCCATCTGCGCATGCAGCTCGTTTTCGAGAATCGCGCGCAGCTCGCGCATCACGGTCATCATCGAGCCGGGGCCGCGTCTGCCGCGGATATAGCAGAAGTCGTGGTTACCGAGCAAAACGTCTATCTGCATCCCTTGATCGCGGCGTTCGGCGACCCACTTCGCGTAGAATTCCATGGCGCCGAGCTCGTCGGCCTCGCTCGCACCCCAATCGTCGCACGCGTCGCCCAGAAACACGACGCGCGAAACATCGGGGCGCGCCGCCAAAAGTTCATCGACGCACGGCAGCACAAAGCGCTGCTTCAAATGCAAATCGCCCACGACCAGCGTTTCCATGCGAGGCCTCCGTTCACTTCGGGCATTCATCGGCTATGCGAAGGCCATCCTACCACGCGAGCCCAAGGCACCGGAAAACGCCGACGGAAAACGCTCGCGGTGCGCTATCCTTTTCGCAGACAGACGGCGCGCGGCGAAGGCCGTCAAGCGCCAAGCAGCAAACGCCCGACTCGTTGCGCGCGGAAAGGAACGGGGCATGGACCAAGGACTTCCCACGGGATCCGGCTCGCTGGCCCCCGTACGGACGAGCGACTGCGACACCCTGACCTTCAGCCCAGCCCCTGCCAAACCCGGGGAATTTCGGCCCGCCGGCGCCCAGCGCCTCGCAATTGAGAAGGCGGTGAGCCGCGGCGGACAGGCGCAGGTCGTGAAAGCCCGCACGCAAAACGGTACCCCCGTCGCGCTGAAGATTTTCGAAAGCGCCCAAGACGCGGCGCTCGAATGGAACACGCTCGTCAAATTCGACAACTTCAAAGTGCTCCCGAAGGCATTCTCGCTCGGAAGCGTGAGCCTCGCAGGCGGCGAAGAGAGGCCCTGCCTCATCGAGGAATGGATCGAAGGCGAAACGCTCGCAACGCGCCTGAATCGCGACGGCGCGCTCAGCGTCGAAGACGCACTTCGCGCGATGGGGGACGTGGTCGCGTTTCTCGCGACGGCGGAATCGGCCCTGCGCGAGGGGGTCGTCCATCACGACGTGAAGCCCCAAAACATCATCGCCGCCAGCGACGGCGGCATCAGGCTCATCGATTTCGGCGTGAGCGAGCTGGCATTTAGCGTCCCCGGCCGCGCCTATGGAACGCAGGGCTTCGCCGCGCCCGAGTGGTTTTTCTCGCAAGCAAGCTCGGGACGCAACAGCGATTCGTATTCGGTGGCCGCAACCTTGCTGGCGCTGCTTGCCGGCGAAAACCGCCCGCCCGCCTATGGGGTGGTTCTCGACGACGCGGGCGCACTGCGCTACGACGCCGCCTGGACCGACGAATACGAGAGCGAACTCATGGAAAGCTCGGCCGCGCCGTTTTCCGGCTTCGTGCGCGATGGGCGCACGCGGCGAATCTACCTGAGCGAGACGAGCTTCGGGGCATTCGAACACGACGGCGAGACCGTTTCGCGGCTTGAGCGCGAAATCTCCGAGACGCTTTCAAACACCTACGGCGCACACGCGACGAGCGAAGAGGTGCAGCTGGCAGCGAGCGCCGCCCTCGCCGCCTTCGACGCGAAGCTGCGCTCGGCGTTCGCCGCATGCCTGAGCATCAGCGCCGAAAGCAGGCCGACGATGCGCCAACTGCAAAACGCCCTACCGCGCGACGACGAGTCGTATATCCACGAACTACGCATGCTTGGCGTGAACGCGGCACTCGGCGGCGGGCGCATCCTCTCGAATGACGGCCCAACGTTTGAGGACGGAACGCTCGCGCAGGCGCTCGACTCGTTCAACACCGGCTGCTACGAGCGGGCGATTCGCGGCTTTCACGATCTCGCGCGCCGCGGCAACCCCTCGGCGAAGTACTACCTGGCGGTGTGCATTCGAGATTCCCTTGGAAACAGCGCCGCGAGCTACAACGAGGCCGACCTCATGCAGATGATGGGCGAAAGCGCAGCCCAGGGAGCCGTGGTGGCGCTTTTCTGGCTCGGGCAGGCGCTTTACGCCGGCTCGTTTTGGGCGCAGGGAACGCAGCATCGCATAGAGCGAAACGCCGAACTCGGGCTGAGCTACATACGGCGCGCGGCAAGCGACGACGCCGAGGCAGGCAAAGAGGGCTTCCCGCCGGCGAAGGCATGGCTTTCCGAGCAGGGCCTCGCATAACGGAAGCGCCAAAACCGCCTTCGCCTTCGCTATCGCAGTTTCGCGGCCGCGCGTGGCACCCTTCGCAGACGAGCTCCTAGTGTGCGCTTCCAAGATGGCAAATGCGCCGAATACCCAATGCGTTAAATGCTGGTTTGGCCTTCCCAGGCGCGATCTTCGTGCGCTCCCTCGGTGGCGCATCGCCTGAGCGCGTCGCAGGCCGCCTCGAGCTGCGAGGCCACGTCGTTTTCGCCCTCGGACTTGTTCCTGGTCGGATGGCTGCACTGCGCATGAAGCTCGGCGACCTTGCTTCGGCCCCGATCGGATAAAACGAAATTGCCCCCAGAGGGCTCGAGGTGATGCTTTTCGCGCAGCAACAGCTGCGTTGCGTGAAAATCGGCAAGCGAAAACTGGTTGCGGTCGCGGTATATCGCGAATCCCGGCAGCACGCCGTATCGCTCCGCGCATAGCAGCAAGTGCATCTCAGAAAACGTGAGCACGTTGGAGTGCGCGAACGCCCGATAGTCACGCACCAGGGAATGCAGGGCGCATAACGCGCGAAGGGGGAGGCGGAAGCCGCCGTCTTCGAAGGGCGTGCGCGGCCGCAGCTTCTGAAATGGACGAATGGCTTTCACGAATTCGTCCAACACGCCAGAATCGCAGCGCCAAAACGTCAGCAGGCTTTCATAGAGCAGCTCGTCGATCGTTCGGGCGTGCTTAATTCCCATAAGCGTGGGAGAAAAGCCCGCGCATCGAGCGTCAAGCGGCGAGCGCGTGCGCTCCAGCAGGCCCTCCGCCTCCCATGCCTCGGCAATCGAGAGAAGCGTTTTCTCGTCTTCGGAAAGGATGCGCGCGAGCTCTTTCGGCGTGGCAGCCACCTGCGCGCTCGACGCGTCAACGAGCAAGACATAGGGCACGAAATTGCAATCGCCCGCCGCCGCAAGCGTAGCCTCCGTCAGCGCATAGGTATAATAGGCCACGTCGATAATAGGCTGCGCGAAAAGCGTCTTGCGCATATCCCCTCCATACACACAGGGCCGGCAGGGCCGATTTGCGCTTCCCCAAATTCTCGCCAGCCAACTGGCATTGTAGGGCATTCGAGCAAATACGAAGGCGCGCTTGTGGTAAACGATGCGAAAAAGCCGCTTGAACTGGTGAAAAAAGCCGAAGCTATCGCCCAGAGGCAAGGGGCGAGCCTGCTTGGGGCGTTCATCCTCGTTCAAACCGCATACCTCGGGGGAACATGCGCCCGAAGCAACTTTCTGGAGTGGTCGGCCCCCGTTGCCCTCTCGCGAGAAATCGGCGAACTGGAAACGCGCGCATTGCTACGCAGGCGCGTTCCGCAAAAAGACCGCAGGCATGTGAGCGTGGAGCTGACAGAGCGGGGCTGGAACACAAGCGATGCGATCTGCGCGGATTTTCAAGACGAGTCGCAGGCCAGGCGTTTCTTCGCCTCGGCTCTTTCGGCGCATTCGAAGCTGCGCGCCGTCGCGCAGCAGGCAGGCGGCATCAGCGACGCGCAGGCTCGGTGCCTCATCGTTTTGTCGAGCGAGCCGCACAGTTCCTCACATATAGCCTCTTCGGCAGGAATCGCGCGAACCACCGCGGCCATGGCACTTGAGTCGCTGGTCAAAAAGGGGCTCGCGAGCAAAACAGGCGGGCGCCCAGCAGAGTACTCCGTTCGAATGTAGCCAATCGCTCGCCCATACCAACTTGTCAAAATTGAAATTAATCCTGTATCTGCCCTTGCGCCGCTTTTAGAATGCGCCTCAGCGAAGGAAGAACCTTCCAGACAGAGGGCGGCCGCCTTCTCCGCTTGAGAAAACGAGAGGAGAAGCCCATGTCACATACGGGAAATGACGTTTCCCGCCGCGAGTTCGTAGGGGGAACGGCGGCGCTTGCCGCTTTGGCGATGGTAAGCAACGCCGAGCAGGCTTTTTGCGCAACCGAAGCGCAAGACGAGGAGCCCGAAGAGAAAATCGTATGGGGCCATTGCAGCGTGAACTGCGGCGGCGCATGCGCATTCCAATTCCATGTGAAAGACAACGAAATCATCTACACGGAAAGCGATAACAGGGGCGACGACGCTACCGAGGCGGGTCGCCAGATGCGCGCATGCCTGCGCGGACGCTCCATTCGCCGCTGGCTGCAAAGCCCCGACCGCCTGAACTACCCCATGAAGCGCACGGGTGAGCGCGGATCGGGCGAGTTCGAGCGCATCAGCTGGGACGAGGCGCTCGATACCATCGCCGGCGAGATGCGGCGAATCTACGATACCTACGGCCCGGAGTCGGTGTTCACTGGCTGGGGCACGGGCATCGTGTCGGGAGCCATGGGCCGCAGCGCCGACGGCAGCTGCGTGAAACGCCTATGCAACCTGATGGGCGGCTATCTGAACACCTACGGCGACTATTCCGAAGGACAATTCGAAATCGCCACCGAATACATGCTGGGGCCGTCGAACCCGCTGAACGGTTCGCGCGAGTCGAACTTCCTCACGCTCCAGGAAGGGCAGCTCGTGCTGTTTTTCGGCTACAACCCAGGCGAGAACCGCATGTCGGGCGGCGGACTGGGACGCGACCTCATTCGTGCGGCGGCCGAAAAGCACTGCCGCGTCATCATCGTGGACCCGCGCTACTCAGACACGCTGTTCAACCGCGATTTCGAATGGATTCCCATCAACCCCGGAACCGACGCGGCGCTCATCGCGGCGCTGGTGCACGAATGCGTCGCAAACGATTGGGTGGCGACCGACTTCCTGCACAAGTATTGCATCGGCTGGGACGAGGAGACGCTGCCCGAAAGCGCGAAGGGCAAGGGTGCGTCGTACAAAGACTACGTTATGGGCAAAGGGCCTGACGGCATCGAGAAAACACCCGAATGGGCCGAGAAAATCACGCTGATTCCCGCCGAGCGCATCCGAGAGCTGGCACGTGACCTGGGAACGTCGTCGCCCGTGTTCGTCACGCAGGGTTACGGCCCGCAGCGCCGCAGCAACGGCGAGCTCATCGCCATGTCCATCGCCGCGCTGCCGTTCATCCTGGGGCAGGTTGGCAAGCCCGGCACCAACACCGGCGGCGGCCCAGGCTCAAACGGCTGGTTCGCCCAATGCTACATGAACATCTTCCCGCAGGGCGAAAACCCCGTGAAGACGTCCATCCCGCTGTTTCTGTGGTCGGCTGCCGTAGACCACGGCCCCGAGATGACAGCGCTCAACGCCGGCGTACGCGGCAAGGACAAGCTCGACGTGGGCATCAAATTCATCTTCATGCACGGCGGCAACCATCTCACCAACCAGCACTCCAACATCAACGCCACGCACGATATCCTGCGCGATACCTCCAAGTGCGAATTCATCGTGGTGAGCGACGTGGTGATGACCGATTCGGCGAAGTACGCCGACATTCTGCTGCCCGACCTTACCATGCAGGAGCAGTACGACTTCGCGCCGGCCGGCTATTGCGAATCCACCAAGGCCATCACGTTCGGCAGCCCCGTGTACGAGCCGAAATTTGAGCGGCGCGGCAACTTCGACGTGTGCCTGGGCCTGGCCGAACGGCTCGGGCTCAAAGAGGAGTTCTCCATGGGCATGTACACGCGCGAAGACTGGATCAAGTACCTGTACGGGAACATCACGAAAGCCATCCCCGAGCTGCCGGCCACGTTCGAAGAGGGCCTGAAGTTGGGCGTGTACCACTCGAAAGAGGCGCCCGAAGAGATGATCGGCATGCAAACCTATATCGAAGACCCCGTGAAATACGCCTTGGGAACGCCTTCGGGCAAGGTGGAGCTCTACAGCGAGCAAATCGCGGAAGCGCGCGACACGTGGGAGCTTGCCGACGACGAGGTGGTCAGCCCCATTCCCATGCACGACCCCGGCTTCAACCAATACGCGAACGTCACCGAGCAGTACCCGCTGCAGGTCACGGCGTTCCACTACAAGAAGTCCACGCACAGCGTGTACGCGAACAACCAGATCATCGCCGCAAGCGCGCCGCATCTGCTGTGGATAAACCCGGCCGACGCCGAGCCGCGCGGCATCGAGGACGGCGATATGTGCCGCGTGTTCAACGAGCAGGGCGAGATTCGCATCCGCGCGAAGGTGACGGGGCGCATCATCCCCGGCGTGGTTTCCATGCCCGAGGGGCAGTGGCACAACGCCGACATGTCGGGCGACCGCGTCGACTACGGCGGGTGCATCAACACGCTCACCACCTCGCGCCCGTCGCCGCTGGGCAAGCAGAACCCCCAGCACAGCAATATCGGCCAGGTAGAGAAGGTGGAGGAGTAGCCATGGCGCAATATGGTTTCGCGTTCAACGCCGCGTACTGCAACGGCTGCAAAACATGCATGCTGGCCTGCAAGGACCGTTACGACCTCGACGGGGAGACGAACTTCCGCCGCGTGTTCGAATACGGCGGCGGCAAGGCCTATTTCGACGAAAACGGCCTTCTGGCCAACGACTGCTTCGGGTATTACCTGTCGATTTCCTGCAACCACTGCGACGACCCCGCCTGCGTGAAGGTGTGCCCGACAGCCGCCATGACCAAAGATGCTGAAACGGGACTGGTGCACGTAGACGAGAGTCGCTGCATCGGGTGCGCGTACTGCGAGATGGCCTGCCCGTACGGCAACCCGTCGATAAGCGCGGAAACGGGCCATTCCCACAAATGCACGGGATGCATCGACCGCGTGAAAGAGGGGAAGAGCCCCATTTGCGTTGAGGCATGCCCCCAGCGCGCGCTGCGCTTCGGCAAGATCGACGAGCTGCGCGAGCAATTCGGCGGCGATGCGAACATCGCGCCCTTGCCCGATTCCTCTTATACTTCGCCGAATTTCGTCATTGCTCCCTGCTCGCAAACGCGTCCATCGGGCGATGTCGAAGGACGAATCCTCAATCCCCTGGAGGTGATGTAGCCATGGCTATCAATCCCTTTGCCGAGCTGCCGCTGGCTGTTCTCACAACGCTCATGCCGCTTGCCGCCGGCGCTTTCTTGGGCATGCTCGTTATCGCGCTAACAGACAAACCCGATGAACGATTGTCGAACCGCCTCGGCAAGGCGGCGCTTTTGCCAATCGCCCTGATGGCGTGTGGGTTCGTGGGCGCGTTTTTCCACTTGCACGACCCGCTGCACGCCCCGTTCGCCATCGTGCACGTGGGCTCCTCTCCGCTGACGAACGAGATTCTGGTCGCGTGCGCGTTTGCCGTGGTGTCCGTTGTGTATTGGCTTGCGGGTCGCACCGGCAAGCTGAGCGCTGGCTCGCACCGCGTTTGGCTTGCCGTTTTGGCCGTCGGCGGGGCGCTTTTGGCGGTGTTCACCGGATTGGCGTACCACGTATCTACCATCCCGGCTTGGGCGACGCCGCTCGTTCCCATCGAGATGGTGGGGTATTACCTGGTCGCCGCCCCCTTGGGAGCCGCCGCAGTGCGCCTCGCGGGCGGCACCCCGAGCAAGCGAGCTTCGCGTGCCGTGCTTGCCGTCGCAGCGTGCGGCGTTGCCGTCGCGCTCGTGGCCACCGTTGCGCATGCGGCATTCGTGGGGTCTTTGAACGGCGCCTACCTTGCAGGCAGCGAGCTCATCGCCGCGGCCATACCGTACTCCATTGCCGCGCTAGCGCTTACGGCCGTCTACGTGGCCGCGCTCGCCGCGAGCCTTTCGAAAGAGAGGCTAGGCGTGGCCTCGCTCGCATTTCAAATCGCCCTGCCCATCGCCGCGGTATTCTGCGCGAGGCTCGCGTTCTATTGCCTGCGCATGAGCGTCGGCATCTAAGGAAGTTTCAATGATCGCTGCAAGGGGAACACGATGAGGCAACAAGCGATAGACCAAACGGCATTGGAAGAAATCTCGGCCGCGACGGCCGCACTGGGCGCGCTGTTTCTGCTCGACCCTGCCTCCGAAGAGGGAGAAAAGGCCCTTGACGCGATGCGTGCCGTAGCGGAATCGCCCGCAACGTGGCCATTTGCGAAGCGTAGCGAGATAGTCGCGGCCTTTGGCGCCATCACAGGCATGCTCCCCGATGAGGGAAAGCTCTCAATACGCTATCGGAGTCTTTTCGTAGGACCGAATCGGCTTGCGGCGCCTCCATGGGGATCGGTGTATCTCGATCGCGAATGCGTGACATTCGGAAGCAGTACGCTTGCGCTGAGAAACTGGATGCGCCGCAACGGCGTCGCGCGCGCCGAAGGCGCATGCGACCCAGACGACCATATCGGGCTGGAGCTGCAGCTTGCCTCGTGGCTTGCGCGCAATCGGCCCGACCTGATTGCCGATTATTTGCAAATTCATCTGCTCACCTGGGCATTTCGATATTTCGAGAAGCTGCGCGAGACCGATGGCGAAGGCTTTTACGGGCAAGTCGCACACATCGCCTCGGCAACGCTGCACGGAATCGCCGAAACGCTCGAAATAACTCCCGCGCCCGCCCGAATCTATTGCTAACGGCAGTGTCGAAAAGGGCCCTCGTTCAAAACGAACTGTCAAGAGGGCCCAGCGCTCACAGTTGCAATTGCGGGAACCCGGCAGGACTGCCCCTCTAGGGTCTGCCCAATTTAGGATCGCACCTCCAGGCAATTGGTCGTCTGCTACCATATTTGGGAATAGTAAGAGGCGAGCTTGCCAAATGGACGGGATGGGCGCAGATGGTTGCGAAGGGAATGGCGAATGCGGAAAGCGGGAAACCGAAGGCGGCAGGCGCGACCGGGTGCACCTGCAAACCGCGCGAACGCCTGACGGAAGACCTACTGAAGCGTTTGCTTTCCTCGCGCAGCATCGACTCGTATCTGGACGAAGCCGAGCCGACCAATCGCGCGCTGCCCGACTACCTCAACGAGCTCCTGTATGCCCATGGGCTCAAGCGCGCCGACGTCATTCGCGCGTCCGGCATCAACGCGACCGTGGTCTACGACATCTTCGCGGGAAAGAGCAAGCCTGGGCGCGATCACGCCATCATGCTCGCGTTCGGCCTGGGCTGCAGCCTGCGCGAAACGCAGCGCCTGTTGCGGCAGGCTGGTGTTTCGGAGCTCTACGCCAAAATCCGTCGCGACGCCATTATCGCGTGGTGCATCGACCAGGGAACGTCGCGCGCCGAGGCGGACGACGAGCTGTTCCGTTTCGGTGAGAAAACGCTGCTGGGAACGGGGCGCCTCTAGGAAACAAAATTCAGCTGCGAACTGACGCGCCTGCGGTACCTGCAAGGGTACAATGCTCGCAAAGCCGCTGTTGCCAGTGGAGGTCTGCGCTTGCCCCTCGTCCGCTGGCAGCTCGCTGCCTATGCCGGGCATATCGCCCGCCATTCTGCAATTTCGGAGAGAGCCACGCGTGAACGACGACCAGGTTTTGCATTCGCTTCATTTTGACGACGCGTACGAAGTTCGCAGCGTGCTTGCCAATGGCCCCGGTGGCACGACGGAATTGGTGTTTCTTGACGGCTCAGGCCCGTTCGTCCGCAAAAGAATTCCAAACGAGCTCGCCCGCCGAAGCGTGTGGTCGGCGCTGGCGGAATGCCGATGTCGCCGGCTGCCGCATGTGGTGGCTACCTATGAACTCCCTGATTGTTTCGCAGTGGTGTACGACTACGTGCCAGGGGAAACGCTTGAAAGCGTGGTTGAGGCACGGGGCCGTCTTTCGGCCGCCGATGCCGTTCGCACAATGGCCGAGGTCTGCGAAGCACTTGGTGCCCTGCACGCGCAGCGCATCGTTCACCGAGACATAGCTCCGGGCAATATCGTTATTGCGGCCGATGGAGCGCATGTGATTGACCTCGGAATCGCGCGGATGAACACGGATACTCCGGCAAAGAATACGACGAAACTGGGAACGTGGGGGTTCGCCTCTCCCGAGCAGTTCGGCTTCGCGCAAACCGACGCCCGCTCGGACGTGTACGCCGCGGGGCGTTTGCTTGCCTTTATGTTGACGGGGAAACGGCCCGATTCCGACGATTTCGAAGATGCCCTTCAGGGCGCGACCGATGTGCCAAAAGCCCTGAAAGCCGTCGTTGCCAAGGCGTGCTCGTTCGAGCCGAGCGGGCGCTTTGCCGGCGCCGACGAAATGGCGCATGCCTTGGTTTCCTGTGGCGTTCTTGACGGCTCAGATGAAGAAGGTCTCG
This sequence comes from Subdoligranulum sp. CAG:314, assembly GCA_963635715.1. Lineage (GTDB taxonomy): Bacteria > Actinomycetota > Coriobacteriia > Coriobacteriales > Eggerthellaceae > Slackia. Next base: position 1,856 of record CAVHFS010000010.1, on the reverse strand, counting down.
AGGCCGAATCCGAGGACGTTGCCGATGAAGCCCCGAAAGGAACATCCCCGCTGCAGGCGGCAACGACCGACCAGTCCGATTCCGCCGACGCAATCGGGGCGTCGCCGAGCAAGAAACCGCATCGCGGCCTTATTGCCCTCGCCTGTTTGGCCGGCATCGCGGTGGTTATATCGGCTGGCATGTGGGCGTTTGGCGCATTGGCGGCCGGTTCGGGCCAGCCGCAAAACGAAGTGGCGGATGCGGGTTCGGCCTCTTCGTCGCGCCCTGAGGCGTCAGAAAACTCGGATACTTCATCGAACGCAAACACATCGGCGTCTTCGGGCGATAGCGGTTCGAAAAAATCACCGACCGACACCGTCGAAGGCTCCGAGGACGCGTTGAGCATCGTCGAATCGGCTTGGTCGATGAGCAACGGCTACGTGCAATTCACCTATGCCCTGCGAAACAATTTGGCGGACGCCGTGGTCGAGCTGCCGCAGGTAACGGTGACGGGCAAGGCGGCCGATGGGACGATCCTCTTTACGCTAGATACAGCTTTATTCATTATAGGACCAGGTCAAACGCAATATTATACGAGTATTGCCGATTCTTCCCAAAAACCGGCAACCGTTGAGTTCGCACCCGTTGCGCCGTCAAGCTACAAAATAGGGAAGGCGGAATCGGCCGGCTCGTTCACGGTGCGCAACGTTTCGGAGAAGAGCAAAGCGGGCATGACGGACGTCACCGGCGAAGTTCGCGTGGACGAGGCTCCGGATATTTCCTATTCGAGCGACATCGTGGTGACGGCGGTGTTCCGGGATGCTTCGGGTTCGATCGTGGGCGGGGCGCAAACCTTCGTCTCGCGCCCCGATGTGGGAAAAAGCGTTGCGTTTGAAGCGCAGCTGTTCAATGAGGTGGACTACGCGTCGGTCGAGGTGTACGCGTACGCATGGTAGGAGGCGGCCCGCCTCCGGCTAGCCGCCAGCGGCGACCGACGACTGGCGACAACCGACAGCGACCTGACGCCGATGCGTCCTGCCAACCTAAAGGTTCAGCAGCTGCTTTTTCTTCTGCTCGAATTCCTCTTGCGTGAGAATCCCTGCATCGACCAGCTCTTTGAGCTTGCGAAGCGCCTCAATGCGCTCATCGAGATCGTTGGCCACGGGGGTCGGCTGCCCGTTTTCCGCTGCCTGCGCGAATCCGGCGTTTTGCGGGCTGATCGCGTTGGCGAGGTTCATGCCGAACAGCATGCCGCCGCCATCGCCGAGCCCGTTGTCTCGCACCCCTTCGGCAATCATCTGCTGCGCCGCCACGTTGGCCGCATGTTGCGACACGCCCTCGAAGGCGGCGACGTTCATCTTCTTCTCAGAGTAGCCGCGCACCAGCTCGCGTGACTGATCGGAGAACTCGATGTTCTCGATGGCCACGCCTGCCAGGGAAAGCCCGAAACGCGCAGGCCACGACCCGGCGTTTTGCTCTTGCGCGGCGACGTTAGCCGCGATGGAGGCGGTCTGACCGGGAAGTTGCGAGATGCGGAACTCGGTGGACAGCGCATTAACCGCAGCGATGAAGGAATGCAGAAACTCCGAGGTCAGCTGCCGGCGCGCTTTCGGGTCGTCGATGGAGTAGCTCGAAACATTTGCTGGCACGAACGAGCGAATGAAGACGACGGGGTCGCTGACCTGCACCGAAAAGGCGCCGTAGGCGAATATCTCCAGGTCGGTGCCATAGAAATGGTCGTTATAGGCCAAGGGGCCGCGCGTGCCGAATCGGATGCCGCGAATTTCGCGTAGGTTCACGAACGCGATGCGCTTGTCATCGGGAGAGATGCCGCCGAAGGCGAAACGCTCGGCGGCTTGGCCGAACAGCGTTTTGGC
>CAVHFS010000009.1:0-84387 GCA_963635715.1 Subdoligranulum sp. CAG:314 | reverse complement strand
AACTGCGAGAACACCGTTCGCGCCGTAAGTGTTCGGCTAACAATGAAAATCAACCATCAGATGCAAGCTTCTCGGAATACGGCTCGAAACCAGCATTCGCATAGCCCGTCGAGCCGCGCTTCAAAAGTGAAATTTCATCGCCCTCGCGAATCCAGCACTTTGCAAAAGAACCCGAAGTCGCGTATTCGGGAGAGGTCGGCGAAAAGAGTGATCGATATCGCTACTTAATATCAGCCGCAGCAGTTTCGCCTGCAAGCAGGCCCGAGGCATAGCTGAAACCTTGCGCGGTGCCGCCGCAATAATACGGAACGCTCCACAAATCGGCATCCATGCCGGCCGCATACAAGCCCTCGATGGCCTTGTTCTCGGCATCGAGCACGCGGCACATACCATCGGTGCGCAGACCGCCAATCGTGCACCACGAGCCGGGATTGTATTGGAAGATATAGAACGGCCCCTGTTCGAGCGGCTTGCAATAATCCGCTTCCAGCCATAGGAAGTCGTCACCGCCGGTCGCTGCCGCGTTGTACGTTTTAACGCTGTCCTCGATGTGCGCAAGGTCGAAACGCTCGCCAAGCTCTTTGATAGTGTTTGCTTTGAACGCCCAGCCGGCGTCTTGGGCCTTCTCGAAATCGTCGTCGAAGCCATCGCACGTGTACCCCTGGAAGCCTAGCTGCAGAATAGGCGCGAGCTTCGATTTCGCGTCTTCGGGGAACAAATCGAGTAGCGGGGTCGTCTTTACTTTCTCGATGGTCTGCGAATCGAACACCATGTAGTAGGTGCCCGTGCGCACGAGCGGCTCGCCGGTGAACATCATGTTGGTCACGATGCGCGACTCGCGCACGAAGCGGTCGCCGTCGGGGTTCACCAGCATGCCGCCGAGCAGCATCATATACAAGCAGCTGTTCGTGCCGGTACCGGGCATCCAGGCATATTTCGGCGTCGCCTCGAAGTTGCAGCCGCCCATCTCGTTCACGCTGACCGTGAAATTCTTGCCTATCTGCGCGCCCGCGTCGATGCACGCCTGCATCGACGAGCCATCGACCGTCGGGAAGCCCTGGCTCACGAAATTCGTGCCGCCGTAGTACTTCTTCTTCATGTCGTCGTTAGAGATGAATCCACCGCCACAAGAAATCACGGCCTTCGCATTGATCTGCTTGTATCCATCGGAATCGGAAACCACAACGCCAGTCACCTTGCCATCATCGGACACGAGCGCTTCAGCCTTGCAATTCCAGCGCATTTCGGCGCCATGCTCGTTCATCAGGCCCTCCCAGAAGGGAGCTCGGTCTTCGCCGGATAGCACGAAGCAATAGCCGCATTTGTTCATGTAGTTCGTATCGTCGGCGGTAGTTTGCTCGAACATGTGCAGCATCGGCATGCCCGTGCCGTCGAGCAAATCGGCTGCGCGGCCGCTCACATCGAGCATGTTGCGCACGAGCGGCGAGTTCTCGGAATAGTGCGTGCCCTCCATGATGAAGTCGTACGCCTCTTGCTTGCTCACATGCCAGCTGCCCGCCTTCTGGGCTTCGCTTTCCACGAAGAACGACCCCGTGGTCGAGCAGTTCGTCGTGCCGGAAAAGCCCGGCGCAGCATCGACGGCAATGACTTTCGCGCCCTTGTCGGCAGCGCCGATGGCGGCCATCATGCCCGCCGCACCCATGCCGATCACAGTAACGTCGCATTCGATCGTCTCTTTGATGTCGAACGACTTCGCGCCTTTGGCCGATTCTTCCTTTGCGCCCTTCGAATCGCTCGTGCTCGGCGAGCACGCAGCCAGCCCCATCGCGCCCACTGCGGCCGCAGCCGATGCAGCCAAAAAGCCCCTACGTGAAACTCCAGCCATTCCAATCCCTCCTCAAATCGGCGGAAACGTTTTCCATATACAACGTTTCCTTGAAACTAGTTCGAGTATATGAAACGCAAAATAGGAGGTAAAACAGTCTTTCATTTCAGATGATACAAGCTATAGTTGTAGACAAAGGTACGCGGCAAACTTACGGAAGGCCAGGCCGATGGAGCTTCGACAACTGCGATATTTCTGCACTTCATGCGCGACCGGCTCGTTTTCCGCCGCCGCAAAGGAGCTATTCGTCAGCGAGCAGGCTATTTGCTCGGGCGTGAACAAGCTCGAAAAAGAGCTCGAATGCGTATTGCTCACGCGCGGAAAGCAAGGCGTTCGACCAACCGCCGCCGGCGAAACGCTGTTCGCACGGGGCAGCGCCCTGCTGCGCGAGGCCGACGATATAATCGCCGCCATTCGCCCCAAGGCGACGCCCAGCTCCATCCGCTTCGCCTATGTAACCGATAGCATCATGACAGGAGATGTCGCGCTCTCCTTCGACGCGGTCGAAGATTTCGGCACCAAGCATCCTGAAACCACCATCCATGCATTTGAATGCTCGACGGCATCGTGCATCCGCAACATCCTCGAAGGAGCAGCCGACATCGCGCTTGTCGCGGGCGAAGTCGACGCCACGCTTTTCGACGCGCAACTCGTCATGCGCGGGCGACAAGTCGTCGCGTTCCCTGCCGACAGCCCGCTTGCGGGAAAAGACGCTCTGGATTTCACCGACCTCAAAGACCTGGGCATTCTTATGCCGCCCGAGACCGACTATACCCTGCCAGTAATTCTGCGGCTGTGTCACGAGCGAGGCTTCGATCCACATATCGTGCCCACACCGCGGCGCGAATACTTCGATGCCGCGGCAAACGGGAGGGGCGCCGCGTTCGTGCCCATGGGCCACCCTTCGCTCAAACGGGCCGACCTCACGGCGCGCTCGCTCGCCGCATCCGACGACTTCACGGTGCCGCTTTACCTCATTCGCAAGAAGGGAGTCGCAAACGCGTCCATCGTGGCAGAATTCGAAAGCTATCTTTTGGAAAGCTGGAAACAGTAGCGACAAAAAATGGGCCAAAGGGACAGTTCCTTTGGCCCATTGAGCAATTGCACCGTTCGGAAGAACGGCGCAATACATTACAGCCCCGTAACCTCGATGAAGTCGGTATGGGCCTCGCCGCGCTGGAAGATTTCCTCGTCAAGCACGGCTTGGTGGAACGGAATCGTGGTTTTGATTCCCTCGATATTGAACTCGGCAAGCGCGCGACGCCCACGAGCGAGCGCCTCATCGCGATCGCGGCCCCATACGATGAGCTTCGCCACCATGGAGTCGTAGAACGGCGAGATGACCGAGCCTGCCTGCACATATGCCTCCACGCGCACACCAGGACCGCCAGGAACGTCGAAACGCGTAATGGTGCCAGGGCACGGACGGAAATTGTTTTCCGGGTCTTCGGCATTGATGCGGAATTCGATCGCGTGGCCATTCGGCGCGAACGGAGCGTCGCCCGCGCAGCTCATGGGCTCGCCCGATGCAATGCGCAGCTGCTCTTTGATGATATCTACGCCCGTAATCTGTTCGGTCACGGGGTGCTCAACCTGCACGCGCGTATTCATTTCCATGAAATAGAATTTGCCGTCGGTGTCGAGCAAGAACTCGATGGTGCCCGCATTGCGATAATCCACCGCGCGCACGGCCTTCACGGCGGCCACGGCCATATCGCGGCGCAGCCGCTCGTCGAGCGCCGGCGATGGCGCCTCTTCGAGCAGCTTCTGATGACGACGCTGAATGGAGCAATCGCGCTCGCACAGCGCCACCTGATGCCCGAAATCGTCGGCGAGAATCTGAATCTCCACATGGCGCGGACGCAGCACGAGCTTTTCGATATAGACGTCGTCATTGGCGAATGCGGCCTTGGCCTCGGCCTTTGCGGCCATATAGGCGTCGGCGAGCTCTTCGGGCGCGTGCACTTCGCGCATACCCTTGCCGCCACCGCCAGCCGACGCCTTAATAAGCACCGGATAACCCACGCGCTCGGCGAACGCCCGAGCCTCGTCCACGCTTTCGACAACGCCATCGGAGCCAGGCACGGTGGGAACGCCGCAAGACATCATGGTCTCGCGCGCAGCCGCCTTATCGCCCATTCGGTCGATGCATTCGGGCGCGGGGCCGATAAAGACCAGATCGTTGTCGGCGCAGGCGCGCGCGAAATCGGAGTTCTCGGCCAAAAAGCCATAGCCAGGGTGCACAGCCTGACAGCCCGTGGTGGTTGCCGCGGCTATGATATTCGACATATTCAGATACGATTTGCCCGCAGGAGCAGGCCCAATGCAAACCGCCTCGTCGGCGTAGCGAACTGGAAGCGTATCTTTGTCTGCGGTCGAATATACGGCAACGGTCTTCACACCAAGCTCGCGAGCGGCGCGCATGATGCGCAGCGCCACTTCGCCGCGATTCGCGACGAGGATCTTATCGAACATGGATTACGCCCCTTCGCCCGCAACGGCCTGACCGAGCGGCTCAATCCAGAACAAGGGCGTGCCGAACTCAACGGGCTCGGAGTCTTGCACGCAGACCTCGCGCACCGTGCCCATTTCGGGCGCCGAAATCTCGTTCATGAGCTTCATAGCCTCTACGATGCACAGCGTTTCACCGGCGGCGACCTCATCGCCCACCTTCACGAATGCGGGCGCGCCAGGCTGCGGTGCGGCATAGAACGTGCCGACCATCGGAGCGCTCACGCATACCCAATTCGCAGGATGCGCGGCGGCGGGGGCAGCAGCCGGAGCCGCGGCTGCCGCAGGCGCGGCCGCAACGGCGGGGGCAGCAGCCGGAGCCGCGGCAACGGCGGCGGGCATGGCGCCCGGCATGCGAACGTTGATGCGCATGCCCTCTTCTTCGACGGAAATCTCGCCGACGCCGGATTCCTCAACGACTTTCAGCAGCTCGCGAATTTGGTTGATGTCCACGTAATCGTCCTCCTTGGTCAGGCTGGACTCGTTCTCCAGCAAGAATTCAACTTTCTCGGTGGCGCGATGCTTCGAGAGGAAGGTGCGCGCTTCGTTCGGGAACAGGGCGTACATCAGCACGTCCTCTTCGGAATTCGCCAAATCGCCGATTTCTTCGGCAAGCTGGTCGAACGTGGTGGTGTTCAGCGATGCCGGCGACACATCGGGCGGCAGCACCTCGGAATTGCCCACAACCTTCTTGAAGACCGTGGGGTCAATAGGACCAGGCGCTTTACCGTAGTAGCCGCACAGATAGTCCTTCATCTCTTTGGAGACAACGCTCCAGCGTGAGCCAGTAAGCACATTGAACACGGCCTGCGTGCCGACGATCTGGCTCATGGGAGTAACGAGCGGCGGATAGCCCACTTCGGCGCGCACGCGCGGAATCTCGCGGATGACCTCGTCCAGGCGATCGGTGGCCTTCTGGATTTCCAACTGGCCCATCAGGTTCGACATCATGCCGCCGGGAATTTGGTGCGAGTAGACCTTCATGTGGGTAAGCGACGACACGCCGCGGTTGTAGTGGCCGCGCTTGCGCACCTCTTCCCAGTATTCGGCGATTTCGAACAGGAGCTCCAGGTCGTAGCCGGTGTCGTAGCGGCTTTCCTGCAGCGCCGCCACGATGGTTTCCACCGCAGGGTGCGAGTTGCCGAACGCAAGCGGCGCCGCGGCCGTATCGCAAATGGCGACGCCGGCCTCGGCCGCCTTCAGGATGTTCATAGGCGCCATGCCGCCCACGTAGTGCGTATGCAAGTGCACCGGCAGGCCGATTTCGGCATCGAAGGCCTTCACCAAACGCTCAGTGCGATACGGCGTGAGCAAGCCAGCCATATCTTTGATGGCGATGGAATCGGCGCCAAGGTCTTTGAGTTTCTGGGCATACTCCAGATAGCCGTCGAGCGTATGCACGGGCGACACCGTGTAAGAAATCGCTCCCTCGAACCATCCGCCGCAGGCTTTGATAGCCTCGGCGTTGTCCACGACGTTACGAATGTCGTTCAGCGCGTCGAACACGCGAAACACCTGAATGCCGTCTTTTTTGGCGCAGGCGATGAAACGGTTCACGATATCTTTGGAATAGTGCTTGTAGCCCACGAGGTTTTGGCCGCGCGAGAGCATGGCCAAATCGGTATTGGGCATATGGGCCTTAATCGAGCGCAGGCGCTCCCAAGGATTCTCGTCCAAGAAGCGCATGCAGGTGTCGAACGTCGCACCGCCCCACGCCTCGACAGCCCAATAGCCCACCTTGTCCATCTTCGGCAAGATAGGCAGCATATCGCCGAGCTGCATACGAGTGGCCCACAAACTTTGCTGGCCGTCGCGGATGGTGGTGTCCATCAATTGCAAACCAGGCATGCTTCACCTCTCACTTTCCCTTATCCGCGCCCGTCGGAAAACGAGCAGCACGAAAGCGGACACACGACGCCGCGCTTCTGAAAGAGTGCCGCATCGAGCATCCGCTCATGGTTTCACGCGCGCAGAACCTGCGCGATACGCATCTTCGATTATACAGACCAGAACGCCAGCGGCGATAACGCGGCGGCAGACGGTCGAACATCGACGCTCAAGCACTATATCGCGCGATAGTGCCCCTTGTCGAGCCGAGAACGCCTGCGTTACACATTGGAAAAGAAAGAAACATAAAGCAGCGGCCGCCAGAGCAGCCGGTCACGCAGATTCGCTATCCATCATCAGACAACGACGGCCCGCAGGTCTTTCAAAACGCCCCGTTCGCATCGAATGTCAGCGAGCGGCAATCTGGCGAGTGCAGTTCGGGCGTGACCGAGGCGAAGCGTACTTTGGTACGTGAAGCCGAAGGTCCCGCCCGAAATGCGCCGCCAGATTGCCGCGCAGCGTCGGGACGCCTCAAACGAAAAAAGCCCGTTCGTCAGAACGGGCTTGCCAGTTACATGCGCTTGATGAAACGACCGTCGCGGGTGTCAATCTGCAGCACGTCGCCGACCTCGACGAACATGGGAACCTTCACCTCGGCGCCAGTTTCGAGCGTGGCCGGCTTGGTGGAACCCTGAACGGTGTCGCCCTTGAAGCCCGGCTCGGTTTCGGTGACCTCGAGCTCGACGAACATCTTGGGCTCAACGCCGAGCAGTTCGCCGTCGGCATACTCGAGCGTGGCGGTGTCGTTTTCCTTGAGCCACTGAGCCGTGTCGCCCACATGGTCGGCCGGCAAAGAAATCTGGTCGAAGCTCACAGGGTCCATGAAATAGAAGTCGGACCCGTCGTTGTAGAGATACTGCATCTCGCGCTGCTCAAGACGAACGGTGTCGAATTTCACGCCGGCGTTCACCGTATCGGAAAGCACGCGCCCGGTTTTGATGTCGCGCATCTTCATGCGAACGAATGCACCGCCCTTGCCGGGCTTGACATGCTGGAATTCGGTGATGACGCACATCTTGTTGTTGTAAACGATGCACATGCCGTTTTTGAAATCAGCGGTAGAGACAGTTGCCATAGTTCCTCCTGACGCGACCGAAGCGCGCGAAAGTCGCAGACTTTACGCCCCGCCAAGCTGGCCGCCATTCCTTTTTTACATGGACTTGCGAAATTCCCAATGAAAATCGACGCTAGATTATAACCAGTTCGTGAGTCGATTTGGTGAAGACTTCGTATCCATCTTCGGTCACGACACCGAAATCCTCCAAACGACAGCCTATTTTTCCCGGCAGATACACGCCTGGCTCAACCGTGACCACATTGCCCGCCTCAAGCGGAGCCTCGTTTCGGGGCGAGAGAACCGGAAGTTCGTGAATATCGATTCCGACTCCATGGCCGAGGCCATGGCCCATCTTTCCCGCGAAACCGTCATGCGCCAGCACGTCTTCGGCCAGATGGTGCATATCGGCGCCAGTGCGCCCAGGCCGCAGCATCGCCTCAACCGCCTCGTTTGCCTCACGCACGGCCGCAAAGACCTCCCTCGCAAGCGGCGTCGCCTCGCCAATGCACACGGTTCGCGTCATATCTGAGCAATAGCCGCCTTTGCGCGCGCCGAAATCCATCACCACCATGTCGCCCGTCTGTAGGCGCCGCTCGCCCGCGATACTGTGCGGCGCGGCCCCGTTCGGCCCGCTTGCCACGATGGACTCGAATGCCGAGCCTTCGGCGCCCAAGCGACGCATGGCGTCTTCGAGCTCGTTTTTCACTTGGATCTCGGTCATGCCTTCGCGCATGAAGCCCACGATATGCTCGAACGCCGCATCGGTTATGGCCTGAGCGGCGCGCATGGCGGAAAGCTCCGATTCGTCTTTCACGGCACGCAGGCGTTTCACAAAACCGTCGGTCTCAACGAAATCGGGCTGCCACTTCATCTCGGCAAACGCCTTTTCCAGCTCGCGAAATTCGCGCAGCGGCATGGAGTCTTCCACGGCGAAATCGCAGACATGCGCGCCAGGCATCGTAGCCGCTGCTGCGTGGTACGCCGAAAACGAGCTCGCCGCCCATGCCGCGTGGCCGCCGCCGCATGCGTCCACAAGCCATGACGTACCGGCCGCTGCGCGCTCGCATGCGTCGGCGTAACGAGAATCGGTATGAAGGAACGCCTTTTTCGGGGTGACGAAGACGAGATGCGCGGGCTCATCGTCGAAAACGCCATCGAATTCCGTAAGCCATTTAACGTTCGAGATATCCCTGCAATAGAAATCGGCGATGCCCTCGGCGTCCATCGCCGCGCGCATACGCTCAAGCCTCGGCTTCGTCATAGATACTGCCTCCTGAAAGTCTCTACCGTTCGGCGCCGCTTTCCGATCGGCGCTTTTGATTCTGATTCTGGGAATGGTTCTTAGTGGCAGCCTTGCTGTGCCCTCGCCCACCGCGTCGACGGCGCTTCTTGCGATGCCGTTGGGCATCGGCCTTAATCGCTTTTGCTACCGCGTCTTGTTCTTCGGGCGCATATACGCCGGCTCGGGCGAGTACCTTCGCCACAAAACCCGCGACCGACGCCGTTGAACGCCCTTGCACGTTGATTTTCGCGCGCGCCACCTCTTCGTACAGCGGCCTGCGCGCCTCCCATAGGCCTGCGATATCGCAATCATGAGCGAGCAGCGGACGCGTGCTCAGATTATGGATGCGCCCGAGCGAGGTGGATTCGCTCGATTCGAGCATCACGGCGAACCCGCGCTTCTTCAGCAGCGAGCGGCTTTTCGGGTTGGCGACAATCCCCTCGCCACATGAGATGATCGAAGGCCCCATATCGGCGCATTCGACAAGCGCCTCGTACTCGAGTTCGCGAAGCTTCCCTTCGCCAAGTTCGCCGAACAGTTCGGCGGCCGACTTGCCATGTTTGCGATTCAGATAGGCGTCCACATCCACACACGGCACGCCCATATCGCGCGCCATACGTCGCGCGACCGTCGTTTTGCCAACGCCCATAAAGCCAACCAGGAATACGTTTTTCTTCAGGGTCCCCACGCACGTCACCTGGCCGCGAACTTCAAACGGCGCGCATACGCATCGAATGCCGCATGGATATCGGACATCGCCACGCTGCCGAATTTCTCTTGATACACGCAGGCAAGCTCGAATGCGATATTCGCCTCGATGGCCACGGCGGTGCCGCCTACCAAACAGGGGGAATACTCGGCCGACGCAACTTGAGCTGTGAACAGCGTCTCCAAATCGATACTGTCCATGGGGGCTTGCAAGGCAAAACTGGGGGAGATTTCGGCGCGCAACACGATGGGCATGCCCGTAGTGAAACCGCCCTCGATGCCGCCCGCCATATTCGAGTCACGAGCAAAGCCGACCTCGCCAAGGGCAACGGCGTCGTACGCGGCGGAACCGCGCCTCCGCGAGACCTCGCGAGCGTTGCCAAATGAAACCCCCGCAACGCCCGAAGCGGAAAACGCCGCCCGCGACAAACGCGCGGCCATGCCGCCTTCTCGGAAATGGCCCATGCCCGCCGCAACGCCCGTCACCACCACGGCGACCTCTCCGCCGAGCGTATCGCCCGCCGAACAGGCAGCGGCAACTTCCTCTTCCATCGCACGCGTGGCCTGCGCCGACGGGCAGCGCATGCTTGAAGTCTCAATTTCGAGCGGCGTATAGCTGAGCCCCTCGAAATCGGCCGCGTCTTCCCGCATGGACACATTGCCCATGCGCGTCACATACGAATGAATCTCAACGCCGAAATCGGCAAGAAATTCGCGCGCCACCGAGGATGCGGCCACAAGCGCAGCCTCGACGCGCTCCGACGAAGCCTCGAGAACCGCTCGACAGTCGTCGGCGTCGGCCGCAAGCGATCCGCACAAATCGGCCGAACCGGGACGCGGAACGGACGCAGCTCCGACTTCGCCCTTTTCCAGCGCAGACGCATAGGCCTTGTTGTCGATTGCCAAAGCCAAGGGGGCGCCCGTCGTGCGCCCATCGGGCGAAGCCCCGGAAAGCACGGCGACTTTGCCGAGGGAGCACTCTCCGCTGCGCAAACAGCCACGCGCCCATCGGTCCAAATCCGCCTCGATGGAAGCCGTCTGAAGGCGCAGACCAGCAGGAACGTCGTCGACGATGGCGATAAGGCTCGCGCCCCGCAACTCCCCTGCAATCGTGTACTTCATAGCCGCTCCCAACATGCCGTTCTCTTCGAACACCGATTCTAACACGCGCAGGCACGCGCCTTCCGCATGGAGCCCCTCGGCGCGGAATCACCTTCCAGAGCGCAAAAAATAAGGCTGCGCAGGTGCAGCCTTGGAAGTTGGGACGAAGCGAGCGTCGGCGCGTCAGTTTTCGGGATGCACGCCCTTCATGAAAAGGGCCTCAACATGGCGAAGCAGCAGCGTATGCTTCAAATCGACGGCAACCAAAGGCTCAACCATGAAAACCCGCATACGCAGGAAATGCGCGCCCCAGACATCGGTGATGAGCTGGTCACCAATGCATAGCGTCTCGCGGCGACGGGCGCCGAGCGTGCGAAGCGCCACGAAATACGCGAACGGCAGAGGCTTAATCGCATGCGAGACAATGGGTAGGCCCAGGCGCTCGGCCCATTCGTGCGCCCCATGGTGCCAATTATTGGTAAGAATGCACGCGCGAATGCCCGCACGCTCAAGCGAGGCCAACCAAAGGCGAATATCGTCGGGAACCTGATGGGTGTCCCGAGGAAGCAGCGTATTATCCAAATCGAGCAGCACGAACTTCACCCCGCTGCCAGCCACGTCGGTTGCGGGGTCGATTTTCGTCACGCGCGTGAAAAACCTATCGGGTGTGAAGAAAGCCATGGAAGAAAGAGCCTCGATCTAGCTGCCGAAAATGCATTGGCCACTAAGCCAGCGCACTACAGATGCTCGGCGATCGCCTGCTGGTGCTCTTCGTAGGTTTGGCTGAACTGATACTGCATAGTGCCAGAAGCGTCTTGCCAGAAGATGAAGTAATAGTAACCAGCATAGTCGCTCGCCGGCGAGCATACCGCCTGCAGGCAATCAAGCCCAGGAGAGCAGATGGGCGTGGGAGGCAGCCCAGGATTGGCATAGGTCGAGTACGGCGTTGCGGCCTGCACTTCCGCAGCAGACGGATCGTGGCCGACCTCATAGGCGGTCGTCGCGTCAGACTGCAAATAGCCGAAGGTCTCGGTATTGCTCGAAGAGAGGCGATTGTAGAAAACGGCCGCAACCTGAGCGCGAATCTGCTCATCGCCGCTCGATTCCTTCTCAACGATGGAGGCCAACGTCACGGCATCGTAAATCGATAGGCCGCGGTTTTGGGCATATGACCAATCGAGGCCAGCAGTTTCGGTCTTGAACTGGTTGAGCATCATGCGGACAATCGAATCGGCGGTGTCGGTATCGCTTATGGAATACGTCTTCGGGAACAAAAAGCCCTCTAAAGAATTAGTGCCAGCATCGGCGAGGAAATCATACTCGGAGGCATAGGCACTCGCATCAGAAGCGGCTGCAGTAAAATCGGACGCCGAAATACGACCTTCCGTCGCCGATTCCACGGCCGAAGCTATATCGGAAAGCTTGTAGCCTTCAGGAATGGTAAGCCCATAAGTGCCGAAATCGCCCGAAGCGACAGCCTGGATAACCTCGTCAAGCGTCATACCGCTTGAAAAGGTATAGGTTCCCGCCTGGAATTGGGAATCGAGGCCGAGCGCCTTCGCGCGAGCGAGAAACGCATCGCCATCGCTTATGACGCCGGCATTCTGCAAAATAGAAGCAACGTCGCTCGCCGATGTTCCAGAAGGAATCGTGGCGCTTTGCGTTGAGTTCACCACAACCGCCGAGCCGTCGATGGAAGACCCGTCGTTCGAGCAGCCCTTTATGGCCCCCACGACGCCAAAGATAATCGCCGCCGCCGCGACAATGGCGATAAGAGCGCCTATCGCCATAGGCGCCTTGCTTTTGCGCGGGCGGATATGCGACGTGTCATACGTGCGAAACTGCCGTTCACCCTGCGCATGAACCATGCGCGCGCGATGATTGGGATGGTTTGAGTACGTGACCTGTTTTCGGGGCATATTCGTTTTTCTTCCTTAGCGGCGCATGGGCGCATCGAAACCTTATTGAGCCTGAGAATCGAGCCATGCCTGCAAAAACAGGCTCGCAGCAATCATGTCCACTTTACCGCGCATGGCCCTCTCGTCTAAACCCTCTTCACGTAAAATGCGCTTAGCTTCGCGAGAACTTAAGCGCTCGTCGCAAAAATAAAGCGGCAGCTTGCAAGCCTTCGCAATTTTTGAGGCCTTTTCGCGAATAGAGGCAGCCTGAAGCCCCTCTTCGCCCGCCATCGTCATGGGAAGGCCGCTCACCAGCTGTTCGATTTCCCAATCTTCGATAATGCGACGAAAGTCCGCACCATAATTGAGCACGACATCGGCAGGAAGCACCTTAAGCGGCGTGGCGATTTTGCCCGCCGCATCCGACACGGCAAGCCCTACGCGGACTTCCCCAATATCCAAAGCCAACGTACGCATAGAAACCTTCCTCTCGCCGTTCGCGCTTTGGGAGCGCCCCGCATGGGGCCACGTCTCGCTACCGCTCGCTGCGCTCGCTATGCGCTCACCTGGCTGCGTTTCATTTTAAAACGAAGAGCAAAAAATGAACGCAGACGACCCTATGCGGGGCGCTCCCAAAGCGCGAACTACTCAGTCTTCGGCTTGGAGGAGTGCGGTTACGCTAGATTCCGCACGAGCAGAACAGCACTTAATGTGCTGTTCGTCGCGAGCAGGACTTGACCGAGGCGGAAGCGCATTCCTCCAAGCCGAAGACGACAGGATACGAAAAGGCCCCGGCGAAACCAGGGCCCGCAATGCTATTCGGCGAACAGGGCGCGCGCTGCGTCGAGCGCCGCGTCCAGACCTTCGGCGTCTTTGCCGCCCGCTTGAGCCATGGTCGGCTTTCCACCGCCGCCGCCTTTAATGTTGCCGGCGATGGCCTTGATGACGTTGCCCGCGTTAAAGCCCGCCTCAACCGCTTCGTCGCTGGCGGCAGCCATAATAACGGGCTTGTCGTTGTTGATGGTGCCGATGACGCATGCGCCAGGCTTCGACATGCGAGCGCGCAAGATATCCCATGCGTTGCGCAAGCCGCCAGCATCCAGCCCGTCGATGCGGCAAACGACAAGCGGGTATCCCACATCCACCATGGCTTTGATATGCTCGGCCACGCTGCCCTCGGCCGCCAATTTCTTGTTGGCCTTGCGCTTGGCCTCGAAGTCTTTGATGGTGGCGATATTGGCCGCCGTGCGCTCCGACACATCGAAAAGGGGCACGCGCAGCTCTTCGGCGGTCTCTTTGAGCTCAGCCTCGATCTTGTTCGTATAAGCCAGCGCATCGAAGCTGGTCACAGCCTCAATACGGCGAAGGTTCGCGCCGACGCTGCTCTCAGAGACAATCTTCACGAAGCCGATTTCGGCCGTATTCGCAACATGACAGCCACCGCACAGCTCGCGCGAGAACTCGCCAGCCTCCACGACGCGCACGGTGTCGCCGTATTTCTCACCGAACAGCGCCGTGACGCCCGATTCGCGAGCGGCATCGAGCGACGTCTCGTACGTATTCATCGGAATGGCCAGCATAATCTGCTCGTTGGCAACGCGCTCAACTTCAGCCAGCTGGTCGGCCGTCACGCCCTCGAAATGCGTGAAGTCGAAACGCAGGCGATCGGGACCAACGTAGCTACCCGCCTGCTTCACGTGGTCGCCGAGCACCTGGCGAAGCGCAGCATGGAGCAAGTGAGTGCACGTATGGTTGCGCGAGATGCGCTTGCGACGCAGCTCGTCCACCACGGCGCGCACGGTATCGCCCACACGCAGCTCGCCTTCAATAACCTTCACGCTATGGCAGGTAAGACCCTTCTCGGGGGCCTTCGTGTCGAGAACTTCGGCCTTGAAGCCTTCGCCTTCCAGTGTGCCGGTATCGCCAACTTCGCCGCCCATCTCGGCATAGAACGGGGTAAGCCCCAGCACTACTTCGGCCGTGTCGCCCGCGACGATGGAATCCGCACGCTGGCCGTCTTTGATCAGCGCCCGAACGCCCGAGCTCGCGCTTACGCGATCGTAGCCCACAAACTCGGTGGCCCCCACTTCTTTCAGCACGTCGGCATGCACGCCGCCGTAAGTACTCCAAGCCGCTTCGGCGTCTTTCGCATTCGCCGCTCGCGCACGCTCGCGCTGGGCCTGCATGCAGCGCTCGAAGCCCTCCATGTCGACCTTCACGCCGCGGTCGGCGCACATCTCTTCGGTCACTTCGACTGGGAAACCATACGTGTCGTGCAGGGTAAACGCCTGCTCGCCGGAAAGCGTGTCGCCAGAAAGCTTCTCGAAGGCCTCCGCCAAATACACCTGGCCTTGGCGCAGCGTAGCTCCGAAGCGCTCTTCCTCGGAAAGGATGACGCGGCGAATGAGCTCACGGTTATCCACGACCTCGGGATAGACCTCGCCCATCAGTTTCACAATCTCGTCGACGTACTCGTTCAAGAACGGCCCCTCGATGCCCACCATATGCGCCTTTTGGATAGCGCGGCGCAGCAAGCGGCGCAACACGTAGCCACGGCCCTCGTTGGAAGGCAGAATGCCGTCGGCAATCATGAAGGTGACCGAACGGCTGTGGTCGGCCATGATGCGCAGCGATTTGTCAACGTCCGCGCTGGCTCCATACGTCTTCTTAGACAGACGCTCGCCAACGGAAATCAGGCTGCGCAGCACATCGGTATCGTAGTTGTTCGTGACGCCTTGCATGATGGCCGCGATGCGCTCGAGGCCCATGCCCGTATCGATATTTTTCGTGAGCAGCGGAGCGAGCGTGCCATCCTCTTGGCCATCGAATTGGGTGAAGACGCAATTCCAATACTCCAAGAAGCGGTCGCAGTCGCAACCCGGCGCGCAATCGGGGCTGCCGCAGCCGACTTTGGAGCCTTGGTCGAAATAAATCTCGGAGCACGGGCCGCAAGGACCGGTCGGGCCCGCTCGCCAGAAGTTGTCGTCTTCGCCAAGACGCGAAATATGACTGTCCTCAACGCCGAGGCTCTTCCAAATCTCGATGGTCTCGTCGTCGTCTTCGAACACGGTGAAATAGAGCTTTTCTTTCGGAAGGCCCAGCACTTCGGTGGAAAATTCATATGCCCATGCGCACATCTCGTTTTTGAAGTACTTGCCGAAGCTGAAATTCCCCAGCATCTCGAAAAACGACAGATGACGCGCATCGCCGATATTGTCGATATCGTTGGTGCGCACGCACTTCTGAACCGTCGTCGTGCCGATATAGGCGGGATCGAGTTCTTTTTGATGGAGGAAATAGGGCTTGAACTGCACCATGCCGGCGCTTGTGAGCAGCAAGCTCGGGTCGTCGGGGATAAGCGACGAGGACGGCAGGCGTTTGCAGCCCTTTTCCTCGAAGAATTTCAAGTACTTCTCGCGTATTTCCGCCGTAGTCATGTACTCCATGAAACAGATCTCGCTCTCGTTTTAGGATCAATGGGCGCAATTCGCCCGATCATTTCCAACTGGCCCATGATAGCTAACGCTCACCCCCACGTCACGCTTCAAGCGCCGAGTCTCGAGAATTCTACGAATCTATCAGGTTGAACCCAACCGCAACGCCCGCACGCGAACCCCGCATAACGCAGAGTGCCCCGTACGCGCCGCAAATCGAAGCGCACGAGAACGGGGCGATGCATTATCATGAGTCCACGAAACGACATCCGCACGCCCGATTGGGCGAGGCAGACGAAAACCCTTTGACAGAATGGATTGCCATGACCGACATGCTCGAGCCCGTCGACGGCGTCGACTGGGAGGAAATCGCCGAAAATACCTGGTTTTGCGGCATATACCGCTACTGTTTCGACTGCGAGGCGATTATTCGCAAAAACGACGCCGGTCGCTTTGAGTGGGCCATCAGGCTCGTAACCGACGCCAGCGGCGAAGCCGAGGCCGAAGAGGCCGGAACCTACGCGAGCCTTGCGCGTGCCGAGAAAAAGATTCAGACCATCTTCGCCGATTTCATGCAACGTCCTACGACGCAAAGCCCCAAAGACCAAGGCCAGAAAGACGACAAGGCCGCAGAACAGTAAGACCCGCGGATTTCGCCCAGCGTCTTTAGTTGGCAGCTGGGCCGGCACTAGCAGCAACGTCCCTCGGAGTTCGATTTCGCAACGAGCTCCGAGGGACGTTTTTCTTGCAATTGGTTATTCCGTTTTGTCGCCTTCGTCTTTTTTCGCATCCGCAGTGAGTGAGGAAAGAAACGCCGGAGCGACGAAAGGCTTGCTCGGAGCAGGCGTTATGGCATCGGCCATAGCGTCGGGCTCTTCGCCTGGGCCCTCTAGCTGCGAAGGCGCACCGCGGAAAAAGACGCCGTCTTCGGCGACAATCTGGCGGCCCGTGCCCTTCTCGAAGTAATACACGAAAATGGTCTTCGCAATGGCCGCGAACGGAATCGACAGCAGCATGCCGACGATATTCCCCATAAGGCCGCCCATCGATTGACCGATGGCGCCGCCAACGAGCAGCGCGACAATCACCAACGCAGGGTGCACGTCCACCGAATTCTGCATGAGCTTCGGCCCGATGAAGGTATAGACGAACTGCTGTATGCATACGGTGAGCACCAAGGCGAGCACGGCGGTAATGGGGCTCGTGAGCAGGCCCACCACCGCGGCGACGGCGCCGCCGATCCAAGGGCCCACGACGGGGATGAGGTTCAGAATTCCCGTGATAAGCCCGAGCGCCGCCGCATTGGGAACGCCGAGCACGGCGAAGCAGATTCCGCATGCCGCGCCGATGATGAAGCATTGCAGGGCAGTCGCTCGGATATAGCCGCCGACGATGCGCGTGAACGCGATTCGAAACATATCCGCTTCCTCTTTATGCGAGGGCGGCACGATTCGGTCGATTTCGCGATCGATTGCAGGAAGCTCCATAAGTACCCAAAACGACACGACAAGCGAAAAGCCCACGATCATGCACAGGTTCGCAACGCCCGTGCCGAAAACCACGACGCCATTGGCCGACTGCCGTGCAATGGACGAGGCCCAATCGCCCAACGATTTGCTTCCCGCATCAATCCACTCGCGCACGGTGTTGTTTTGGAGAAGGGACGCATAGCGATCGTAAAGCGACGTGGCCCAGTCGGTAAGACCCTGAACGTAGGTCGGCAAGGCCGCGAAAATGCTCGCGAACTGGTCGTTAACGCCAAAAACCGGCGAGAACATAACAAGCCCGAGAAGGGAAACCAAAACGAACAGAACGACGAATGCAATCGTCGTTGCCAGGCCTCGGCGCAATCCGCGGCGCTCAAGCGCATCGACGGGGCCGCGCAAAATGAGCACGAAAACAAACGTCCACACGACGATGGACACGGGCATCGCCAAAACGTCGAGCAGAAAACCGAGCACGTACACGAGGATGACCACAGCGACGACCATCCATGCCTGGTAAAAATGGCGACGCGCATCATTGGTTTTCTCAGCAGGCGTTTTCTTTCGCGAAAGAAGGCTCACGCGACGCCCCTCTTCCGGGTTCGAATGATCGTGCAAAACTCCTAGCCCTCCTTGGGGGCGTCGTAGGTAAAGTACCCACTCGCGCTTTCGGCTTCGTCTTTTTCAGGCTGCGATGGAGCCTGCTCGCAGGCGCGCTCGTCAGCCCCAGGAACGTCGGACGCGCCAGCCGCCTCGGATGCGGCGGCGAGCTTGGCCGATTCGTCCGACGCCTTCTTCCCGGAAAGCGCCGAGCGCAGTTTATCGGAAGCGGCGTTCACAATCTTCAGGGGAGCATTCGTCACCGTATCGATGGCCTCGGTCGCAGAGGCGGCAGAACCCGTAATCGAATCGATGTTCTCGAGGATGCCATCAAGGCGCATAATCTCAAGATTGGCGGCATCAACCGCGAGCGACGCGCGCTCCATCAGGGGGTCGACCCTGTCTATCGCGGGTTTGACAGCCTCGGTCATATCTTTCGCGTCGGAGGCTATCTTTTTCACGTCCTCCAAAATCGGCCGCACGTCGCCCTCAATCGTCTCGACCGTTTGACGCGCTTTGCGCAGAACCAATATAAGCTCGACAAGCGCCCACACAAGCGCGACGCCCACCACGACGAATATCATTGGAGGGATTACCTCCGAGACAAAGCTCGCGTCCATAGCATGTTCCCTTCGTTCGTTCGCGCCAACGAGGCGCAGAGATTCCTCTGTTCGAATAATAGCAGGATGCGCATCCGCGCACCCGTATCGCGAAGCATCGTTTCCCCAATATCCGAAATATCGGCCAAACGCGCTCCAGCAACGACCCGCCCGCGTCGCTAGCGATCTTTTCTTTCTTGCGCCGCCCGATCGCGCGCAACCGCATCGACCCGGTATGCCTCCCAGCCCGACTCTCCCGGCTGATAAAAGCAGCCCCGCTGCAATCCTTCGGGCAAATAGCGCTGGTCGACCCAGTGGCCTGGATAGTCGTGGGGATACTTGTATTCCCCATAGCCATCGGAGCCAGGGCGATGGCGATCGCGCAGATAGCTCGGCACGTCGCGGCGAGGCCCGTGGCGGACCTCGGCCAGCGCGGCATCGATGCTCGCCTCGGCGGCGTTGCTTTTCGGCGCGAGGCACATATACGTCACGGCCTGGGAAAGGTTGATGCGGCATTCAGGCATGCCAATGACCTCGACGGCCCTGAATGCGGCCTCCGCGATGAGCAGCGCCTGGGGGTCGGCGTTTCCGATATCTTCGCTCGCGAGGATGAAGATGCGCCGGGCGATGAATTTCGGGTCTTCTCCCCCGTCGAGCATACGAGCGAGCCAGTACAGCGCAGCATCGGGATCGCCACCACGCATCGACTTGATGAAGGCGCTGATCACGTCGTAGTGCATGTCTTTGTTCTTGTCGTAGGGCAGCGCCCGATGCGGCGTGGCCTTCTCCACCATAGCGGCGTCGATTGCATACGGCGGCTCGGCGCTTTCGCTTTCGCCCTCCCTTTTGGCAAGGGCTGCCGAAAGCTCCAAGGTCGTGAGGGCCGAGCGCCCATCGCCTCCCGACAGGTTCACGATGGCGGCCATGCCATCGGGGGAAAGCTCATAATCCCCCGCAAGCCCGCGCTCGTCGGCAAGCGCACGATTGAGGATGAGCTCGATATCGGCATCGGAAAGGGCCGTAAGCTCGATTATGCGAGACCTCGATATGAGCGCCGAATTGACCTCGAAAAACGGGTTTTCCGTCGTGGCCCCCACAAGCACCACCGTGCGATTTTCGACCGCATGCAAAAGAGAATCCTGCTGGCTGCGGCTGAACCGATGAATCTCGTCGACGAACAAAATGGTCCGCGCACCCGTTTCCATCAGGCGTTTTTCGGCCGCGCCTATCTCACGACGCAAATCGGCCACCGTGCCGCCGATAGCCGACACCTCGACGAACGCCGCACGCGTGGTCTCCGCGATGATGTGCGCGATGCTTGTCTTCCCCGTGCCGGCGGGCCCATACAAAATCACGGACGAAAGCGAGTCGGACTCTATGGCCGCATAGAGCCAGCTCCCCTCTCCCACGGCATCGGCTTGCCCCGCAAGCTCATCAAGCGACCGCGGACGCATGCGCACCGCAAGCGGAGCCGCAGCGAATTTCTTCTCATTCTCTATTTCGGTGAACAGCGTATCCAACGAGTGCGCCCTCCCAGAGCAGTTCAGCGCGCAGCGCGCGCATCCTCAAAGCGAAAGCCGAATGCCATTGCGCGTCGCAGGCGCGGCTATTGGCCCTTTCGAATCCTCACGACGATATAGATGCTCAAAATGAGCGCTCCCACGAATCCGAAGAATCCAATGGCGGGAACCCCGAAAAGCTTAGGCTCCAACCCAGCCGAGTAAATGAGGGAAGACCCCACGAACAGGCCCGCCGTGATCATCGCCAGACTCAAACGGTCGATGATATGCCCTATTTCCTCCATAGGCCTGGGCGCCTCCACCTCGAATTTTATGCGTAGGCGGCCCTTCTCCGTCATGTCGAGAACGTTCGAGACTCGCTCGGGCAAATGCAGGGCCTTATCGGCGGCGGCCACCGACGACATAAGGCGGTTTTCAGCCTCGTCGAAGACATCGAAGTTGCGAGCGAGATAGCTCTTCACATAGCGCTCAACCACAGCGAGAATGCTGATTTCGGGCGACAGGGAAATAAGCGTGCCTTGCAACGACGCCAAGCCCCGCACAAGCATCACGAAGCTTTGCGGCATGATCACGTTCGCATGGTCGAGAATGCCCATAATGTCGTTGAGCAGTTGGGCAACGTCCATGGAATAGGCGTCTTCCGAGCTGTAACGGCTCACAAGCACCGTTAGGTCTTGGAGCAACGCGCTGTAGTCGAAGCTTTTCCCCGGCGTGTCTTTTATGCGGCCCCATTCGATGAACAGGTTCGTGAGCGTATGGCAATCCTGGGCGATCATGGCTTTCATCATGGAGAAGAACAGCCGGCGCTCATATGGGGAGAGCTCGCCCATCATGCCGCAATCGATCCATACGACCTCGCCTGGGTCGGCCTTACCCTCCTCGCGCTCCTCCTGCGAAATCGAGGGACGCACGATGAAATTGGCGGCATGGGGATCGGCATGGTAGAAGCCGCCCTCGACCATCTGGCGCATGAAGGAATTGGCGATGCGGTCGCCGATTTCGCGCAAATCGTACCCGCATTCGCGCAGCTCATCGACGCGTTCGAGCGAAAGCCCGTCGACGAATTCCATCACGAGAACGGTCTCGTTGGAATGCTGAGGATACGCCTGCGGGCACGTCACGCCCCACTCGGACGCGAGCCCTCGGCCAAAGCGCTGCAGATTCTCGCATTCGACGTTGAAATCGATCTCTTCGCGAACCGTGCGATCGAGCTCGTCAATAATCACGTTGATGTCGATGCCCTGGACCATCGTCGAGCCCGTGAGATTAAGCACATCCGACGCCCGACGCATGAGAGCTATATCTCGAATCATATCTTGACGAACATGGTCGCGGCGAATCTTGACGGCGACGGCCTCGCCCGTTTCCTTGAGAGTCGCCTTATATACCTGGGCCACGGAAGCCGACCCCAGAGGCGTTGCGTCGATATCCGAAAAAACGTCGTGCCAATCCCCGTCGTAGAGCTCGCGCAACCGCCGCTCCACCAAGGAAAAAGGCTCGGGAGTCGTCGAAGACCTCAGCGCCTTCAAGGCATTGCAATAACTCTGGGGGAGCATATCCGAGCGAGCCGAAAGTATTTGGCCGAGCTTGATGAAAGTGGGGCCGAGTTCTTCGAGAAGGCTCACCAGCTTCTCTGGAGTGATGCCCTTCGAAATCTCGGCGTGGCGCAGCGCCTTCACAATTTCGGCGAGCCTCGCCGCCGAAGTCTTGTCGTTCATGCCATCGCGAACGAGTTTCGCGACATCTTTCGCACGCGCCATGGCCACCCCTTCCAGCGTTTTCAAACGTTCACCCATTGTAGCGCAGGAGGGAATTCACGACGAAAGCCCGCAGAGGCGTTATGCAACCGTATCCCAACGGGCGGCTTGCGGGCTCGCAAGGCAACCCCTACGACGAAACGAAAATTATTTCAAGGGGTTTCTTTCGCGAAAGCTCGGATATACTCAAAACAGGCCCTGCTTCCGAAGCCGATTTTTGCGATGGACCGATGCATTTTTTCAGGGAGCCTTAGATTACGCGGGGATACAGGGATTCATGCCCGTTGGTATGAAAGCTTTGAACCTCGTTGCGGGCACCCACCTATTGAAGGTGGGTTCATCCTTAGGCCGGGGGCAGGGTTTTCTCTTTCCCAAACCGCAACGAGAAAGCCGCCCGCGGCATCAGATGGCTCGCAGGCGGCTAAATATCTCTTAACAGTTCTTCATGATGACCGTGCTCATGGTGTCGGCGACCTTCTCGCAGGCGTCGGCCGCATTCTCGAGGCGCTGGAAAATCTTATCCCACACGAATACCTTGAGCGGGTTTTCCTGGCCATGGGAGTACAGCTCTCGCATGGTGCGGAAGAACAGCTCGTCGGCCTCTTCCTCAACCGACCCGACATCGATGATGAGCTTGTTGAGCTTTTTGGAGCTTTTGAAGTCGCCGAAATCCTCCATCGCCTTGCCGAGCTTCTCGCAGCTTTTCAGCAACAGGTGAGAGAAATCGACCGCCTGGGGGTGCATCTCTTTCACGTCGAGCATATAGAGACGCTGGATGGTGCCCTCGGTGTAATCGATTACGTCGTCGAGCGCCTGAGTAAGCGCGATGATGTCCTCCCTGTCGATGGGAGTCACGAAATCGGCCGTCACCGCATCGAAAACGGCATGGACGTGTTTGTCTCCCGAATGCTCGATTTCATGGGCGCGACTGATATAGTCGCTCAAGCCGTCGGGGCCTGGGTAGTTCTCGAACACTTCGACGAGCAGCTTCGCCTCGGCAATAGCAAGGTCGGTCTGCTTGCTGAACCCATCGAAATAGTTGAACTTCTTTGACTTTTTGAGCTTTGGCATTGTAGGCCCTCTCTTAAACGACAACCCTCAGACGACAACCCTCGGTTTAAAACGCCTCGATGACCCTGCGACGCTCGGTCCCTATCGTAGTAAGCCCCTCGTGGCCGGGAAACACGATGGTCGAATCGGGCAGCTTGGCGAGCTTTTTTAGGCTTTGGCGCATCTCGGTCGCGCTGCCGCCCTCGAAATCAACACGACCCGTCGCGCCGCGGAAGAGCGTGTCGCCCGCGAAAAGCACGCCTGGCTTTCCAGAAGCAGCAGGAAGATACAGGCAAATCCCGCCTTTCGTGTGGCCAGGAGTATGAATAACTTGAAATTCAAGAGAGCCGACCGAAACGACGTCGCCATCGCCGACGGCGCGATCGACATGCACGGGGGCGACGTTGTCCCAATCGCCGAAATAGCCAGGCTGGCCCGTTTCTATGACACCCTTGTCGGCGGCGCCGACGACGACCTGGGCGCCCGTAGCCGAAACGAGTTCGGGCAAAGCTATCACGTGATCGTTGTGGTTATGGGTGCATACGATGGTCTTGAGCTCGAACCATCCGAGCGCCTTCTTGATGGCTTCGGCGTCGCCTGCGGGATCGACCACCATGGCGGGGGCACCCTCGCCGCGGCCGTCGGAAACGATGAGGCAGTTGTTGTCCATGACGCCGATCGCCAAGACTGTGACGGGAACGCAGCCGTCGTCAATCGTAACTATACGCTTGCAGTTCGCACGCATGAGCAGCGCCTTTCTACTTGTGCCTATGGGCGGAATCGCCAGGAAGCATGCGGCGCGCGTCGAAAACGCCGTCGATCTTTCGCAGTTCGCCCAAAATGCGCTCGATATTCGAAATTTGAGACACCTGGAACAAGTAGCGCATCTCCACGATTCCATCGGAATGGCTCACCGTGTTCGAAACCAGCACGTTGACCCCAGTGTCGCTCAGCGTGTTGATGATATCACGCAGGAGATTCATTCGGTCGAGCGCCTCGATGAAGACCTCTATCTGATACGAAGCCGTCGTTTCTGCCGAATCCTCCCACGACACCTTGATAAGGCGGCCGGGGTCGCGCATGAGATCGGTGGCATTGGGACAGTCGCTGCGATGGACCGACACGCCTCGCCCACGCGTTATGAAGCCGATGATTTCGTCGCCCGGCACGGGGTTGCAGCATTTCGACAAGCGCACGGGCGCGCTCTCGATTCCCTCGACCACCACGCCATTCGAGGCATGCGCCTTTCGCTGGGGCTGGCGCCGAACCGTCGTAATCATCGGAGGCATGGCGCCGTTCGGCAGCATGGCGAGTTCGGGATGCGGCCCCTCGTCGGTTTCGGGCGAGAGAATCTTCACCAGCCGATTCGCTATATGCAAAGGTGTCTCTTTGCCGGCGCCGATGGCGACCATCATATCGTCAACGTCTTTATAGCCGAGCGTCTCGCAGACCTGCTTCTGCGCCCGTATGCTCGATGTTGATCCAAGACCGAGCCCGTGCTTTTTCATCTCGCGCGCGAGCTTCTCTCGACCGGCGATCATATCGTCGCTGCGGGTCACCTTCGAGAAATACTGGCGCAGCTTGCTGCGGGCGCTGGCCGTTTTCACCATCTTTATCCAGTCGCGGCTGGGAGTCGCGCTTTTCTGCGTGAGGATTTCAACGCGATCGCCCATCTGAAGCTCATAGGAAAGCGGCACAATTGAGCCGTTGACCTTCGCCCCCACGCAATGATTGCCGACTTCGGTATGCACCGAATAGGCGAAATCGACCGGCGTTGAGCCCGCTCGCAGGCTCATGACTTCGCCGGCGGGCGTGAAGACGAATACCTCGGTCGGCGCAAGGTCGACCTTGAGCTCGCTGAGAAATTCGCGGGAGTCTTTCGTCTCTTCCTGCCAGTCGACCATCTGCCGCAGCCAGGCAATCTGACGGTCGAAGGCGGCATCGGTCCTGCTCCCCTTCTCTTTGTATCTCCAGTGGGCGGCGACGCCGTATTCGCTCATGCGATGCATTTCCTCGGTACGAATTTGCACCTCGAGCGGGCGCGCCGCGGGGCCAATGACCGTGGTATGCAAGCTTTGGTACATATTGAGCTTCGGCATAGCGATGTAGTCTTTGAAGCGCCCAGGCATAGGATGCCACAGCGTATGAACGGCCCCGAGGACCGAATAGCAGTCGCCCACCGTCTTCACGATTACGCGAACGGCGATGAGGTCGTATATTTCAGAGAAGCCCTTTCCACGCTTGGTCATCTTCTGATAGATGGAATACAGATGCTTGGGGCGACCGGCGATATGGGCCTCAACGATGCCGACGCGAGCGAGCTCGGTATTCAGCGTTTCGATGACATCGGCAAGGTAGCGCTCGCGCTCGCCGCGGCTCTCTGCGACAAGCCGGCTGATTTGCTTGAACTTCGCGGGCTCGAGATAGTAAAACGAAAGGTCCTCGAGCTCCCATTTGATCGACCCGATGCCCAGGCGATGCGCGATAGGGGCATAGATTTCCAGCGTTTCCCGAGCCTTGAAAATGCGTCTGTCTTCTTTGAGGGCGCTTAACGTGCGCATATTATGCAGCCGGTCGGCGAGCTTGATGACGATGACGCGAATGTCTTTGCTCATGGCGACGAACATCTTGCGCATCGTGGCGGCCTGTTCGTCGGTCAGGCTTTCCACCTCGATGCGCGTGATCTTCGTGACGCCCTGCACGAGTTGGGACACTTGGGCGCCGAACTGGCCTTCGATTACCGAAGCCGTCACGTCGGTGTCTTCGATCGTATCGTGCAGAAGCGCGGCGCATAGCGTGTCGGCGTCCATACGCAAATCGGCCAAAATCAGGGCCACCTCTATGGGATGGATGATGTAGGGCTCCCCGCTTTTGCGCTTTACCCCGTTGTGCGCCACGTCGGCGAATTCGTACGCGCGCTTGAGCTTTTCTTGGCCAGCCTCGTCCAAATAGGCCGCCTTTTCGGCAAGTAGGGCGAAGCGAGATTCGGGCGAAACCATGGCGCCCGCCTCGGGCGACGGGGCAATGCCGCCCTCGAAGGCATCGGAGGAGAGCGCTCCTATGGCCTCGGCGAGCTCGGGCTCAATGGGAAGCGCCGATTGGCGCTTGGAGATTTCATCGCTCACAACCGTCCCCCTTAATCGTTTTCGTCATCGGGCATGATAGGCCGAATGATCCGATCGCGCAGCTCTTGCGCCGATGCGCCCAAAACCCACGTCGAGAATCGTTCGAACTCCTCGGCCTCAAGCCTGCCCTCCCTATACAGAACACTATCGTCGAGATCGACTTTCCCGTCGACGTCGCGCAGACGCACTTGCCGCGCCGATTCCTCGGTGCGACCTCCGGGAAAGCGAACGTCGATGAGGCCCAGTTCATAAAAAGCGGCAACGGCGAAAGCCGCCGTGCCGGGCATAGGCGTGAAGCGCGCATCGGTCGGCGGGCATGCCGCAATCAAATCGTCATCCGACATGGCAAAAAACCCACTCTCGGACTCGCCTTGCCCAGCATCGGGTGCGGCCCGTCGGCGCGAAAGCGCGCGAATGCCCCGATACATAAGCCCCATCCGATCGCGGTCGGGCGCAAATTGCGCGAGGATTCGCTCATTGTAGTACACGTCGCGTTTGCCGAAAGCGAGGTGGATCGTCGCTGGCAACCCATCGCGGCCGGCTCGGCCGCTCATCTGATTGAATTCGACGTCGGAAAATGGCATCGCGTACAGAACCACATGACGCACGTCAGCGATGTTGACCCCTTCGCCGAACGCCGAAGTGCATACGAGCACGCGCAGAACGCCCTCGCGGAAAAGCTTTTCGATGCGAGCGCGCTCCTCTCGACTGAGGCCCGCATTGTAAAACCCAATCTGCATGGCAACATGGGGCGCCAGGGCTCGCAGCACGCGCGCCACGTCGACGGACATGACGCGAGAGTTCACGTACACGATGGTCTTTTCGCCGCTGGCGACGATATTGGTGAGAAAGGTCTCTTTATCGCGCGCGTTCCTGTGGTCGTCGAGCCTCAAATTGTCTCGCACGTGCGTATCGCCCACGAAACCGCGAATTCCCAAATCCGCACGCACGCGCTGCGCGACGCGGCTATTCGCCGTCGCCGTCGCGGCAAGCACCGTGCGAACGCCGAGGCGTTTCGCGAGCTCAGCAAGCTGTTCATATGCGCTACGCTTCCGCGAGCCACCGTCGGCCAAATGATGCGCCTCATCCACGGCGAGAAAGCCCACGCGATTGCATGCGGCTATCTCGTCAACATGAAACGAAAGATATTCGGGGGTGGTCAGCACCACGTCGACAGAGCCATCGGCGAGCCCGGCGTAGATTCGCTCTCGCTCTTCGGGAGAGCTCTCGCCCGTCAATCGCTCGGCCACAAGGCCGAATTTCTCGAACAGGCATGCCGCATGGCAGGCCTGATCGGCGATAAGCGCGCGAAGCGGGTACACGAAGACGCTCGCCGATTCGCGCAGCAGGGCCTCTCTGGCGGCATGGATTTGGAAAATCAGCGATTTGCCGCGCCCCGTGCCCATGACGACAAACGCGCTCTCCCCCCGGCCGAGCATCTCGAGCGCCTGACGTTGCGCGTCGTGCAGCGTCGACCCTTCCCCAATCGCAGCGCTAACGAGCGCATCGGTTAAGGCCTGCTCGCCGAGGGCGGCAAGGGAAAGCCAATCTTGCCGGCGAGTGCGCGCAGCCTGGGCGTCGGAACCTTCGATGGTATTGGGAATCAAGCCCGACTCGGCATACAAATCGCCGACGAAATCCAAATCGTCAGACGGCAGGCAGGCGCGCAAAGCGGGGCACGGCGACGCAGGCTCCACGACGTCGAGTAGGCATTTGACCGAACGCCTGCCCTTCCATTCGTCAATCTGAACCTGAAACGCCACATCGACGACCGTATTGCACGACATGAGAGTCTCGATTTCCGCACAATGGAACATAATCGCGGAGAGTTTCGTTTCGCCATCGACCATCTGGCACGAGAGATGGTTCTTATCGATGCCCACCGCATGGCGCGAAAGCAGCCTCACGTTTCGCGCGATGAAGCGTGGCGTGGGGTTCGTCTTCCCGAACGGGGCGAGCCTCGATAGGGCCTGAACGTTTTGCAACGTGAGCTCCCCGAGGCTCACCTGCGCTTCGACTTCGATCTGGGGATGGAAGCAATCCGGGGAAAGCCCGTCCATGTATTGGCACAGCCGCTCCGAGAATTCGTCGAGCTTATCCGCGGGCAACGTGATGCCAACGGCGCCTCCGTGCCCGCCGAAGCGCGTCAGCAGATTGGAGGTCGATTCGACGGCCTTGAACAGATTCACGTTGCCGACGCTGCGCCCCGAACCTCGAGCCTCGTTGCCTTCGATGGAGAAAAGAATGACGGGCACGCCGTATTCGTTGACCAGCCTCGATGCGACGATGCCCTTCACGCCTTCGTGCCAATTTCGTCCGCTTATCACCAGCGCGCGCTGGCCGTGATAGATCTTCGCGGCAGCGGCTTGGGCCTCTTGCGCCAGAAGCTGCTCGACCCGGCGGCGAGAATTGTTGACAGAATCAAGTTCGGCGGCAAGTTCTTGGGCCTCTTCGAAATCGTCGGCCATGAGCAAATCGAGCGCCAAATCGGCATTGCCCATGCGACCCGCCGCATTCAGCCGGGGAATGAGCGAAAACGAAAGCCCCGTGGACGTGATCTGCTTGCCGCTTATGCGGCATACATCGATGAGCGCCTGAATGCACGGGCGCGGGTATTTATTCATTCTCTCGAGGCCGTCGGCGACAAGCGCACGATTCTCGGCGCGAAGCGGCATGAGGTCGGCGATGGTGCCAAGCGTTGCGAAATCGGTATATTCTCGCCACAAGTGAGGCTTGCCGAAACGACCACCGAGCGCCTGGACGATTTTAAGCGCGACGCCTACGCCAGCAAGGATGCCGCTTTCGCAGGAGGGGTCGCACTTCGGATCGCAGACCACGACACCTTCGGGAACCAAGTCGCCTGGCTCATGGTGGTCGGTCACGACCAAATCGATGCCTTCCGCCAATATCTGCGGAGCAATGTCACCGCAGGCGATGCCGCAGTCGACCGTCACAATAAGGTCGGGTTTGAAAAGCTTCGCCCTCTCGAAGGCGGGCGGCGTTATGCCGTAGCCTTCCTCGAATCGCTTCGGAATAAGCGGAGCCGCCTGCGCCCCGAGGAATTGAAGGCCGCGCGTGAGCACCGTTGTGGCAGAGATTCCATCAAGATCGAAATCGCCGAATACGACGATGCGCTCGTCTTCGCGCACCGCTCGCTCAAGGCGGTCGACCGCCTTGTCGAGCTGATCGATGGAATACGGGTTGAGCCAGTCGCGCTCGAGGTCGGGCGCGAGGAAATTGCGCGCCTCTTCGAGCGAGGCGACGCCATGGGCCACCATAGATCTTGCGGCAAAATGGGGAAGGCCAAGCTCCTGCTGAATCTGCGAGACCAACGCCGGGTCGGCA
The DNA here is from genome assembly GCA_963635715.1 of Subdoligranulum sp. CAG:314. Lineage (GTDB taxonomy): Bacteria > Actinomycetota > Coriobacteriia > Coriobacteriales > Eggerthellaceae > Slackia. The sequence continues at coordinate 55,183 of CAVHFS010000009.1, read as the reverse complement.
GGCATAAGTTTGAATTGGGCTGTCATGTTGCGCACGCTGCTTTCGCGTAGTTTCTTTTCCAAGAAGCATTTTCGCACAACAACAGCCACCGCATACGTAAAACGGGCCCCTTTCGGGGACCCGTTTCAAAATGGTCGGCTAATTGAATTTCTGCTGCGTCTTCTCGAGGCCGTTTTCCAGATAGAACAAGACCGCCTCGCATGCACGATGCGTCGCCTGCTCGAAGTCGTCGAGCGCGTCTTTCCTCGGACGAGAAAGTACCCAATCGACCACGGGCATCCGTCCCGGCGGACGACCGATTCCCACGCGAACGCGCGTCCAATCTTTCGTCTGCAGCTTATCCGCGATCGACTTCAGGCCGTTATGTCCGGCCAAGCCACCGCCGAATTTCACACGGATGGTGCCTGGGTCGATGTCGAGTTCATCGTGAACCACAACAATATCGGCAGGAGTTGCGCCGTATGCTTGACAGACCTTTTTGAGGGGGCCGCCCGACGTGTTCATGAAATCCTGCGGCTTAACGAGCAGCAGATCTTCGCCCTTATAGTGGGCCTTCGCGGTAAGCGCGCCGCACTCGCTTTTCCAATAGCTCACACGAAGCTCTTCGGCCAGCGCATCGACCGAGTCGAAGCCGGCATTATGCCGCGTGTGCTCATACTCTTCGCCTGGATTGCCCAGGCCGCAAATAACATGCATACGATACTTTCCCAACAACAATACGGACGCCTTCGCGAAAGCATCGACGAAAGCGTCCGCAACGAACAAGACCGCCTCAAAGGCGAAGCGCGGCAAGCGCCACAAGCCGCCTTGCGCAGAAAGCAATCACCCAAGGCGACAGCCGCCGCGCCGGACGCGCGCCCCGATTGATGCCTACTTGAACAGCTTGCTCACCGATCCGTTGGAGTAAACGCTCTGAATGGTGCGAGCCAGAAGCGGAGCAACGGAGAGTACGCGAATCTTGCCGTTCTGACGCTCAAGCGGAACGGGGACGGCGTTGGTGACCACAACCTCCTCTATGCAGGAATTCGCGATGCGCTCATAGGCGGGGCCGCTGAACAAGCCATGCGTGGCGCATGCGTAGACCTTTTTGGCGCCTTTGGCCATGAGGGTCTCGGCAGCCGCGACAAGGGAGCCGCCCGTATCGATCATATCGTCGTTGAGGATGCACACCTTGCCCGTGACATCGCCGATAAGCGCGGTAATTTCCGCCTGATTGTGCTTCGGGCGGTCTTTGTGCATGATCGCGATGTCGCAGCCGAGCTGGGCCTGGAATTTCTTGGCAGCCTTCGCGCGTCCCACATCGGGGGAAACGATGCACATCTCCTCGGTGTCGATGCCCTTGTTTTTGAAGTAGTCCACGAAAATCGGCATGGCCGTCATATGGTTCACCGGGATATCGAAAAAGCCTTGGATTGCGTCCTGGTGCAAATCGATGGTAATGAGGTCGTCGGCGCCGGCAACGGTGATGAGGTCAGCCACGAGCTTCGCCGTAATCGGCTCGCGCGGCGCAGCCTTTCGCTCCTGACGAGAATAGCCGTAATGCGTGACGACCGCCGAGATGGTGCGCGCGCTCGCGCGTTTGGCGGCGTCAATCATAATGAGCATTTCCATCAGCGCATCGTTGATATGCTCGCCAGCTATCGACTGGATGACGAATACATCGGCGCCGCGCACAGATTCAAGATAGCGGGCGTAGATTTCGCCATTGGCGAATTTTTCGAGCTTGACATTGCCAAGCGAACAACCCAATTCGCTAGCAACCTGGTCGGCCAAAGCAGGGTTTACCGAACCGCTGAAAATGGCCATGCTCTTCGTCATCTCGGTCATGCGCGTGCTCCTTCGCAAGTTTTCGACTTTGCGCCCCTTCCACAGGCGCAATGCATGCTGTTCTCAATTGTACCCAGGCGCGGCCGGATTAAAACTGCAAACACGCAAACACAAAAGAACTTTCCGATTGGCCTTGCCGCCGCACGGACACACGGCTTCTCAAAAGGCCGCTAAAACGCCGATGGACGCGAATTCCGCCGTGGCGACGCATGCCGCAGCCGAAATCGCGCCCATCCGTGATATTCAACCGAGCATCCCGAAGGCTACCAGGGATGCCCAAAAGCTATTTCGAGGCTTCCTTCTTGGCCTTGAGCCTGGCCATGTGCTTGGATGCCCAGCCCTCGATTTCGCGCTGGTCGGAGCGCTCGAGCGCGAGGGCGTCGGGGGCCACATCGCGCGTGATGCACGAAGCGGCGCCGATGATCGCGCCCGCGCCGATGCTTACGGGAGCCACCATCATGGTGTCGCTTCCGACGAATACGTCGTCACCGATTTCGGTATGGTTCTTGTTCACACCGTCGTAGTTGCAGGTAATGGAACCCGCGCCGATGTTCACGTTCTCACCCATGGTGGTGTCGCCGATATAGGACAGGTGCGGAACCTTCGAGCCGCGTCCGATGGTCGATTTCTTGATTTCGACATGCGTGCCGGCCTTGGCGCCCTCGCACAGATGCGTGCCTGGGCGAAGATACGCGCGCGGACCGCATTCGGCGGCATCGTCGATCTGGGCCTCGATGGCGACGGTCTCATCGACGCGGGCGCCCTCGCCCACCACCGTGTCGGTGAGGCGAGTGTTCGGGCCGATGACGCTCTGCGAGCCAATCTTCGTGGCACCCAGCAAATACGTCTGCGGCCACAACTCAACGTCTTGCGCAATCTCCACATCGGGGCCGATGAATGTGCTTGCGGGGTCCCACATGGTAACGCCAGCCGCCATATGGCGCTCATTGATGCGACGCTGCATAGCGCGAGTGGCCTGGGCGAGCTGCACGCGAGAATTCACGCCCATCGCCTCTTCGGCATCGCTGGTCTGAAGGGCCAGAACTTCGCGGCCGTCGTTGCGACAAATCTCCAGCACGTCGGTGAGATAGTACTCGCCTTGAGCATTGTCGTTGGACACGCGGGAAAGCGCATCGAAAAGCGCTGGCGCATCGAAGCAGTAGAAACCCGAATTGCATTCAGTGATGGCCGCCTGTTCGGGGGTGGCGTCTTTCTGCTCGACGATGCGAGCCACCGCGTCGCCCTCTCGCACGATGCGCCCATAGCCGAACGGATCGTCCATATGCATGGTGAGCACCACCACGGCCGCATTCGTTTCCTCGCGCTTGGCGATAAGCGCCTTGATGGTTTCGGGGGTGATGAGCGGACAATCGCCGGAAAGCACCACGAGCGAGCCCTCGGCGATAGCGCCATCGGCCTGCGCGAACGCGTCGCGGCCAGCATTCACGGCATCGCCCGTGCCCAGCCGCTGTTCCTGGATGGCTATCTTCGTGTCGCCCTCGACGAGCGGGGCAACCTTTTCGGACATATGCCCCAGCACGGTAACGACGTCTTCAATACCTGCGTCGTGAGCGGCATCGACTACCCAACGCACGAGCGGCTTTCCGAGCACCTCGTGAATCACCTTGGGTTTGTCGGATTTCATGCGGGTGCCAGCGCCCGCAGCAAGAATCAGCGCTTTCGCGGTCATAGAAACCTTCTTCAAATCGATTGCGGTAGCGGGAAAAGTATACCGGCGCGAATGCCGCAACGCCGATTCGCGGCCAAAAGCCCACGCGAGCGGCACTCCAGGAAACACCAATCAGTTCGGCAGAGCCGACAAAATGAAGTTCGGAGACGAGACGCTATTCGCTTCGCTTGTGTAGATAGTCGTTCTCGAAAGCATCGATGAGCTCTTGTTGGCTATGCACTCCGCATTTCACATAGACCTTGCGCACATGGCTGCGCACGGTGTTGTAGGCGATGAACAGTTCTTCGGCCACGCGCTGCTTGGAGTGGCCCTTCAACAACAGCTCCATCACGTCGGCCTCGCGCCGAGACAACCCCTTGTCAGACGCCATCTCAAAGGCAGCGTGCTTCCATTTCCCCGCAGATCGCTTACCGGGGATGGGACCTTGCTGCCCATCTTCCGAGACCGTCGGCGCATCGGTCGTCGCAGACGCCGGTGCCCATTCGGCGCTTCGAGCGGGCTCTTCCGATTGTCCATATTGGGCCACCTTCGGACAGACGCAGCACTCTGTGCACGCCATCTGAGAGACCTCGTCGTCACTTGCTGCGAGCGTGCGATCGATCGTCTCCTCGTCGGAATCGGCGTCGGATGGGTCGAACAGCTCATCGACCACTTGCCACGTAGCCACGAACATGCACGACAGCAGCATCACCGCAAGCAAAGCGACCTCGGCAAAAGCCAGATGCTCCACGTTCAAGCCCGCGGCGAACAGGCCGTAGCCCAAAAGCCAACCAAGCACCGAGCCAAGCGACATGAACCCCCATCCCCATCCGAAAAGTCTGATGGGAGAACGCCCCGACTTATACGATACGCCCGCGAACAGCGACCACACCACAATATTGAGCAGCGCGTTTATGCACCCGAAAAGCTCGAGCGTCGCCGAATTTCTCAGCCCGAGCAAAGGCAGGGGAAGTGTGAAGATGGCGAGCGCCACGAAGCCGTAATAACAGAGCTTGCCCAGATTCGTCTTCAGGGGAAGCAAGAGCACGAACAGGGCAAGCGCCATTTTCGCAAAGAAGAACAGTACCGATGAGTTGCCGCGCGCTTCCGAAAACACGTCCATCTCAACCGAGAGGGGATAAAACCCGCGCACGACGTTGAGGGCAATGGAGAACAACAGGATGGCGCAAACGAAGCGCACGAACCCCGACGTAATGCTCTGATCGCTTTGCGGGTCGTCGCGGCGGGGAGGCTGCCCGTCGAACAGAGCGCACGTGCCAGCTATAGCGGGCAGCAAACACATAAAGATCCACCGCCAATCAGTAGGAAGCGCCAACACGTAGCCATATACGAACGAGGCGACGATTTGCGCGAGAATGACGGAAAGCAGCGACGCCTTGGGGTTTGCCTGGGCGAACACGTCGGCGAAGCGAACAACGAGCACCGAGGTGAATATGCCCGTCAAAACGGTGGCTACGGCGTTCGGGACAAAAAGGCCCCACAAAGTGGCTGCGCCAGCGAAAACGCCCGAAAGGGGCACGACCCATACGTGCCCCAAAAGCTTTTCCACCTTGCGCGGAACGCATCCGAACGCGACAAGCATACAGGCCATGGCCGTCGTGGACAGAGCGTAGTTGCCCACGATCTCTACCGAGGTGGGCTGCGACGGTGTCAAATAGATTTCCCCGCTATATATAAGCTCAATCCACGCAACCCAAAACGCCGGAGCCATGAGCGCCAACGCGGGGATGAGCGATCCCATGCCCTTCTGAGCATTGCGCAATGAGATATTCAATCGCTCTCCCCCTCGACGCCAGCGTGCGAAATTCCAAGGTTACATGGTAGCCCTGGAGACCTCCCCCAGAAAGGCGCAATCTTGCTGGACTTGAATCCTCACGATTCGCATGAGCGCGGGATATATCGGCAAGGCGGCGAATTCGTCCACTTTTTCGATAAGCATATCAATCCAATTCAGTATGTGCTTCTCCATGAAATCGCGCTGAACGCCGACCAATTCCGACGCATATTCGTAGCCGATGCTCTTCTCGTCGGCCTCACGAATGGCCCGCGCGACGCGACCGGCCATCGTCGACACGAAATCGAGTTCCAGCCCCAGATGGTCTTCGGGCATATGCAGCTCAGGATCAACCGAAACGCCTTGGCTGCGATAGATCGCCACCACCTCGTCGCGCGCCTCCTGCATAAGCAGGTTATCTTCGCTCGTGAATACCGATTCGTAGGGCTCAGCCGTCAGGCCATCATAAACGCCCGCCGACAGGAAAATGCGAGCGTAGTCGACGGCCATATCGGTGCGCGGATCGGCGCCGCAGTGGGACAAGTAGCGCTTAATCGCGGCGAATTGCGTCGCCGCCTCGGGATCCGCGTTCTCGGGCACGCCCATGGACTTCAGCTCGGCAATCTGATCCTTCGTGAACTCATGCAACAGCATATTCGATGCAAATCGGTAGAAATCCGCCATGCCGTCCATCGCAGAGGCGAGCTCTTCGCTCGTCATCGTCTCTTCTTCGGTCATTTCCCTTCCCCTTTCATTGCAGCGCCCGCCGGCGCATCGCTTGGCTTTGCATGATAGATGAGCGGCATCGAAATAGCCTTTGCTGGGCATGCCTCGACGCAGGCGCCGCAACGCGAGCATTCCGGGATGGAGGCGCTGTGCGGGTCAACCTGCTCGGGGCATGAGCGCACGCATGCCGTGCATTCCACTCCCTTGGTGCGCAAGCACGCCTTCTCGTCGACGCGCGGGCGCGTAAGCTTACCGTGCGACGATAACAGCGAAAACAGGGCGCTTATAGGACAAAACGTCGTGCACCATTTTCGAAAAAATACCACTTCGACCAGCAGCAAGATGGGAAAGATGATAAGCCCCCACGACGTCTCGTTGAAGCGGAACAAATTCCAAATGCCAATCGCCACCGCAAACGACAGGCCAACCGGACAAACGAGGCAAAACACTGGAAAGCCGAACGCGAACGACGATGCCACGGCGCCCAGAAGCGTCGCATGGCGTGAATCGATGCGAAGGCCGTCACGCTCGCCCCCGACTGGAGGCAACGCCTTAGCGCAATGCCCGCACGAGGCGCAGGCATCGCCATGAGCCGGCCTGGCGACTGCCGACGAATCGTCGGCGTCGTGTTCGGAGGCTCCATCTTGCTGCTCGGGCGCCGCTTTCGCGCCTTTCTTTGCGGGCCTGAAAAACGATCGAATATGGGGCACGGGACATGCCCATGAGCAAAACGCCTTACCGACGATGACGCCAACGACGAGCACTCCGCACAAAAGCAGCACTGGATGCACTAAAAACGCCTGCGCCCCTGCAAGCACCTCCAATGCCCCGACGGGACAAAGGGCGGCGATATCGCGCCATCCGAGTGCCGACGGCGTACCCGTGCCCGTGTGCAAAACCAGCCCAACGATTACCGAAAGGAACACGACGCCCGCAACGATGGAGCGCATCTTCGAATACTTCACGAGCTACCCCCTTTCGACTTTCACGACGTTGATTCCGCGCAGCTTCGAACCGTCGTAAGACCCAAGCGATGCCGACGGGCATGCGAACTCGCAACGCCCGCAGCCATTGCATAGCTCATCGTCAACCTGGGGCTTTCCCGTCTCGTCCATAGAGATGGCGCCATAAGGGCAATGGTCTTTGCATGCCTGGCAGCCGACGATTTTGTACGCGATGCACTGATCGGGATCGACTCTCGCAACTCCGATTTTGTCGACGTTCTCGTCGAAGGGTGAAAGCGCCTTGGTGGGACACACGTCGATGCATTCGCCGCAAAATGTGCACAGCCCTTTATGGAAGTCGATGCGCGGCGTGCGGTAATCCAGCCAGCCATCTTCGAGCACGCATATCGAAATGCAGTTTTCGGGACAAATGCTTCGGCACTTATCGCAACGCAAGCAGGCAGCCAGAAATGCCGATTCGTCCTGACCGCCTGGTGGGCGCAAGAGTTCCCCATCTTTCGGAGCCGCGGCAGCAACGCCGCCGACGGCAAACAAGCCCGCAAATGAGCACGCACCACATACGAACGCTCTGCGCGATATGTTCGACATATTCGCCTCCCTCTTTTCGCGATTCTCCCCTCCGTATGGAGCAAGCCCGCTTGCGAGCCCTCCCTTTGCGCGGAAGGGTTCGCAAGCGGGCGGCCGGCGCAAGGGGAAGGGGGGATGCGCCAGCCGCCAAAGTTTTTGCCGTTCAACGGCAAAGGGCAAAGGAGCAGCCGATTGATTCCGCCGTCTGCGCTCTCGTCATGCGGGCGGTAAGCGAGACGGCGAGCATCGGCGTTTTCCTTAGAGGGGGCTGAAGTAGTTGGAAACCGCCGAAGTGTAGCTCCACATCAAGCAGCGATACGCAACCGAGCCCGCCAGCGCGCACACCAGCGCGACTGCGGCCAAGGCGAGGGCCGATTCGGGCTTTTTGGCGATAACCGCGCCCATAATCGCCGGAGCCACGCCAGCAACGACGACCGACAGCAGCCAGCCAAGCACAAGCACGTCGGCGCCGCCGAGGCTCGCAACGTACGCGCCGGCCGCGATGGCGGCGACGACGCCGCCGCCGATGAGCGTTGTGGCGTAAAGCTTTAAGTCAGCTGCGTCTTCCTTGCGAAGCGCAGCCACAAGCAGAAACGCCGCAATGCCAAACGGAATAGCCGTGCCCAGATAGCCAATAGGCAAAAGCAGGGTATTCCATACCGCCCGCGCAGGCATCATGTACGATGCGCCCGCGGAAAACGACAGCACCACGCCGAACACCGCGGCGGCGGCGATGGCGACCTTGCGCGCGCCCATCGAAGCCTCGCGCTTCGACAAAATGAGATAGGCGATTACGAATACCGACGTCACTCCCACGAGCACAGCTTCGGTGAAGATTCCCGATGTGGGATGGTTCAACGCCTCGAGCATACGCTCGGGATGCGAAAGATGCGTTACCGACGCCAAACCACCCACGATGAGCAACACGAGCGAAGCCGTGGCGGCAGGAAATGCCGTTCGTTTGCAGATGCCCTTGAACTCCGCGAGCGCAACGCAGGCGAGCATCCAGCCGGCGGCTCCCGTAAGCGCCGTGAAAATCACGAGGGACCATTGGATTGCCATGCTAGTCCTCCTCACGCCACGTAGCGATCTTTTTCGACAAGATGTAGGCCGTGCTTGGGCCGTTGCCCACATCGCGAAGGCGATGGATAGATTCTGGGTCGGCGGCGGCCAGCGCCTTGCTCGGCGCGCTCTCGGGATCGTCCAAATCGCCGTAGAAGCGGCACTCGGCGCAGCACTTCGCCACACAGGCGGGCTCTTCGCCAACCGAGGTGCGATGGCTGCAGAGCGTGCACTTCTCTACAACTCGCTCTTCGGAGTTCCACGAGCGCACGCCATAGGGGCAGGCCATCATGCAATATTTGCAGCCGATGCACTTCGACTTGTCGATAAGCACCGTGCCATGCTCGTCGCGATAGCTCGCGCCGGTCGGGCACACGTTGGTACACGGAGCGTCGGTGCACTGCTGGCACATCGTCGGCAGCCAATATTGCTCAAGATTGGGGAAATCGCCGTAAGGGCCTTTCACGATGACTTTGTTCCACTGCTCGCCCAAAGCGATGTTGTTCTCGGTTTTGCAGTTGATCTCGCAGCTAAAACAGCCGATGCAGCGGTCGAGGTCAACCACGATGCAATTACGCGACATAAACGGCGTCGCCTCCTCCCGTGTTGTCGGACGGCGTGGGCATCCAAGGCTCGAAGTCTTCCGGCTTCTCCCAGACTCCCTCGGGGCGTTCGGACTTCTCGATACGAACCTGGAACCCGCGCAGGGTATACGTTCCGTATTCGTCGTTGTACGGGGCGTCGTGCTTGGTCAGCAGATTGACGTTCATGGCCTTCCACGCCTGGCTCGGGTCGTCGGAATCCAAGTATTCGGGGTTCCACCAACGCTCCTGATAGATGACCTTCGGCGGGATGCCCGACGTCACCAGCACCTTGCCGTGCGTTGAGTCGCGTCGGCTCGTCAGCTTCACCCAATCGCCGCTCTCCACACCGATCTCCTTCGCCGTTTCCGGATTAATCCAGGTCAGCGGCACAGGATACAGCTCGCGAATGTAGGGGTTGTTGCGCAGCGTTCCGTGGTGATACATCGGCAAGCGGCCCTCGGTAAGCGTGTAGGGGTACTCGTCACTGTAGTTCTCGTGGCCCTTCACCGGCGATTCGGCAGGCTCGCGGTAGTAAGGCAGCGGCGGGTAGTCAACGCTCGCCGGCGGGAACACGTAGCCCATCGAATCCTTGCCCGAGGAATTTCCCGTGCGTCCCAAGCGAATCATGCCCTCGGCGTAGGGTTCGCAGCGAAGCGACGTGGTTCGGGTGAATCCGTAAGGCTTGCCCGTGCTGGGGTTGGTCTGCTTGTAGTAGTAGTACGAATTCTCGACCCACGAATCCCATTCGGTAATCTCCATGGGCATGAGCTCTTTGCACTGCTCCCACGTAAGGCCGTCGGGGTATTTCTTCGTAAACGAGCGGCTGATGATCTTCGCGAGCACTGCCTCGTACTCGTCATAGGTCAGCCAGTTCTTGAACAGCTTCTCTTCATTGTCGAAGCCGCCCTCGAAGGCCTTCTTGCACTTCGGATGGCCCTTGTCGGCGAGCTTCTTCGCCAGCCACGACCACATGAGCGATTCGTCCACGCACTCGAACAACTGCGTGACGCGCTGGCGGATGAGGAACACGTTGCAGCGGTCGCATGCGTACGAGGTCTCCAGCCATTCGGCGGCGGGCAGAAGGATGTCGGCCGCCTCGACGGACATCGCCGTGGGATACATATACATATGAACGACAAGCTCGAACTTCTTCGCAGCATCCATGAAGTGGCGCGCGCCGCCGAGCATCGCGGGCTTGTTGCCCGAGCGGTCGATCCACACGCGCGGCAGATACGGCTTGCCAGTTTCCAGCGCCTCGCGGATGGTGCCGATGTGGCTCGCCTTCCAAAAGCCCAAGCCTTTGTGCTCGAGGAAGCCCAAACGACGCTCGATGGTCTCGTAGGTGGGGCCCATTTCGCTGTAGCCGTATTTGTCATAGGCGGGAATCAGATACGTGCCGGGGTTTTGGGCGGGACGCTGCTGAGTCAGGTTGCCCGGGTTGTCGATATTGCCCATGATGATGTCGATGATGGTGGCGCCCATGGCCGCCTGCGCCGACTGCTCATATTGGTCGGTGGCAACGCCCAGGCACACGCCGGCGTTCGGGCTGCCCTCGACGTAGAGCTTGATGGCCTCTTCGATCTTGTCGGCCTCGAGCCAGCACGTTTCGGCGGCCTTCTCTATCGTCCAGCCCTCGCAAGCCTCGGAAAGCGCGCGGTAACCCGTTTTGATGCCCGTCGTGCCGTTCCATTCGAATTCGCCATCCATCTGGCAATCGATGGAATCGTCCCACGGGAAGGGCGCCGGCACCGGTTCGTTTTTCGTCTTATCCCACACCACGAACGTGTACTTGTCGTAGCTTTCGTCGCCGAAAAACTCGCTGGCCTTATAGGTGTATTTCGTTTCGGGGTTGATAAGGAACGGCAGGTTCGTCCATTTCGTGCAGAATTCCTCATCGTAGAGCTTGTTCTCCAGGATGTAGTTGATCCAAGCGAGCTGCAGCGCCACATCGGTGCCAGGGCGAACGGGCAGCCACACGTCGGCCTTGCTGGCATCGGGCGTGAAACGCGGGTCGATGACCACGGTCTTGGTGCCGCGAGCGCGCATATTCGCCACGGCGCGACCGCCCGAAGCAGGGCACGACTGCGAGGGGTCGGTGCCCCACAGCACGAGCGTTTTGCATTTCGTGTCCTCGACGTACACCTCGTAGGCGTTGGAGTCGGCGATCGAGTTGTCGGTCTGGCCGTTCATCACTGGCTGAGCATGGTTGCGCGGCAGATAGCACTGCGCGCAGCCCGGCTCGAAGAAGTTGCCGCCGTCGAACGCCTGCAGGAAGCGCATCTGCGAATAGAACTGTGGGTTTCCGCCGCCGCCGCCCGAGCACACGAGCGTCATGGGGTCTTGTTCGTAGACGTCCATCAGCTTTTCGGCGATAGTGTCGAGCGCCTCGTCCCAGCTGATTCGTTCCCATTTGTTTTCGCCACGCTCGCCCACGCGCTTCATCGGGTACTTCAGGCGATTCGGGTGATACAGCGCCTGAATGCCGACGCCGCCCTTCGCGCAGATGCGGCCCTTGCTCATTGGGTCAATCGGGTCGCCTTCGATATGAACGACGCGACCGTCGCGCACGGTAACCTTCACCGCGCAGTTCGAAATGCACGCGCGGCATGCCGTGCAAATGACCTTTTCCTCGGAAGCGGTCGCTTCCTCGGCATGAGCCTCAATGAAGTTGCCGCTCGCCGCAGACGTGACCGCCGCGACGGCGCTCGCCGCAGCAGCAGATTTGATAAAGCTGCGACGCGACAGATTCAAATGCCCCATTCAAACCCCCTCTTCGATTCTTCGTTTACTTGCCTTGGTTCTATTCTTCAGCGGGCGAATTGCCCGTTGGAAGCGAAATAATCGAGCGCAGCGCGCCCCGCGTCAGTGGTGATCCATGCATGGCTCCACTCGAGGCAGCCAGCATCTTTGAGCATGTTCGCGTACATGCTGGGATACATCGTGGGTACGTTCGTGTGCTCATCGCGATGCATGAGGCCCTTCGCATCGAGGGCCTCCTCGAGCTGTTTGGTGGTTTTCCCCGAGGGAACGTCGCATTCGGCGAGCACCACGAGGAAGCCCTCCGTCAAGTCGGGCTCGGCCTCGAACAGCGCCACCGCGAGGGATCGAGGAGAAAGCGCCGCCGCCACAATGCGGCCAACTTCTGTGGTCGACTCATATATAAGAGAGACCGATTCATCCGAAATGGTCTCGTCTTCGTAGATGTCTTCGACGCTTCCCTCGTAGGGAACGCCGTCGACTTCGACGGCCTCCTCGAGAGCGCCTCCGTGCACAAGCATCTCGATGATGGAAGAAAGGGGCTGGATGGGCAGATTGCCCGACGCGCACAGAGTTTCTTCGACGCGCTCAATGAGGCCGACTTCCTCGATGTGGCCATCATCGCATGCGCTAAGGATTTCCTCGACCGCCGCCTTGCAGCTTGGATCGCGTTCGATTTTCTTGGTCAGCTCCGAGGCCGCCAATCCCCTTTGGGCCTCGTCGCTCAGCTGGATGCAGTCGTCTTGAGCCATATCTCCCCTTTCCCCTTTGCGTGCCGCATATGCGGCGTTGCAAGACAAACCATAGGTCTTTGGGAAAGAGTGGCGCGACTGCCGAAGTGGGTGAATTTACGTTTTCCCAGATAAACGCCTAGTCCGCAGCGGACTATTAGCGTCAGACGCCCATCGGCCAAATGTGTTGATGGGCGCCTGTTTGCGAAAAGGCGCCGTCATAAGACGGCGCCAAGACAAGAATTGAGATATAGGCGCGATAGCGCCTCGGGAGACAACAAAAAAGGGGGATGCGATTTTCGCCTCGCATCCCCCGCAGTCCTTCGCTGGAAAAATTTACTTCAGCGCCTCAACCGCGTGCTCGGCGGCGAGTCGGCCCGAAGTCGCGCACCAGCCCTGCTGGCCGCCCGACATCACGTCGACGTCGTAGTTCGCGCCGTACATGCCGTTCGCATCGCCGCCAACGGCATAGAGGCCTTCGATGGTCGCACCCATCTCGTTGACGACCTGCATCTGTGGGTTAACCTTCAAGCCGCCCACCGTCGTGAACAGCGTAGGGGTCACCTTGCCGCCATAGTACGGAGGCGTCGAAACCGGAAGCAGCATATTCGCGGCCTTGCCGTATTCCTCATCTACGCCATTCTCGCAGTAACCGTTATAGGTTTTCACGGTTTTGGAAAGCGCATCGGCATCCAGGCCGAGCTTTTCGGCGAGCTCCTCGATGGTGTCCGCCTTCACCAGACCCTTCGCGCCCTCGATTCCCTCGCGGCATGCGAAAGGCTGACCCGCGAACGCGCCCAAGTTCGGCATGGGCATCCAGGGGCCTTCCGTTTCGATATGGTCGATATAGGCATCGTCGATGATGACGTAGTTCTCGCCCTGCGACGAGAGCGCGTTGCCGCAGCTCGTGAAGTCGGAGGTGAAGGCCTCATTGAAATAGCGCTGCGCATTTTCGTTAACATGCAGCGTCGGCTGCATGAGCAGCGCGTAGTTCGGGACATCGGAAAACGCGTCGGTCCCATCGAGGGCGCCCGTGTGCCACATAATCGCCTCGGGATGGTGCGTCGCCGCGCCCGCCTCGTCCACGGCGAATTTGATGCCGTCGCCATCGCGGCCTTCCATGCCCCAAACGCGCACGCGATCGTAGGATTTCTCCGTGAGCCTCTCGAACATCTCGGCGTTGTTCGCCCATCCGCCCGTGGCAAGAATAACCGCCTTGGCGTTGATCTGGATTTCGTCCTTGCCCGACTGAGCGTATACGCCGCAAACCGCGCCGTTTTCAACGACGAGACCCGTCATGGGCGTTTCGGTGCGAAACTCGCAGCCAGCCTCCTCGGCCACGGGCTGCAAAATCCCGAGCACCGTGGAGACATGCGTCGCCGCACCCGTCTCATCGGCCGGCAGATGCCACGTGGGATACGAGTTACCCAGCGAAGCGACAGCGGAGAATGAGATGCCGTTTTCTTCGAGCCAGTCGATAGTCGCGCCCGAGCTGCAGACCATCTCGCGAACGACGGGAGCGAGGCAGCCGCAGTGGTGATAATCCAAAGTGTCGGAGACAAGAGCCGTCGAGTCGATGGAGATGCCCTGCGAAGCCTGGTACTTCGAGTTCACGCCCGCAAAACCTTCAGCGAACGAAGACGTGCCCATGAGCCCCGAATTCTTCTCGATGCACACGACTTTCGCGCCTTTTTGAGCGGCACGCAGTGCAGCGCACGTGCCCGCGGTGCCCGAGCCCACGACTACGATGTCGAACTCCTCGGTCTTTGTCGGATTATGGGACGCGCCTTCGGAGCTGCTGGCGCTCTGCTCGCTTTTGCTCGAAGAGCCCGACGGCGAGCACCCCGCCAAACCAGCTGCAGCCGCGGCGCCCACCAAAGCGGCCCCGCCCAAGAAATTCCTTCGTGTGAGTTCCATGATCTTCCTCCCTGATACGCGGCTGAGCACGAACCCCACAGCTCGGTTCGAAACCCAGCCTTTCCCCAATTGGTACGCTGTACCAATTTCTTGAACCGAATGGTACAGCGTACCATTCGCAATGTCAACAGGATTTATGACGAGATTTTTCCCTGGCGCGGCGACGAGAGAGCTTTCCCGTCGTGCGCCTTTATAATGAAGAGAAAGAGACGCATTAAGGAATCGCACACCCATATGAAAGCCATGAGCAACGAAGAAATCGCCCGCGCAACGCTCGAATTCATCGACGAATACGGGCTCGACGCCGTTTCGTTCAGAAAGATCGGCCAGGAAACCGGCATGCCCGCAATGACGATCTGCAATCGCTTCGGATCGAAAGAGAATCTGCTAAAAGCCGCGCTTAAAGCGATGCTCGAGGAGAACACGCCTTCCATTCATGAAGGCGAAACCTGGGACGAGGGCATGAGGCGCGTAGCCCACCATGTGCGCAACATGTCGCTTGCGCACCCCAAAGCCTATTGGCTGTTCCTGCAAGTTCCGCCGTTTGAGTCGCCCGTCAAGGAATACACCCAATCGGTTTTCCTCACGCATACGAATCAAAACATACCAGAGGGGGTTCCCTACGATTTTTTGAGCATTATGCATTCGTTCCTGACGGGCTTTCAGGTTGCCGAGGGCTACATAAATGCGGCGAAGGCTACCCAAGCCGACGGACATTCCGACGATTTGAAAGCCTATTCGCGCATGTTCGGAGAAGACGCCTTCAACCGCAATCTCGACATTATCATCCGCGGCCTCGCCAAGACCTACGGGCTGCCATTGGGTTAGGGAAACGCCAAACTAGATTATCGGACGCGTCCATTCCGAAAGGCCCTTGGCGCGACGGTTCGCGCGGCGGCCTTTCATGTTCTCGACGCAACCCTGCATGCCATGCGGCACGTATGCCAAATCCTCGATATTCTCGGGAAGATAGCTCACCAGCGACAGCGGCGCGGTTTGCTCCACGCGCTCGGGCGCGGGACCAGGCACCGCCGCGAAACCGCACACTGGCGCACCCTGAGCCACCAACTTGCGTTCGTAACCACTCCATGGTTCGTCGGGAAACATCGCACGCACGTCGTCAGTATTCCATTGCAGCTCATAGCCGGCGATTTCGAGCTGCGTGAGCGAGAAATCGCGCAGCGGCATACTGTCGGTTCGCAGGCGAATCCCCGCGCCAGGAGCCAGCAGCGGCCGATACGCCATCAGGCGATCGACGTAGGTCAGGCGATAGCATGCCTTCTTTTTCTTCGGAAACGGCGTGGGGAAGTTCAGCAGAATCGCAGCCAACTCCCCTTCGCCAAACGTTTCCGCCAAATCCGAATCGTCATGGATAGCGAACACGGCGTTTTGCACGCCCTCGGCAATCGCCCGCTCGGCGGCGCGCATCACGCACACGCCGTCCACGTCGAGCCCCACAAACAGCACATCGGGGTTCGCCTTCGCGCATTCGACCGTGTATTCGCCCTTGCCACAGCCAAGGTCGAGCACCACCGAGCGATATGGAATCGCGCGGCTGGCTCCCTTCGCACTCCACGAACGCCACTGCCCCGCGCAAAGCTTCGGCTGCGACTCCACATTGCTCTCGCAGGCGGCAAGGCGCTCTTCTAGCGAGAAGCCTTTCGGCAAACGGGACGCGGCAGTGCGCATGAAGCCTCCAAAGGTCGAATGGGAAACGCCGAACTTCGACGTCTTGGGTATCTCGTTTCTCAGGAAAATGCCGGCCAAGGACGTCTCGCCACGCGCGTGCGAGGCTGGCGGAATTGGCTGGCGTTTCCCAAAATACTAACCCATCGCTGGCGCGACGCGTCCGATCAGATGGCCGCTTCACAGAGTTCGCTTCACCTTACTTAATAGAAATAATTTCTTATTGATATTGATTCTCATTTAGGTTATAGTATCGAGCAAGGAAAGGAGGCGCCCATGGTGCAGCGCAATACCGTGCAGCAAAAGATTGTCGCCGATTGCCTTTCAAAACTCCACGGCGCACACCCGACCGCCGATGAAGTCTATCGCGCCGTGAGCGCCGACTACCCCTCCATCAGCAAGGCCACCGTCTACCGAGCACTACACAAAATGGCGGAAAACGGCCAAGCCCTCAGGGTAAGCGTCGGCGGCGGGGCCGATCATTTCGACGATACGCTGAAGCCGCATTGCCACGTGGTATGCGAGACGTGCGGGCGCGTCGATGACGTAGAGGTTGATTTGCCGCGCAGCGCCGAAGAAATCCTCGCCGCAGCCCACGCGCCAGGCTATGAGATAACCAGCTGCCAACTGCTGTTCCAAGGACTATGCGCCAAGTGCCTGAAAGAGAGGTCTCGATAATGGAAAACCCCATCGACACCAAAGCGTTTCATCAATTCACCTATGGATTGTTCCTCTTGTCGGCGCGCAATGGCGAGCGCGACAACGCGTGCATCGTAAACACAGCCGTCCAAGCCGCCTCGGAGCCCCGTCAGATAAGCGTCGCGTGCATCAAGGGCTCATGCACGCAGGAATTCATCGAAGCATCGGGACGCTTCTGCGTCTCGGTGCTTGGCGAGTCAACGCCGCTTGAGTATTTCGAGCACTTCGGCATGAAAAGCGGACACGATGAAGAGAAATTCGTCGCGAGCGACGACGCAACGCCTGGAGCAAACCCGAGGCGAGCCGAAAGCGGCCTGGTCTACGAGAAAGACGCCTGTGCGTTTTTCGACTGCCACGTGGTGGATTCCCTCGATTTGGGCAGCCATGTGATGTATGTGGGCGAAGCCGAGCAGGCGAGCCGCCTAAGCGATGAGCCGCCCATCACCTACGAGCACTATCGAAACGTCACTCGAAAGCAAGGGGCGAGCACCGCGCCGTCTTCCGAGAATGCCCAGATCAGCGCATGGAAATGCTCGATTTGCGGCTACATATATGAAGGCGAGAGCCTTCCCGCCGATTTCATCTGCCCAATCTGCAAGCACGGCTCCGAAGATTTCGAACCCGTCTATGCCGATGCGGCCGATAACGAACACAGCAAACCTGCGGCAACCGTGCCGCTGGAAACGAACAGCAAAGGGGTAACGATTATGGAAACCAAATGGGTCTGCAGCGTATGCGGTTACATCTACGAAGGCGCCGAGCCTCCCGCGGAATGTCCCGTGTGCCATGCGCCGGCAAGCGCCTTTAAGAAGCTCGAAGGCGAGCAGGAGCTGGCCGCCGAGCACGAGTACAACGTTTACGACAAGACCGTGAAGAACAACGAAGCAATCTCTGACGAGGACAAGAAATACATCCTCGAGCAGCTGAAAGCGAACTTCACCGGCGAATGCTCCGAGGTTGGCATGTATCTGTGCATGGCCCGCATCGCGCATCGCGAGGGCTACCCCGAAATCGGCCTGTATTGGGAGAAGGCCGCCTTCGAAGAGGCCGAGCATGCCGCCAAGTTCGCCGAAATGCTCGGCGAAGACCTTGAGCCCAATATGAAGGCCTCCACGAAAGAAAACCTGGCTTGGCGCGTCGAATGCGAGTACGGCGCATGCAACGGTAAGACCGAGCTCGCCATCTGCGCCAAGAAGAACGGCCTCGACGCCATCCACGACACCGTTCACGAAATGGCTCGCGACGAAGCCCGCCACGGGCGTGCTCTGAAAGGCCTGCTCGAGCGCTACTTCGGCTAGAGAAACTTCAATCGATTCCGCCAGCCCCGCCTTGCCAAGATTCGCGACGCAAGGCGGGGCTTTCTCCATAACGAACGCGAGGAAAGCTTTGCCGAAACAAGGTCAGCAGAAAAAGAAACGGCGCCCAACCCGGCCGCAGCCCACGGTCGCGCTCTACGGCCTTGACGAGGGAACGCCGCGCGGCGACGCCGTACGCGCCGTAATGCGCAATCTGAAGATCCGCGTGCGCACGATCGCCCCCGAGCGCCTCGGTGATAGCGTGGGCTCTATCGCGGGCATGGTCGGCATGCGCCCTTCGCTCAAGGCATTCGATGGGGCTGCGCCAAACGACGAATTCATGCTCGTATGCAACCTTTCGCCCGCCCAGCTTAGCGAGATGCTCGCGGCTTTGCGCGAAGCGAATGCGAGCATCGCGCACAAGGCCCAAATCACCGCGCACAACCGCCTATGGCCCATGCATGTGCTCATGGCGGAAATCGCCAAAGAGCATGCCGCCATGACGAAAAGCGCCGAATAAGGAAGGCGAGCCCGACCGAAGGGGCCATCGAGTCAGAGAAGCGGGCCGGCCGCAACGCCCTCGCCTATCCCAGAGCTATCTTCCGCGTTGCGATTCGCTCGACCAGCTCGGGCGAATGCGATACGAACACCAGGCCAACGCCGCGCGCATCGCACCACCGCATAAGGAAACGCCATACCTGAGCCTGCGTAACGGCGTCGAACATCGCCGTCATTTCGTCGGCAATAAGGTAACGCGGTGCACACGCGAGCGCACGGGCGATGCAGAAACGCTGCAGCTCGCCGCCCGAAAGCTCATGCGCATGACGCCTGCGCCATGAGGGCTGAATTCCCAGGCCCGTAAGTATCTCGTCAGATGCGCCGCCCGCCTCGGCAAGCATGCGCTCCATCGTTTGGCGAGGGTCGACCATGCGCTCCGGATGCTGCCCTATAAGCTGCACGGGGCACATGCCGCGCGTCGGCAACAGCGCGCCGTCGACGATAACCGATCCAGAGTTCGGACGCAGATACCCCGACAAAATGCGGCAGAGCGTTGTTTTGCCTGCGCCCGAAGGCGCGCACAGCGCAACGCGCTCACCTGGTTCTACCTGCAACGATAAACCGCTATACAGCGTATATCCATCACGGTACGCAAATGAAATATCCCGAGCCTCAAGCATGAGCCACCGCCTCACCGTCCCCCTCAAGACTAAAGCCGTTGCCGGGAAGCGCGTGCCACAGCTCACGCGAGAAGGGCGCACGCAGCTTCGCGGGATCGTCAAAGCTTTCAACGGACGTCTCTTCGATTACCGTACCATCCTTGAACACGGCGATGCGGTCGGCCACACGCAGCGCGAGCTCGATATCGTGCGTAATAAGCAATACGCCGCCGCCCGCATCGGCGAACGCGCGCAAATCGCCAAGCGCGCGCACCGCGAGCTCCAAATCGAGCCCCGGCGTCGGTTCGTCAGCCACAATAAGGCGCGGCTGCTCCACCAAGGCGCTCGCCAGCAGCACGCGCCGAGCCATGCCACCCGAAAGCTCGAACGGGTACATATTTTCGACTTCGGAAGCAAGGCCGTAATGCACGAACAGCTCCCGTTGCCGACGAGCGCGCCGGTCAGCATCTTGCGAATCGCTCGCAACGCCGCGCACCTGCCTGCCGACTTTCATAAGCGGGTCAAGGCTTCCCGCATTCTGGGGCACGAACGCGATTTCTCGTCCGCGGAGACGTGCAAGCGAGGCGGCGTCTTGCCGCACTCCATCGAACCAAATCGTGCCCGACACCACGGCATTCGGCTCATAGATGCCCATGACGGAATCGGCGAGCAAGCTCTTGCCCGAACCGCTCGCCCCGACCACCGCAACCACTTCGCCCACATGCACCGAAAGCGACAGATCGAAAATCGCACGCACGTCCTTTTTCCGCGCGCGAAAGAACCGCGGCTCATCGGGGTCGTACATCGAAAACGATACAGTCAGGCCCTCAACCTGCAACAAGTGGTGCCCATGCTCATGATGCGAAGCGCTCGCATGGGAATGATGATGGTGCATTGAAGCGTCGCCGTGCTTGCGCGCTTCGTGTTCAATAGAGTAATTCGGCTGCATACCCACCCCCTATTCCTGGCTCGTATGCGGGTCGACAAGCTTTCGCAGGCTTTCGCCCACCGCATCGAAGAGCATAACGATAACAACCAGCGCAAGGCCTGGAAACACCGCCAGCCACCACATACCGGCCGACAGATAGCTCATGCTCTCGCTGAGAATGACGCCGATAGCAGGCATTTCGGGCGGCAAGCCAAAGCCGAGAAAGGTGATTGACGCCTCGTGCAGAATCGCATGTGGGAACATAAGCACCAAGCCAACGACAAACTGCGGAAGCACGTACGGAATCATATGATGCACGGCGATATATGCCGAGCTCCTTCCCATGCGTCGCGCCGCCATCACGAAATCGGATTGCTTGCACTGCAGCACTTCAGCGCGCACCACGCGAGCCAAATTCGGCCAATGGGTGATGGCCACGCCCACAGCCACGCCCCAAAAGCCCTTGCCGAGCGCGTAGGAGATAAGCACGAGCAGCACAATGTGTGGCACGCCCATCATAAGATCGATAAGCCAACTGACCACAGCGTCCACCTTCGGCCCGCCGAGCGCGGCCGCAGCGCCCAGCACCACGGCAATCACCGACGAAACGCAGGCCGCGACCAATCCCAAAAGCACGCTCGTCGAAAGGCCCGCAAGCGTGCGTGCGAGCATGTCGCGCCCCATCCAATCGGTGCCGAAAGGGTGCTCGAAACTCGGAGCCAATGCCTTCAACGAAAAATCGACAGAGGTAGCGCTCGCCGTGAATGCGATTCCCAATGCGACGACGAGTGCTAAAAGGCATGCCGCAAACAGGAACTTAAGCAACGTCGCCATGCGATTCGCGCCCATGTTTCGCGGAGCGTGAAACAGCGTTTCGCCTGGTTGGAGGTCGCGCATCGCCTTCAACGCTCGGCGCACCGACCGGCGAACCCGCAACGGCGAGGTGGCCGCGGGAATTTCCGCAAGACCTTGCCCGACAATCGCGGGCGTGGCCTCGCACGGCGCGAAGGCCTGTTCGCCCCGCCCTTCTTCCCTTTCGGCAAGCGAAGCCTGCGACAAACGGCGCGCAGACAATCGGCCCCCTATCTGGGCGCGGCGAATGCGAGGGTCAACCACGCCGTATAAAACGTTCGCCATCAGATTGCCGCCGAACACGAGCGCGGCCGACACCACGGCGATGCCCGCAAGCAAGGGCGCATCGCCGCCGAGGCCTGCCGTGACGGCCGCCTGCCCTAAGCCAGGATAGGAAAACACCTGTTCAACGAGCACCGAGCCGCCGAAAATTTCGGAAATGGACGCAAACTGCAGCGTAATAGCCGGCAGCAACAAATTGCGAAGCCCATGACGGCGCACGATCTGCCACGTTGAAAGCCCGCGCGCACGAGCGAATTTCACATAGTCGGACTCAAGGATGTCGACGAGCTTCTCACGCGTATGCAGCGCGATATTGGCCACACCCACAAACGACAGAACAAGCGCCGGCAACACGATATGATGCGCAGCATCGAACAGCGTCACATCGGCGGCCGATTTGCCCAGCGGCACCGAAAAGCCAAGCGGAAACCAGCCAAGCCATACCGAAAACACCATGAGAGCAACGAGGCCGAGCCAAAACGTCGGCGTCGCAGAAAGCACGAAGCAGTAGCCTTTCACCAGCTTGTCGGGCCAGCGATCGCGATTCGCACCCGCCACCACGCCCAGGACCAAACCCAATGCGCCGCTTGCGACCCATGCGATCGCCAACAGCGCAAACGAATTCGCCGCACGATTGCCCAGCACCTCGAGCACGGGAGCGTTAAAGCGCAGCGACGTGCCCCAATCACCCTGGACGACCGACGCAAGCCAGCTTGCGTAACGCTCGAGCAGCGGCACCCCCGCACCCCAATACTGCGCGAGCTGGGCGCGCTTTGCCTCGCTCATGCCCATATAAGCGGCCTGTCCCACGTTCATCTGCACTGGATCGATGGGCGATGCCGACACAAGCGCGAACACGACGAAGCTAATCGCCAGCATCAGCGCGACGAAACGCACTATTTGGGTTGCGACATAGCGGGCCACGGCAAGCGTTATGCCCAGTTCCAGGCATCAACGTTGTTCACCAAGCTCCAGCCATGCCCATGAGGATGCGGCTTCTGCTTGGCAACGTTAAGGTTGGAGCGTTTGAAATACAGATGGTCCACGTTAGCGAGCCATACCCATGTGGCGGCCCCTTGCGGCGCGACGCCCTGCTGGGTGGCTTCGTCCCATTGAGCTTTTTGGAAGAGCTCGTAGGAATCTTCGATATGAGGCACGGCGAGCGCCTCGTCCAAATACGAATCGACATTATCGTTCTCGTAGCAGGCATAGCTGCCCCAACCCTGGGAGTAATTCAGCTCGTAGGTCTCGGTCGGGGAATTCGACCCCCAACCCCATAAAATGGGTTCGCTGAACTCGTGAGGATAAATGTCGTCCCAGCTGGCACCCTTAATGGACACTTCGATGCCGATGAATTTCATCTGATTGGCAAATTCGGCGGCCAAAGCCTGGCGCACCGAATCATTGCTGGCATAGTACAAATCGAACTCCGCGCGAACGCCGTCCTTCGCGCGAACGCCACTGGAGCCTTCAGCCCAGCCTGCCTCGTCGAGCAGCTGCTTGGCGCGGGCCGCATCGGTTTCCACCTTCATGTCGGACGAACCCCATGGGGCCTTATCGCACACGCTGTAGGCGGGCGTGCCGTAGCCGTTCATCACGTTGTCAATCATGGCCTCGCGGTCAACGGCCAGGTTAATGGCGCGACGCACGGCAATATCGCTGGTCACGGCGTTGCCAACAGGATATTCCGCACCGCCGTCGCCCTTCTTGGATCCGCCAGGAACCGCCGTGGGAAGCGAGATTCCGCGCGAGTCGACCGTCTCACAAGCAAGCAGCTCGTAGCCAGAGATACTCTGGTCGGAATACACGGCTGTGGTGTAGGCGATATCTACCTGCCCAGCGCGGGCGGCAGCCAACGCGGCGTCTTCTTCCATGAATGCAATCACAACACGCTGCATGAGGGGCGCTTCGGCGTAATAATCGGGGTTCGCCTTCAGAATGACTTGCTGACCCCGGTCCCACTGCTCAAGCATATAACGACCCGAACCGATGGGCGCCGCCCCGTAGCCGTCGCCATAAGCATGCTCGGGCACGATGCCCAACACGGCCAGCGTGTACAGCAGCGCGTTGTAGGGCTTGACCATATGCAGCTCGACGCGAGAATCGTCGACGGCAACGGCCTCGCGCACCATGGACAAATCAGCCTCGGAAGCTTCGCCGTCAATCACACCGTTGATGGTGAATGCGACGTCGCAGGCGGTAAGCGGTACGCCGTCGGTGAATTTTGCATCGCTGCGAATAACGAATTCCCAGGTAAGACCATCATCGCTACAGGAGTACTCGGTGGCCAAATCGTTTTTGAACTCCAGGTTTTCATCGGTCGTGATGAGCGTGGACTGAATGAGCGGCTCATGCACATGCTCGCCGCAGCCCCACGAGCGCAAAGGATCGAAGCCAGCCGCGGGCTCGCTGCCCGTGTTCATGGCGATGACCACCTGGTCGGAAGAACCAGCAACGGAACCCGAGTCGGTACTTTGTGACGAGCCGCCCGAACAGGCAGACAACACGCCGCCCAACGATGCCGCCGCCGCACCGCACGCCGCGAATTTCAGGAAATCACGTCGTCCGAACGCGGACGCACCAGTCTTGAATTCCGACATGTTGAGCTTCCCATCTCGCAAGTGTTACGGTTCTGAATTTCGTAGCACCAACTATAGCAGGCAGTGTTACAGAATCAAGATGCGTAACACAGAACGCAGAGGATTGCCTTGCCTGGGAAACGCGCCCGCCTCCACGCGGCATGAATCAGCATTTCGGCGCCCATACAGAAGAGGGGTTCGGCCTCACGGTCGAACCCCTCTTCATTAACGCTACGGACTTTACGCCAGCTCGCGCTCCACGACTTCCGCGATCGCCTTCGCATGCGCGTCGGCCGCCTCCTGCGTTTCGGCCTCGACCATCACGCGCACCAAGGGCTCGGTGCCGCTCGTGCGAACCAGCACGCGGCCGGAATCGCCCATCTCGGCCTCGGCGGCGTGCACGGCATCCCAAATGGGGCCGTTGCCATCGAGGGCATGCTTGTCTTTCACGCGCACGTTGATGAGCGTTTGCGGGAACTTCGTCATCACTTTGATGGCTTCCTCAACCGGCTTGCCGCTACGGCGCACCGCCGCGAGGAACTGACATGCCGTCACCAGGCCGTCGCCCGTGGAATTGTGCTCCAGCAAAATCATGTGGCCCGACTGCTCGCCACCCACGGCATAGCCGCCTTCGCGCATCGCCTCAAGCACATAGCGGTCGCCAACCTTGGTCTGCAGAACATTGATGCCGTTGGCTTCCATGGCGCGCACGAAGCCCAAGTTCGTCATCACCGTGGACACGGCGGTATTGTGCGGCAGGGCGCCGCGGTTCTTCATATCAACGGCCAGCACGGCTTCGACGATATCGCCGTCGATTTCGGTCCCGTCCTTCGCCATCAGCATCACGCGGTCGGCATCGCCGTCGTGCGCAATGCCCACATCGGCGCCGCTTTCGGCCATAAGCTCGGCGAGCGGCCCCAAATGCGTTGATCCGCAATTCACATTGATATCGGTGCCATCGTAGT
This sequence comes from Subdoligranulum sp. CAG:314, assembly GCA_963635715.1. Lineage (GTDB taxonomy): Bacteria > Actinomycetota > Coriobacteriia > Coriobacteriales > Eggerthellaceae > Slackia. The sequence continues at coordinate 30,140 of CAVHFS010000009.1, read as the reverse complement.
CATCGTTGATCACCGTGACTTCGGCCCCCAGACGACGCAGCGCTTCGGCGCTCGTCAGAGAAGACGCACCGTGCCCCGTATCAAGCGCCACATGCAGGCCATCGAAAGCAATGCCCTGACCGCGCACCGTTTCGACCGCATGGTTGATGTATATCTCGCAGGCGTCTTCGACTTCGATTGCCACGCCGACTTCATCACCTGTCGGCATCTCCGCGTCTTCGCCCGCGGCCTTTGCGCGAGCAACCTGGCCTTCCACGCCCCCATCGGCGATGAATTTCTCAATTTCGTCTTCCACCGCATCGGGCAGCTTAAAGCCGTTCGCGTCGAAGAATTTGATGCCGTTGTACTCTGGCGGGTTGTGCGAGGCCGAAATCACAATGCCGCCATCGGCGTGCAGCTCGCGCACGAGCAACGCCACGGCCGGCGTGGGAATGACCTCGGCAAGCAGCGCATCGCCGCCCGCGCTGGTGATGCCGGCAACCACGGCAGCCTCAAGCATGTCTCCGCTTTTGCGCGTGTCTTTGCCAACAACGATAGTCTTCCCCATAAACACTGCGGCAGCCTGGCCGAGACGGTAAGACATCTCGCACGTAAGATCGACGTTTGCCACGCCGCGCACACCATCGGTTCCGAAAAGTCGGGCCACTGTTTCTCCAATCCTTGCAAAAGTTCTCTTGCGGCGCAAACGTCGCAAGACGAAAAAGGACGCCGGCGCGCCCTCTCGAACTTCTTCATTCTACCACTCGCCCCGCAGACCCACGCCACAACCCATCCGCGCCGTCGCAACGCACACAGCAAGCAATGTTTCGTTCAAGAGGACGGGGTTATTTTTGCGCAACGGACCCCTCTTTGAAGTTGGCGAGCAAAAACACCGTCGCCATGATGAAGACGAAACCCGCGAAGTCGATCGCCTCGAACTGCGTTCCAAGCCACAGCACCGCAAATACCGTCGCCGATACTGTCTCGATACTCGCAATAAGGCTCGCCTTGGCCGCACCGATATCTGCCACGGCCTGCAAATACGCCGAAAATCCGATTACCGTTCCCACCAGCACCAATCCCGCAACCAAAACGACGATGCCCGCCGCATCGAGCCCACCTTCGCCCAACGCCGGCGCAGCCTCCCACGATTGAGTCGCCACACCAAGGGCCACAGCCCCGATGAGCATTCCGCACGCCACCACGGGCAAGCTGCCGTACGTCTTCATAAGGTCGCCCGGAGCTATGGTATAAATCGCAACCGTCACCGCCGCGGCAAGCCCCCAAAACAAAGCCTGCGGCGAAAGCGCAAGCTCGCCCGGATTGCCGTGCGTCGCAAGCAGGAAGGTTCCCAGCACCACGCACGCCATAGCGGCAATCTCTCTCGCATGGGGAAGCCGACGGCCCGATAGACAGGTAGCCGCCACGATAAGCACCGGCCCGATATACTCCAACACCGTAGCCGTACCCGCATTCGAATAGTTGATCGCCATAAGATAGGTGAATTGGCAAAGCATCAGACCGAAAACCGCAAATATCGCGAGCCGAACGAGCGAAGCAGGGGATTTCAGCATACGAAGCAATTCCTTGCGCTTCATCGCGAACGCCACACACAGCAGCAAGGCGCCAGCGCTCAGCATTCGAACCGTGGTGAGCCATGTCGCATCAAGGCCGTATTTTCCAAACAAATACTGCGCGCATGCTCCCGAAAAGCCCCATCCGACGCCGCCCACCAGGGCGAGCGCTACGCCACGCATGTTCGTATTCATAATTGAAGAGCCCTTCAGCCTCACTATTCCAACAGGCGATTAATTTACCCCAAGCCCACCCTATCTTTTGAGATGAATGGAAGACAGCATAGCGCCGACACAGAGGCCGCCGAACGAACCCCCGAACAGCACCGAAATACGCTGCTGCGGCATTATGCCCCGCCCCATCGTGAGCCAACACCGCGTCCCTCTCGCCCGCCGAACTCATGCGACGCGGCACACGCATTGGCGCCGCCTTCAGTTGCCGCACATGCGCCAAGCGCGCATTGCACTGCTTTCACGAAAACCCGTCAAATGCGCTCGATGCACGAGCCTCGCAATCTACAATAGACGTGTTTTCATTGCGGCTGCACACCGCCAACTGATTGAGGGGGACCTATGGAACTCAAGCAAATTGCCAGCTTTGCCGTTGACCACACCAAGCTTGTCGAAGGAATGTATACCTCGCGCATCGACGGCGACATCACCACCTACGACATCCGCATGGTGAAACCCAACTGCGGAACGTATCTGCCCTACCCCGCCGTTCATAGCTTCGAGCATCTCTTTGCGACGTATGTTCGTTCGGGCGAGCTCTCGGACCAGGTTATTTACGTTGGCCCCATGGGGTGCCGCACTGGTTTTTATTTCCTCGTGCGCAACATGGACCCCGAAACGGCCATCAAGCTCGTCAACGATATGCTTGCTTTCGTCGCAAACTACGAGGGCGAAGTTCCTGGCGCCACCGAAAAGGAATGCGGCAACTTCCGAGAGCAAGACCTCGAAGGCGCAAGGGCAATCGCCCGAAAAATGATCCCCATCCTGAAAGATTGGACCCCGGCCGATTGCGCCTACGAGAAATAAAGTCACGGGCAGAGCCCGAATTGGCGGCGGAGCCAACCAAAGCAAAGCAGGCTTGACGAATTTCGGCTTTCTTTGGCCCCTTGGCGGCATCAAGGGCGTGCACGCCCTTGTCCGCCATGCCGCCGTAAACGTAATCGGCTATGTCCAGTACGCCATAGCGGCGGTGCCCAGTACGATGAGCGCCACGCCTATCGCATTGCGTTTCGAAAGCCTCTCCTTAAACACCAACCACGCAAACGCAATTGATACCAAGATGGACAGCTTGTCAATTTGCACGACAACGCTCACCTGACCTGCAGCGATGGCGTAATAGTAAAACAGCCATGACGCACCCGTGGCCAGGCCCGACGCCACCAGAAAGCCCAATTCGCGAGGCGCAACCATGCGCATTTGAGGCAACTTGCCCTTGCTAGCCACAATGACCCACGCCATAAGCAGCACCACACAGGTGCGAACGGCAGTGGCCAAATTCGATTCCACGCCCTCGATGCCCACCTTAGCAAGCACTGAAGTAAGCGCCGCGAACACAGCCGCCCCGATGGCGTAGACCAGCCATGCCTTGCTTTGCACGGCGCCGTCACTTTGCTTTTTCTCGATCATCAAGAACGTGCCCGCGGTGATGATTGCTGTGCCCGCCAATTTCACGACCAAGTTACTGGTCTCGCCGAACAGCACGATGGCCAAAAGCACGGCGAGTACCGTGCTCATCTTGTCAACGGGCACGACCTTGTTCACGTCGCCGAGCGACAGCGCCCTAAAATAGCAGATCCACGACCCACCCGTGGCCAGGCCCGACAGCCCCAAAAACAGCCATGACTTCGCTGGAATGCTTGCCATAGCCGAAAGAGGCCCCGCAACGGCGGCCATAATCCACGCGAACACGAGCACTACGCACGTGCGAATCGCCGTGGCGACGTCGGAATCGGTGGTTTCGATGCCGCATTTCGCCAAAATGGACGTGATGCCAGCGAAGAACGCCGACGCAAACGCGGCCGCTATCCAAGACACGCTCAAGTCCTTCCGAAAAAGCGCCCCACAGAGGGGCGCAACAAACACGGCGCCACCAGCAAACGCCGTACGCCAGTGACAGCCTTACAGAGATCGCATCATCACGACTTCGTCGCGGCGAAAATCGCAGTCAAGCGCATCGACGGAAAGCCTTCAGCGGTTTTACCGATATGCAAAGGGCATTTGCGGGCGCCACGACATTTGCGGGCTCCTCGGCAATTGCGCCCACAAATTTCCCCTGTTCGGCGATGGCTTTCAGCGGCGTACACCCGATATGGGGATTTTCGAAACGCAATTATCAAGTGACAGAATATCGGCGCGCTCACCCGATGCGATAAAAACCACGACGCCGTATGCGCTGCGGCCTTATAATTCGATGCGCCCGAATTTCGCAAGTAGCTCGCTTGCCGCCGCGCACGACGGACAGTTGCAGTACTTCGCACCCTCTTCCTTGCGCTTCAATTGCTCGGCAAGCATAGCTTCCGCAGCCGCCTCGCCCATCATCTGCTTCGCCGGACCCTGCGCGAAGGCGATTACGCCATCGATCGTGGTGGGGCGTCCCTCAAGCACATCGAGCAATGCCTTGGTGGCAGCATCGAACGCATCGTCGCTCGAATCAGCGGCCACGGCCGCCTTCCAAGCCGAAGCGGCATCCTTAGTCACCTGTGTGCTGGTATCGCTCGTAGCAAGCACGTCGACACGCTGTGCCACATAATTGAACAGTTCGTTTTCCATAAGACAGTCCTTTCGTCAACCTTCTTTGCGCCTTGCATCATAAGCCCTAACATGACGCGTTTTCGCCGCAGAATCCAACGCGGAACAAGTCGTTACCCCTGTCTTCTTGTCGCTGCCCACTGGCCCTCTCGCCGCCGCACACCACACACCCAACCTTCCCGCCAGGCAGACGGCCCAGTTTCATTGCCAGCAAATGCAGTCTGGCCCCTTGTCACGACAAGCATTCGTTAGAGAACTGAACCACTGGACCGAACAATGGGCCAGCCCCTGGCTCTTCCTCAAAGAATCCAAATGCATGGCAGGAATCGCGTCCGAAGGGCCCCTTTGCGCACTTCAAGCTGCTTTCTGGCAAGAATCGCGACGATAGGACCCTCAGTATTGCTCAAGCACCGCCAAGCGGATCTTTTATGCAACAATTCCCTGGTCGCAAGCATTGCACCGAACGCGCAGGATCGGCACGCATCATATTCCCAGCTTTGCATGCGTGCAACAAGGCCCTTTCGACGCGTTTTTCGCCAGATAGTCCCAAAACAACCGCACGTAACGACAGAACAAACACACCGCCGCATTAGAGGAGCCTCTGCGCAGCCAATAATCCCCCGCGCAAAAGAAAGCGCCGACGGCTCCATGATGCACACGTATGGCGAACACGCACCCCGAGCGCGTGAGCAATCCCCAATGCCACATCATCAAAAGAATCCAGCGACGAAATCTGCGCATTGGTCACCGTTATTACCGAATATCCCATAGCACACAAGGCATTCCGACGTTCCGCATCTGAAGCTATGCCCGCCAAGGACGCATGAAATGCGTCGCTGTCGTATTCGACGTCGAGCTTCGCATCGCGCCAATATAGATCAAGAACGAAAAATTTATGCGGCGTGCACTTGCGGCCTTCACCGACCACATCGACACGCCGATTCATTTCGGGCATAGGCAAGCCGTAGCCGCCCAGCGTCTGCTTCGCGCATAACAGCGCCACGAGCCGAGACTCAGCTGGAGACGCAGATCGATCGGCCACGAAACCGAGCGCCTTTCGCGCACGCGCACATCCAGCATATCCGCTGTTCAAATGCGCGAATGATGCAATCGCATCGACGGTGGTGAGGGGTTTCGCCGAAGTGAACGACGAATCGCGAGGCAGCATAGAGTAAAGACCGCACAATTCAAAAGCGAGCATCGCGAGAGATTCGAGAGGAACCGCGCTCGCAAGCTGCAAATACGTCGCCCTAGGCGACAGAACGAATACGCCGCTCTCGATACGCATTACTTCGCCGTGGAGCTTAAGCCCCGACAGGCAATGGCACACGATGCCGGGCCGATTTCGCTTCCCTCCTTGAGACGAAACCGCAATATGCAGCGCATCGCCGAAAATGCCCTGGTTCCAGGGTGTGTCCCTTAGCGCCCCAACTTCGCTTCGATTCGTTTTTGCGGGCAACGAAACGCGGCTCGGCTTCGGCTCGGGCGCAAGCCCACACCGAACGGCACGCCAATACCGAAGCGCGCTGATATATGCAAGGCAAATAGTCATACCGCCACGATAGCGCGAAAAAATTGCCGCGATCTTGCCCGATTATGCAGCGTTTTCTCGCGATTCCTCGCGAATCTCACCCTGCTTTCAAGCGATTTCCTTTCGCATTACCGTGCATTTCGCACTGCTTTCCCAACCTTCTCTCCTGCTTCACCTTGCGCAAGCGCAACGAGCCATTGACGCATAGACCAGCACATCTAGCGTTCATGGCAGCCGCAACGCATCGCTGCGGTAATGAGAGCCGCAACTTTCCTTGCGAGCGAGCATGGCAGAAACCATTGCGGCGGCAGTTTCAAGTTGCAAACGGCATCGCAAGGTTGACGCCACAGCGGACGGGTCGCCCATTGGCTCGGCTTCGCGCGCAAGGCGCCCTTGGAACGCGGAAATCATGCGCGCGGCATCGTTGAGACCTGCGGCGTTCCGAGAAATCATGCAATGCGCCGACATTGTTTTGCGCAGCTCACGCATAATGCCATCGCAATCCGCGACCGCCAACCCTTCGATTTCGAAGCATGGAACAGCGCGAACCAAACGCAATTCACGCGGCGCTCTGGCACATGCGAACTTCGCCGCCGAAGACCCCGCGCGCATGCCGAACACAAGCGCGTTTGCGCTGGCCAGACCGCCAATGCGATCGGCTCCGTGCATACCGCCCGTGCATTCGCCAGCCGCGAACAGGCCGTCGACCCCACAGCCGCCACGCTCATCGATAGCTATGCCGCCGTTTGAGGCGTGCGCGTACGGCGCGATTCGCGCTGGGGCGTTCGCCGAAACGCCGCATTCGCGGGCAAGCCATTCCGAATATACGCGCACAAATTCTGGCGAGTCGACTCCTGCATCGCAGACGATGCTCATACCCGCATCGCCGCAAGCCTCCATGGCGAAATCGACCGAAGCACCCAGGCGTTCGCACGAAAATGGTCCGTATTCGCTACGTGACTCAAGCATCTCATGCGTGATGGAAGAACCCAGTTCATCGCAAACACGAGCGAATCGAAACGCCTTCTCGTTGAACACGATGTTGCGACGCGGCGACGCAAAGCCTGGCATGATTTGCATAAACTCCATGTTCGTAAGACGCGCGCCGCAACGCGCAGCAAGCGCCTGCACCGTGGCAAAATTGCCAGGCATTGAGAGATTGCGCGCATACAGCCCCGCCATACCGCCAGTTGTAAGCACGAGAGAACCACAGGAAAACGCACGAAACCGCCGCCCGCTCATATCAAACAGCAGCACGCCGGCAACGCGCCCCTCGTCCGCGCGAATGTCGAGCAACTCACACCCATCGAGCCGTGCGACGCTTCCGCGATGCAGCGCCCGATCGAAGCCGCGCCTCATGGCATCGCGTTCGAGTCCCCGCCACAAGCGCAATTTATGGTCGAAGCACGGAACATACTGCCGCTCGGTTGGATTTTCGGGGCGCTTCAAGACAACGTTCATCGCCTCAAGCTCCGAAATCGCGGCGGGGATGCCCCGAACGAACGAATCCACGAGCGACGCGTCGGCAACGCCGCGCCCCACACGCACGATGGTTTCCGCTAAGTCATCAGCATCCGAAGCATCGGTTGGTCCGATGAGTCCCAAGCCCCACGTCCCTGGATAAAAGCTCGAACCGGAAAACGCGCCGCCCTCGCTCGCCAGGCACACCGACGCACCAGCACGGGACGCTTCAATCGCCGCAACGCACCCAGCAATGCCGCCGCCGACAATCACCACGTCATACGACGCTTCCGATTCAATACGCATGTCTTCCTTTCCATGCCGTCCCCTGCACCAACCCGCGCAGCGGGTGATTTGGCAGAAAGCGCGTCCATAGGGCCCTTTTGCGATGATTCGATGCCAACTTGGCAGAAACGGCCTCGAAAGGGCCCTCTTTTCGCCCCGAATTATCCGCCCAAGCTATGGCAAGGACAAATCACCAGGTCAATTGACCATAGCAAGGACAAGCAATCGCCCTTTTTAAAGTCGGAGGCATTGCGCGCCGCAAAAAGGCCCTTCCAAGCATTTTTCTGCCATAGAGCAGAAAGCGAAAAAAAAATCGAAGATACGAAGAAAGGCCCGCCGCATAAGCGACGAGCCCTTCCATTTCGCGTGAAGTATGCGAGCAGATTAGCGCTTGCTGAACTGCGGGCGCTTGCGGGCCTTCTTCAGGCCGTACTTCTTGCGCTCGACAACACGAGGGTCACGAGTGAGGAAGCCAGCCTTCTTCAGCTCGGGACGATACTCGCCAGCCTGCAGCAGCGCACGGCTGATGCCGTGACGCAGAGCGCCAGCCTGGCCAGAAATGCCGCCGCCATTGCACAAGGCGATGACGTCGAAGTGGCCCTGGGTATCGGTGACCTTGAACGGCGTCGTGGCATAGTTCACCAGAGCCTCGCGGCCAAAGTAGTTCATGGCCTCGCGACCATTAACGGTAACTTTGCCGGTGCCGGGGACCAAGCGGACGCGAGCAACGGCGTTCTTGCGACGGCCAGTGCCGTAATAAACTGCTTCGTTAGCCATTGTTTACTCCTCCACCTTAATCTCACGGGGCTTCTGGGCAGCATGCGGGTGCTCGGGGCCAGCATAGACCTTGAGCTTGGTAAGCTGCTTGCGGCCGAGAGTGTTCTTCGGCAGCATGCCCTTCACCGCGTGCTCGATGACGCGCTCAGGATGCTTCTCGATAGCCTCGGTGAAGGTCTCGCACTTCTGTCCTCCGGGATAGCCAGAGTGACGATAGTACTTCTTGTCGAGAGCCTTGTTGCCCGTGACGCGCACCTTCTCGGCATTGATCACGATGACGAAGTCGCCCGTGTCAACATGGGGGGTGAACTGCGGCTTGTTCTTGCCACGGAGAATGTGGGCAGCCTTAGCGGCAACCTTGCCCAGCACCTGGTCGGCGGCGTCGATAACGACCCACTCGCGCTCAACCTCTTGAGGCTTTGCGTAATACGTCTTCACGATTTCCTCCAAATACGTTTGTTCTGGTTCAAAAGTGCTGCTCTGCGAAACTGTTCGGTTTCCTACGCCAAACCAACGCTCCAGAATCTGGACATTCCTTCGCGCTGTGTCCCGTTTAAGCAGCGTTTAGCGGGGCTTTTGAAAGCGAACTTTTGCAGTATACGAACCGCGGCGACGCACGTCAACGACAAATTCATCGTTTTCCCAGGCGAAATCGAAGCCTTCACGAAATCGCGACAACTGGGCGGCGCAAGACGAATGGCCTAGGAGTCTCCGTCCAACATGGGGCGCCCGTTCCTAAACCAGCCTTCCCCGGTTCCATATATGTATGTTCGAGACAATTTCATACATATACATGAAACGCGATTGAAACCGTATTAATATGCACAAATCTGATTTTTTATGCATTTATCGAAGGGAGCGCGCATGATTAGGGCGGGCATCATGGGGGCCACGGGCTATGCCGGAGCCGAAGTGCTGCGACTGTGCGCGAACCACCCCGAATTCGAAGTTGCCGTCGTCACGTCCGATTCCGAGGCCGGCCAGCATATCGTCGACATCTACCCGGCGTTTCGCGGCGTCTATGACGAGCTCGTGCTGCAGCCCCACGCCGCTGACGAACTGCTTTCCTGCGACGTGGTGTTCATGGGCGTGCCGCACACGGCTGGCATGCTGCATGCGCCGCGCCTGATAGCCGCCGGCGTAACCTGCATCGACCTTTCCGCCGACTTCCGCTTCGCCAACGCCGCCGACTACGAGGCCGCCTACCACGTGGCTCACGCCGCGCCCGAACTGCTGACACGCTCCGCCTTCGGCCAGCCCGAAACAAATCGTGCCGCCCTCGAGGCCCTCGCCGCCCGCCGCGCCGCGGGCGAGGCCGTGATCGTCGGCTGCGCGGGCTGCTATGTGACGGCATCCATTCTGGCCGCGACCCCGGCGCTTTCAGCGGGCTTCGTGAATCCGAACACCCCCATCGTCATCGACGCCATCTCAGGCGTGACCGGCGCAGGCCGCAAGGCGAACGCGCGCACGCATTATTGCTCGGCCGACGAATCGTTAGAGGCATACGGCCTGCCGCTTCACCGCCATCAGCCCGAAATCGCGCTTTCCTATGGGCGCTCGCTTTCCGCGGCCGGCATGCCCGTTGCGGGCGACGCGACCCTTCGCCCCGCGCCCGCGCATGTCATCTTCACGCCGCACCTCGCGCCGCTCAAGCGCGGCATTTTGGCTACCGTGTATATGCAGCTTGCCGATGGCGTCGAAATCGACGATGCAGCCCTGCACGCCGCCTATGAAGGCGCCTACGAACAGTCGAACATGGTCACGGCCCTTCCGCAGGGCATTTGGCCGAAAACGAGTTCCATCGCTGGTACCGCGCGGGCGCACGTAAATGCATCGTTGAACACCGCCGAGCGAATGATCGTGGCCATGGCGGCGATTGACAATCTGGGCAAGGGCGCCGCTGGCCAGGCCGTGCAGTGCGCGAACATCGTCTTCGGCCTGCCCGAGAATGCGGGTCTAGGCGGCGTGGCATGCGCATCGTAAGCTCAGCAAAACATATGCGCCCTTTGAGGAGAAACGAGCGACGAAGCCAGGGAAACGCCAGCTAGTTCCGCCCGCACTCGGCGGCACGCGGAAGGCTCGAGCCCCATTTCCCCACACCAGTGGGCACGCTCGGCTTATCGCCTCCCGCGCATTCGCCGCGAACACACGGTGCAAGACGGTCTTAATCGGCGTTTCCCTCGGCGTCGCCAGCCCATTGACGCATTCGAATGCGTCACCGCGAAGTGAATCGAACTGGGCAGGCACCGCACGCCCTGCCCCACACTTTTTCGACCCTTTCCGTTTCAACCTAAAACCTGTTATAGAATTCAGCGTTCAGCAGGTTTTTAAGGAGCGCCCATGAAATTTACGAAAACCGGCCTGCGCAGCTCGAGCTACGCGGCGAAAGTCAACCTTCTTATCGAGGCCTTGCCATGGATCAAAAACGCCACGGGCAAGACCGTCCTTATCAAATACGGCGGCTCGGCCATGGAGAATCCCGAGCTCATGCGCCAGGTAATGGCCGATATCGTGCTGCTGAAGATTATTGGCCTGAAGCCCATCATCGTGCACGGCGGCGGCAAAGATATCTCGGCAGCCTTCGAGAAAAGCGGCATGCCCGTGCAATTCAAAGACGGTCTGCGCGTGACCCCCGACGATGCCATGGAGCTGGTGCGCATGGTCCTCGTGGGCAACGTGAACCGCCGCCTGGTCGATGCTCTCAACGAGCATGGGCACCTCGCCGTGGGCGTGAGCGGCGGCGATGGCTGCACCATTCGCGCCACGCAACTCGACCCCGAGCTGGGGCGCGTGGGCAAGATAACCAGCATCGACCCCGCATACCTGGAGCACATCGTCGATAACGACTATATCCCCATTGTCGCCACCGTCGCTGCGGGCGACGACGGCAAGCCGTTCAACGTGAACGCCGACATCGCCGCAGGACACTTGGCCGCCGCGCTCCACGCGCACAAGATTATCTTCTTGTCCGACGTAGACGGCCTGTACAAAGATTTCAGCGACAAAGACACGCTCATCAGCTCGCTGACCACCGACGAAGCTCGCGAGATGATTTCCACGGGCTCGCTTTCCAGCGGCATGATTCCCAAAATCGAGGCTTGCCTGTCGGCGCTCGACGCAGGCATCCCGGCGGCGCACATCATCAATGGCACTATGCCGCATGCATTGCTGTTGGAACTCCTCACCGACCACGGCGTCGGCACCATGATGAAACCCCCGACCCCCGACAAGACCTACCAGGCGCAACCGCTCGATGCCCTGGCAAGCAGGCTCGACGCCAACGTCAAAGACGATCAGAAATAACGAACCATTTGCGCGCAAAACGCATGCAGAGAGGAGCTCTCATGAGCCTCGAAGAACAGCAGAAGCTCGAGTCGAAGTACGTGATGAATACCTTTGCCCGCAAACCCGTCGAATTCGTAAGCGGGTCGGGAATGACGCTTACCGACGACAAAGGCAAGCAGTATCTTGATTTCATCGGCGGCATCGGCGTCATCAGCCTGGGGCACTGCGCGCCCGCGCTGGTCGAAACGCTGCAGCAGCAATCCGCGAAACTGATGCACGTAAGCAACTACTACTACATCGAGCATCGCGGAGAGGTGGCCGAAAAGCTTTCAGGAATCCTGGGCGGCGTCAACGAAGCCGGCGCCCCTATTACGTGGAAGACGTTTTTCTCGAATTCTGGCGCCGAGTCCAACGAATGCGCCATCAAGCTGGCACGCCTGTACGCGAAGCGCTTTGGCAACGGCGGCTCGACCATCGTCACCATTACGAACAGCTTCCACGGCCGCACGCTGGCCACGCTTGCCGCCACGGCCCAGCCGCTCAAGCAAGAGGCCTTCAAGCCGCTGCCTGGCGGCTTTGTGGACGTGCCGCAGAATGACGTGGCCGCGTTGGAGCAGGTATTCGCCGCCCACGATGTGTGCGCCGTGATTTTGGAAGTGGTGCAGGGCGAAAGCGGCGTGTATCCTTGCTCGCAGGAGTATATGGAAGCGGTGCGCCATTTGACCAGCGAAAACAAAGCGCTCATGATTTGCGACGAAGTTCAGTGCGGCATGTATCGCTGCGGTGTGCCGTTCGCATTCCAGCACTATGGAGTCACGCCCGATATCGTGACTATGGCGAAAGGTATCGCAGGCGGCGTGCCCATGGGCGCCTGCGCCGCGCGCGCCGAAGTGGCCGACGCGTTTGAACCAGGCGATCACGGTACCACGTTCGGCGGCAGCTGTCTGGCCATCGCCGCGGCAAACTGCGTGCTCGACCAGCTTGGCCAACCCGGCGAAGTTGAACGCATCGAAGCCGCTGGCGAGCACTTGGCCGAACGCCTATCGGCGCTGCTGCACGTCAAAGAGGTCCGCGGCCTGGGCCTGATGCGCGCCGTCGAATTCGACGATAGCGTGGATGCGCCCTCGCTCGTGCTGGCCGCGCTCGACGCGCCCCAGGGCCTCGTGTTGAATTACACCGGCGCCCACACGCTGCGCTTCCTGCCGCCACTCATTGCCACGGACGCCGACATCGACGCCATGGCCGACCAGCTGGCAAAGCTCATCGAAGCCTAAACCTCAACAGCGATAACCCATCTTCCCAGGCGGTCGCCATTTGCCTTGCGGAAGTCATCAAAGCGGACCGATGAGCCTTCGGTCCGCTTTCTTTTCGAAAACGGAGCTTGCGCCTTGGCGGCGATGGCGAGTGGCCGCCGCCCTACTGGCTCCTCATTCTGGACGAGCGGGAAAGGTCCCCTGCGCCAAGTAAGCCTCATTCGAAAGCGCCCGCAAAATGCGGCGGGGCACCGCGCGCGTGAAACGCCAAGGCATCGCTCCGCCGCATGCTATCAAAACCTCACAAAAAAGCCGCGGGGCGACCCGCATCATAAGGCACGCCTGGAACGTTGTGCCGTTGATGTGGGTCGCCCCGCCGCCGATCAGGTCGAGCGAATTGCCAGCTACTCCTGCGGCTTCACCACCACAAGCAGCATCTTGTACGGCTCGAGGGCCTTCACCGAATGCGGTGCATTCGCAGGAATCACGATAGACTGGCCAGGCAAAACTTCGTGCGCAACGTCATCTATCACGATTTGCCCCTTGCCCTCCAAGCACGTTACCATAGCATCGCCCGCGGCCGCATGGCTCGACATGCCCTCGCCCTCATCGATGGCGAATACGGTGATCTTGCAACCGGGCGTCTGCGAAAGCGTGATGCTGTTCACGCGGCCAGGCTCCAATTGCACCAGGTCGCGCAGCACGAATTCTTCGCCATGCTCCACATTCTTGATAAGCTCCATGCCTATTTCCTTTCCTCGGGAATCGTGAGCTGTAAAAGCTTGAACGAACCGCCATCGTGACCTTCCACAGCATGCGGAATGTGCGCAGGAACCATGAACACCTCACCTGCGGCAACCGCCACGCTCCGCTCGGGCAGAACGATGTCGGCAGCGCCCTCCACCACATGGTAGAGCGTGTCGCCGAAGTATTCCTCCTCGCTCACGCTTTCACCCGCCGAAAACGCCATGAGCATGAAATCGAGGGAGCCGCCCGTCGTAAGCCCCATGCTCGACACCTGGCCCGGGCGGTTCTCGATAAGCCCCGCAACCGAGCGAGCCTCGTCAGTCGGCAGATTTCGAAGTCCCATATGCGCCTCTCTATTCAACAACGGGAGTATCGGCTTAAATGACGCCGTCCCCCATCTCATGCATATCCATGCGAATGGTACCGCACCACCACCATAAAGCAAGCCAAAAAGAACCCGAAGCTAACTCATAGAGCGACTGCAACGCTCCTGAGGCCAAATCGAAGAACGAAGTTACTGGTTTTCTGTCCCGAATCCCGATTTGCGGCTACGGCTTTTCTCGCAGACACCGCATATCTTCCGTATCATAAATATACGACCTGGGATTATGCTGCATAAAATGCAAACTGTTCAGACAGCGCGCCATTTCGCATAGTCACAAATCGGAATATGGGATGCAATCGCCAGGCTCGCCTAATGCCGCTAGCCGCGCACCACTTCTCCATAGGCGTCGGCGCGACGGTCACGCAGATAGGGGCTCGTCACGCGATTCTTGCGCACCTCATCGAAATCGATATCGGCATACAGAATGCCCTCTTCTTCGCCAAGCTGCGCAATCTTGCCACCGCGCGGCCCGCATATCATGGAGGCGCCATGCATATACAGATCGCTGCCTTCGTGCCCAATGCGGTTCACCGCACCCAAAAACACTGTGTTCTCCAGCGCGCGCGCCGGCGCGTTGATTTCCCATACGTCGGCGTCTTGCACGCACCACGCGCTGGGACACACAATGAGCTCGGCACCTTTCAACGCAAGCGTGCGCGCAGCCTCGGGGAAGCCCATGTCGTAGCAAATCATGATGCCCACTGTGCCGAATTCCGTCTCGAATATGGGGAATTCGCGACCCGCGCGGAAGTAGAAGCGCTCGAGCGCCCAGAGATGCACCTTGTCAAAGCTGCCCTGCACCGTGCCGTCGGCGTTGATGAACACCGCACTGTTGAATGGAACGCCCGAAAGGCCGTGCAGAAGGGCGATGGGCGCCACGATGTACACATGATTTTTGCGGGCGGCCTCTTGCAGAGCACGCACCGTGGGGCCGTCGATGGGCTCTGCCAGCTCGGTCATACGCGGTCCCACCGTATCGAGATGGTAGCCCGTAGTGAACAGCTCGGGGAACACCACCATGTTCGCACCAGCGGCCGCGGCCTCGTCAACCATGGGCAGCGCGCGGGCCAAACTGGCCTCCACATCACCCAAAACGCTTTTGAACTGCACCAAAGCCAATTTCATCTTAGCCATAGAGCCTTCCTCTCACATGCGTGCGCGCGGCAACGCCGATCCTCGATTTCCTGCGAGGATCGCCCATCCCCGCAATAATTCACTATGCGACAAGCTCCATCCGCGCGCAAGTAACAGGTTTGTTAGCAAATGAGCCGAACCGCGCCCTCACGTCACGCATCACGCCTACAATGGCGTTATCGTACAAGCGAAAGGAACCGCCATGCTGTTCAAACACCTCATCGATCTCTACGAACTGCTCGACTCCCCCCAGGCATCGGGCCAGGCCGTCGCCGACCATCTCAAAGCGATAAATCCCGAATGCATCGTAGAGACGTACCCCTTAGAAGGCCCGAAGGGCACCACCGACATGGTCCGCGTGCGCATCCCTGGCTCGCGCGGCAAAACCGTCGGCGGCGATGCGCCCACCATCGGCCTGCTGGGCCGTCTGGGAGGCCTGGGGGCGCGTCCCGAACGCATCGGATTCGTGTCCGACGGCGACGGCGCGCTCACGGCGCTGGCTTGCGCGGCCAAGCTGCTCGACATGCATAAGCGCGGCGATGTGCTGCCTGGCGATGTATTCGTGAGCACGCACGTGTGCCCGCATGCGCCCACCAGCCCGCACAAGCCCGTGCCGTTCATGGGGTCGCCCACATCTACCGCAGCCATCAATGCCGAAGAGGTGACGCCCGAGCTCGACGCCATCCTGGTGGTCGACACCACCAAGGGCAACCGCATCGCCAACAACCGCGGCTTCGCCATCTCGCCCACGGTGAAGCAGGGCGTAGTGATGCGCGCAAGCGAAGACCTGCTGGGGCTTATGGAAATCGCCACGGGACGCAGCCCGCAGGTGTTCGCCATCTCCACGATGGACATCACGCCGTATGGCAACGGCCTGTATCACCTGAATTCCATCATGCAACCCTGCACCTGCACCGACGCGCCCGTGGTGGGCATAGCCATCACCACGCAGACGGCCGTTCCTGGCTGCGCAACCGGCGCTACGCGCCTGCCCGACCTCGACGAAGCCGGCACGTTCATGATTGAAGCGGCCAAGGCGTTCACCGCAGGCCAGGCAAGCTTTTACGACCAGGCGGAATACGACGCCTTCGTCGCCCGCTACGGCAGCATGACGCACCTGCAGACCATGGGGAACCTCCCCGCAGAAAACCCCATGGCATAGGGGTTGCAGTCTGGGAGAGCGCTCCCCCGAATCAAGGGGACTGCCCCCTTGATTCGGGGGAAGACGAATTTCGGATGAAATAGAGAAGGGACCCGATGGGTCCCTTCTCTATACTTTACCGTAGGTTTTTTCCAACCTGCTACATGCGCTGCGGGGCGGAAATGCCCAGAATCGCCAGCGTTTGCGCCAACACCACGCGGGTGGCGTCACACAGCGCCAGGCGAGCCTTCTTCAGGTCCTCGCTGTCGGCCTTCAGAATCTTGCAGTTGGTGTAGAACTGGTGGAACAGGCCAGCCAGTTCCTGTGCGTAGTGCGTCAGGCGGAACGGAGCACGGTCGCGAGCGGCCATCGCAACAAGGTCTCCGAATTCGCTCATCTTGCGCATCAACGCCAGCTCTTCGGGTGCGGTGAGCGCCGACAAATCCACGTCGGCCGGAACGGCTTCGGCGGCGACGGCTGCCATGTCCAGATTGTCCTCACCCGAATGGCCCGCCTCGTCGCGCAGCAGCTTGCAAATGCGCGCGTGCGCGTACTGCACGTAATACACTGGGTTGGACGAGTCCTGCTTCTTAGCCACGTCGATGTCGAAATCAATTGGCTGCTCGGTCGAGCGGCTCAGCATGTAGTAACGCGTAGCGTCGATGCCCACTTCGTCGATCAGCTCTTCGAAGGTGATCATCTCGCCGGTGCGCTTCGACATGCGAACGGGCTTGCCGTCGCGGAACAGGTTCACCAGCTGGCCCAGCACAACCTCGAGCGCTCCAGGGTAGCCCATGGCGGCCAAAACGGCGGCCACGCGAGCGATATAGCCATGATGGTCGGCGCCCCAAATGTCAATCAGAATGTCGAAGCCTCGCTCTTTTTTCCAATAGTGATACGCCACATCAGATGCGAAATAGGTGTAATCGCCATCGGCTTTGCGGATAACACGGTCTTTCTCGTCGCCGTATTCAGACGACTTGAACCACACGGCGCCATCCTTCTCATAAATGTCGCCCTTGTCCTTCAAGTTGTCGATGCAGTAGTCGAACGGGCTCTTGCCGTCGAACTCGTCGGAGGCCATATACATCTCGCGCTCAGATTGCCAACGTTCGAAGTGGTTGCCGAAGCGGGTGGTGATGTCGCGGAACATCTTCATGATGTAGGCGTAGCCGAATTCACGGAATTCAACCATGCGCTCATGCTCGTCGGCATTCTCCCATTTGTTGCCGTCGCGGTCGATGATGGCCTTGGCAATATCGTTCACATACAAGCCGTTGTAGCCGCCCTCGGGCACGGCGAAGTCTTCGTGGCCGAGCTGCTGCATATAGCGCGCGGCAATGGACAGACCGAACTTGTCCATCTGAACGCCGTGGTCGTTGATGTAGAACTCTTCGGTCACCTCGTAGCCGCCGTGGCGCATCAAATTCGCCATAGCCGAGCCAAGCGCGGCCCAGCGACCATGGCCCACATGCATGGGACCGGTGGGGTTGGCCGAGATGTACTCGATGAGCACCTTGCACGCGCCCTCGGGCTGCGTGCCCTTGCCGTAGTCAGCGCCCTGCTCGCGCACCTGCGAGATAACGCTTTGCATGGTGCCGTTCTTCAGGCGGAAGTTGATGAAGCCAGGGCCTGCGATTTCGACGCTTTCGATGAGCTCATTCGCAGGGATGCCGTCCACAACGACCTGCGCGATTTCGCGCGGGTTCTTCTTGGCCACCTTGGCCAAGCGAAGCGCGGCGGTACAGGCCCAGTCACCATGGCCTTCGTCGCGCGGACGCTCCAGCGCGATTTCGGGAATCTCTTCGATCGGCAAAGCGCCAGACTTCTGGGCAGACTCGAATGCCGTGGTAAGAAGCTTGGTCAATTCTTCGCGTGGTTGCATTGATGCCATCCTTTTCATCCGTAAAGCGCCGAAGCGCCCCATTGATGTCCGGCTTTCGCCGCCGCGCCGCGAAACTTTCGCTGCGCCACGTGAGCCTCGATCGCCCAGACTAGTGTATAAGCTTTCCGATTGTAGCACGCCGCAATAGAAAACCCCATACGCACGAGGAATTCGCGAGGGAAGCACGAATCCAGAGCGCCAGAACCAACAAAGAGCAGCCCAGGGATTCCGCAATCCCTTTCAAGCGGAAGCATCCGCACACAAGCAATTTCTGTCCGCGCTCAACGATGAAATCGCGACAAAAAGCGTATCATTGTGTTCGCGACAGAAAATAATGCAGCAAAGGAGGGGCGCACGTGCTCGATTTCGATGCGGCCTGGAGAAATCTCCAGGAGACGACGAAAGCGCCCGATAACTGCCAACGATGGAACAAGAAGGCCGCCCGCTACGATAGCCGCGATTCCAAGAATCTCTACGCCGAGGCCTTTCTCGAACTCGCCGACGTACAACCTGGCGAAACTGTCTTCGACATGGGCTGCGGCACGGGATCCCTCGCCATTGCGATGGCCGAACGCGGCCATGCGACCATCGCCGCCGACTTCAGCGAAGGCATGCTCGGTAAAATGGCCGAGAACATGGACAACCACGGCGTGCAAAATGCCCAGAGTCTGGAGAGCATTCAGCCTGGGAGCATCTGGCGCTTGCTCATGAGCTGGGAAGATGATTGGTCTCGCTTCGGCCTTTGCGAGAATATGGTCGATGTCGCATTCGCATCGCGATCGATTTCCGTCGCCGACCTACGCGCGGCGCTGCGCAAGCTATCCGCCATCGCGCGGCGGCGCTGCTGCATCACCATGGCAACGGGGGTCTCCCCCCGCGTCGATCGGAAGCTCCTCGCGCAGCTCGAAGTGCCAACCAATCCCAGCCGCGATTACCTATATGCCTTCGGGATGCTCGCGCAAGCGGGGTTCGAGCCGGAGGTTCGCTTCATCCATTCAAAGCGGAAAGACTCGTTTGCCTCCTTCGACGATGCTTTCGGCGACTTCTCGCAAATGATCAGCATCGGCGCCCCGAACCTTTCCACGGCGGAAACGGTGCGGGCGCACGAAAGGCTTCGAGAATGGCTCGAAGACCACCTGACGAGCAATCCCGAGGCGGGGCAGCCCGACAAGAAGGGCTATATCCAAGGCCCCCTCACGCTCGATTTCGAAAGAATCGTGCCCTGGGCATTTATCTCATGGGATGCCAAACAGGGGCAGCTATAAACACGAGGCAGATACGACCTGGACGAGCAAACGCCCAGTCGACACAAGAAAGGGAAGCAATGACCACGATGATTTCTCTGGAGAAAGCCCGCGAGCTGGTGCTTTCTCGCGTAGCGCCGCTCGAAGCCGAAATGGTCGACCTGCTCGACGCCGCAGGACGTGTAGCCGCGGCCGATTTGTCGAGCGACATCGACGTGAGCCCCTTCGCGCACGCGGCCATGGACGGCTACGCCGTGCGCCAAGCCGAGCTCGCGGGAGCCGCCGCCGAGAAGCCCATCATGCTCGAGCCTATTGCCGAAATCCCCGCTGGCGGCGTATTCGAAGGCGAGGCGGAAGCGGGCCAATGCGTGCGCATCATGACGGGCGCCGCGCTGCCTAGCTGCTTCGATGCCGTCGTGAAATACGAAATCGTCGATATTGTGGAAGGCGATGGGAAATGCGGCGGCAAAGCGGCGTTTTATGCTCAGCCCAAAGAGCGTGACAACGTGCGCGAGGCCGGCGAAGAGGCGAAAGCCGGCGAGGTAATCGTGAAGACGGGCGAAGTCATCACCACTGCGGGTGTGGGATTTCTGGCGGGCTGCGGCGTGCTGGAGACTCCCGTATACCGTCGCCCCCGCGTCGCCATAATCCCCATAGGCAGCGAGCTTGTCGCACCGAGCGAAATTCCAGGACCTGGCCATATCCGCAATTCCAACGGCTACGCGCTGGCCGCATGCGCGAAAGCGGCTGGCTGCATCGCCGACATGTTGCCCATCGTGCCCGACGACGAGGGCCAGTTGGAAGCCGCCGTTCGCAACGCGGCCTCAACGCACGATTTCGTCGTTACGTCTGGCGGAGCCTCGAACGGCGACTTCGACTTCATCAAACCAGTCGTAGAACGAGCGGGTGAGCTGCTGATGACCGCCGTCAACATGCGCCCAGGTAAGGCGCAGACGTTCGGCATCGTCGACGACACGCCAGTGTTCGGCCTGCCCGGCAACCCCGCCGCGGCATACATGGGCTTCGAGCTCATCATTCGCCCGGCCCTGCGCAAGATGCTGGGGCACTCCGCTTTCGAGCATCCCACGGTCACGGCCAAGCTCACCTGCGACAAAAAGAAAAAAGACCCGCGACGCCTCTTCATGCGCGCCACCCTGTCGCATGGCGAGGCAGGCGAGCTTTTGGTGACGCCCGCGAAGAACCAGAGCTCCGGCCTATTCGGCCCCATCCAGAAGACGAATTGCATGGCCATTCTGCCCGAAGGGGAGCAGAACGCGAAGGCTGGCGACGAACTGACCTGCGTGCTGCTTGACGCGCCCGAGGGAATGATCATTTAGATTCCCATCGTGGCTGGCTGGTCGGTGCGCGCGTCTCCATAAGCTTCGCAGCATTCCGCCGCGCACGCCGACCCCATCGCCATTACATTTCTTATTCCGGTTTATTCGACGAGGCGCCTTTGGCGATGTGTGCATGACGTAAGGCTGCGCAGCTTCTGGAGTCATGCACACATCGCCAAAGGCACCGGACAAGTAAGGAAAGATCCAATGTCTTTGAAATTCGCAATCGTAACGTGCTCCGACACGCGTTCTATGAAGGAAGACACCGCAGGCGCGGCGCTTGAAGAGCTTATCCGCGCCGAAGGCTGGGAAGTTGCCAGCCACGTGGTAGTGAAAGACGAGCGCCCCGAGATCAGCGCGGCGATTGTCGCCGGCTGCGACGAAGTTGGCGCCGACATCGTGCTCACCTGCGGCGGAAGCGGACTTTCGCTGCGCGACGTAACACCCGAGGCGACCATGGACGTGTGCGACCGCATTGTCCCCGGCATCGCCGAGGCCATGCGTTACCACAGCCTGCAAATCACGCCATACGCCATGCTGTCACGCGCAATCGCCGCGCAGCGCGGTCGCACACTCGTCATCAATCTGCCCGGAAGCGAAAAAGCCGCCCGTGAGAACTGGGAGGGCATCGTAGGCGCGCTCGACCATGCGGCTCACATGATGGCCGGCGAAGGCCACAACAAATAGCAAGAAGCGGGAGCCCACAGGCGCCCGCTTCCATTCGGCCCAGTATCAGACCAAAGTATTCAGCGCCCGTTTTGACCAATCGGGCGCTCTTCTTGGTCAAAATGAGCGCCAGCCAGAAAAGCAAAGATTACTTGCGCTCCCACAGGCCGGTTTTGCCGCCGTCTTTCCTCAGCAAGCGCACATCCATGATTTCCATGCCACGGTCGACCGCCTTGCACATGTCGTATACCGTAAGGCACGCCACACCCGCAGCAGTCAGCGCCTCCATCTCGATGCCCGTCTTGCCAGTAACGCCGCAGGTCGTCGTGATATGGATGCCCACACGCCCATCCTCGCGTTCACCCGCGCCAACGGGTTCGCAGCTCACCTTCGCCTTGGTGATCATCAGCGGGTGGCACATGGGAATAAGCTCGCTCGTCTTTTTCGCGGCCATCACGCCAGCCACGCGCGCACATGCCAAAACATCGCCCTTGGCGGCCGTTCCCGACGTAATCAGTTCCAACGTCTCGGGTTTCATTGAAATGAACCCTTCAGCCACCGCGATGCGCTCAGTGTCGGCCTTCTGCGAAACGTCCACCATGCGGACGTCGCCCTTCTCGTCAATATGAGTAAGCTTCTCTTCTGCCATGACGGCTTCCTTTCAAAAGGAATTCGAACGAACAACAATACAGTCGCTGGCTTGGCTCGGAGCTTTCGCAGAGGCCGTCGGTGTTCAAACTTGCTTTTCATTCTAAAGTTAAACACCGCCAGAGCGGCGCATAGCGAGCTAAAAGCGAGCGGTAGCCGATCGTGGCCCTCCGCGAAAGCTCCGAGCCAAGCCAGCGACGGCCGAGCCTATCCGCCGATCTGCGACATGCCGCGCTCGGTTCCCACCTTGTCATGATGGTCGTCGGGCTTGGCCCCCAACGCCTCCATCAGCACCGCCGCAATGGCCGCATTCCCGTCACCGCCACGCAAAGCCGCTCGCATGTCATATTCCACATCCGAGAACAAACACGGGCGAATCTTGCCATCGGCAGTCATGCGCAATCGATTGCATTCGCTGCAGAAGTGACGCGACAGAGGGCTTATGAAGCCCACCGTGCCCGCAGCACCAGGAAACATGAAATAGCGAGCCGGGCCCCAACCTTTCGGCTTTTCGTCGCCTGCAGGAACAAGCGCCGGCAGCCCTTCGGCTTTCGCGCGCTCATTAATCACGTCGAACAGCTCTTCGCTGGGAATCACATCTTCTCGCCCCCACCCGCAGCCGTGCGAGCCCGAGCTTTCACCGACGGGCATGTATTCGATAAAGCGCATATGCAACGGCCGATCGATGGTCATCTTCGCGAAAGCCAGAAAATCCTGCCCGAGGCTACGCACCGTTACGGCATTCACCTTCACTGGGTCGAAGCCCACAGAAAGAGCGGCGTCAATTCCGTCAAGAGCCTCATGCAGCTCGCCGCGGCGTGTAATGTAGCGAAATTGCTCGGCGTCGAGCGTGTCGAGCGAGATATTCACGCGCGAAAGCCCAGCGGCCTTCAATTCGTCGGCATATTTTGGCAGCAGCACACCGTTCGTTGTCAACGAGACATCGTCAACGCCGGGCGTCGAAGCAATCGCGCGAACAAGGTCCACGATCCCTTTTCGAACCAAGGGTTCGCCTCCCGTCAGGCGAAAGCGCTTAACCCCCATTCCCGCAGCCACGCGAACCACGCGCTCGATTTCTTCAAGGCGCAAGATATCGTCATGGCACATCGATTTTACCCCGTCGGCAGGCATGCAATAAATGCAGCGATAATTGCACCGATCGGTAAGAGAGATGCGCATGTAGTCAATCACGCGCCCATGAGAGTCTTTCATAAGCCCCCCTCTAAAACGCGCCCGCCCCCACAGGCTCGTTGAATTCTTTTCTTGCGGAATTATACCCTTGCAAGTACAAAGAAACCCCGCTGGAGCAGAGTCCAAACGGGGTTTTGGCATGAAATGGAACTTAACGGTACGAATCGATTATAAGCGCATCCGAAAACGCACTATTTCGATACCATATACGCATGGTCGAACGGAATGCGCACCAAAAGCTCATCGCCTTCCTCGGGCAAGTCGCTCGCGGGAACCGCCAGCTTATCAACGCGCCACTGAATATGCGTCCGCAAAAACGAGGTGGACTCATCATCGTCGTCAGACCCAGCCACCACGTTGACTGAGTTCTCGTGATTGAGAAACGCCAGCATGACCGAACGCTCGAAGCGCGAATCGCTCACGCGGTCGGCTCGCACACGGAACACGTTCTCGCCTGGCTCGATCGCCCGTTCTAAGAAAAACGCACGCACGCCGAACGCCTTCACATCGCGAGGAACCTCTCGGTTAGCCGCAAGCGTTATGCCCCATTCGGGCAAGCGCACATGCGACTCGTCCACATACTCGGCTGGCGTGGTGTTCTTGCAGCCCGAAAGCTTGATGGCCGCCAAACTTTGTGGATTGTCAACCACGTTTTCCTTCGGGCCAATCTCCATAATGTGACCTGCTTCCACCACGGCAATGCGATCGCAAAAGCGAAATGCCTCGTCGATATCATGGCTCACGTACAGAATAGTGCCCTGGAACTCCTTGAACAGGCCAATGAGGTTCTGCTCCAGCGCACTCTTCAGATGCGAATCGAGCGCCGAGAACGGCTCATCCAGCATCAGGATTCCCGGCTTGGCCGCCAGCATGCGGGCGAGCGCCACGCGCTGCTGCTGCCCGCCCGAAAGCTGAACGGGGTAGCGCTTCTCCATACCCGAAAGCCCGAAGCGAGCCAGCTGTTCGCGCACCACTTCGGCTCGCTCGGCCGCCGTGGCCGACTTGGGCAGACCCGCCGCCACATTCTGCTCAATGGTCAAATTCGGGAACAGCATGTAATTCTGGAACAGCAGTGCCGTCTTACGCTGCTGCGGCGTTAAATCGACCTTCGCCTTCTTGCCTGGCGCCTTATCGAAAAACACCTGGCCGTTTACCACGATTTTTCCCGAATCGGGCTTCTCGATGCCGGCAATGGATCGCATCGTAAGCGATTTGCCGCAACCCGAAGCGCCCAGAAGGCCGAGCGTCTCGTCGCCAGCCGAAAATTGCTGCTGCAGATGGAAGCCCTTGAGCTTCTTCTCGATATCTACTTCAAGACTCATGGCGCCTCCTTAATTCCCCTCGCGTTTACGGTATTTCGTGGTGCGGCTGCTCCACAGGTTGATGAACAGAATCACGATAAAGCTGAATGCGATGATGACCGCCGTCCAGAACCACGCCACGTCGTCGTTGCCATTCATCCACTCGAAGTAAATCGCGATGGGAATGGTGCGCGTAACACCCAGATAGTTGCCAGCCATGAACAGCGTCGCACCGAATTCGCCCAGGGCGCGAGCAAACGACAGAACAGCGCCAGCCGCGATGCTGCTCCACGAAAGAGGAAGCATCAGGCGAATGAAAATCTTCGCATTGCTCCAGCCAAGCGTTCGCGCCGCATCAAGCATATTCGGGTCAAGATTCTCGAACGCACCGAGCGCATTGCGATACATCAGGGGGAATGCGACCACCACGGCAGCAATGACGCAAGCAATCGGGCTGAAGATCAGCGGAAAGCCGATATCGATCCAAAACTGCCCGAAAGCCGTGTTGCGCCCGCAAAGGAAGAGAAGCAGAAAGCCGCATACCGTCGGTGGCAGCACCATAGGAATAGTGAAAATCACGTCGAGGATATTCTTCCATTTCTGGGACACGTTCAGGCAGAAATACGCCGCCAAAAGCCCCAATATGAAGATGATGACGATGGCGATGCCCGTCGTGCGAAGCGAAACCCACAACGGGCTCCAGTCCAAATTCGTCAAGAACTCCCCAACCGCGGCCAAGCCTGTAGCTTGCTCAACGATCTCGATTTCTCCCTTCTTAGCCAAACGACCCAAATCGGCGAACGTCGGCTTGAAGTAATTCGGATTCTCGCTATCGGTCAAATCGCTTCCGTCAACGCCAATGACGAATGCGTAGGTCTTACCCGCGACCTCTTGGTCGAACTCGTAGCGCACGGCGCCCTTCTCGAAAGAGGTCTCGGTTGTGAAATACCACGTTTCATAGCTCGAAAGAGCCTTCGAGCCCGCCGCCTGGCCAGCATCAAGGGAAATCAGCAGCGCCTTCAAAGAAGACTGGTCGGCCGCCGAGTTCACATCTATATCCAGATCTTTTGCCAGCTTTGCGGGCACGTACGCCACCACGTAGTCATCGCCCGCAATGAGCTGCACACTCGTGCCCGTACCTTGACTCACCAAATACGAATAGCCGTGGTAAACGCCTTCGATCTCGCGGTTGGTGCCCTTTTGGGCACGCGAGAAGTCGCCTATCGCGAAACTGCTGTTCTCCATTTCTGCGGCATCCCCGTCTTTCGAGACGGTCACGCCCGACGTGTCAACGTCTGCGGTCTGGTCAGAACTCGCATCGCTCGTCGCAGTCTTTGGAGCTTGGGGCGAATCGACATCGCCCAGCGCATCGTCAGCCAGCGCAGACGATGGCAACGCCGCAAAAAGAGCGGCCGCGAAGACGACCGCAGCAAGGCTCGCGATAAGCCTCTTCCCTGTTTTCGTTCCCATATCAACCCTCACTACGAAAGAGGATGGGCACATAAGCACCCATCCTCCTCATAAATGCCAAATTGGCTTGCCAACTTCGAAATTGTCCCAATTAGGCCAGCTCGAAGCCCCACTTCTGCCAAATTTCCTGAGCCTTGTCGCTGTTCAGGCACCAATCCAGGAATTCCTGGGTGGCTTCAACGTTTTTGCACTCAGAGGTGATGGCGCCAGGGTACACAATGTTCTTGTGGGTGTCGGCAGGCACCGTGCCAACGATTTCCACGCCACCGAAACGATACACGTCAGAGGTGTAAACGAACGCAACGTCAACGTCGCCAGACTGCGCATGCTTGCAGACATTGCCCACAGAAGTGTCAAGAACAGGGGTGTAGCCATCGGCGAACGAACCGCTCTTGCCCGAGATGTCCTTGCCGGTCTTGCCAGCATCATCGCCAGAAGGAACATACACGCCAACGGTGGACAGAGCCTGGTCGGCATAGTTGCCGGCAGGAACAGACTCGTCGCCAACGCAGAAGGTGTACTTGCCGTCGGCGATGTCCTGCAAAGTGACGTCTTTGATGTTGGAGCCTTCCTTGGCAACGATCACGAGGTCGTTCTTGAACATGTCAACGCGAGTTCCCTCATCGACATAGCCCGACTTGACCGCGGTGTCCATGGAGCCCTTAGAAGCCGAAATCAGCAGGTCGGCATAGGAGCCGGCGCCGAGCATCTCGTTCAGCTCGCCAGAAGACTTGTACTGGGTATCGGCGAACGAAACGTTGCTGTGGCCATCCTCGATATAAGCGGCCTGAACTTCTTCCATCGCCTTGGACAGCGAGTTCGCAGCAAAGACCTGCAGCTCGACCGGATCGGCGGTCGCCGTCGTCTGAGTGCTGTCGGCCTTCTCTTCAGTTTTCTGCTCGCTGCTCGAGCAGCCAACCATCGCGACCATCGCAGCAAGAGCTGCGGCGAGCGCGAGGATGGAAAGTTTCTTCCATGCCTTCGTCATGAAATTCCCTCCTCTAGACGATATAAGCCCGCCCTTTCTTCCTTAGAGGCGAGCTCCCTGCACAGAAATGCCACGGGATAAAACGGTACGCCCTGTGACATAACCTATGAAGCTTATTCTCTTGTGCGCATAATATTCTGTCAAGAAATTATTCGAAATGTGGCATATTATTCTACCAACGATGCGAAACCGCAGGCAAACGAGGAAACGCCTCGGCATTCCGATATTCGCCCGGTAGGCCAACCCCAATGAACGATTTTCGTGAATCTTCTGGCGAGGATTGGCGCGTATACTGAGCAGCATCTCATTAATGCCTCACCGAGAATAGTTGCTTACTGTTCGATTTTGCTCGCTCTGAAAGGATTGCCATGGATTCCCTCGATAGCCTAAGCCCCCGAATTAAGCTGAGCATTGGGTCAGACGAATCCGAAGCGGTATTCGGGCGAGGAGTCGCCATGCTGTGCCGAGGCGTTCGCGACGACGGGTCGCTCAACAAAGCTGCCAAGAATATGGGCATGGCATACAGCAAAGCTTGGCGAATCATGAAACAGACCGAAGCATCCTTCGGCTTCGATCTCATCAACCGCGACGGAGCCCACGGATCGACCCTCACAACCAACGGCGCGCTCCTGCTTGCGGCTTTCGAAGCGCTTGAAAAAGACCTCTCGGCTTACGCGAAAACTCGCTTGCCAGAAATACTGAAGACGATCGCCTAAGCGCCTACGCGGAAGGCAGCGCAAGTCGCGCTTCGGACTACCTGTCGCCTTCCGCCATAATGGAAGCTTCCATGCGAGCGAGCTCCTCGGGCGTATTGACGTTTATGAAGCAACTGCGTTCGGGAACGGCCCTGGTGACTTCAGCCGACAGGAAAGGCCGGAGTTTCACCAAATCGAAGAAGTCCTTCGCTCGAACGCGGCCATGCTCGAGCGCCTCTCTCGCCGCATCCAGGCATGGCCTTGCACGATACACCGCATGAAACGGCTCATAGCCGAATTTATTGCACGGTACCACGGCATCTACGCGCTCGGAATGCGCCACTGCCGCTTCGGCAACGATAAGGCGGGGCGAAGCGAACACCATGTCGCACGCCACCACCGCCACAAGCGTGTTCGAAGCCGCTTCGAACGCAGAGCACAGCCCACGAAGCGACCCCCTTTCGCCATAGCAATCGGGCACCAGTCGCACGGGGCAGGCAATGTCGAGTTCCCCCAGAAATCCGAGTTTCGAGGCCTCGTTCGTCGTTATGACAAGTTCGTCAGCCGCACACGCAACTCTATCCACGATGCGAGTAAGCAAAGGCTCTCCCAAAAAAGGCACCGTCGCTTTGCTCTGCCCCATCCTTCGGGATTCCCCTCCAGCTTGAATCGCAACGGTAAGCTTCGGGCGAACGTATCTCGCTTGGAGGAAATCGGCGATGGAGGCAACGTCGTCCAAGGAAAATGCCACGATTCCGTAGGCCTTCGCTGCGGCATGGACCCTTTCCATATCGCTTACTACGGCTACTGGCGCAGCACCCCGAACGGTCGCATTCGCGCAGAACTCATCGGCAGCTGGCAAATCGCGCTCGTTTCCAGAGCGCAGAACCTCCACCACATCGAGGCCGCTCTCACGAAAACCCTCGACAATAACCAGGTCATGGTCGGGCATACTTTCGACGATATCGGCGCATTCCAACTCTTTATCAAGCTCCGTAATGCGAGCCATACGGGTCGGAGACACCACGACGACATCCCTCGAGCCCGCCTCGCGATGGCGATACGAATCTTTTCCAGGAATGTCTATGTCGAAATCGCAATGCCCGTGATGCTTGATCGAAGCAATGTCGAAGCCACGAGAAACAAGTTCGGCGATAACCCGAACGAGCAGAGTCGTTTTTCCGGAATTGTGCCGCCCAACAAACGCCACCGCAGGGCTTGGGCGGTGAATGCCACCGCCACAATTCGAACGACCCTCCGAAAACAACAAATCCCTTGCGATAGCAGAACCGTTATTCATAATTCTCGCGCTCAACAACGAGCTCGTTCTTAATAACCGATACAAGCTGCTGAAGCGCATCTACCGCATGGGGGCGAATATCAGCACCGATGAGCACATACATAATCGAATCGCCCACCGAAAGCGTTCCTTCATTCAACCAAACGCGAACATAATATACGCCAGGAAGTTCACGAGCCGATTTGACGGCTTCGATGAGGCCATCGCTATCGTAGGAAAACTCTATCGACGCAACGTTACCAAGAAGAGCGGCCTCGGCCTTCTCTTCATCGCTTTCTCCGCGAACCTGCATGCGAGGCGTCGCCCGCACGACTCCGTTATGGGTAAGATACATGCCAACCTTTTCGGCATCGGGCTCCTTTTTGGCCTTATCCAACCAGGCATCCATCGAAGGCTCCGCCCCTTCGTCAATCCTCCAGCCTGGCCCCAAATCCAAGGTCACATCGAAACCCTCGTCATTGCATGCGATATCGGAAACATCATCCATTGTCGTATCCCCTCTCGATTTACGCATAAGCGCAATTTATAGAATAGATAATACCCGAAAGCCAAGAAGCCTATCCGAGAAAAGAAAAGCGGCCTGTGAAAGGTCGCTCAGAAAGGCTAAAACCAAATTTAGCCGCAAGCTCGATTCCCCTAAAAGAGCAGCCGCTAGTCCTCGTCCAAAGCTCGAAGAGCGTAACGATATCCGCCGCTACCGTAATTAAGAGCCTTTGAAACACGGGCGATTGTCGTCGCAGAGGCTCCCGTTGCTTCCGCTATAGCCGTATAGGGCTTGCCCGAATGAAGCAGACGAGCCACAGAAAGCCTTTGCGAAGTCTCCTTCATCTCGCGAATAGTAAAGAGGTCTTCGCAGAGCGCATAAAGCTCATCTTTATCAGTCATAGCTGAAAGGACCTCGAGCAGGTCTTCGACTTCTGGAGTTCGCAAGTTTCCCATTTGAGTATCCTTTCCATTAGTGAGCCATACTATTGTACAACAGTCTGCTAAAGCGAACCGAACGAAAAAAGGGCCGCCCGAAGGCGGCCCCGGCGCATGAAGCGCCCCCCGCGAGCGCGACGCCCTGTCCTCCCGCAGCCTGGCGCTGCAGTACTTTCGGCGAA
>CAVHFS010000008.1:26726-86350 GCA_963635715.1 Subdoligranulum sp. CAG:314 | reverse complement strand
GGGCCACGGCTCGCTACCGCTGCGCCCTTCGGGCTTCGCTATGCGCTCGCCTGGCTGCGCTTAACTTTTGAATAAGAGCAGGTTTGAGCGCAGACGACCCCAGACGGGCTCGCCCGCTACCGCCTTATGCATGATGTTGCTGCCCCGCAGAGCCCGCCACGCATTCGCCAAGGTCGTCGGTGTTCTTTTGCTTGCTTATGTCTAAAATGAAACACCGCCAAGCGGGCGCATAGTGAGCGAACGCGAACGGTAGCCCGCTGTGGCCTTGGCGAATGCGTGGCGGGCTCTGCGTGGCGGGCTCTGAGGGGCTTGGCGATTCGGGGATACGAAACGGGGGATTTCGATGTTCTATATGGGAATCGACATCGGTTCGACGGCCTCTAAGTGCGTCGTTGTCGATGGTTCCGGCGAGATCGTCGGAAAAGGGCTGTACGGCTCGGGCGCGGGCACGATTGGGCCGAGGTCGGCTATCGATGCTGCGCTTTCCGGGGCTGGCATTTCGATGGAAGATATCGCATATTCCTGCGCGACCGGCTATGGCCGTAATCTGCTTGACTGGGCCGATATGACTTTATCCGAGCTTTCGTGCCATGCGAAGGGGGCAGGGAGGCTGTTCCCCACGGCGAAAACCGTCGTTGATATCGGCGGCCAAGATGCCAAAGTGCTTCGCATCGGCGAAGGCGGCCGCCTCGAGAACTTCGCGATGAACGACAAATGCGCCGCTGGCACGGGACGTTTCCTCGATGTGATGGCGGGCGTGTTCCAGTGCAAGGTTTCCGATTTGCAAGGTTACGACGCCCAGTCGACCAAGGTCGCGAGCATCTCTTCGACCTGCACGGTGTTCGCGGAGTCGGAAGTTATCTCCAAGCTTGCTGCTGGCGAACAGATTGCCGATATCGTCGCGGGCATTCATGAGTCGGTTGCCGAGCGCACCGCTGGTTTAGCCAAGCGCGTGGGCGTTGTGGGCGATGTGGCCATGACGGGCGGCGTCGCTTTGAACGAGGGTCTGCGAAACCGGCTGTCGAGAAAGATCGGCTATCCCATTTTGGTGTCGCGTCTTGCGCAGTTCAACGGTGCGTTGGGCGCGGCTCTCACGGCCTGCGAAAAGCACGCATCTGGGGCTGCTCCCGCCGACGTTGCTATGCCTTCTCGCAAAGGTCCTGCAACATGTGAAGGCTGTGGCGGCGATGGCGCCTAGGATTATTCGAGGGAATCAGGCGTCGCCACTCGACGCGCCATGGGGAAAGCCGACGCTTCTCGGCGCTATTCGCCATGGTTACGAGACGAACGGCACGAAGCGCCTGGCCGTAAGCATGTCTTCGAGCGTTACGTATGGCGAAGCCTACCATGGCGCCAATGCACTCGCTCGTTATTGGCGCGATGTATACGGTATTTCCCGCGAGAGCACCATTGCCATCTGCGCCCCCAACGACGTCGAATTCCCCATCGTCATGGCAGCATGCGAGATTCTCGGTTGCAGGCTCGTGCTCTTCTCTTCGGCGTATGCTCGCGAAGACATATCGCGTTGCTCTGAGCTCGTTCATCCCGATTTGTATATCATGGCGAGCGAAGCCGCCTGCAGGGCCGTTCGCGAAGAATTCCCCGATGCCTGCGTCATGTCTATCGGAATACCGTATGGCTCCTTTACGTCGGTGGGCGATGTGGTTCGTCGCGCTGGCGGCGATTCGCTCGAAGGGGAGTGCGACGATTTCGATTTGGTCGTGTTCTCGTCGGGCTCCACGGGGCTTCCGAAGGCCATCGTCGTCGCGGCGTCTTCTTTCGCACGCAACGGGTTCCAGCTGCAGCGGGCCTTTTCATTGAACGAAAGCGATGTTGTCTTCGTTCCCGTTCCGCTTTCCCATGTGTTCGGGCTCGTTGGCACCTATGCGACCATTCTTTCGGGCGCGACGCTTGCCACGCTTACGAAATATCGGCCCCAAACAGCGCTCGCCTTCATCCACGATGTGCGGGCGAGCGTGCATATGGGCGTTTCCACCATGTTCGTGCGCGAGCTTCGTCTTGATAACTCGACCGCCTGGGATTTGACGTGTTTGCGCGCGGGGTTGGTGGCGGGCGCTAGCTGCCCGGAGTCGGTCGTGTTGGAATTCGAGCGGCGTTATGGCTGCCGCATCATGCAAAGTTACGGCATGAGCGAAACGGCTGCCACTCTTACGGTGACGCCTCTCGGAATGGATGCCAAAGATCGCTGCGAAACCGTTGGCGTGCTTGTCGACGGCGCCGAAGTGAAGCTTGCCGATGGTACGGACGAAATACTCGTGAAGTCTCCGTCGCTCATGAAAGGCGTCATAGATTCTTCCGGAGATCTGAAGCTCGAGCTCGATGGCGAAGGCTACTTCCATTCGGGCGATGTGGGCGCGATTGACGATGCCGGAATGCTGTCGATCACTGGCCGCATCAAAGATATGATTATCCGGGGCGGCATCAATATATTTCCCGCCGAAGTTGAGCGAGTCTATCTGGTCGAAGACATCGTTAGCGATTGCTGCGTGGTTGGCTATCCCGACCCCGAGCTTGGTGAACGCACGTGTTTGTGCGTTATACCGAAGCCCCTTGTAGATATGTCGACCTTCGAGCTTCGGGAATTCGCTAAGGGAAAAGTCGAGAAGTGTAAGATTCCCGATACTGTGCTCAAAATGGACGATTTCCCTCATTTGGGCAATGGTAAAATCGACAAACGCGCTCTGCGCGACCATGTCAAGAATTTGTTCGGATCGCTTGCCTTTCGGCGAGCGAGATAAGAATGCACGGTGATATCAATGGGAATGTATGAGGGCAATGAACATGTGCTCGACGTAGTGGATGCATTCGCGAATAAGCATTTTTCTGAGGAAAACATTCGCCAATGGATGAAGTCGCGCGGGATTCCCCGTTCGGTCTACGAAGATTTCTACAAAAGCGAGTTGGGCGCATACGTTAAGCCGAAAAACATCGGCGGCAAGGATTGCTCGTTTGCCGAGCGGGCGGCCGTTATTGCGCGGCTGACCGAGCGTGCGGGTGCGACGCTTCCGTTTTTGTCGGATATGATCACCATGGCGCTTATGTCTACGATGCGGGAAGTCTCTCAGGACGAGATTACCCAGGATTTCATTATCCGCAACGGCCGTGTTTCGTTTTCCCAGGCATTTACCGAGGCGAATGCCGGCACTGACGCATCGGCCGTGAAGACGACGGTCTCGCTTGAAGACGGGGGAATCTATCTCGATGGGCGCAAATCGTTCGTCTCGAACGGGCAGTTCGCCCCAGAGACGCTTGTGCTTGCGAGCGACCCGATGTTCGGCGGCGCCGACGGCGGCTTTTCGCTATGGCTCGTTCCGCTTTCGCGCCCGGGTATTGCGACGTATCCCCTCAATGCCGTGGGGCAAGAGATGCTGTCCGCTTCGGCGATCGAATTCCACCACGTGCGCCTTGCGCCGGAATGGCAAATCCAAACGGAGGGCCGCTTGGATTCCATGTTGAAGCGCCAATACGAGCTCGGGCGAATACTCGTGTGCTCATCGTCGCTCGGCTTGGCATGCGCCGCCTATACCGACGCCGTTAAGCATGCGTCGTCCCATATGGTGAAAGGCCGTTTGCTCGGCAGCATTCCCCAGGTGCAAGAGAAGCTCGCCGATATGGCGATCAAACTTCGCAGCATGCGCGCGCTCATCATCGAGGCGGCGGCAGCAGCCGATGAACATGGCGAGGCGGGGGAGATTCATTCCCATCTCGATTCCGCGCTCATGAAATACTACGTTCCGAAAGCCGCCACGGAGGTCGCCGATAGCGCTATGCAGATTTTCGGCGCAATGGGCTACACCGACGAGACGCGCGTAAGCCGTATTTGGCGAGATTGCCGAGGCAATCAGCTCGCCCAAGGCTCCGACGACATCATGGCCCATGTGGCTGCGAAGTTCATCATGGCCGATTTCGCCGCTAAGGGCGATTCGGGCAGGTAGGGAATTCGAACCAATTCTGCTGGGTTTGCGATTCGGCGCCGCGCATTTTGCGCGGCGCTTTTCTGTTCGGCTCCCAAACCGTTTCAACCGCTCACCGTGGAGGTTGGGCACAAATAGAACCTTTTCGGTGACAATTCGCTCCGTTTCACTATAGTGGCATCAGGCGGGTGGCATTGCCCGCTTGTTTTATCGCTAGGCAGGAGTGCTTATGGAATTGATTGTCTCGTTGATCATGGTGCCGTGCGTTGCCGCGCTGCTCATGCTCGTCGTGCGCGGCGACAAGCTTCGCGACGCGCTGACGGTGGGCTTTTCTGTGGCTATCGCGGTGCTGTCCATTGCGTTCGCCGTGTGCTACATCGGCGCGGGCACCCTGTACTTCGATTTGCCCATGGAGTACAGCCATTTCCTGGCCGTGGTGAATATCGCCATCGACGTGACCGTTGGTATGTACGTGGTGTGCTATTCCGCGAAATATCGTCGGGTGCTGCCGTTGGTGCTGGCGGTGGGCCAAATTCTTACCACGCTGTGGTTCGAATACAACATCCAGCGCGAAGTTCAGTTCGAAAGCCAGATGCGCGTCGATTCCCTCGGCATCATCATGGTGCTCATCATCGGCATCATCGGCACGGGCATCTGCGTGTACGCGCTCGGCTATATGAAGGATTTCCAGGCGCATCACCCTGAGCAAAAAGACCGCCGCCCTTGGTTTTTCGCCATCATGTTCGCGTTTCTCTCGGCTATGTTCAACATCGTGCTCTCCGACAACCTGTGCTGGATGTACACGGCTTGGGAAGTCACCACGCTGTGCTCGTTTTTGCTTATCGGGTTCACGAAGACCGAAGAGGCCATCAACAACGCGTTTCGCCAGATTGTGATGAATATGCTCGGCGGCCTGGCATTTCAGCTCGCCATTTTGTGGCTCGGCCTGCAGGGGCAGTCGCGTTTGTTCAGCGTCTTCATTGAAACCGCCACGAATGCGGCCGTCAACGACCCTGCTGCCGCGGCCGTTTTCACCTTGCCCGTCGCCTTGCTCGCATTCGCGGGAATGACGAAGGCCGCTCAGATGCCGTTTCATACCTGGCTGCTCGGCGCCATGGTGGCTCCGACGCCCACGAGCGCCCTTCTGCATTCGTCCACTATGGTCAAGGCCGGCTGCTTTCTGCTCATCAAGCTTGCGCCGCTTTTCCTCGTGTTTCCCGCGGCGTCGCTCATGGTCGTGCTCATCGGCGGCCTGACGTTTTGCCTTGCGTCGTTTATGGCGATCTCTCAGACCAACGCCAAGCGCGTGCTGGCCTATTCCACCATCGCGAACCTCGGCCTCATCGTTGCCTGCGCGGGTGTGGGAACGCCCGAGGCGATATGGGCCGCGATTTTCCTGGTGATCTTCCATGCTGTGGCGAAAAGCCTGCTGTTCCTGTGCGTCGGCACCGCCGAGCATCATATCGGCAGCCGCGACATCGAAGACATGGACGGCCTGTTCGAGCGCATGCCGCGTCTCGCGCGCTACATGATGCTCGGCATCATGGCGATGTTCGTTGCGCCGTTCGGTATGCTCGTCTCGAAATGGGCAACGCTTGCAAGTTTCGCCTCTTCGGGCGAGGTCGTATTGCTGGTGCTTCTGGCATTCGGCAGCGCGGCCACGTTCATGTTCTGGGGAAAATGGCTCGGAAAGCTCGCGGGCATCGCTGGGCGCGAGCGCAACGTCGAGGAGGGCGTCCACAGAAGCGAGTGGGTGGCCATCAATATCATGGCGGTGCTCACGGCGCTGGCCTGCGTCAATATGCCGATGCTATCCGCTTATCTGGTTCAGCCGTATCTCGTGACGACCTACGGCAGCATCTCTTCGGCCGTGAGCGCCGACAATATGCTCCTCATGTCGATCATCGCCTGCGCCATTGTGGTCGTGCTGTTCGCGACGCTTGGCGTGAAAAAGTCGAAGACGAAAAAGACGGTTCCCGTTTACCTTGCGGGCATCACGGTTGATTCCGATGCACGCCTGTTCAGAGGCTCGATGGGCAACGCCGTGAAGGCGAGCGCGCGTAACTGGTACATGAACGATATCTTCGGTGAGAAGGTCATCGACAAGCCTGCGACGATACTCTGCTCCGTCATCATGGTGGTGGGCCTTGCGGCGAGCGCGTTGGGCGCCCAAGCGTTCATCGGCAAATCCCTCCTCATGTATATGCCCATCTCTTCGACGAACGAGGGAATCTTCCAAACGCTTCTCGGCATCGTGGCGTTCGTTATTGCGGGCCCGGTTATCGGCTGCTTGCTTGCTGGTATCGACCGTAAGCTCAGCGCGCGCATGCAGGGCCGCGTGGGACCGCCGATTCTCCAGCCGTATTACGACGTGCGCAAGCTCATCGAAAAAGACGACGTGAGCGTGAACACGGTCGAGGGCACCTACATCACCTTCGCGCTCGTGCTCACCCTGGTCGGCGGAGGCGTGTTTTTCGCCGGCGGCAACTTCCTGCTCTGCGTGTTCCTCGTGACCCTCGCCGCGCTGTTCTTCATCATCGCCGCCTATTCGGCCCGTTCGCCTTATGCGCAAATCGGCGCCGATCGCGAGACGCTGCAGGTTATGGCCTACGAGCCGACGGTGCTTTTCGTCGCGGTATGCATGTTCATCGCGCTGGGGACCTTCGACGTCGCGGGCGCCTTCGGGGCGAGCGTGCCGATGATCTCCGTCTGCATTCCCGCATTCTTGGCGCTCATGTTCGTGCTCACCATCAAGCTGCGTAAGTCGCCCTTCGACCTGTCGTATAGCCACCACGCGCACCAAGAACTCGTCAAGGGTGTTACGACCGAAATGAGCGGCCGCACGCTGGCCAAGGTCGAAATCATGCATTGGTGCGAGACGACGCTGTTCTTGGGCTGGGTCGCGATGTTCTTCGTCTGGAACAACCCGCTGTCGATCCTTTTGGGCATAGCGGTTGCTGTCTTGGCGTTTTTCCTCGAGATTTTCATTGACAACAACTTCGCGCGCGTCAAATGGCGGGCATGCTTGAAATGGGCCTGGCTGGTCGCCCTTGTGTGCGGCATCGTCAACATCGGCGCCCTCGTGCTTATCGTGCTCATGTAAAGGAGGCCTGCATTGAGCAATATTTCGAAATCTCCTTGGGTCATTCACTACGACGGCTCAAGCTGCAATGGCTGCGATATCGAAGTTCTCGCTGCCTTGTCGCCCCTCTACGACGCCGAACGCTTCGGCGTGGTGAACACGGGCAACCCCAAGCACGCCGACATCTTCTTGGTCACGGGCTCGGTGAATGAGCAGAATATCGAGGTCGTGCGCGAGATTTACAATCAGATGGTTGAGCCCAAGGTAGTTGTGGCGTGCGGGATATGCGCATGCTCGGGCGGCATCTTCCACGATTGCTACAACGTGCTCGGCGGCGTCGACAAGGCTATTCCCGTGGATGTGTATGCGCCAGGCTGCGCCGTTCGTCCCGAAACGATTATCGACGCGGTCGTTGAGGGGATCGGGGCGCTCGAGAAAAAGCGTGCGGCGCTCGAAGAATCGCGAAAGGGGGCCTAGGGCATGAAGATGAACCAGCATTTTGAAGACCTGGCAATCGACGATATCTTGGCTGTGGCCGAGCGCGAGCATGCGGCGCACGCGCGCTTTGTGCAGGTGCTCTGCATCAACGGCGAAGAGGGCATCGATTTGGTGTACAGCTATCAGCGGCCTGCTTCCGAGAGCTTCGCCGTGCGCAATTATCGCGTGCATGGCGTGACGAGCGATACCCATGTGCCGTCGGTGACGAAATTCTACCTTTCGGCATTTCCCTTCGAAAACGAAGCTCACGACCTGTTCGGGGTTCATGTTGACGGCATAGCGATCGACTTCCACGGAGGCTTTTACAAGGTTGCCATGGATAAGCCTATGACGATCATCTCTCCCGAGCAAAAGGCCGCGCGCGAGAAGGCCGCGAAAATCGCCGCGGCGAAAGCGGCCAAAGAGGCCAAGGAGAAAGCGGCCGCAGCGGCAGAATCGGCTGAGGCGCCGGCGGAAAAGCCCGCGATCGACTGGGAGGCCGAACGGGCCAAGGTTATGGAGAAGTGCGCGAAGCTGCCCGAAGACAAGGCGGCGAAAGTGATGGCGGCCTTTGAGGCCAAGCTCGCGAAGGCCACGGCGGATGCCGCGGCGCAGAAAGGCGGTGAGTAGCATGGGCAAGGCGACCGTGATTCCCTTCGGCCCCCAGCACCCGGTGCTGCCGGAGCCTCTGCATTTGGATTTGGTCGTTGAGGACGAACACGTAATCGAAGCCGTTCCTCAAATCGGATTCGTGCACCGCGGTTTGGAGAAGCTCGTCGAAACGAGAGACATCCACCAGTTCATCTATGTGGCCGAGCGAATCTGCGGCATTTGCAGCTTCGGCCATTCGTATGGCTATGCCGAGACCATTGAATCGCTTTTGGGCATCGAAGTTCCCAAGCGAGCCCAATATCTGCGCGTGATTCTGCATGAGCTCTCGCGCGTGCATTCCCATCTTCTGTGGCTCGGCCTCGCCGCCGACTCGTTCGGTTTCGAAAGCCTGTTCATGCACTGCTGGCGCATTCGCGAGCGCGTGCTCGATATCTTCGAGGCCACCACGGGCGGCCGCGTGATTCTGTCGTATGTCCAAATCGGCGGCGTCGTGCGCGACATCGACGCGCAGACCCTGCAATGGATTTGCGAGAAGCTCGATTCCATCGAAGACGAATACAAAGAGATCTGCGCCACGTTCCTCAAGGACTCTTCCGTAAGAAGCCGCCTGCACGGCATTGGCTATCTGTCGCAGGAGCAGGCCGAGGCGCTCTGCATGGTCGGGCCGTTCGCTCGAGCGAGCAACGTCGCCTATGACTGCCGCATGCTCGGGCACGGCGCCTATGGCGATTTGTCCGATTTCTCGCCGATCACCTCTGCCGACGGCGACTGTCTGGCGCGCGTCGAGGTGCGCTGTGCGGAAGTGAACCAGTCTATCGCCATCGCGAAGGAGCTCATATCGAGAATCCCCAACGACGGCATCGGCGAGAAGACGAAGCTCAAGCCCGCCGCTGGCGCGCAGGCCTGCAACGTCTTCGAGCAGCCGCGCGGCGAATGCTATTACTATGCCCTTGGCAATGGGACGGCGAACTTGGAGCGCATGCGCATGCGCACGCCTACCACGCAAAACCTCGCGGGCATGGTCAAGGCGCTCGAAGGCTGCGATTTGGCCGACGTGCCCATGATCGTTCTCACCATCGATCCGTGTATTAGCTGTTCGGAAAGGTAGGGCAATGGGAAACTTCAAATTGGGGAAGATGACCCTGCGCTCACTGTTCGGAAAACCCGAAACGGTTATGTATCCCCTAGAGAAGCGCGAGATTCCCGCGGGGCATCGTGGCATGGTCGAAAACGACATGGCGAAATGCATCCTGTGCGGCATCTGCGTGAAGCGCTGCCCCTGCGGCGCCATCGAGGTCGATAAGAAGGCGCAGACGTGGGCAATTAACCATTTCCGCTGCATCCAATGTGACACGTGTGTGCGGGAGTGTCCGAAGGGCTCGCTTTCCATGAATGCCGAAATTCCGCATGTCGCGGCGGCGACTGGCCAAGAGATTTTGACCAAGCCGCAGCCGACGCCCGAAGAGCTTGCGGCTGAGGCGGCCAAAGCGGCCGAGCGCGAAGCCCGCATCGCGGCGGCGAAGGCGGCCAAGGCCGCCAAAGCGGCGGAGGCCGAGAAGGAATGATTCGCGCGTCTGGAGCCAGGAATTCAACGACTGTGTGCCAGATGTTTGAAAACGCCATTCAGCATCGAATGGGCTTGCAAGCCTTGCTAGAATAGAAAGACCCGCTTATGCGGGTCTATTTTTGCACGCTGTTATTGAAAGATGGCCATGGGCGAAACCAAACGAGACGCGCGACCTTCCTGGGATACTCCAGAAGAAGAGGTGACCAATAAAATCTTCACGGCTGCCAACGTCGTTTCCTTCGTTCGCCTGTGTCTTGTTCCCGTCTATCTTGTGCTGCTCCTCGATGGGCATGACATTCTCGCGACGTTCATCTTCGCGCTCGCTGCAAGCACCGACTTCGTCGACGGGCAGTTGGCGCGGCGCACGCATACCGTCTCGAAGCTCGGGCGCCTGCTCGACCCCGCGGTCGATCGCGCGCTTATGATCTGCGGCGTGGTCGGGCTGCTCTTGGTCGGCAGGCTTCCCGTCTGGGTCGTCGCGCTCGTCATCGCCCGCGACGTCGTTCTGCTCGTCGGCGCCGCCTATCTCGTCGCCCGCTACAAAAGGCGCATCGCCGTCATCTTCCCAGGTAAAGTGGCAACGACGTTTCTCTTCGTGGGGTTCGCCGGCCTTTTGCTGAATTGGCCGTGCTTCCCAGGGCTGGGTCTATGCGAAATCTCATGGCTTCCCGGAATCAATTCGGTTACGTGCTCGTGGGGCAT
Source organism: Subdoligranulum sp. CAG:314 (assembly GCA_963635715.1). Taxonomy (GTDB): domain Bacteria; phylum Actinomycetota; class Coriobacteriia; order Coriobacteriales; family Eggerthellaceae; genus Slackia. The sequence continues at coordinate 75,975 of CAVHFS010000008.1, read as the reverse complement.
TTGGTTCGTCTACGCGGGCCTTGTTCTGTGCCTCTATACCACGACGGTCTATCTCGTCAAAGGCGTTCGCGCCATAAGGGAGGCAAAGGCTCAGCTCGCAGCAACGCCGAACGCCTAAGGGCCGCGTCCGTCGCGGCGGCAAAGCAAGGCCCTCTCGCCGAGTTTCTTCGATTGCGCTTCACAGGGGCGCTTTGCTGCACTAAAGTATGAACCCGAGTTCTTTTCATGCGCATGCATGAAAGATTTGCTTTATACAAGGAAGGAATCCCCGATGCCGAAGTACTATCAGGAAGAAATCGAGTGCATGGAACACTCCGCGCTCGAAAAGCTTCAGCTTGAGCGCTTGCGCGATGTCGCGCAGCGTTGCTACGAGAACATCCCTCTGTATAAGCAGCGTTTCGACGAGGCCGGCATTTCGCCGAGCGACATCGAGACGCTTCAGGATATCCGGAAGCTTCCCTTCACCGTGAAGCAGGACATGCGCGACGCTTATCCTTTTGGGCTGTTCGCCGTGCCGCGCTCCGAATGCGTGCGCGTGCATGCGTCGTCGGGCACCACGGGCCAGGCGACGGTCGTCGGCTATACCGAGGCCGATCTTAAGGTGTGGGGCGACTGCTTCGCCCGCGGCATCTACATGCTCGATGGCGGGGAAGACTCCGTCGTTCAGGTCGCTTATGGTTATGGCCTGTTCACGGGCGGTTTGGGTGCGCATGCCGGCGCCGAGGCGGCGGGAGCGATGGTCGTTCCCATGTCTACGGGCAATACGAAGCGCCAGATTCAGATTATGAAGGATTTCGGCGTCACCATCCTGTGCTGCACGCCTTCCTATGCGCTGCTCATCGCCGATACCATCGTCGAGATGGGCCTCGATATGGCTGATTTCAAGCTTTCGGGCGTCATCTTGGGCGCCGAGCCCTGCAGCGAGGCCATGCGCGAAGAGATTCGCCAGAAGCTTCACGTACAGTATTGCGATGTGTACGGCCTCTCCGAAATCATGGGGCCGGGTGTTGCGATGGAGTGCTCCGCCGCCAACGGCTTGCACCTGTGTGAGGATCAGTTTTTGGCCGAAATCGTGAATCCCGATACGCTGGAGCCTGTGCCCGACGGGGAGTACGGCGAGCTTGTTATCACGACGTTGACGCGCGAATGCACGCCGCTCATCCGCTATCGCACGCGCGACCTCACTCGCTTCGTGCCGGGTGAGTGCAGCTGCGGGCGCACGCATAAAAAGATCGACCGCATCGTCGGCCGCACCGATGACATGCTCATCATTCGCGGCGTGAACGTCTTCCCCTCGCAGATCGAGCAGGTCGTTGCGAGCTTCGACGAAATTACCCCGCACTACCAAATCGTGCTTACCACCAAGGGCACGCTCGACCAAATCGAACTGCGCGTCGAAACCGCGCCCGACTTCCCGTTTGACGAGGTTCGCGCCCTCGAAGATTTGAAGAAGCGCCTTGCCGCGGCTCTGAAGTCGAATCTGCAGATTGCCGTGAACATCAAATTCGTCGAGCCGAAAACGATCGAGCGCAGCGAGGGCAAGGCAAAACGCCTGATCGACTTGCGCGAAGTCAAACAGCAGAACTCATAAGGGGCATGCCATGATTGAACAGCTTACGGTTTTCATCCAAAACGAGAAGGGCCGCCTTTCCGGCCTATGCCGCACGCTTGCAGATGCCGGCGTCAATATGCACGATCTTTTCATCGCCGATACGTCTGATTTCGGCGTCGTCCGCGTCTTTTGCGATACACCCCAGGCCGCCGCTCGCCTGCTTGACGAGGCAGGCTACCGAGCGAGCGTCACCAAGGTGCTCGCCGTGAGGGTTCCCAATGAACCCGGCGGTCTTGCGCGCCTGCTCGAGACCATCGAGGACGCGGGGGCGAACATCGAGTACGGCTATTGCTTTTCCCGCGGAGAGGCCACGGCCATCGATGTGCTGAAGGTCGTCGATGCGACCATCGAGGAAAAGCTCGCCGCCGATGGCTTTGACATCGTTGCTCCTGAGGAGGTTTACCAGCTTGGATAACGGCTCCGTCAATCAATTGAAGAGCCTGGGGGCGCCCGCACTGCCGGGCGCTTCCGTCGTTTCGCGAGCAGCATGCGCCCTTGCGCTTTCTCTCGCCCTTGTCTTTGCCGCGCCGGCGACGGCTTTTGCCGAAGTACTTCCCAGCGATCTTATTGCTGGGAAGAGCGTGGCGGAAAGGGGCCTTGCGGAGGACGACTGTCCCGACATAGAGGCCTCGCACGCAATGCTCGTCTCGAGCGATGGGGAGGTCTATTTCTCGCGCGACGCCGATACCGAGGTGAAAATCGCCTCAATCACCAAAATCATGACGGCGGTGGTCGCTTTGGAAAACGCCCCGCTTGATACGACGGTCACGGTCGATTACGAAGCGGCCAGCGTGGGCGAGTCGAGCGCGGGGCTTCGCGAGGGCGACTCCATGGATCTGCACACGGCCTTGCTCGCCCTTATGGTTCCCTCGGGAAATGATGCGGGCATCGCCATCGCGAAATCCGTCGGCGCGACGATGGCGTCCGACGGCGCCGATGCTTACGATACGTTCATCGCCGCGATGAACGCGAAGGCGGAGCAGCTCGGCATGAGCGAATCTGTCTATACGAATCCCCATGGGCTCGATTCCGACGCGTTCGCCTCGGAGGATCTGCACTCCAGCGCCAAAGATGTGGCAACGCTCGTTTCCTACGCTATGAAAAACGACGTTTTTCGTGATATCGTCGACTCGGGCGATACCGTCATAACGTTGAATTCGGCAGACGGCTCAACGCGCAGTGTGTCGCTCACCTCGACCGATGAGCTTATCGGCGTCTATGACGGCATTTGCGGCGTGAAGACGGGAACGACCGACGATGCGGGCTATTGCTTCGTCGCGGCGGTCAACCGTCCCGAAGGGGAGTTCTACAGCGTCGTGCTCGATGCCCCGACGAGCGGCGAGCGATTCTCCGACACTGTCACCCTCATGGATTGGGCATATTCCAATCTCGTCCAACGCTCGCTGATCAATAGCGACCGTTCCGTGAGCTATCATGGCACCGAGGCTCCCCTTGTCGCAAAAGTGCCCCATAATGACTGGGTCGATAAAACCGTCGACGCGACCGTCGCCGATTCCGAGCTCTCCGCTGAGGTCTTCGACATCTGCGGGCCTGTTGAGAGCTCCATGACGCTCAACGAGGTCTCGGGGGATGTGTCTGCGGGCGACGTTTTGGGCTCCATAACGTTTTACCAAGACGGCGAAGTCATTGCCCAGACCGACGTCATTGCCGTGAGCGATGTGTCGGCTCCTACGTTTTTCGAAGGCATAGGCGTGGCGTTTGACCGTTGGATTCGTTCGATGCAAGGCCAGCCGACGGTTGCCGAAGCATGGGAATTCTCCAATGTTGCGCTTGCGAGCGATCGCTAGCGAACGATGAAGCGCGGCCGCGGCGCACGATGCGGTTTAACGAGGCAGCGAGGTGGTTTACATGACGGATAAAGAATTCGCGACCCAAACATGCCCAGTGTGCGGAGCGCCCGTCGCTCCCAATACGCAGGCGTGCGAACGGTGCGGCTTCAAACTTCTCGGCAGGACTCAGGCGTTCAAGCCGCTGAACCTGCAAACGCAGTCGGCGAATTCCGCCACGGCCGACAGGTCCCTTCTCCGAGAGGCGACTTTGAAGGTCGTCAAAGGGCCGCAAACCGGCAATACATTCCGCTTGGCCGCCGACAGGCTCAGTGTTGGGCGCAGCCCGCAATGCGACATCTTCCTCAACGATATGACGGTCTCTCGCATGCACGCTTCAATCGAGCGCACGCCGTCGGGCTTCAAAATCGTCGACGCCGATTCGTTCAATGGGCTGTGGGTGAACAACTTCAATGTGAGAGAGGCCGATCTCCGCGATGGGGACGTCGTTCAAATTGGAACGTTTTGCCTGGTCTATCTGGCGACGCCAGTCATGAATTAGGTTTTCTTGGCCGTCTCGCGTCGCTTGAAAGCCGGCGAGCGGCCCAAGGGGGATTGGATACAAAGGCTTATGGAACTTATTTCTGGAAACGAGGCCATCGCGCGCGGCGCATGGGAGGCGGGAGCGACGATTGGCGTGGCGTATCCGGGTACGCCGTCAACCGAGACCATGGAGACGTTCGCGAAACAGCCCGGCGTATATGCCGAGTGGTGCCCTAACGAGAAGGTCGCCGTTGAGGTCGGGCTTGGAGCTGCCGCAGCAGGGCGCCGCGTGCTTTCGACGATGAAGCACGTGGGCGTCAATGTCGCGGCGGACCCTCTGTTCACTTCGGCCTATACGGGCGTCAACGGCGGCTTCGTGATTCTCGCGGCCGACGATCCGGGGATGCATTCCTCCCAAAATGAGCAGGATTCCCATTTCTATGCTCGCGCCGCCCATCTGCCCATGTTCGACCCCGCCGATTCTGCGGAGGCGCTCGCCTTCACCAAGGCGGCATTCGAGCTTTCCGAGCAATTCGATCTGCCTTGCATGATTCGCTCAACCGTGCGCGTATCCCATACGAAATGCCCCGTTGAGCTTGGCGAACGCAAAGAGGTCGAAGCCAAGCCTTACGAGAAAGACCCGTCCAAGTGGGTCATGATGCCAGCATTCGCCAAGCCTCGTCGCGTTTCGCTCGATGAGCGCGTCGCGGCTGTGCGGGAATTCGTGGAAACCTGCGAATTCAATCGCGTGGATCCTGGCGAGGGAAAGATGGGCGTGATTTGCTGCGGGGCAACCTATCAGCATGTGCGCGAGGCCCTGCCTGAAGCCGATGTGCTGAAGCTGGGCATTTCGTGGCCGCTTCCCGCGCGAAAGGTTCGCCAATTCGCCGATTCCGTCGATGCGGTCTACGTGGTCGAGGAGGGGAGCGATTACCTGAGCGAGGCCGTTCGCGCCTTGGGGGTATCGCTTGCAGAGCCCCCGTCGTCGCTTTGCCCTGATGGGGAACTGACACCTGGGGATATTGCGCTTGCCTTCGGGGGCGATCGTCCCGAGCATGCGCAGGTGCGAGACGATCTGCCAGGCAGGCCGCCGGCGCTTTGCCCGGGCTGCCCCCACCGACTCGTCTTTCGCGAGCTTGCCCGCATGAAGGCCATCGTCACAGGCGATATCGGCTGCTATACGCTCGGCGCGCTCGCGCCGCTTTCGGCGATGGACACGTGCGTCGATATGGGTGCGTCGATTTCCATGAGCCACGGATTCGAACTGGGGCTCGAAGGGCGCGAGCACAAGCCCGTCGTCGCCGTAATCGGCGATTCGACTTTCGCACATTCGGGAATCACGTCGCTTTTGAATACGGTATACAACCGAGGCGCCGGCATCGTGTGCATTCTCGACAACAGGACCACGGCTATGACGGGGCACCAGGGCAATCCCGTGAATGGCATTACGCTGCAGCATCGCCCCAGCCGCGAGCTCGATTTGCCTGGGTTGGTGCGCGCTTTGGGCGTGGAAGACGTCGCGGTTGTCAATCCGATGGATTTGAAGGCCACACGTGCGGCGCTTAAGGCGGCCGCCGCAAACGCATCCGAGCTTTCGGTGATCATTTTCTGCTCGCCGTGCGTTTTGCTTTCCAAGAAGCACGCTCCTGCGCTCGGGGCTTCCTCCGACTGTCGCGCATGCGGCTCGTGCACCCTCATTGGATGTCCCGCTGTGTCGCTCGATGAACAAGGCCATGCCGCAATCGACGCCGATCTATGCGTGGGCTGCGAACAGTGCGCCCAAATGTGTCCGTATGGCTGCATCGGCAAGCCGAGCGAGGAAGGCGTGAGCCATGAGTAGCGAAACGAAGACCGTACTCCTTTCTGGCGTCGGCGGCCAAGGGGCCATTCTCGCGGCCGACATCTTAAGCCGCGTCGCCATGGCGAGCGGCGAAGACGTGAAGCTCTCGGAGATTCACGGCATGGCGCAGCGCGGCGGCGCTGTGACCACGGTGGTGCGCCTGGGCGAACGCGTCGCCTCTATGGTGGCCGACAAAGGTTGCGTGGACTTTTTGGCGTCATTCGAGACCATCGAGGCGCTGCGCAATATCGACTATCTCAAAGCGGGCGGCGCGCTGCTCGTGAACGACGAGTCCATCAAGCCGCTTCCTGTGGCTACTGGCGCCGTTGCGGCGCCTTCGGGCGTGCATGAATCGCTTGAAGCGGCAGGCGCCCTGCTGGTTCCTGCCGAGGCCTTGGCGAAAGAGGCGGGCAGCGTGAAGGCCGTAAACGTGGTTTTGTTGGGCGCGCTTTCCACGAAGCTGCCCTATGACGAGGCAACGTGGCTGTCCGTTATCGAGGAGCGCGTCCCCGCCAAGTTCAAAGATGTGAACATTGCGGCCTTTAAAAAGGGTCGCGCGTACGTAGAGGCGAATTCGTAATTTCGTTTCCCGCAAGGAGCGCCGGAACTGGCATGCATTTCCGCTTCGGGCAGGTCCTGGCTCGCACGAACAGCACATTAAGTGCTGTTCGGCTCGTGCGGAATCTTGCGGAAACGCATGCCAGTTCCGGCGCTCCTGAAAGCGATTTTCTCAGAAAGGGGAGCTTTATGAGCATTTCTCAGATCGGCGTGTTCGTCGAGAATCGGTCGGGCCATGCGGCTCGCGTACTCGAGGCCTTCTATAAGGCTGAGGTGCAGGTGCGCGGTTACTGCATGAGCGATACGGGCGATTACGGCATCGTTCGCTTCGTGGTCGACGATCCCGAGAAGGCGAAGACCATCCTCGCCGATATGGGCTGCGCTGTTGCCGAGAAGGAGGTGCTCTGCCTGCGCCTTACCGATAAGCCAGGCGAGCTCGCGCGCATCATGGGCATATTCGCCAAGCTCGACATCAATGTGGAATACAGCTATTCGCTCGTCTCTACCTACATCGCCATTTCCGTGAAGGATTTAGCGGCGGCCGAAGAGGCGCTGAAGAGCGAGTCGATTGAACTTATCGACCAAGGTCAGCTTTCTGAGCTGGCCGATTTGGATCGCTAAGGCGCTTAAGGAGACAGTGACGTGATAGATATAACCGAAAAGGGCGCCGCTTTACGCGCTGCCGCGGAGGGGCGTTTCGACGAATTGCCCATTCATAACCCGTCCACCGAATGCGCAAGCCGCGAGCGCATCGAGGCAATCCAGCTGGCTCGCCTCATCGATCAGGTTGAATGGACCTACAACCGCGTGGCGTGGTATCGCGATAAGATGGATGCGATGGGCGTTTCGCCGGCCGACATTAAATGCTTGAGCGACGTGCGCAAACTTCCGTTCACCGACAAAACCGCCCTGCGCGACACCTTTCCGTATGGTCTTTTCGCCGAGCCGCTCGACCAGATTGTCGAGCTGCACGCCTCTTCGGGCACCACGGGCAAGCCGATCGTCGTCGGCTATGACAAGGGCGATATGGATTTGTGGGCCGATTGCATTATGCGTCTCGTGCAAATGGCGGGCGTCGTGCCGAGCGACCGCGTGCAGATGGCATTCGGCTATGGCATGTTCACGGGCGGTTTCGGCCTGCACTATGGTTTGCAGCGCTTGGGTTGCATGATGATTCCCGCGGGTTCGGGCAATACCGAGCGCCAGATTCAGATGATTCAAGATTACGGCTCAACCGTTTTGGTGGCCACGCCGAGCTACGCGATGCATGTATGCGAAGTGGGCGAGAAGATGGGCTACGATTGGGCCACGAGTACGCTGCGCGTCGGTCTGTTCGGCGGCGAGCCGTGCACTCCCGCCCTTAAGGCGGAAATTGAGAGCCGCATGCATATCGTATGCACCGACAACTATGGCCTGACCGAGGTCATGGGCCCTGGCGTTTCGGGCGAGTGTTTGGCCAACCGAGACATGCAGCATATCGCCGAGGACCATTTTCTCTGGGAAGTGGTCGATCCGGAAACCGGCGAACCCGTACCCGACGGCGAGATGGGCGAGCTGGTGCTCACGCCACTCGGAAAGCACGCCATCCCCGTGCTGCGCTATCGTACGCACGATTTGACGAGGGTCGTGAAAGAGAAATGCGCCTGCGGTCGCACGACGGCGCGCATGCAGAAGGTTCGCAGCCGAAGCGACGACATGCTCATCATTCGCGGCACGAATGTGTTCCCATCCCAGGTGGAAGACGTGCTCTCCACAATCGACGGCGTTTCTCCGATGTATAAGATCGTGGTCGACAACGAAACGGGCCTCGATCGCATGGTGATTCACGTGGAGCTTAAGCCCGAGGCATTCAAAGACTCTTTCGAGGAAATGGACGCCTTCCGTCGCCAAATCGAGGAAAAGCTCAAGAGCGTTATGCTTGTGGCATCGAAGGTGAAGTTGGTGGAGCCTGGCGGCATCGAGCGCTCAACGGGCAAGACCAAGCACGTCGAGGACTTGCGCAAATAGGATTTCAAAGGCGGCGAGTTTCTGTTCGCCGCCTTTTCTTTGTCCTGACGCGCCGAGGGGGCCTGTCGGGATTTCCTCACAACGTTCCAGGCGTTCGTCAATTCCGACAGTCTCTCTCGGCGCTTTCGTTTCGTGAGGTTTTGGCTCGGCAACTTCTCTCTCCTGACGTGATGGGGTGCCGACCTGGTTTCCTCACAACGTTCCAGGCGTTCAGAAACCGGGTCGGCACCCTATCGCTTTCTTTTCGGAGTTGGGCAGTTCGGCCGTGGGACTTCCTGCTCGGTGGTATGCTTTCGCGTATGGAGACTCTCGAAAATCACACTCGTATCAAGGGGCGGTTCGCCCCGTCGCCTACGGGACGTATGCATGCCGGAAATATCTTTTCGGCCTTGGTGGCGTGGCTTGTGGCGAAGTCGCAGAACGGCACCATGGTTCTTCGCGTTGAAGACCTCGATCGGGAGCGTTCGAAACCCCCGTTCATCGATGCGGTGCAGCGCGATTTTGAAACGCTGGGCCTCACATGGGACGAGGGCCCGTATTTCCAGCACGATCGAGACGGAGCATACCTGGCGGCTTTTGATGCGCTGGCAGAGCGTGGGCTTGTGTATCCGTGCTTCTGCACGCGCGCCGATTTGCACGCGGCCTCTGCGCCGCATCATGGCGAGAAACTCGTGTATTCGGGTACGTGCCGAGGCCTTACGGCCGCGCAGCGCGCCGAAAAGGCAGAGAGCCGCACACCCGCCATGCGCCTCGAGGTTCCCGATAGCGTAGTCGCGTTCGATGATCTTGTTCAGGGCCATTATGAGCAGAACTTAGCCAAGGAGTGCGGCGATTTCCTTATTCGCCGCAGCGATGCCGCGTTCGCGTATCAGCTGGCCGTGGTGGTCGACGACGGCGAGCAGGGCGTGAATTCCGTCGTTCGCGGTATGGATTTGCTCTGCTCCACGCCGCAACAGATATATCTTCAAGACTTGCTCAACATCTCGCATGCCCAATATGCCCATGTTCCGCTGATCGTTGGCGAGAGGGACCGTCGGCTTTCGAAGCGCGACCATGATGCTGCACTCGATGCTTTGCTCGAACGCTTCAAAACGCCCGAAGCAATCATCGGGCATATCGCGGGCATAACAGGCCTTGCCCCAACGTGCGAGCCTGCGACTCCCGAAGAGCTGCTGAAAACATTCAGGCTCGAGAATCTCGCTACGACGTTTCCTGATTTGGTTCAAATCCAGTGGCACTGACGTTGTTTGCCTGGTCGGGGCGATACCCTGCCTCTCACAACGTTCCAGGCGTTCGAGTCAGGGTATCGCCCCGACCAGGCAAAGGATTAGAGGGGCCGATGCGAATACCCTCTTCGGCACAACGTTCTAGGCGTGCCCGCGAGGGCGTTCGCATCGGCCCGTCCGCATTTGCTAGTCCGTATTGCCAGACGGGAGCGAATGTAATGGGCCTGTCTGATGGGATTGCATCGTTTCAACAGAATGAGTCCGAGGTGTCGCGAACCCCAACCTGAACGCCTGGAACGTTGTGAAGGTTAGCGGGCACGGCATCTCGGCCGTTCCGATAAGGTTCTTACAGCGTAAAAACAACTCCTGAGCTGGCGAGAATCGCGGCAGCATAGAATGCGCCCAGCGCAATGTTCAGGCTGCAAATCTGGGCCATGCCCCCGATGCGCGAGGCTCCGATGAGCGGGTTGGCGAAAAGTGCTTTCAGGAGCGGTATGGCGCCGAGCAGCATGAAGGGCACAACGATGAGGCCGTTCGTGAAGAATATTCCCACAAGTACGACAATCGCCGCGATCCAAGCGATTACGAGCGCGTGGTAGAGCGAACGCGCCTTCTCTCGACCAAGGACGGAGGGCAGTGTATGGCGTCCTACGGGAATGTCTTTTTCGATGTCGCACGTGTTATTCGTCATCATGATGAGGCCCACGCCGATGATTTCGGGCGCGGCCCACAAAAGCATCCACCAATTCAGCTCGCCCGTCAGCGCCTGGTAGCAGGCCAGCGGAATGAGGCCGCCCATCACCGTGCCGCTCACGAGTTCGCCGATAGGCAGATACGACACGGGCGTTTTGCCCGCCGAATAGATCACGACGAAAACGGCGCCCACCACGCCAATCGCCAAGGGAATCCATCCCGCTTTCCAAATGACGAAGCCGCCCAACGCGAACGCGGCAACCAGAAAACCAATTCCCAAGTTTCGCGCGCAAGCGGGATTCACGTTGTTGTAGACCAAGGTGGCGTCGTCTTCGGCGACGTTGTCATCGGCTGAATCGGCGCCCTTCACGAAATCGTAGTAATCGTTGAACGTGTTCACCGACGCCTGCATGAGAACGCAAATGCAGAGCAGCACCATGGCCATAATGGGAGAAATGGGCGCAGCGCATGCGGCGGCGGCAACGGCGACGAGCGCGGGGAGAATCGCGGCGGGCCATGTGTGCGGTGCCGCTAGCTGGACGGCCATCTTCACGGTGAATTTCTGGTAGGTTGCGCTGCTCACAATTAGTTCTTTCCTTCTCGTTGCTCTTCGTTTGCTCGCTATTTGGCGTCATTTGCGCTGTTCGCGTCGGTCTCGATAAAGGGCATCGCCTCGCGCATGCGCCGCATCGTGCCTTCGAAACGCTCGCGCAGCGTGGCGCCTGCGACTTCGCCGAGGTTTCTAATGGCCTGCGCCATAATCTCTTTCGTACCCTCGTCGAGGTTTCGCCCGTCTCTGACGACCGTCGCGACATTCGACATGAAGCCGTCTTGGAAATCGGCCCAGCTCCGTGCATCGCTCGAGGTGATGAGCTCGTACATGGTATCGATGAACACCTCGCGCTCTTGTTGGCTGCAGCTGCGCAACCAGCGATCGAGGGTGGTGTCGAACATCTGCGCACCTCTGTTGAGCGTGTCTTGCGTCGCGAAATCGCAGCCCTCGACAATCCAGGTGAACGGCACATGTTGGAAAAACCCCACCGCGTCGGAGCGCACGATGCGAAAGTCGTCGCGTTTCTCCAGAATCATTCCGAAAACCGACGATTCGGGAACCGTCTTGTCGAGCTTCTTTTGGAAATGCGACTCCCTGATGCGTGGGGAGGGGGCGCTCAGAAAGCTTGGGCCATCGTGATTATAGATGTGGCGAATCCTCCCATAGCCCGCTTCGTCAATTGTAAGCGCGGCGTACTCGGCGAGGTTTCCGCCTTTCGAATGGCCTCCCAAGTAAACGGGCGTTGCCTTTGGGATGGCGGAAAGCGCGCCCGACACGTAGGAGGTGGCAGTCTTTTGCGAAGGAATCACCGGCAAATAGCTCAGGTTGAAGTCTTCCTTCCAGCCTGCGAGCGTTCCGTCGGTTCCCCGAAACGCGATATAGGCGATTTCGGTGCCGTCTTTCGCTCCCACGCTGAAGGTGCATGCGCAGAATTGCTTTTCGATGATCGCCGCGCTCTCGTTTGAGAACAGGCTTACGCTCAAATCGGCATAGCGACGGCTCCTGGCGAGCGCGTTAAGAAACCCGGGAAGCTCCTCGGCGTCTTTGAGCCAGCCTCCCGAAAGCATATTCTCCAATGCCGTGAAACGCAGGATGTCGATTATCGCCACCCGTTGGGTTCCGTGGATATCGCCATATGCGTATTTGTCAAGATCGAGGTACACCAGCGAAGAGAGCACAAGGCTGTCGACGGGGGTGAATGGGGTCTCGTCGAACCCTTCCTGATGCTCCATGAGGAAATCGGCCATGAATTTATTGCGGCGCGGCAGGCCTGACAGCGTCGTTTTCGCTTCGCTTTCCAAATTCTCCGTCATCGGCTAATCCTTCGAGGCCATATTCGAGGCAATTTTCTCGGCCATGTCGAGCAGTTCCTGCCGGCTGTGCACGCCGCACTTCGAATAAATGCGGCGAAGATGCGTGTCGGCCGTGCTTTTTGCAATGAAGAGCTCTTGCGCGATGCGCTCATTCGTTCGCCCGCGCAGGGCGAGCGCCAAAACCTCGCGTTCGCGCGCAGAAAGCTTGGCAGCCTCGGCGATGGCGTCGCGTGCGGCCGCCGCGGTATCGGGGGCGTCGACCGCCGTTGAGAGCGCGCGAAAGTCCCGGTCAGTGAACAGGAAGGCATAGGCGCATACGACGGCGAGCCCTGCGCAGGCCATCACCGTGTAGGGCGTGATATGGGCCGGCGCCAGCGCGTCGAAGCCGTTTGCGAGGAAAATCCCCAGGGCTTCTCCGCCATAGAGCACGGCGAAGCCTTGGGCGAATGCCAAGGCGCAGCTCGACCCCTCCAGGCGCGCGCTCGCACAGAACAGCGAAGCCAGCGCCGCCGAAAGCCCCAAATAGCCTGCCAGCACGATGGAGTCGCCCGTGATGTCGACGCCTTGCAAGACGGGAGCGAATAGAAACCCCGCGAGCATTAACGTGAAGGCGATGCGGTAGCTCGTCGAGAACGTATCGTGTCGCGATTCGTCGTCTGTGGCAAGCGTTTCCAAGATGGCCGCACAGAACAGCCCAAGGATGAGCATGGCGTAGGGAAGCGTCGGCGTGGCGAGCGCGCCCGGGTCGCTTCGGTAGGCTTCGACGAAGCCGGCCGCCAGGCCGAAGAGCAAAGCCCCTGCCAGCATGCGCGTCGAAAGCTTGCGTGCGCGGGCCGCTTCGGCTCCCGCGGTGGCGAATCGGTCGTTTTCGTCTTGCGGGTCGGCTTCTCGCTTGGCGATCGCCATGAACGCAACGCTGGCGAACGGGAGCGCGCAGCGCAAGACCAAGGCGATTTCTTCAGGTATGAACCAAAGCGCGATGCAGCCGACGGCCGCCACGCCCGTGGCGGCGAAAATTTCGGTTGCGGCCAGCCTCGGCGCGCTCGAACCGAGCGTTTTGCCCCATGCCATAAGCGTGAGCGCCATGGGCGCTCCGACGAGCAGGCCTTCCGCCACCACTTCGCCGGCGGAGGTCCCAGGCATTCCCGCCACGGCTGCGCCTGCGCTCATGAAGGCCGCGAATGCCGCGAGCGTGCCGCGGCGGGAGAGAGCCCGCTCGGCCGCCTCGGGCGCCAGGCGCTCCCCGACAAACGCCGCGACCATAAACGCGAGCGTCAAAAGAAGCTCCGCTCTTTCGAAGGTGAACGGGCCGAGCTGCATTTGATGATTCGTTCCCAAATAGAACGCCGCATAGACAAACCCCTGATAGCATGCGAATCCTGCGATTCTCGACCAGAGGGGGCGGGCGTTTTTCTGTTGGGCTTGGCTCACATCTGCACTTTCTCGTTTGCGTTCTCAACCTTTAATAATAGCGTGACGCCGCCGCAGATATGGTGCGCTTTGGGAGAATGCTCATGCGTTTCACGTCTGCCGCATGCGAGGCGTATCCTATGGGACGCACGACTCACGATTGGAGATACGCGAATGACCAGCAATGCCCAGCTCACCGACGAATATCTTGCGCTTGTCGCCGAGCGCGGCGGCGACAGCCTCGGCCGTCGCACAGCGCGCGATTATATGAACAATTCGACGGCGATCTACCATCACGAGGTGGTCGATTCATCGTATGTCCCGCGCTTGTTCAACAATCAGACGCGTGAGCGCTTCGCGCATATCGCCGAAACTACGTATTCGATTCTCACGAAGGTCATGCGCGAATATCTCGAAAACCCCGCGTATCGCCATGTCTACGACCTCGATCCCCGCCTCGTCGACCTCATTTTGCTGCCGCGCGGCTACGATGCGCTGCTTCCCTTCGCGCGCGTCGACTTGTTCCTGAACGAAGACGACATGACTGCGCAGTTCTGCGAATTCAACGCCGACGGCTCGTCGGGTATGAACGAGAACCGCGAAATCACGAATAGCATTGCGGAATCCGCGCCGTTCAAGGCGTTCGCCGAGGCTCATGATGTGCGCACATGCAACGAGGAGCTGTTCGCTGGCTGGGTCGACGAGTTTTTGAGCATCTATAGCACCTACGATTTGAAGGTCGAACGCCCCCATATCGCCATCGTCGATTTCTTGGAAAACGCCATCACCGAGGAGTTCAAGATATTCGCCGGCCTCTTCGCGGAGCGCGGCGTCGAATGCTCGGTCTACGATGTGCGCGAACTTCGCTACGAAAGGGGAGAGCTAATCGGCCGCAAGGCGTTTTACGGGCGCGACCATGCCAAAATCGACGCGATTTGGCGACGCAGCGTCACCAACGACATCATCGACAACTGGGACGCTTCGCAGGCGCTCATACAGGCTGTTCGCGAGCGCAAGGTCGCGCTTATCGGAAGCTTCGCTGGGCATCTCGTGCACGACAAGCAGATTTTCCAGGTGCTCTATATGCCCGAAACGCAGGCATTGCTCACCGATGAGGAGAATGCGTTCGTGCGCGAAACGGTTCCGTTCACTTCTTTTCTGCAAAGCGACGCCGTCGACATTGATGACGTGAAGGCCAATCGGGCGAATTGGATTATCAAGCCGACCGACGCTTATGGTGCCCACGATGTGTTTGCTGGGGAAGACTACGGAGACGAGCTCTGGGCCGAAATCGTGGACGCGCACGTCGATGGCAAGGCAGGCGCCCCCTTCCTCGTGCAGCGTTACTGCACGCCCTTCGAGACGCTCGCGCTGCCCCTCTATGGAGATGAAAGCGATTATTCGCGGGGCCCGCAGCTCTACAAGAATATGGAAGGCCTCTACATATACAACGGCCGCTTTACCGGCGTGTTCAGCCGTCTGGGGCCAGAAGCGGTCATCTGCAAGCGCACGGGCGGAATCACGGCCGCGAGTATCTGGGTGGACGAATAGCATGCTCAAAGCACTGGAATCGCGCGCAGTGACCATCGTCGTCTGCGTCGTTGCGACGATTGCGCTCGCCGCAAGCCTCGTGGCGGCGGGCTTTGCCGCCTGTGCCGTGCCCGACTTTCCGACGCGCGCGCTTTCCGACGCGTTCTCGGACGACGCCGACTCTCCGTTCACGAAAGACGAGCTTGTAGCGGCGGCCCTGCAAACGAAGCACTATACCATAGACGACAACGATTACGACGCGCTTTCGGCGACGATAGCGGCCATCAATGCGCAGCAGCAGCTTTCGAGCGGCGTCGAAAAGGGCGCGCCGAAATTGCCCGCAGGCGCAATCAATTTTGCAAACCAGGGGCTCTCTGAGGGCGAATCCGCCGAGCTTGCGGCATCGTTCGCCGCCGCGAGCGAGCGCTATGTGCTTACCGACGAGGCGATAAGCCATCTCGACGACGTCTATCGCGTCGTGCAAGGCGCCAAACCCTGGCTGCTGGCGGCCGTCGTGGCCTGCTTTGTGACTTGTTGCGCCGTGGGCTTTCGCGCGGGGCGGCGCGCCCTCGGGCTTGTGCTCACCGTTGCGGGCGGAGCGGTGTTTGCGGCATTCGCTCTTGTGGGCGCATGGGCGCTTCTCGATTTCGATGGCCTGTTCGCAACCTTCCATTCGCTGTTCTTCACCGCAGGCACGTGGGTGTTCAGCTGGGATTCGTTGCTTATCTGCATGTACCCGCCAGAGTTTTGGATTGGAATGGGCGCGATTTGGCTGTGCGTCACGGTTGCGTGCTGCATCGTTTGCCTTATCATGGGAAGGCTGCTGCGCAAAGGGTCAACCCAAAGCGCATAGACACTATTGGAAGGATAGATACGTATGGCAGATACGACCTCGCCTGTGCGCGTTCGCTTCGCTCCGTCGCCTACGGGCAAGCTCCATATTGGCGGCGCGCGCACGGCAATCTATAACTGGGCCTTCGCCCGAGCTATGGGCGGAACCTTCGTGCTTCGCATCGAGGACACCGATCCCGAACGCTCCACCGAAGAGAACACCCAAATCATCTTGCGCGCCATGCGTTGGCTCGGCTTGGATTGGGACGAAGGTCCCGAGGTCGGCGGCGAATTCGGGCCTTACAAGCAGACCGAGCGTTTCGATACCTATGCCGCGGCGCTCGAGCAGCTCAAGGCGAAAGGCGCCGTGTATCCGTGCTTCTGCACGAAAGAGGCGCTCGATGCCAAGCGCGAAGCGGCCGAGAAGAGCGAGGGCGGCTATTCGGGCTACGACAGAACCTGCCGCGATATCGATGCCGATGAGGCCGCCCGTCGCATAGCGGCCGGCGAGCCGCATGTATGGCGACTGAAGGTTCCCGAAGGCCATGGCCCCATCGAATTCGACGACGCCGTCTATGGCCATATGAGTTTTCCCGCCGACGTCATGGACGATATGATCCTCGTTCGAACCGACGGCACCCCAACCTACAACTTCGCCGTGGTCTGCGACGATGCGAATATGCATATCACCCATGTCGTTCGCGGCGATGACCATCTCTCGAATACGCCGCGCCAGATTCTCATCTATGAGGCCTTGGGCATGGAGCCTCCCGTGTTCGCGCACCTGTCGATGATTTTGGGGGCCGACGGCAAGAAGCTCTCGAAGCGCCACGGTGCCACGAGCGTCGAGGAATATGCCGCCCGCGGATACTTGCCCGATACCATGGTGAATTTCTTGGCGCTTTTGGGCTGGAGCCTCGATGGTGAGACGACCATCATCCCTCGCGATGTTTTGTGCTCGAAATTCAGCCTCGATCGCATTACGAAAAAAGACGCCGTCTTCGACGAGACGAAGCTCGATTGGATGAACGGCCAATATATCAAGAACATGGAAGCCGACCAGTGGGTTGAGCTGTCCGCGCCGTGGCTGGCGCAGGCCCGCGCGGCCGGCATGGCGGCGCAAAAGGGTGCCACGGTGGTTGACGCCTCCGAGACCGACCCGTTCGCGCTCGACGCAGATGCCCAGGCCCAGGCCGAAGCCGAAACGCTGGCAGACATCAAGGCGCGCCCAAGCTTCTACCGTGCGCTCTATCCGCTTTTGGCCGAGCGAGAGACCAGCCTTTGCGACGCAGCGGAGAAATTGCCGTATATGTTCTGGGGCAAAAGCGTCGTGCTCGATGCGAAAAGCGTGAAGAAGGTTCTCCAAAAGGAAGGTGCCCGAGCCGACGAGGCTCTGCGCGCATGCCGCGAGGTGCTCGCCAGTGCGCAAGCCTGGGAATGCGACCAGCTGCAGGAGGCGTGTCGCGCCCTCTGCGAGCCTATGGATATGAAGCCGAAGCTCATGTTCCAACCGCTGCGCGTTGCCGTATGCGGCAATATGGTGAGCCCGCCGCTGTTCGAAAGCATTGAGCTTCTGCCGCGCGAGGACGTCCTCGCGCGCATCGACGAGACGCTTGCCGCGGCGTTTTAATCCTGAATTTCCGGAGCCTGCGCCGCTCGTTGCGGGCGCAGGCCCCGCTCCTTGCCGTTCGAGATTGCCTGAAGGGGGATTGTCGCAACCATGAAGATGATTACGCTGCCAGACCATTGCGCGCGCACGCGCGGAGCCGACTGCCAGCGCTGCCGCATCGCGTGTCCCGTTTCCGCAATCTCGTTTCAGCCCGACGGGTCCCCGTCAATCGATTCGGCCACCTGCGCGAAATGCGGTGTATGCATGGGCGTATGCGACGCGTTCAGCTCCTCTTCGGCCACGACGATGCGTTTGTACTCGCATTTGCGAAAAGTCGCCATGCGCGGCGAAATCGTCTATCTGACCTGCGAAGAGAATATCTTCCCAGGGTTTGAGCCTGCGAAAAACGTTACGGTGCTGCCTTGCTTGGCATGCATTCCTTCCGAGCTGTGGACGCTTTTGTTGGCGCAGAACGTGCCTGTGTGCATCGCCTGCGATTTGAAATACTGCGAAGACTGCGCCCGCGCGCCGAAGCGAGGCGAGCTTCTGTTCACGCGCGCCGTCGAAATCGCCGAATCGCAGACTGGCAGCGAGGTGCATTTCGACCGCGAGATTCCCGAATACACCGAAAAGTCCCAAGCCATCGTCGATGACGAATTCGATCGTCGCGCCGCCTTCGACAGCGTGAAGGATGATGCCTTCGGGATAATCTCGGGCAAACGCCGCCTGAAGCACTCCGACACGCTCAAAGAGGCCTATCTCAATAAAGAGCGCGCCCGAATGCGGGATGCGCTGAATCTGAGCGAGGGCGAATTTCTCAGCGAGGCCCACGGCACCGAAAAGACCCGACGCATCATGGCGCCGCGCCGTCGCATGCTGCTCGAGGCGTATGCCGCAAAACCAGAGATGAGCGAGCTTGTGGAGCTTTCGGTGAGCGCGACCGACCGCGATTCGTGCGTCGAATGTCTCGACTGCACAAAGCATTGCCTCGCAGGCGCGCGCATCGCGACGAGAGAGGGCCATCTCGATTACGATGCGCGCTATTGTATGGGATGCGGAGCATGCGAGGCCGTTTGCCCGCGAGAAGCCATCGAAATCGTGTCGGCATCGCTGCGCGACCTTCTGCCCGAAGGTCCTGGCAGGCCCGCTATAGAGCCGAATTTGGCCGATTACGAATAGGGCGCAGTGCGAAGCGCAAATGCTGCGACAATGCCGCCGCGGCATTCGCGCTTTTTAAAACGTTACTGGGGATTCTCGTCAATTTCTTCCGACAGTATGCCGTCAAGGCCTCGCGCCAAGGTGAACCACACCAGTCGCGTAATTTTCTCGAACTGCACATCGTCGCATGAGTTGTACCAACTCTCGTAGACCTTGAAGATGCCCGCCAGGAAAAGGCCCACCGCATATCCCAAATTCTCTATCGGCTTAAGGCCGACCGCTTTGCGCTCTTCGGCGATAAGTTTTTCCAAAGGCCCCTGCATGGCGTCAATAAGATGGGAAGTCGGAAGCTTTCGAACGAAGAGGGGATTGAGCAGCCGGGCCTCGCGATAGCGTTCGCCAAGGAATTTTGAGATCTCGGCGATATCGAGCGGGTGCTTGTCGAGCAGCCCTTCATCGATGGCGTGCTGCACAGTCATTTCGGCGTAGCTTTTAGCCAGGCTGTCAATCAAATCGTCCACCGAATCGTAGTGCAGGTAAAACGTCTTGCGATTAATATTCGCCTCGCGGGCGATGGCGCTCACCGTTATCTTGTCATAATCGGTGTCGGCTATAAGCCTCTCAAAAGCCTCTTCGATAGCTCGTCTCGTTTTTAGAACGCGTCTGTCGGTTTTCTCCATGGTATGCCCCTCATCAATAAATCACTTTTCGCCAGTCGTTTCGCATCAACTTGCTGGCGAATGTGGCATAAGACCCGTTTTCTCAAAGTCTGGCAATTGCCAGCGCAAATTCAACCGCCATACTAAACAACTGAGCAAAAAACCTCAAGTGTTACTTATTAATCATTCGGGGAATGCGGGAACTGATTTCATTCGGCTAAGGGGCCGCAGATTTTAGGAGGTCGTTATGACGGTTGTAGACAATGTGAAGCGGGCCGCGTACTGCAAGATGGTCGATTATCTCTTCGAAAATCCCGAGGAGCGCTTCCCCAAGGCGATGGAAATGGTCGACAAGGCGGCGCCCCACAATCTATTCCCAGCCCAGCGCGAAGCGTTTCGCACGGCAATCGACCGAAAGAGCAACTGGTATCAGTTGCTTATGAGAATCGGCAGCCTCAATCCCGAGGTTCGCAATAGGCTCGTGAAGTCGTTCCTGGTCGATTCCAACCTTATGGTTTGGGGCGAGCAGGAAAGCAATCGCGAGAAGTACGGGTGCAATATCCCCTGGGCCATTCTGCTCGACCCCACGAGCGCGTGCAACCTGCATTGCACGGGCTGCTGGGCCGCGGAATACGGCCATAAGCTCAATCTGAGCTACGACGACATCGACAACATCATAAAGCAGGGAAAGGAGCTCGGGACGCATGTCTATATCTATACCGGCGGCGAACCTTTGGTGCGCAAGCGCGACCTCATTCGCCTGTGTGAGGCGCATCCCGACTGCGCGTTTCTCTGCTTCACGAACGCCACGCTCATCGATGAGGAATTCTGCCAAGAGATGATCAGGGTGGCGAACTTCGTCCCCGCGATATCGGCCGAGGGCTTCGAAGAGGCCACCGACGCGCGCCGCGGCGAGGGGGTATTCCAGAAGGTGTCGGATGCGATGGCTCTTCTGCGAAAGCATGGCCTTGCGTTCGGCGTTTCGTGCTGCTACACCTCGCAAAACGCGAGCTCCATCGCGAGCGAGGAATACTTCGACTGGCTCATCGAGCAGGGCGCGCTGTTCGCATGGATATTCTCATTCATGCCCGTCGGCCACGATTCGACGCCCGAACTCATTCCCAACGCCGAGCAGCGCGAGCATCTCTATCATTTCGTTCGCGAGATGCGTATGGAAAAGCCCCTGTTCACGCTTGATTTCCAAGACGATGGCGAATTTGTCGGCGGATGCATCGCCGGCGGTAGGCGCTACCTGCACATTAATGCCGCAGGCGATGTGGAGCCGTGCGTGTTCTGCCATTACTCCAGCGCGAACATCCACGACGTCAGCCTGCTCGATGCGCTGAGGCAGCCGCTTTTCATGGAATACTACCGCGAGCAACCGTTCAATTCGAACTACCTGCGCCCTTGCCCCATTTTGGAGAATTCGGGAATGCTGGCCGAGATGGTCAAGCGCTCAGGGGCGAAGTCGACCGATTTGCAGCATGAGGAGTCGGCCGATGAGCTCTGCGCGAAAACCAAAGCTTTCTCCGAGGAATGGGCGCCCGTCGCCGAGAAGCTCTGGAAGAACCCGAACGATCCCCTGCATGGCAAGCGTATGACTGAAACTCAGGGCATGAGCGAGGCCGATATGCGCAAATTCGACGATTTGAAGGCCGAAGGCTACCAGCTCCACTACGACGGCGGAATTTCGGTGAAGGAAGGCTAGCGCAACTTCAGCTGGGCACGCTTTTGCTAGGATGTTCGGCTGGTGCGCATATGCGCGCGAGTATTTATCAAGATCCGGGGGAGAGAGTTGGCTCGTCGATCCCGGTACCAACCGGGGGCAAAACCCACGGTGGTCCCGCCAACAGCGATGAAGAAAGGATCTTTGAATGCCCGAAAAGCATAACACCTATCTGTTCACTTCCGAATCGGTGACCGAGGGCCACCCCGATAAGCTTTGCGACCAGGTTTCTGACGCGATTCTCGATGCGATTCTCGCGAAAGAGATTGAGCTGCAGAAATCGGGCTACACTGCGCCCAACGGCAAGCCTGTCGACGTCTCGCAAGTGCGCTGCGCCTGCGAGACCATGGCTACCACGGGCACCGTGTTCGTAACCGGCGAAATTCGCACCCAGGCTTACGTCGACGTCGATACCATCGTGCGCGATGTCGTTCGCTCTATCGGCTACGATCGCGCCAAGTACGGGTTCGACTGCGATACCTGCGGCGTTATCAACGCCATCCACAGCCAGAGCCCCGACATCGCCCAAGGCGTTGACGAAAGCTGGGAGGCGCAGCACGGCGAAGCGGCCGATAAAGAAGACGAAATCGGTGCGGGCGACCAGGGCATGGTGTTCGGCTACGCTTGCAACGAGACAAGCACGCTCATGCCGATGCCGATTTATCTGGCGCATCGTCTGTCTGAGCGCTTGTGCGAGGTTCGCAAAGATGGCACGCTGCCGTTCTTGCGTCCTGACGGTAAGACCCAGGTTTCAGTGCGCTACGTCGATGGCAAACCCACCCAGGTCGAAAAGGTGCTCATTTCCACCCAGCACGACGAGGGCGTCGAGCACGACCAGCTCGAATCTGCCCTTATTGAGCACGTCATCAAGCCTGTCTTTGCCGCAGAAGGCGTGAAGGCGGCCGACGATATGGATGTCTACGTCAATCCCACCGGCCGTTTCGTGATCGGCGGGCCCATGGGCGACACTGGCCTTACTGGGCGCAAGATTATCGTCGACACCTATGGCGGCATGGGCCGTCATGGCGGCGGCGCGTTCTCGGGCAAGGACTGCACGAAGGTCGATCGCTCGGCCGCCTACGCCGCGCGTTGGGTCGCCAAAAACGTGGTCGCCGCCGGTCTGGCCGATCGCTGCGAAGTGCAAATCGCCTACGCCATCGGCATGGCGCGTCCAGTGAGCGTGATGGTGGATACCTTCGGCACCGAGCATGTGCCTGTCGAAAAGATTGAAAGCGCCGTGAACGAAGTCTTCGATCTGCGTCCGGCCGCGATCATCGATGCCCTCGATTTGCGCCGCCCGATTTACAGGCTCACGAGCAACTACGGTCACTTCGGCCGCGAGCTTCCCGAATTCACGTGGGAGCGTCGCGATAAGGCGGATGCCTTGCGAAAGGCCTGCGGGCTGGAGTAGCGCTCAGACGCGCGAAGGGCGGTTGTCTCGAACACGAGGCTCGCGGCCTTCGCTCATTCGAACATAGGTTGGTTATTTCAGAGCGGGTTTCTTCGGAAGCCCGCTTTCTTATATACTCAGCCGCATGAGATACGCCTCCGTCATCCTCGACATACAAACGCAATCGCTCGACAGCCTCTATACCTATGCGGTGCCCGAAGAACTCACGGGCGTCGAGGTGGGCTGCGCCGTGCTCGTGGAATTTGGGGCGCGTCGGGCTGTGGGCTATGTCATGAATATTGCCGAGCAGGGCGATTCGAGCATCGACGCTGCATCGATTTCGAAAATCAAGCCGCTGCTGCAGGTGCTCTCTGCCCCGTATTTCGACGAAGATGGTGCGGCGCTCATTCAGTTTATCGCCCACGAATACGTGGCGCCGCTCAGCTCGTGCGTTCACCTGCTGACATCTGTCGGCAGAACGCCCAAGGTCGTCAAGCGCGGCGATGTGTGGGAGCTGCAAAAGCCCGCGCGGCGGCGCAAGAAGGCCCAAGAGGAAGGCGAGCTTGCGGCCGACGAGGAAATCGCCGAAGCCGCCGAGGGGCGGGAGGCGCTTGAGCTCACGCAAGGCCAAGCGCTCGCCGCTCAGGCGATTGCCGCGTGCATCGATCGTTGCGCTGGCGAGACAGTCGTCGTCGACGGCGTTACGGGCTCAGGAAAAACCGAGGTCTATCTGCGCTCCATTCGTCATGCGCTCGAATTGAGCCGAGGGGCTATCGTTTTGGTTCCCGAAATCGCGCTCACACCCCAAACCGTGGCGCGCTTCGAAGGGCGTTTCGGCGCCACGGTGGCCGTTATGCATTCTCGCATGACGGGCGCCGAGCGCTTCGACCAATGGGAGGCTGTGCGCCTCGGCAAGAAGCGCGTTGTGGTGGGCGCTCGCAGCGCGCTGTTCTGCCCCATGCCCAATCTGGGACTCATCGTGGTAGACGAGGAGCACGAAGGCACCTATAAGCAGGAAAGCGCGCCCCGCTATCATGCGCGGGACGTCGCCGTATGGATGGCCGAGCGAACGGGCGCCGCGTTGGTGCTCGGAAGCGCGACGCCCTCCATAGAGACGCTCTGCCGCGCCAAGACGGACGAATCGTGGCAGCGGATATCGCTTCCCGCGCGAGCGAATGGCAAGCCCATGCCCGAGATTCGGATTCTCGACATGGCGCGCGAATTCGGCCATGGCTCGCGCTCTATGTTCGCCAAGGAGCTGCAGCGAAGCCTGTTTTCGGCCATCGATGCGGGGCGCAAGGTCGTGCTCATGCTCAACCAGCGCGGATTCGCGAACTTCCTGCTCTGTCGCGAATGCGGATACGTGCCCGAATGCGCCACATGTTCGGTTTCGCTGACCTATCACGAGGTAGGGCATAAGCTCGTGTGCCACCATTGCGGGAAAACCTCGCAAGCCCCGGCTCGATGCCCCGTATGCGGCAGCCCCTATCTGAAGAAGTTCGGCGCGGGAACCCAGCGCGTCGAGATGGAGCTGCGTCGCCTGTTGGCCGATCGCCAGACCGCCGAAGGCGCTCCTGTGCCGCACATCGTGCGCATGGATTCGGACACAACGGCCGGCCGCGACTCCCATGAGAGGCTGCTTGCCGAATTCGGCGCGCCCGGCGCCGCGATTTTGTTGGGTACGCAGATGATCGCGAAAGGTCTCGATTTCGACGAGGTGGTGCTCGTCGGGGTCATCAATGCCGATACGCAGCTTCGCTTGCCCGATTTTCGCTCGGCCGAGCGCACATTCGACCTCATCGAGCAAGTGGCAGGGCGCGCGGGGCGCGGTGATTTCGAAGGGCGCGTGCTCGTGCAGACCTATATGCATGATGCCGTGGCCATTCGGGCCGCCGCGGCTTACGACAGGAAGCGCTTTCTCCTAGATGAGCTGCCCAAACGCAAAATGCTCGGCTATCCGCCATATGCAAGGCTTGCGAATATCCTCATATGGGGGGGCAGCGAGAACGCCGTGCGAGAAGAGGCCGAGGCTCTCGCTGGGCGCGTGGAGCTCGGCATACGCGATGTCGTGGGGGACAGCTGGCAAAGCCTCGGTGCCGCGCCGTGCGCCATAGATAAGCTTCGTGGTCAGTATCGCTGGCATATTCTGCTGAAGGCCCCCGCAGGCGCCGATATCTCGAGGCTCGTCGAGCCGATCATCCGAAAGCGGAGGGCGAACAAGCTCGTCAACGTGGCCGTTGACGTTGACCCCTATAGCCTGCTTTAGGGGGCAATCGGCTCGCCGCTGTTGGCGCTGGCGGCGGCGTTCGAGTGACGAGCCTGCCTGGTCGGCGCCTTGCGGCAATCCGATGCATCCCGCTGAAGAATCTTGTGTGCCATCTGCGCATTCGATATGCGACGATGAAACGTTTGCTATACTTCCGCTCTGCAAGTTCGCTTGTTTGCAAAGGGCCGGCGCAGGCCCGTTCGATAAAAGGAATTGAATATGGCTTTTGACACGCTCCCTGTGGTCGAATATCCCGACCCCATCCTTCGCCAAGTGTGCGGCGAATGCGACATCAACGACAAGAGTTTGAAAAAGCTCGCACGACAAATGGCTAAGACGATGTACAAAAACAATGGCTGCGGCATCGCCGCGCCGCAGGTAGGCGTGCTCAAACGCATCATCGTGGTCGACTGCGACCAGGAAGACGGCCGCCAAGATCCCATCACACTCATCAATCCTGAAATCCTCGAGCTTAAAGGCGATTTCGTCACCGAAGAAGAGGGGTGCCTTTCGTGCCCCGGGATTTCCGTGCCCGAACGACGCCGCGAATACGCCGTGGTGAGGTTCACCGCGCTCGACGGCGAGGATTACGTAATCGAGGGCGACGGGCTGCTCGGTCGCTGCCTTCAGCACGAAATCGACCATCTCAACGGAAAGACGCTGTTCGAATCCGCCGAGCCGGCCGCTCGCATCAAAGCGTTGCGCGATTACGAAATCGCCAAGGCATCGGGCGCCCGACCTGGCGAAACCAGCGTGAATTAGTTCTTGGCCAAGACAACAGAAAGGCGGTGATTCCATGCGCGTAGTCTTTATGGGGACCCCCGAATTCGCGGCGAGCATCCTGATTGAGCTCAAAGAGCAGCACGAGGTGATCGCTGTTTACACCAGGGCCGATGCGGTGCGAGGCCGCGGCAAGCAGCTCATCGCTTCCGAAGTGAAGCAGGTGGCGCTTGCGGCGGGCATTCCCGTGTTCGAGCCGCGCACGCTGCGCAGCGACGAAGAGATTGAGCGCCTGCGAGAGCTCGCGCCCGACGTTATTTGCGTTGCGGCCTACGGCATGATCCTTCCGCAAGCCGTGCTCGATATTCCCAAGTATGGCTGCCTCAACGTTCACGCGTCGCTTCTGCCGAAATATCGCGGGGCTGCGCCCATTGAGCGCGCCATACTCAACGGAGACGAAGAGGCGGGCGTGTGCATCATGCGCATGGAGTCTGGACTCGACACGGGCGACTACTGCATCTGCCGTTCGTGCGAAATCGCGGGCATGGGAGTCGAACGCCTTACGCTCGAGCTTGCCGACAAGGGCGCGAATGCGCTGCTCTCGGCTTTGTATGCCGCCGAGCAGGGTTCGCTTCGTTGGACGAAGCAGGCCGAAGAAGACGCGACCTGGGCGCCGAAGATCGAAAAGGGTGAGCTGAATCTTTCGCCCGAGCTTACGCTGGCGGAAAACCTTCGTCACGTGCAGGCTTCCAGCGACCAGCATCCTGCGAAATGCCGCGTTGCGGGCAAGGGCGTTACGGTTGTGAGCGCTGCGGCGCTTTCGGAAGACGATACGCCCGAGGTTTCGCGGGGCATAGGGGTGGGCAAGGTAGCCTTCATCCAAAAGAGGTTGTTCCTCGGATGCGCCGATGGCGCCTTCGAGATTACGGAAATAAAGCCCGATGGCAAAAAGGAAATGGACGCGAAATCGTTCGCGGCCGGAATCCAGAACATCAAATTGGGCGAGATCGCATGGGAGACGCTGTAAATGACGAACGAGAACAAGGGCGCGGGCAACCGCGACCATCGCGGCGACAACCGCAAAGGCCAGGGGCGCACAAGCGGCGGCTATCGCGGCAAGGGCGGCGATTCGCGTGGCCGCAAAAACGACGGCAAAGGTGGATTTCGCGGATCGAAGGGTCAGGGCGGCTACCAAGGTGGCAGTTCGCGCGACGAGCGCGGCGGCGAAAAGAAATTCGACCGCGACAATCGTGCGCCCAAGCGCGACTTCAAGCGCGACGATGCCCGAGGCGGCAACAAGGGCGGCCGCGATTTTGACCGAAAGCCTCGCGGCGCTCGCCGCGACGGCGATCGCGATTTCAAGAAGGCCGGCTACAAGAAAGATTTCGCCCGCGACAATCGCGCAACCGAGAAAGATGATCGCGGTTCGAAGCGCGAGCGTTCCTTCAGATGGCGAAAAGCGCGACAACCGCCACTTCGACAAGCGCGATGGCGGGAAATTCGAGCGTCGCGACAATCGCGACTTCAGACCTCGCGGCGAGCGTTCCTTCGACGACCGCCCGAAGAAGCGCTTCAACGACGATGGACGCGACTTCAAACCGCGCCGCGACGACGATCGTCGCGAAACGGCCGCTATCGAAGAGGATGCCCCTCGCGGCGAATATCGCGAGCATCGCCGTAAGGGCGAGGGCTACCGCGGAACGGGCGGCGGCTATCGAAAAGCGAAAGGCCAGGTGCATGTGACGCCCGCGCGTCAGGCCGCCTGCGCAATCGGGCGCGTGGTGCGCGAGCGCAACGCCTACGTGGCCGAGGTCACGCCGGCGGTGCTCGCTCAATTCGAGGGAATCTCTCCCGAAGACGCCGCCTTCGCCACGAAGCTCGCTCGCGGCGTCACGGCCACGCTCGGCACGCTCGACGAGTTCATCAACCGCAATATGAAGACCCCGAACGACATCGACGAGACGGTGCGCGACGCCATGCGCGTCAGCGCCTACGAGATGCTCTTCCTCGACAAGCCTGCCTACGTTGTGGTCGACCAGGGCGTCGAGCTCGTGTGCTCGGTGGCCCCGAAAGCTGGCGGACTGGCGAATGCCGTGCTGCGTCGCATGTCGGAGAGCGCGAAGGCGTTTCCCTTCGGCAATCCGAACCTCAGCTTGCAGGTGCTGGCTCGTTCTCAGGCTTTCCCCATGTGGCTGGCCAAGCGCCTCATGAACGAGATGACGCTTCCGAAGGCGACCGCGTTCATGCAGGCCTGCAATACCGATGCGCCGGTGTTCATCGCCGTCAACGCCGTGAAAGGCGATGCCGAAAAAGTTGAAGAGGCTTTCGACCAGGCAGGATCTTTGCTCGAAGCTTCGGAGGACGTGCAGGGCTGCTTCCGTGTGAAGGAGCCGCGCTCGCTGCGCAATGCCGACGTGCGCGCCCTTTTCGAAAACGGCGAGGTGCTCGTTTCCGATGAAGGCGCCCAGACGGTCGCCGCGCTTGCCATGCCCGCCTGCGAGCCCGAGAATTTCCTGGAAATCGGCTCTGGTCGCGGCACGAAGACCATCATGCTGCAAAGCGCCGCGCATCGCGCGTTCGGCCACTGCATACCCATGACTTCGGTTGACGACCACGATTTCAAGAGCAAGATACTGACGAAGCGCTGCGCAGCTTACGGAATCGACACGGTTGAGGCGCTTACGGCCGATGCGCGCGCCATTTCCGAAAAGCTACCCGAAGGCTCTTTCGATGCCGTGCTCATCGATGCCCCGTGCTCGGGGGTCGGAACGTTGCGACGCCACCCCGAAATTCGCTGGCGCCTGACGCCAGAGAATATCGAAAGCATGGCATCGTCCAATCTCGACCTGCTGATTGAGTCTGCCAAGATGGTGAAGCCGGGCGGTTGCATCACCTATGCGACATGCACGGTGTTTCCCGAGGAAAATGAACAGGTCGTCGAGCGCTTCCTGAAGACGAAGTTCGGCGAGCAATTCGAAATCGACGCACAGGTACAGACCGTGCTTGCGAAAAACGGTCCCGACGCGCATTTCGCCTGCCGCATGCGTCGTCGAGCGTAACACGAGCATGTAATGAGGAGGGGCGGTTTTCCGCCCCTCCTCATATCTTTGTCTCTATTTCATCTTCGAAGTGTCTATGCCTTCAATGCCGAGCAGGTATCTTTTCACCTTGAGGCCGCCCGCATACCCCACGAGCTTTCCGTCTGCCCCTATCACGCGATGGCACGGAACAACGATGGGCAGCGGGTTTTTGTTATTCGCCATTCCCACGGCTCGATAGCCCTTCGGATTTCCCACCGCTTCGGCTATCTCGGCATACGTTCTCGTTTGCCCATAGGGGATGCTTTCGAGTGCCTTCCATACGCTCAGTTGGAATTCAGTGCCGTGCGGCGAGAGCGCCAAGTCGAAAAAGCGGCGCTTTCCCGCAAAATACTCCTGCAGCTGCGTTGCCGCCGCGTTCGTGAGTGTGCTCGGGCGACGCGGGCCGTCCTGCGGCCGGTCTCCGAACTCGATTCGGCAGATTCCCTGCTTGTCCGCCGCGATAGTCAACCGCCCCATGGGCATGGCATACACAAAATAGTTCTCGCAGCGTTGCATGTTCATCCTTTCGCGTCCCTTCGATTATAGACTCGCTCACGCTCGGCTGCGCTAGAATGGGGACGAAAGCAAGCGGGGAAACCCGAAATCCACGCGCGGCAAGGAGCCCTCATGTTCACCGAACCAAAAATCGCGCCTTCGATTCTTTCGGCCGATTTCATGAATATGGAGCGTGATGTCAAAGAAATCGAAGCGGGAGGGGCCGACTTCGTGCACGTCGACGTCATGGACGGCCATTTCGTTCCCAATCTCACGCTCGGCGTGCCGTTTGTCGCGGGGCTGAAGAGGATCACCAATCTGCCCCTCGACGTCCATCTGATGATATCCAACCCCCTCGAACAGCTGCCTTGGTATTTGGAATGCAGGCCAGAAATAGTTACTGTGCACGCCGAGGCTCTCGACGCCGAGGCGGGGGATTTCGACACCGCTATCGACATGATCCACAACGCCGGATGCAAGGCCTCTATTGCCATGAAGCCCGATTTCGATGTGGAACTCATAGCCCCGTATCTCAAAAAGCTCGACATGGTGCTGCCCATGAGCGTGTTTCCCGGCTTTTCGGGGCAAAAATATGTCGAAGGCACCGAGGCGAAGGTTGCGCGCATCGTCGAGATGTCCCGCGCGATAGGCGTATCTCCGCTCATCGAGGTAGACGGCGGGCTGAAGGCGAACGATCCCACGCGTGCGGTCTGCGCCGCTGGCTGCGATGTGCTCGTGGCTGGCAGCGGCGTGTTCGGCGCCTCATCGCGCGCAGAGGCCATCGCGAACATGAAGGCGGTGGCGAGCACGGCCCAAACTGAAGGCTTCGTGGCGCCCTGGGCGAAAACCGCGGAGGCATAAAGCGTTATGCCGATTTCCGAAACCAAAAGAATCTATCTGGACAACGCGGCCACCACGCCACTACGCGAAGCAGCCGCTGCTGCCATGGCGCCTTATATGAAGCCAGGGTGCGCGGCGCCCTTCGGAAACGCGAACTCGTTGCACTCAATCGGCCGCGAGGCCTTCTCGGCGCTCGAGGATGCGCGCTTTCGCGTGGCGCGCGCTCTTGGCGCCCACCGTCCCGACGAGATTATTTTCACAGCGGGAGCCACCGAATCGAACAACTCGGCGATCATCGGCATGGCGTTGGGCGCTCGGGAAAAAGCCCGCCTGGCTGGCAAGCACGGCCCGTTCAACGTCGTCTCTTCGCGCATCGAGCACGAGGCAGTGCTCGAGACCAGCCATATGCTGCGTCTGCTGGGCTTCGAATTTCGCTTCGCTGAAAATGACGGCAAGGGATACGTTTCTCCCGAGGCGCTTGAGCGCGTCGTTGACGAGAATACCCTGGTCGTGAGCATTATGGCTGCGAATAACGAAATCGGCACCATAGAGCCGACGGAACTTTTATGCCGAAAGGCCCACGAGGCTGGGGCGCTGTTCCATGTCGACGCTGTGCAGGCTCTCGGCAAAATCCCCATCTCGCTGAAGAATCTCGGGGTCGATGCCGCATCGTTTTCGGCCCATAAGGTCGGCGGCCCCAAGGGGGTCGGTGTGCTCTACCTGGCTGCCAAGGCTCCCTACATGGCCTATCTCGCAGGTGGCGGGCAAGAGGGTTCGCGGCGAAGCGGAACCCAGAATGTGGCGGGAATCGTTGGCGCTGCCGCGGCCATCGAGGCGGCGGTATCCGAGCAGCAGGCATACGCAAACCGCGTCCTCCCTTGGCGCGATGCCCTCTATGCTCGCATGGGCGATATTAAGAAAGTGACCCCTTCGGTGCCCGTCGAACCCGGCAGCACGGAGTTCTTGCCGAATATCGTGAACGTGTGCGTGAGGGGCGTCGAAAGCCAAACGCTCATCTTGCAGCTCGATAGGCGCGGTATCTGCGTATCGGGCGGCTCGGCCTGCGCATCGGGCAGCCTCGATCCGTCGCACGTGCTTTCGGCGATTGGAGTTGAGCGGTCTTTGGCGCAAGGCGAGCTGAGGGTGTCTATCGGGCCGCACAATACGGCAGAGGATATCGAGGAATTCTTCGAGGCGTTTCAGGAGGCAATAGTATGACGATGCTCATCACTATGCATACGCATTCGACCTTTTGCAACCATGCCCATGATGCGCTGCCCGATATGGTTCAGGCGGCCGTCGACGCGGGCGTCGAGCGCATGGCCGCAACCGAGCACTATCCGATCCCCGACGAATTCGATCCCACGAAGCGCTCGAGCATGCCGATCGAACGGCTTGAATCGTATATCGAGGCTGTCCGCGAGCAGCAAAAACGCGAAGACATCGATGTGCTTTTGGGGTGCGAACTCGATTGGCTCGGGGAGGATGACACGCGAAATCTGCACGCGAGCGATTTCGATTGCTTCGATATTGTGCTGGGGTCGGTGCACTTCGTCGATCGTTGGCTCATGGTGAGCCATAGGCATATGTCGCGCTGGAATTCCATCGACTTGCAGGCGTTTTGGGATCGATACGTGCAATTGTGGTGCGAAGCCGCGAAAAGCGACATGCCCTTCACCGTGATGGCGCACCCCGATGTGGTGAAGAAATTCAGCCCCAAGCCCGAATTCGACCTTGCCCCCCTCTATGAGCGTATGGCGAAGGCAGCGCGTGAGGGTGGGCGCATGATTGAGGTGAACACCTCGGGCGCCTATCACGATTGCGGAGAATTCTACCCATCGCCTGGGCTTTTGCAGGCGTTTTGCGCCGAGGGCGTGCCTTGTACCGTGGGTACCGACGCACATGCCGTAGCGCATATTGCGCGCGATATAGAGGAGGCCTACGACTACATGAAGGCGGCGGGATACACTCAGCTCGCCGTGCCAACGCGCGGCCGCGGTGTGCAGATGATCGACCTGGAGTAAGCCACGCTTTTTTGAGGCGCCCCGCCAAAACAACAGAGCGCCGAGCCCCTAACGGACTGCGGCGCCCTTTCCGATTGAGGAGGCATCATGCTTGAAGATGGGAAATTCGAGGAACAGGTGGGGCTAAGAACCCTCGTAAGCGGCCCTCTTTCGCAAAGAAGCAGCTGCGCGCCAAAAACGGTCGGGGAGCTGGTAGATGTTCTGAATCGGACGTTTCTGCCGAGCGATGCCGAACCATGGGATCGCACGGGTCTTCTGGTGGGGGACCCTTCGGAAAAGCTCGTCGGCGTGGCGTGTGCACTCGATCCGACAATTGAAGCGGTTCGGAAAGCAGCCCGCGCGGGCGCAAACCTGCTCATAACGCATCATCCTGCCTTTTTGGAGCTGCCCACGCGATTCCTGCCCCTCGAATTCGGCGCCAGCGCATCGGGAGCCGTGGTGTACGAGGCGGCCCGCCTCGGGGTCGCGCTCGCCAATTGGCACACGGCGCTCGACGTGAGTGCGCAAGCGCAAACAATGCTGCCGGGGCTGCTTCGTCTTACGCCAAAATCCACTTTGGACCCCCTCGACCGCGACGCCTCGTTGGGCTATGGGCAAATCTGTCCCATTCCCGCAGATGAAACCCTTACCCTTTACGAACTCGCCGCGCGCTGCACGGCGGTATTCGGTCGAGCCCCGCGCGTATGGGGCGCTATGCAAACGCAGCTTTCCAGTGTATGCACTTGGACGGGAGCAGCGGGGGATGCGGCGCATGAATGCGTCGAGCGGGGCATCGGGGCTCTTGTGTGCGGCGAAATCAAATACCATGCGGCGCTCGACGCTTCTCAGGCGAGCCTTGCCATTATCGAATTGGGCCACGACGTATCGGAGCTTCCTTTCGCCCGAATTCTCGCCGAAACGTGCGAACATGCCGGTATAAAGGGAAGCGACATCGTGCTGCTTGATCAAAGCGGCGCATGGGCATACCCAGAAGCGAGGAGGGTCTAGTGCAAGCATCCCAAGCGAGCCTCTATGCGCTGCGCGAAATCCAAAAGGCCGACCAAGAGCTGTCCCGATTGAACCGAAGCCTCGACGAGCTTCCGCAGAAAACGGCCATCATCGACGTTCGTCGGAAAAAGGCCGACGTAGCGAAAAAGCGATGCGCCGTCGTGGGAATGCGCAAAGACGCCGAAACCCAAATGGCTCAAGCCATGGGGGAAGACGCGAATCTCGAGAGGAAGGGCCGCGCGGCCCAATCACTCATCGATGCGGCTGCGGGCGACTATCGATCGATAAACGCGCACAGCAAGGAGCTTTCGGGGTATTCGAAGCGTCGGGCCGCGCTTTCCGAGGAAATCGATGGGCTTGCCGCAAAGATCTCGGAAATGGAAAAGCTCGAAGAAGAAATCGGAACCATAGAGAGCACCCTCGCCTCGAAGGAGGAGAAGCTTATCGCCGAATACCGCGCCAATGGGTCTGCGCTTGTGGCGAAGATCAACAAGATCAATCCGATTCGGGAAGAGCTCGCCTCGAAAATCGATCCGAAGCTGCTCTCGGCCTACGAGCGCATCGCGAAGGCGAAGGGGGGAGTGGCGCTTTGCCAGCTCACCGAATCGTCATGCTCCGTTTGTCGGGCGTCGTTCGAGCACAGCAGAATTCTGGGGCTTCGTGCGGAAGCTCCCCTGGCGACCTGCCCCTCATGCGGAAGGCTCATGCTCATTGACAAGAAATACAACGGCTAGCGGAGCCGTGCGGGAAGCGAACCCTCTCTTTTCGCCAACGACTCCTGCACGTTTTCGACATAGAAGGCAACTATCGAGAAGTTTTCTTGCCTGACCTCAATTCGTGTGTTATAGTAATCGAGCTTTTTTGCCTGTAATCAGAAATTTTCTGAAGTAATGGAGTGAGAGAAATGTCCAAGGTTTGTGAAATTTGCGGTAAGCATCCTGTGGCCGGTCGCAGCATCAGCCACTCCCATCGCGTCACCAATCGTATGTTCCGCCCGAACATCCAGAAGGTTTCCGTCGTGGTCGACGGCAAATCTCGCAAGATGAACGTGTGCACCTCGTGCATGAAGGCCGGCAAGGTCGTTCGCGGCTAACAAAGGCCCATACCGCAGAACAAAAGCCCGCAGCGTGCGGGCTTTTTTGTGTATGCTGACCTTTGGGGAAGAACCAATCAGAACAACGAGCTTCGAGAAGGCTATACTTATTGTTCGTCTCGCACCCGTGAGAAAGGACGATTCCATGACGCAAAAGATCACCGGCAACCTTCATGTGTCCAACGACGTTCTTGCCGATTTGGCTGGCACCGCTGCCCTTGGCTGCTACGGCGTAGTCGGCATGGCGGCCCCTTCGCTGCAAGATGGCATCGCGAAGATACTGCCTGCGAGCCGTCTTCGTCGCGGCGTGGTCGTTGAGCCTCGTGAGGCTGGCATTCATGTCGATTTGTACGTCGTGATTGAATACGGCACCAACATCACCGCCGTTTCGCAAAATCTCATAGATAACGTTGCGTACGTGCTCAACGAATTTGCCCAGGTCCCCCTCGATGGGGTCGAAGTCCATGTGCAGGGGATTAAGATCCGCAAATAGCGATTTTGGACGCATCAACAGGAGAAACCACCCACTATGAGTAGTTATTCAACACATGAAGTCCTCAATGCGATAGCGGCGGCGCAGCAGGCGCTCAGCGCTCGCAAAGACGAGGTCAATCGACTCAATGTCTTTCCCGTTCCCGATGGCGACACGGGAACGAACATGTCGCTCACCATGCAGATGGTCGTCGACAATTTGGCGAAGCTTTCCATTGGCGCGTCGAGCGCCGACATACGCAAGACCATCACGACTGGCGCTCTCATGGGAGCCAGGGGCAATTCGGGCGTCATCACTTCGCAAATCCTCAGGGGCCTCTGCGAGGGCTTCGAAGGCTATGAAGAAGAGGGGCTTACGACCGAAGCGCTCGATTCTTGCTTCGCACGCGCCGTCGAAGTCTCTTTCCAGGCTGTTCGCAAGCCCGTCGAAGGCACCATTCTCACGGTCGTCAAAGACACGGCCGCGGCGGCCAAGAAGGCGCGCAAAAAGAAGCTCGGCCTCGATGAGGCTCTCGAGGCCATCGTTAACGGGGCATACGAGTCCGTTCAGCGCACGCCCGAGTTTTTGCCGGTGCTGAAGGAAAACGGCGTAGTCGATGCTGGCGGCTTCGGTTTGGCCATCATGATCGACGCTTTCGCCTCGACCCTCACGGGTAAAGAGGGCTTTGGCGGCGACGCCCTTGCCTCCCTGCGTCCGGCTCCCAAAGCCGAAATTGAGCAGATTGACGACTGGGACGTCGATTCGGCGTTTCGTTACTGCACCGAGTTCCTCGTCCACTCCGATACCGTCGATGTCGATGCCGCGAAGGACTTCCTTCCCACGATGGGCGATTGCGACCTCATGGTGGGTATGCATCCCAATTTCAAGGTTCATGTTCATTCGAACAGGCCCGATCAGGTGCTCGGGTGGTTCCTGAACCATGGCTGCCAAATCTCTGAAGTGCACGTTCATAACATGAAACTGCAAAGCGACGAGCGCAACGAGAGCATCGAGCGCGAGCTCGAAGAGGAGCGCAAGCCCCTCGGAGTGGTGGCCGTCGCTCCAGGTTCTGGCACTGCGAAGATTCTCGAATCGCTCGGCGTCGACGTCGTCATTTCGGGCGGCCAGACCATGAACCCATC
The DNA here is from genome assembly GCA_963635715.1 of Subdoligranulum sp. CAG:314. Lineage (GTDB taxonomy): Bacteria > Actinomycetota > Coriobacteriia > Coriobacteriales > Eggerthellaceae > Slackia. The sequence goes on along the minus strand of CAVHFS010000008.1, from coordinate 40,411 downwards.
CACGGCCGACATCCTCGATGCCGTGAACAAGGTCAATGCCGATGCGGTCGTTATCTTGCCGAACAACAAAAACATCATCATGGCTGCTCAGGCCTGCGTCGATGTTTCCGAAAAGCCCTGTGCCGTCGTCGCGACGAAGACCGTTCCTCAGGCGTTTTCCGCCATGTTCGGATTCGATGCCCAGGCAAGCCTCGAGGAGAACGTTGCGCAGATGGCCGATGCCTGCGCCGACGTGAAAACGGGTGAGGTAACGCACGCGATCAAAGATTCCAAAGACGCTCACGGCAATCCCATCAAAGACGGCGACGTCATCGGAATCTCCGACGGTTCGATTGAGGCTGTCGGAGAGGACGTGAACGATGTCGTCATGGCTTTGCTGAATGTCATGGAGGCTGACGAGGCCGACACCATGACGATTCTCGCCGGTGAGCAGTTCTCGGACGAGGAGCTCGAGGCGCTTGTGGCTCGAATCGAAGGCGAATACGAAGATTTGGAGATCGACCCCCATCGCGGAGAGCAGGCTCTCTATCCAGTCGTATTCTCGCTCGAATAGCCCGATCTGACTCATGTCGAACCGCTTAGCCGCCACCCTGCAGCTTGATGCCTCCGTAACGACGATTGCGGGGGTCTCAAACGACAGGGCGGCGGCTTTGTTGCGTCTGGGGATTCGCTCTATTCGCGATCTGCTCGCGAACTATCCGCATCGCTACTTGGATATGTCTCGCGTCTGCACTATTGCCGAAGCGCGCATTGGGGAGAACGCAACGATCTGCGCGACTGTGCATGAAGTCGTACTCAAACGTCCGAAGCCCCATTTCGATTTGGTCGAGGTCACGCTCGTTGACGAAACGGGAACGCTCATCGCGACATTTTTCCGTCAGCCCTGGCTCGTGAAGACGCTGAGCGCGGGCATGCGGGTCAGCGTCGCTGGAACCGTCGAGTTCAACTACGGTTTCACGCGCATGACCATGCCTTTTCTGGATAAGATCGACGGCTCCAACATAGAGGAAACCACGGGGCAGGTTATTCCCGTGCATGCCGCGACGGAAAAGGTCCCAACAGGACAAATGCGTCGCATCATTCGCACGGCCGTATCCCAGGTGGATCGGACGTATGACCCGCTTCCCGCATCATTGCGCTCCAAATATCGGCTCATGGGCCGCTCCGAGGCGCTTCGCGCTATCCACTTTCCTGTTGATATGAACGAGCAGGCGCAAGCGCGCCGACGTCTCGCCTACGAAGAGCTCTTCATGCTCGAGCTCTATCTTATGAGTGAGGCGCGTAAAGAAACGGCAGCGGCATCGCCGCAATGCCATATCGACAACGGGCCGCACAAGCGCGCCATGGTTGAGTCATTGCCTTTCGAGTTAACTTTCGACCAGACCAAAGCGGTAGACGAGATATCGAAGCGCATGGCATCTGGGGAATGCATGCGCCATATGCTGCTCGGAGACGTCGGCACGGGTAAGACGGCCGTCGCTGCGATCGCCTTATGCGTGGCCGTCGATTCCGACGCTCAGGCGCTCATGATGGGTCCGACCGAGGTGCTTGTTGAACAATATGCCCAAGGATTGGGTCCCTTGCTCGACGCCTGCGGCGTTTCGTGGGCGAAGCTCACGGGGTCTACGCCGCAGGCGCAACGCCAAGAAATCATCGACGGCCTTGCCTCTGGGGAGATTTCGGTATGCTTCGGAACGCACGCTCTGCTCTCCGAAGACGTAGTCTGCAGAAACTGCTCCCTCGTGGTCATCGACGAAGAGCAGCGATTCGGTGTGGAGCAGCGCGCGGCGCTGATCGCCAGAGGAAACGGGGCCGATGTCCTCGAGATGACGGCGACCCCGATTCCTCGCAGTCTCGCGCTCGCGCTTTACGGGTCGATGTCGCAATCATTCCTGCGCGAGGTGCCCTTTGAGCGCGCGCCACGCACGACGAAGGTGTACGACTTTCGCGAGCGGGGGCGAGCCTACGATATCGCGCTCGCGGCCTGCGCAAGAGGCGAGCAGGCTTACGTCGTTTGTCCGCTCGTGGGGCAGAAGACCAAAGCGACAGACGAATCTCGGCAAGCGTCCCGCAAAAAGGGCGCTCGCACTGGCGCGAACGCCTTCACGGACGCCGAAGAAGATGCTCCGAGCTACATAGATGCGCTCGAGGGGTTCTCGGACGACAATCCGAAGGCCGCGCGCGATCAGGCCCGATTCCTGCAGACGAAAGTCTTTCCCGACTACAAGGTCGACGTACTTCACGGCAAAATGAAGGCTTCGGAAAAGCACGAGGTTATGCAGCGTTTCCGCGCGGGCGATATCGACGTGCTGGTGAGCACGACGGTCATAGAAGTTGGCGTCGACGTTCCAAACGCAACTGTCATGATTGTGGAAGACGCCGACCGTTTCGGGCTCTCGCAGCTCCATCAGCTTCGAGGAAGGGTGGGGCGCGGCGAAAAGCCAGGGACCATATGCCTCATTTCAAGCGCGGGAGACGAGGCCGCCAAAAAACGACTGCAAGCGATGGAAGATACCGAAGACGGCTTCAAGCTCGCCGAATACGACTTGTCGCTTCGTCGCGAGGGCGATATCCTAGGCAACCGGCAAAGCGGCGCTTCGATACTGAAGCTCGTCAATGTTGCGCGCGACGGCGCCATCATCGAAGCCGCCCATCAGGACGCGAGCGATTATATTCGCAACGAGGTTGAGCGCAAAACGGCGGAATCGCGAGTCGTCATGCGCGAAATGGAAACCGTGTTCGCTCACGTGGGAAATGATTCACGAAGAACGCACGAAGGGAGTGCCACCGTATGAGAGTCATAGCCGGCGAATTCAAAGGGAGGAATCTCCAGGCGCCGAAGGGCATGAATACCCGCCCAACAACCGATCGGGTGAAGGAGTCTTTCATCAGCTCTCTCATTTCGGCTTACGGCTCCCTTGAGGGTGCGCGCGTGCTCGATGCCTTCGCGGGAAGCGGAGCCTTGGGAATCGAATGCCTCTCGCGCGGAGCTGAGTCGGCGACGTTTTTCGAGTGCGACAAAGAGGCTCTCAAGGCGCTCAACGCCAATATCGAAATGCTGAAGCTTGGCCCCGAACGCGTACGCGTGCGATGCGCCGACGTGCTTGCCGCGCCCCCGATATACGGCCCCGCATTCGATATCGTGATCCTCGACCCGCCATACGCCTATCCCGTCGAAGACATCTGGGCGTTTATCCTCTCATTGAAAGAGCGCGCCATGATTGGCGAGCAAACAGTGATAAGCTACGAGCACCATTCGAAAAGCGACGTTGCGGGCTTCATCGAGGCAACGGGCGAACCCGTCGTCATGCATGCGAGCAAGCTGTTCGGCAAGTCGAAAACCGCCTTCGAGCTCTTTTCGTTCGAAGGCGCTACCAAGATTGCGTAGGCGAGTGCCTGCGGTCCCAAACGAGGAGGATACTGTGAGGAAAGCGTTGGTGCCCGGCACCTTCGACCCCATAACGAACGGTCATATCGACATCATTACGCGTGCGGCCCAGATGTTCGACGAAGTGGTCGTCGGCGTGGCTCAAAGCGATAAGAAAGGCCCCTTGTTCTCGATCGAGGAACGCGTTGCGCTCGCCAGGGAGGCCACGGCCCATCTCGACAATGTCACCGTGATGGGATTCAACGACCTTCTCGTACACTTTGCTGACGAAATCGGTTGCAAATTCGTGGTCAAGGGGCTTCGCGCGATTACCGATTTCGAATACGAATTCCAGATGACCGCCGCCAATTACCGCCTCAACGATTCCATCGAGACGGTCTTCATCATGTCGCCGCCGCAATATATGTATCTCTCCAGCTCGATTGTCCGGGAAATCGCCTCATTCCAAGGCAATATTTCGGAGCTCGTTACGCCTGGTGTGGAGAAAGCCTTGCGTCGCCGCTTTTCATGCTAGAATTGTCGGAAGTGCGATAGGATAAATGCTTCCATCGCTTTGTTGGCGCATACTCAACAACCTCGGATATTGGTTTTTAAACGCAGCAAAAACGCAGCATGCATGAAAGGGACGCAATGGACGAAACAGGAGTTCTTGGCCTCATCGAAGAGCTCTCCATTCTTCTTGAGGATTCGAAGCCGGTATTTGGCAAGAACAACCTTCGCCAAGTCGATATCGCCGCGGCATTCGAAATCATGGATGAAATACGCGACACGTTTCCGGGCGAATTCGCGCAGGCGCGCCAAATCGTTCGCGAGCGCCAAAGCCTGCTCGACGACGCCGAAGCGGAAAGCGCGCGCCTTATCGAAGATGCTCGCAGCCAGGCCATGACGATTGCTAGCGAGCAGGAAATCGTTCGCATTGCTCAGCAGCAGGCCGACACCATTATGGCCGATGCTCGAGAACTCGAACGCCAGACCCGCGCGGGCGCCGAAGATTACGCCGACGAGGTTTTCGGCCATGTTGAGCAAAGCCTCGACACGCTTGTGACGAGCGTGCGCCGCTGCCGCGATCGCCTGAACAACCAGGGCATCGGGCGATAATGGCGGCTTCCGTCAACAGCAATCCGCTCATCATAGATGTTCCTGCAGAGCTCTTCGCCCCCGCGGAGAGCTTGTCTTTTGAGGGAACCTATGAGATAGGCGAATTCGAATTCGGCCCCGATACCTACGTCGCCGCGCAGCCCCTTCGTTGGAGTGCGCTCGTTACCAACGTTGGTGGCGCGCTCTTGGTTTCCGGGTCAATCGAAGGCGTCGTAGCGACCGAATGCTCTCGCTGCCTTGGCGAGGTTGAATACGACATAGCGGGCGAACTTGAGGGCTATCTCATCATCCCCGGCGAATCGGACGCTCCAGAAGATATGGACGAAGACGAATTCGACTACCTACCCGAAACCAATCAACTCGATTTCGAACCGATTCTGAAAGCCGCCGTGCTCGTCGATTTGCCTTATGTTCCGCTTTGCAGTGACGACTGCAAAGGCTTGTGCCCGAAATGCGGCTCGAATCTCAACGACGGGCCTTGCGGCTGCTCGCCTGAAGCAGATGATGTCGTGCGAACGGATTCGGGCAAGCCGAGCCAATTCGCAGCGCTGAAGAACTTCAAATTCGAATAGGGGAGCAGGGGTTCCCTTGGGATTCCCGCCGAGGGAGTCCCTTGCCTCGTGGAGACCGTCGGTGTTTCATTTTGCTCTTCATCTCAAAATGAAACACCGCCAAGCGAGCGCATAGCGAAGCCGAAGGCGAAGCGGTAGCGAGCTGTGGTCTTTGCGAGGCAAGGGGCCCTCGGCGGGAATCTTGCATTCGGCCTAACTGAATTAATCCGCCAGACTGAACTCGACCACTTCGCCCTCGATGGACATACGCAGCACGCCGCAGTGCACGGCATGAACCAAATGAGCCAAGGTCTCGCCGAGCGAGAAGAATTTCTGCTCTATGGCCCAGCTTTGCCAATCAGGATATTTCCAGCTGGCATTGCTCGTGATATCGATGATGTCATGGTGGCCGGCGCGCACCAAATCTTCCATCTCGGCAAGGCGTGCCTCATGGTGCGCAATAAGCTCGTCAACCCGATCGGCGAGCTTCTCAAAGGGCTCGCCGTGGCCTGGCAGCGCAAGCTTGATATCGTAATCGCGAACCTTTCTCAGGCTCGCCAAAAAATCCCCGAGCTCGTCGGTCTCGAGCAAAAATGAAGAGATGTTCGGCGTGATGCGTTCGAGCACATGATCGCCCGTAAACATAATCTTCGCCTCGGGGTCGTAGAGGCAAATATGGGTCATGTGGTGGCCGGGCGTCTCTATTACCTGAAAGTGGTAGTCGCCCCGGCGAAAGACGTCGCCTTCCCGCAGATAGGAAACAGGATAGTCGCCTTTCACGGGGGAGAGGTCGGTCGAAAACACGCGATTGGGCCTGCGCTGCGATTGCGCGCTCATGCTGACGGCATCCACGATGGGCAAAAACGTGCGTCTTTGCAGGTCGATCACGATACGGGGTTCCTGAAACGAATGCATATGGGCGTATACGCGCATGCTCGGACGCCAAATGCGATCGAGGTTGCCCACGTGATCGGGGTGGCTATGCGTGGCAAGCACGTCTATATCTTGGAAATCGAGCCCGAATCTGCCAAGCGCCGAGCGCAGAGCGCTTTCGCATTCTATTCGGTTGAAGCCGACATCGACGAGCGCCGGGCGCTCTTCGTCCATAATGAGATACGAGTTCAGCTGCTTGAGGGGGTTTTCGGGCAAAGGCACCTTAATAAGAAAGATCCCATGCGCCACTTCTTTTGGAATCTGCTCGTCGACCATGCGATATCTCCTTGGATTTGCGCCTTCCCTGTGAAGGGCGCGCGCGCACTCTTGCGCGTTTAGTTTCTGCCGTATACTTTACTTCACGTCGAAAGAGGAATTCCTCGGTCCTTTTCTTCGCATCGAAATTCCATGCAACATAGGTATTTGAGCTTGCGAAGAGAAATCGACTTTGCTATCATCCTCTTTCGTCTGAATTCATGGATATGAACCGGTTCGGCTGGAAGTCGGTCGAGATCGATAAGGAGAAGTGACAACCATGGCAGTGCCTAAGCAAAAAACTGGTCGTGCTCGTACCCATTCTCGTCGCAGCGCCAACGACGTTTGCGCGATGCCCGCTCGCTCTGTGTGCCCGCAGTGCGGCGAGGTCAAGTTGCCTCACCGCGTGTGCGGCAACTGCGGCTACTACAAGGGTCGCGAGGTTGTGGAGACCGAGTAGTCCTCGTTTCACAGCGCATTGCACGATTTCATTGCCGGCCTCCTGCCGGCAATTCGTGTTTTTAGGGCTTTCGCTTCGCGAAAACCAATCTTCAATCTTACGTCTCGGCGATGAGATTGATTTTCACGAATCGAATTTGTTACGACAATGATGAACGAAAGGAGGCCTTGATGCCTTCTGACGAAATGGTCACCATCGCAGTCGACGCCATGGGCGGGGACAACGCCCCGGCGGTCGTTTTGGACGGCGTTGCCGCCGCCTTGGAAGAAGATAAGAACCTGCAGGTTGTCCTTGTAGGGCCGGCCGATGTCGTCGAGCCGTTCGCGAGCTCGCACAATCGTTGCACCGCATGCGTGGCAACAGAAGTGATCGGCATGGACGAGCATCCGGCGCAGGCAGTGCGCAAGAAGAAAGATTCATCCATCGTCGTCGGGTGTCGCCTCGTTAAAGAGGGCCGCGCCCAGGGATTTTTCTCTGCAGGCTCAACGGGGGCCTGCCTTGCTGGCGCAACGCTTGGGATTGGGCGCATCAAGGGGGTCGCGCGCCCTTGCCTGTGCAGCGTGATTCCTTCGCCGGTCGCGCCGGTCGTGATGGCCGATATCGGCGCCAACGCCGACTGCAAACCCGAATACCTTGCTCAGTTCGCCAACATGGCGTCTATCTATGCCGAAAAAATCGTCGGCATAAAAAATCCCACCTGCGCGCTGCTTAATATCGGCGAGGAAGATACAAAGGGCTCGCAATTCGCCCAAGCCGCCTTTGCCCATATGAAAAGCGACGTGCCGAATTTTGTTGGAAACTGCGAGGGCCGCGACATCATCGCCGCGCGCTTCGACGTCGTCGTCACCGACGGTTTTACTGGAAACGTCGTTCTCAAAACCATCGAGGGAACATCGAAGACTCTCTTCAAAACGATTAAATCCATCATGCTTTCGAGTATCGCAACCAAGCTCGGCGCGCTCACCCTCAAGGGCAAGTTCAAAGAGCTCGCCTATTCCATCAGCCCCGATAAATTCGGCGGAGCCCCGTTGCTCGGCGTGAAAGGCGCCTGCATCGTGGGTCACGGGTCGAGCAACGCTGACGCCATCAAAAATGGCGTCCATGCATCGAGCAAGGTTGTTCGCGCGGATGTGTGCAAGCTGATTGGCGAGGCGGTATCGCGATGAACTTCATGGAAACCTGCACTGAAGAGCAGCGAGCCAAAGTAGAGCTTGCGCAGAAAATTCTCGGTTACGAGTTCAGAAACCCCGAGATTCTGCTCGCCGCGATTACGCACCCCTCCGCAACCGAGGGAAAACCGGTCAAATTCTCTTATGAAAGGCTCGAGTTTCTCGGCGATTCTATCCTTGGAGCCGTCGTGGCCAGCGAAGCCTTCCATACGTATCACGAAATCGACGAAGGCGGCCTCACGCGCATCAAGGTGGCGCTCGTCTCGGGCGCGAACCTTTCGGAGGTTGCGGAAAAACTCGGTTTTACCGACGTTATCGTCTTCGGGTCATCCGAGCGCGGAACTGGCCGTCGAGGCCTGCATTCGGCCCTTGAAAACGTCTACGAGGCCATTGTCGCTGCCCTGTACCTGGACGCGGGAATCGAAGGCGCTCAGCTTTTCATTGAGCGTACCCTCATTCCGCGAATGAGCATCGATATGGCCAAAGAACCCGAAAACCCCAAGAGCGCACTGCAGGAGAAACTGCAGGAGGAAGGCATCACCCCGACATACAAGCTCATCGAAACGCAGGGCCCCCCGCACGATCGCACCTTCGTTTCCCAGGTATTTGCGGGCATGAAGGCGCTCGCTTCGGGTATGGGCCGCACGAAGAAAGAGGCCGAGAGCCAAGCGGCCAAAACGGCGCTCGAGGAAATGGATGGCAAGCGCGCCACCAAGGCTGAGGCCAAAGCAGCTCGCGAGCGCGAGAAAAAAGAAAAGAAAGAGAAAAAAGAGCTCGAGAAGCGAGCGAAGGCTGCGAAGCGCGGCCAGGAGTAGGGCCCGATGCACCTAAAGTCCCTCACCCTGAAAGGGTTCAAATCGTTCGCGGATCGCTCCGTGATAACGCTCGAGCCGGGAATTACGGCCATCGTCGGTCCGAACGGGTCGGGAAAGTCGAATATCTCCGATTCAGTCTTGTGGGTTCTTGGCGAAAGGAACGCTAAGAACCTGCGCGGTCAGGCGATGGAAGATGTCATCTTCGCGGGTTCGTCTGCGCGCAAAAGCGTCTCGCTTGCGGAAGTCGAGCTCGTCTTAGACAACGCAGACGGAACCCTCCCCGTCGATTTCGACGAGGTTTCGCTCACGCGACGCGTTTATCGCTCGGGCGAGAGCGAATATCTCATCAATGGGGCGCCGGCGCGCAGGATGGACTTCATGGACATTCTGCATGACACAGGTCTTGGCACGGGCGCCCATTCAATTATCAGCCAAGGTAAACTCGACGCCATTTTGGCGAGCAAGCCGGAAGACCGCCGCGCGCTCATCGAAGAGGCCGCCGGCGTTTTGAAGCATAAGCAGCGCAAAGACCGCTCGGCGCGCAAGCTTGCGAGTATGGACACGTCGCTCGCCCGCGTGAAAGACGTCACGGCCGAAATAGAGCGCCAGCTCAAGCCGCTCGCCCGTAAAGCGCAACGCGCCAAGCAATACCAAGGCTTGGCCGACGAGCTTGCGCGCCTCGACCTAGTTCTCGCCGTCGACGATCTGCGAAAGCTCCAAGCGAAATGGGAAGAGACGCTGAAGAGCGAAAACGAAGCCGCCGCGGGCATAGATATCCAGAAAATCAAATCGAAGCAAGCTGAGGAAAACCTCGAAGCCTTACAGGTCGCCCTGCAGGAAAAGGGGCTCTATGTGGGCGACCTCACCGCGCAGCGCGGACGATTCCATATGGTGGTAGAGCGTTTCGGGTCGAGCGACATGCTGCTTTCCGAAAAGGCGCGCTCCATTCGCTCGCGCCGTGAGCAGGCCGAGACAACGGCCATGGGCAGCGCGCGCCGCATTTCGGGTTTCGAAGAGCAGGTGGCCGAGCTCCAGGAAAAGCTCGATACCCAAATCGCCCGACGCGATGCTTTGAATTCCCAGGTCGACGATCTGAAAAGGCAGTATGACGCAGCGGCGGCTGAACGACGGAAGCACGACGACGATTTGGCGCAGGCGCAAACTTCCTTACGGCAGCGCGAACGCGAAATCGACGAAAAGACCGCGAAACGCGCTCGCCTGCACGATTCGATTTCGGGACAAGCCTCAACCAAACAGCTGCTCGAATCCAAGAGCGCTGAAATAGCCGAGGAGCTGAAGAGCGCCGAGCACGAGCTCGAGGAGAAATGCAAAGGCCTCGACGAGGAAGCGGAAGCGCTTGCTGAGCTGCTTGAGAAAAGCCGCCTGGCAACCGAAGAGGTCGCCGCCGCAGAGCGCGCGGTCGCCTTGGCCAGCGCTTCGGTCGATGAAAAGCACAAGGCCATTCAGCGCCTTGAGGGCAAAATCGCCGCAATCGAAGAGATCAATCGAGGCATGATCTCTAAGAACGAGGCATCTGCATGGATCGCCGAGCACGGCGCCGAAATCGACGCCGCAATCGCACCGATCGCAGCCGAGGTTCGTGCGCCTGAAGAACTCGAGGATCTGGTTGAGCAACTGCTTGGTGAGGACCTCTCAAGCCTCTACGTGCGCGATGCCGAATCCGCGAAAAACGTTGTGACCGCTCTCATCGAAGGCGCGAAAAGCGGCGAGGCGAGCGTACTCATCGCGGGAGCGGGAGCGCCGTCCATCGAATGCGGCAAGCCGCGCCTCGTAGACTCCCTGGAGTACCCCGAGCATCTATCGGGATTGTTGGAATCGCTACTCGGCGATGTATTTTTGGTCGAAAACCTCGAAGAGGGCCTCGATGCGCGCGAAACCTCGGGAAGGGCCCGCTTCGCGACGAAAGACGGCATCGTCATACGATCGAATGCGAAAATCACCGTACGAGCAGGCAAAAATAGCGAAAAGGGAACCTTGGCCCGCGAGCGCGAGCTCGATGGTTTGCGCGCGAGCCTCGAAACCGAAAATGCCGACCACCAAAGCTGTCTTAAGAGGCTGGAAGATTTGCGGGGCGAGCTCGAACGCAAGCGGGCCATGAGCCTGGAGCTTTCGCGAACGCATGCGCAACGCGCCGGCGAACAGGCGAGTGCGAAATCCGATCGAGAGCGACTGGCTAAGCGCGTCGGGTCGCTTCAGGCATCGCAGAAAAGCCTCGCCGAGGATTTGTCGCGCGTGAATTCGGAGCTTTCGAAGGCCGAACCCGAGATAGCCAGCTTGGACAAGGAAATAGAGCGTCTGCGCGATGAACGAAACAGCGCGCAAGACCTTATGGGAAAAGCCTCTGGGGCCCGAGCGCTTGCCTATGAGCAGGAACAGGCGTTTTCCGGTCAGCTTTCCGAGGCGAAGCTCGAATTCGCCACAGCGAAAGAGCGCTCGTTGTCGCTTACGCGAGAGCTCCGCGAACGGCAGCGCGATCTGCAGCGGGCGCAAAACGCGAAGCAGCGCGCGGAAAGCGACCTCGTAACGCTCGAAGTCGCGACGAAGCGCATCGAGCCCTTGCATGACCTGCTGAGCGAGCTCAAGGAATCGGCGAATCGCTGGGTGAACGACCTGGCGGGCAAAGCCGCGCTCGAGCAGAGCAATTCCGCAGAGCTGAATGCGGCAATCAACGAAGCCCGGGCCGCTTCTCGCGAAGCGCATGACGCCCTCGAAGCCACGCAGACCAAACTCAATGAGATTCGTGTCGAGAAAGGCAAACTCGAAGTCCAGGTGGAAGCCGCTATCTCTACCATCGTCGACGAGTGCAGAACGCCGCTCGAGACCGCGCTTGAGATTCCCGCGCCCGAAGACCGAGGTGCCGCCGAAGGGGAGGCCTTCAAAATGCGGCGTCGCCTGAATTCTATGGGAAGCATCGACTCATCGGCCGCCGAAGAATACGAGGCCATGAAAGAGCGCTACGATTTCATGGCGGCGCAGGTGGAAGACATGCAGGCCGCGCGCCAATCGCTCAAGCGAATCATCGCCGCCATCGATGAGAGAATGAAGCAGCAGTTCGACGCAACATTTACCCAGGTAAACGATAACTTCCAGAACATCTTCGCCCAGCTGTTCCCGGGAGGAAGCGCCTCGCTGTCCCTTGTGGGAGGCGAAGAGGACCCCGATACGATTGGCGTCGAGGTGCACGCGCAACCGCGCGGAAAGAAAATCACGAAGATGACGCTCATGTCGGGTGGCGAGAAATCGCTCACGGCCATCGCATTGCTCTTCGCGGTCTACCGCATTCGCCATGCTCCGTTCTATATCCTCGACGAAGTTGAGGCGGCGCTCGACGACAGCAACCTGCGCAGGCTTATAACTTACCTGAGCACGCTGCGAAACGAGACGCAGCTCATCATGATCACGCATCAGCGTCGCACGATGGAGATGTCCGACGTGCTCTACGGCGTATCCATGCAGGCGGACGGCGTGACGAAGGTCATCTCGCAGCGCCTGAAAGATGCGCTCCCGAACGCAAATTAGCCCATACAGAAATGGGACGGGTTGCCCCGTCCCATTTCGTGCGTTTCGTCGCGATACTGCGCGCAGTTGCCTTAGCCTATGCGATATGCCGCAAGGCTCAATCGATCGCTTTTCGCTGTATTTCGCGGCTGGCGCATCGTTCAACGCCTGCATGATTTGGCTTCGCGAAGGGTGCAAGGAATCGCCCGAGGAGATGTCGGAATGCTTCGGGCGCTTCTGCTCGCTCATAACGAGAAACTCCGCGTAGGCTTCGCCGTGCTGAATTAGGGATTCGATAAAGCCCGCCAACTGCTCAGCTTGGCGGGCTTTTTGCTATGGTACGCTTACTTGCAGTTGACACTTCTTCGCATGAAAGGGCATTTCATGGGATTCTTCGATCGAATCAGCGAGGGCCTTTCGCGCTCTCGGGAAAAATTCACCGAGCAGATGAATGTGCTGCTCGACCGCGGCCCCAACTTGGACGACGAGTTCTGGGACGATTTGGAGGAAACGCTGATTCTCGCCGACATGGGCGGGTCAGCGGCCGCGCACGTAGTGGAGAATCTGCGCGACGAAGCAACTCGCAAGGCGCTTCCCGACGCCTACGCCGTGCTCGACCGCCTCAATGACGAGCTGGCGGCAACCTTCGCCGAGGCTGAAGTCGATCCGTTTGGCGGCGAGCCCGCCTGCGTGCTGTTCGTAGGCATCAACGGTGCCGGCAAAACCACCACGGTGGGCAAGCTCGCCAAAGAAGGCGCCGATGCGGGGCGCAAGGTCATTCTGGGATCGGCCGACACCTTCCGCGCCGCCGCCATCGAGCAGCTGGAGGAATGGTCCCGGCGCGCCAACGTGCCCATCGTGGAGCGCGATCGCGGAAGCGACCCTGCAAGCGTATGCTTCGACACCATCGAGCGAGCCGAGGCTGACGAGGCCGACTTGGTGCTTATCGACACGGCGGGCCGTCTCCATACTTCGGACGACCTGATGCGCGAGCTGCAGAAGGTCGTGAATGTCGTGCGCAAGCGCTCGAAGATACCCGTCTACACGGTGCTCGTGATCGATGCCACCACTGGGCAAAACGGCCTCTCTCAGGCGCGCGTGTTCGACAAGGCGCTCGATTTGGACGGCGTCATCGTCACCAAGCTTGACGGCACTGCGAAGGGCGGCATCGCACTGGCCGTGAGCCACGAGCTCGGCCTGCCCATCTATAAAATCGGCGTGGGCGAGGGGTTGGGCGATTTGAAAGATTTCGACGCGCACGATTTCGCGCGAGCCCTCGTCGGCGAATTCGACGAGCGCCAAGCGAACTAAAGCGAGGAGCATATATGTTTGAGAACCTGTCCGATCGCCTTCAGGGCATTTTCGGTGGCTTGAAATCGAAGGGCCGTCTTACCGAGGACGACATCAATGCGGCCATGCGCGAGATTCGCATGGCGCTGCTCGAGGCCGACGTGAACTTCAAGGTTGTGAAGGGCTTCATCGCCAACGCAAAGGAGC
>CAVHFS010000008.1:0-26716 GCA_963635715.1 Subdoligranulum sp. CAG:314 | reverse complement strand
GAAGTGCTCGATTCGCTCACGCCGGCGCAAAACGTCATCAAGATCGTCCTCGACGAACTCACCGCGTTGCTCGGCCAAACCGATTCCGAGCTCGTGCTCTCGAGCCGCATCCCCAATGTCATCATGCTAGTTGGCCTGCAGGGTTCGGGCAAGACCACCGCGGCAGCCAAGCTGGCTTACCTCCTGAAGGGCAAGGGGCATTCGCCGCTGCTCGTTGCCTGCGACGTGTATCGTCCTGCAGCCGCCGACCAGCTGCAAACGCTCGGCGACGAGATGGGCGTGAAGGTCTACCGCGGCGACGGGCAAGACCCTGTGAAAATCGCCAGCGAGGGCGTGCGCTTCGCCATCGACAACCTGCGCGACGTGGTCATCGTCGACACGGCGGGCCGTCTGCACGTCGACGAAGAGATGATGGACGAGGCCGCCAACATCAAGGCCGCCGTGAAGCCCGACCAGATTCTCATGGTCGTCGACGCGATGACCGGCCAAGATGCCGTGAACGTGGCGCAGGCTTTCGCCGAGAAGGTCGACTTCGACGGCGTGATCATGTCGAAGATGGACGGCGATGCGCGCGGCGGCGGTGCGCTCTCGCTCAAGCAGGTCACGGGCAAGCCCATCAAGTTCATCAGCGCGGGCGAGAAGCCCGATTCGCTCGAGGCGTTTCATCCCGACCGCATGGCCAAGCGAATCCTCGGCATGGGCGATGTCGTATCGTTGATCGAGCATGCCTCGAAAATCCAAGCGGAGGAGATAGAGGCGGAAACCGCCGAGCGCGTCCAGAAGGCGAACATTAACCTGAACGATTTCCTCGAGATTAAAAAGCAAGTCTCCAAGATGGGCGGCATCTCCAAGCTCATCAGCGCATTGCCGGGCGGCGACAAGGCCATGGCTCAAGGCCAGGTTGACACGGGCGCGCTCGATCGCATGGAGACCATCATCTTCTCCATGACCAAGGCCGAGCGGGAACGCCCCGAACTCATCAACGGCTCGCGCCGCGCACGCATCGCGGCGGGGTCGGGCACGTCGGTGCAAGAAGTCAACCAGGTCATGAAGCAGTTCAACGAGACGCGCAAGATGATGAAGAAGATGATGCCCGCCGCTGCCAATATGGGCCGTCCCACGAAGAAGGGCAAGAAAGGCAAGAAGGCCAAGCGCCAGCGCTTCGGACTGCCGGGCATGGGCGGCATGAAGATGTCGGACATGAAGCAGCTGCAGGAAATGATGCAGAACATGGATTTGTAGCGAGGCGCCAGAAAACAAGCGGATGCTTTCCGGCGGCGAGCGGCGCATTCCATTCGCTTGCTGTGGTTTTTGTTGCCCGCACGTTTCGCTTCTCTATAATTGAGCCGTATTGCACCTAAGAAAGGGGTCTGCACATGGCAATCAAGGTTGGCATCAACGGTTTCGGCCGCATCGGTCGTCTCGTCTATCGCGCGATGGCGAACGATCCCGAGCTCGACGTCGTTGCTATCAACGATCCGGGCAATCTGGCCGCAATCGCCCATTTGCTGAAATACGATTCGATTCACGGCCGCGCATTCGACAGCGTTGAGCTTACCGAAGACGGTTTCATCGCCGACGGCCACGCGACCAAGGTCTTTGGCGACCGCAACCCTGAAAATCTGCCCTGGGGCGAGCTCGGCATCGATGTCATTATCGAAGCCACGGGCGCTTTCAAGACTGGCGAACTTGCTTCCAAGCACATCACGGCCGGAGCGAAGAAGGTCATCATCACGTGCCCCGCTAAAGACGAGGACATCACCATCGTCATGGGCGTCAACGACGATAAATACGACAAGGCGAAACACAACATCATCTCGAATGCCTCGTGCACCACGAACTGCCTCGCTCCCGTCGCCAAGGTCCTTCTGGAGAATTTCGGCATCGAGCGTGGCTACATGAACACGATTCACAGCTACACCAACGATCAGAAGATTCTCGATCTGCCCCATAAGGACCTGCGCCGCGCCCGCGCTGCGAATCTTTCCATGATTCCCACCACCACTGGCGCCGCTCGCGCCGTCGCCCTCGTGCTCCCCGAGCTTAAAGGCAAGCTCGACGGCTTTGCGACGCGCGTTCCCACCCCCGATGGCTCCATGGTCGACCTCACCGTGCAGCTTTCTCGCAAAGTGACCAAAGACGAGATCAACGCTGCGATGAAGGCGGCCGCCGAAGGTCCGCTGAAGGGAATCCTTGCCTACACCGAAGACCCCATCGTATCTATCGATATCGTCGGCGACGACCATTCCTCCATCTTCGATTCGGGCCTGACCATGGTCATGGGCGAAGAATCCGACCTGGTGAAGGTCGTTTCTTGGTACGACAACGAGTGGGGATACTCCAACCGCGTGAAAGACCTCGCGAAAATCCTCATGTAATCGCTTGCGTCATTGCGCCGAACGGCGCTGCGCTTGACGCTGCGGAGCCGCTGGGCAACTCACGGGAGCCTTGCGCACGATTAAGAACGCGCACCAAACGCGTTTAGTTGTGCGAAGGTTCGTCTGAGTCACCTGGCGGCTCCTCGCCGTTTTCGGCGAAACCCTTCCGACTATTTCCGAAAGGCATTCACTATGGCCGATATCAAAACCATCGAAGGCGTTGACGTCGCGGGCAAACACGTGCTGGCTCGCGTCGACTTCAACGTCCCCATCAAAGACGGCGTCGTGACCGACGATACGCGCATCAAAGCCGCACTGCCGACGATCGAATACCTGGTAAAGGGTGGCGCGAAAGTCATTCTCATGAGCCACCTGGGCAGGCCTTCGGGCGAAGGCTTCGAGGAGAAGTTCACGCTGGCCCCTGCCGCCAAACGCTTGGGCGAGCTCGTGGATGCGCCTGTCTCTTTCGCCACCGACACCGTAGGCGACGATGCCAAAGCGAAGATCGAAACTTTGGGCGAGGGCGAGATCGTCGTGCTCGAAAACCTGCGCTTCGACAAGCGAGAGAAGAAAAACGATCCCGAATTCTGCAAAATGCTCGCCGACCTGGGGGAGATTTACGTGAATGACGCCTTCGGCACCGCGCATCGCGCGCATGCCTCCACGGCAGGCGTCGCCGCGCTTTTGCCTGCCTATGCGGGCTTTCTGCTAGCGGGCGAGGTGAACACGCTTTCCGGCATGCTCGATGAGCCGAAGCGCCCCTTCGTCGCCATCCTCGGCGGCTCGAAGGTCTCGGACAAGGTGGGCGTGATTGACGCGCTCATCGACAAGGCCGACACCATCATCATCGGCGGCGGCATGTGCTTCACCTTCCTTTTGGCCCAGGGCTTTGAGGTCGGCACCTCCCTCAAAGAGGAAGACTGGGTTGAGCGCGCGGGCGAAATGCTCGAAAAGGCGAAGGCCAAAGGCGTCGAAATGCTGCTGCCGGTCGATATCGTCGCCGCCGACAAATTCGCCGAGGACGCCAACACGGTTACGTGCGCGGCCGACGCCATCCCGGCCGACATGATGGGCCTCGATATCGGCCCCGAAACCGAGAAACTCTACGCCGACGCCATCGCCAAAGGCGCCACCGTCTTCTGGAACGGCCCCATGGGCGTGTTCGAAATGAAGGCCTTCGAACACGGCACGAAGGCCGTGGCCGAGGCGGTCGCCGCCAACAAGGAAGCGGCGACGATCATCGGCGGCGGCGATTCGGTCGCGGCCGTGAACAAGTTCGACCTCGCAGAGGAAATGACCTTTATCTCAACGGGCGGCGGCGCCTCTATGGAGCTGGTGGAAGGCAAGCCGCTTCCTGGCGTCGAAGCTTTGAAGTAGATGCCCCGCGAAACGAAAGGAATCCCATGCCCCGCAAACCTTTGATCGCCGGCAACTGGAAGATGAATATGACGCCCGCGGAAAGCGTCGTGCTTTCGCAGGGCATCTCCAACCGCTATGCGCGCGGCTGGAACAAGGTCGACGTGGTTCTGTGCCCGCCAACGATTGATCTGCGCTCCGTCTACACGGTGCTCGATTTCGACAAATCAAACATCGACGTCGGCGCGCAGAATTGCCACTGGGAGCTATCGGGCGCCTTCACGGGCGAAACGAGCATCCCCATGCTGCAAGACGTTGGCGCCAACTGGTGCATCGTCGGGCATTCCGAACGCCGCGAGTACTTCGGCGAAACCGACTCCATGGTGAACAAGAAGGTGCGCGCGCTCGCCGAAGCGAACCTCAACGCCATCGTCTGCGTCGGCGAAAGCCTTGCCGTGCGCGATGCGGGCGAGGCCGTCCGTTTCGTATGCGACCAGGTGCGTGCGGCGCTTGCGGGCCTCGATGCCGCCGAAGCCGCCTGGTGCACCATCGCTTATGAGCCCATTTGGGCTATCGGCACGGGACGCACGGCGACCCCCGAGCAGGCGGAGGAAATCGCCGCCTCCATTCGCGCAACGGTTGCCGATTTGGTTGGCGAAGAGGCCGCAACGAATATGCGCATTCTCTACGGCGGCTCCATGAAGCCAGAGAACGCCGATGGCTTCATGGCATGCCCGAATATCGACGGAGGGCTCATCGGTGGCGCGGCGCTAAAGGTTGACGATTTCTGTGAACTCGTCGCGATTGCCTCGAATCACGCCGAATAGCCCGAAAATGCACGCATTCGCGAGAGGGGCCTCCAAGACCTCTCTCGCTCCGATTCGCGCGCCGCGCGGGAAAGAGGAACCATGCAAACGCTGCGTACGCCAGCACTGCTCGTGATTATGGACGGCTTCGGTTTGGCCGAGCCAGGCCCTGGAAATGCGATTTCGCTTGCGAAAACCCCGTATCTCGACAAGCTGTTCGGCGAAGCGCCCCTCTGCAAGCTCGAAGCTTCGGGCGAGGCCGTCGGCCTGCCTGCGGGCCAAATGGGCAACTCCGAGGTGGGGCATTTGAACATCGGCGCGGGCCGCGTGGTTCATCAGGAGCTTTCGCGCATCAATATGGCATGTCGCGACGGTTCGATTCGCGACAATGCTGTCATCAACGAAGCTCTCGCTGCCGCAAAAGCGCCCGGCGCGGCCCTTCATCTCATGGGCTTGCTCTCTGACGGGGGAGTCCATTCCTCCAACGAGCATCTCTATGCTCTCATCGAGCATGCGGTGGCATATGGCGTGAGCGACGTGCGCATCCATTGCTTTATGGACGGGCGCGACGTGCCCCCTTCGAGCGGAAAGCACTACATCGAAGAGCTCGAGGGCTTCATATCGGGCAAAGGCCTCCAGGGCAAGGTGCGCATAGCCTCTGTCTCCGGACGCTATTACGCCATGGACCGCGACAAACGCTGGGAGCGCGTGCAGAAGGCCTACGACGCAATCGTAGGCGCCACGCCGTGCGAAAACGCGAGCGCATTGGGCTACATGCAGGCCTCCTACGATGGCGGCGTAACCGACGAATTCGTCGTGCCTGCCGCGCTTGACGCGCGCGGCGTGCTCGATGGCGATGCCGTGGTCTTCTTCAACTTCCGCCCCGACCGCGCACGCGAAATCACGCGGGCCATCGTCGATGCGGATTTCGAGGGCTTCGCCCGCGAGCGCCATCCGCGGGTAAGCTTCGTCTGCATGACGGAATACGACCCCACGATCGAAGCGCCCATCGCATTTCCGAAGACATTTCCCGAGAACGTGCTCGCCGACGTGCTCTCCTCTGCTGGCCTGCGGCAGTACCACATCGCCGAAACCGAGAAATACGCGCACGTCACGTTCTTCCTCAATGGTGGCGTCGAAGCCGAAAAGGCGGGCGAGCAGCGCACCATCATCGCAAGCCCCAAGGTTGCGACATACGATCTGCAGCCCGAGATGAGCGAGCCCGCAGTCGCGGATACGCTCGCCGAGGCTATTGCGAACGACGAGGCCGATGTCTATATCGTGAACTTCGCGAACCCCGACATGGTGGGCCATACGGGTGTCGTCCCCGCAGCGGTTGCGGCGATCGAAGCCGTCGACGCGGGCGTCGCGAAGGTCGTGGAAGCAGTAAAGGCCAAGGGTGGCTTCGCGCTCGTAACGGCCGACCACGGCAACGCCGACAAGATGATTGCCGAAGACGGAACGCCCCACACGGCACATACCACGGCGCTTGTCCCGTTCGCCTTGGCCGATGGCACGAGCGTAGGCCTGAAGCTCAACGGCGAACAAGGAGCGCTGTGCGATATCGCCCCCACGCTGCTTGAGGCGATTGGGCTCGAGAGGCCTGAAGAATTCACCGGTCGCAGCCTTCTAGCCTAACTCGTTTTGGGCTTTTGCCTCAATCGCGGCGCCGAAAGCGCCTCTGGAAAGGAAAAGGCGTTTCTTCGCGAACTCCCTGAACACTTTAGCGCGTGATAGTGCTATAGTTGCGTAACCCGCTTGCAACACATCGATGCCGAGGCCTTCGCTTCGGCATCTTCGTATCATAGGAAGGATGCTCGGCCATGATTGCAATCGTCAAACCGGGAACCCCGAAAGAAGACGTCCGCCAACTTTGCGAGATCATCGAGTCCAAAGGGGTTTCGGCGTCTGTCATCGAAGGAACGAACCAGACCATCATCGGACTCGTGGGAGACACGACGAGAATCGACCCCTACCTGCTCGAGTCGAACAAGATGGTTGAGGCCGTTCGCCGCGTTTCCGAGCCCTTCAAAAAGGCGAACCGCAAGTTCCATCCCGACGACACGGTAATCGAAGTCGGCAATGTCAAGATCGGCGGAAAGGGAAATTTCGCCGTTATGGCTGGCCCATGCTCTGTCGAGAGCGAAGAGCAGTGCATGATTATCGCCGAGCAGGTGAAAAAGCACGGCGCGACGATCTTTCGCGGAGGCGCATTCAAGCCCCGCACGAGTCCGTATTCATTCCAGGGTCTGGGCAAAGAGGGCCTCGATATCCTCTCGAAAGTCAAGCGCGAGTTCGACCTGCCGATCATCACCGAGATTATGGACGCCCGCGATATCGACCTTTTCGACGATGTTGACATTCTCCAGGTCGGCGCACGCAATATGCAGAATTTCTCGCTGCTCAAAGAGCTCGGCCGCTATGGCAAGCCCGTGCTTCTCAAGCGCGGCATGTCGGCCACCATCGACGAGCTTCTCATGAGCGCGGAATATATCATGAGCGAAGGAAACGACCAGGTCATGCTTTGCGAGCGCGGCATTCGGACGTTCGAGACGCGCACGCGTAATACCTTCGACGTAAGCGCGATTCCCGTGCTCAGGGAGCTTACCCATCTGCCGATTATCGCCGACCCGAGCCACGCGACGGGCTATACCCGTTTCGTGACGCCCGTCGCATGCGCGGCAACCGCAGCTCAGGCCGACGGCCTCGAGGTTGAAGTGCACCACGACCCCGCGCATGCCGCCTCGGATGGCGCCCAGGCACTTTTGCCCGAGCAATTCGAAGATATGATGCGTCGGGTCGGCATCATTCGCTCGGCCGTCACCGCGGAGTGGTAAGTGAAATGGAGCACTCAAATCGCATTCCCCAGCGAGTCGGCATCGTTGGGCTCGGCCTTATCGGCGGCTCGTTCGCCAAGGCCTACGCCGACTCGGGCATTGAGGTTTTCGCCGACGACATCGACGAGCGGGCAATCAATGCCGCGATGGCCGAAGAGACCGTTGCGGGAAAGCTCGACCCCGAAACCCTTCCGACCTGCGATCTCGTTATTCTGGCGGTCTATCCCCAGGCGATTATCGAATGGATGCGCGCCAACGCGGAGCATATCGCGAAAAGCTCCCTCGTCATCGATTGCGGAAGCGTGAAGCGAAGCGTATGCCCGGTATGCTTCTCCATCGCCGAGCGAGCAGGCTTCACCTTCATCGGGGGGCACCCCATGGCGGGCCTGCAATACTCGGGATACCGCCATGCGCGCGCCGACCTTTACGCCGGCCAGCCCATGGTGCTCGTACCGCCCGAGATATACGACCCCGACATCATATCCTGGGCGCAAGAGGCACTCGCTCCCGCGGCATTCGGGTCGTTTTCCGTCACCACGCCAGCGAAGCACGACCAAATCATCGCCTACACTTCCCAGCTTGCGCATATCGTGAGCTCGGCGTTCATCAAAAGCCCCACGGCCCAGAAGCATCGCGGATTCTCGGCGGGCAGCTACAAAGACCTCACGCGCGTTGCGGAACTTAACGCGGACATGTGGACGGAGCTGTTCATCGCGAACTCCGACAATCTCACCGAAGAAATCAAGGTGGTCGTCGACGAGCTCAACCGTTATCGCGATGCGCTCGAGCGCGGCGACGAGGCGGAACTCCATGAGCTGCTCGAGCAGGGCTCCGAGGCCAAACGCAAGGCGGACGGACGTTATTCCGACGCGCGCGAGAAAGGCCTGCGATGAGCGTCGTCGATATCGATCTGCCGAATAACGCCTATAAGGTCTACGTCGACGAATACAACCTCGACCAGCTGGGGCAGCTATGCGAGTCCCTGGCCAAGACAGATATGTGCTGCGTCGTCAGCGACGCGAATGTGGCCCCACTTTATCTGGAACGCGCAACGGCAAGTCTCGAGTCGTGCGGGATAAAGACGACCTCGTTCGTTTTCGAAGCGGGGGAGCGCTCGAAGACGCTCTCGACGTTTGCCGAGCTTCAATCTGCGCTCGCGGAAGCGGGTCTGACGCGCTCCTCGCTCATCGTGGCCCTTGGCGGCGGCGTCGTCGGCGACCTCGCAGGGTTCGCTGCGGCGACCTACATGAGGGGCATTCGGTGCGTGCAGGTTCCGACTTCTCTGCTCGCGTGCGTCGACTCCTCGGTGGGCGGCAAAACGGCGGTCGATCTACCCGAAGGGAAAAACCTCGTTGGGGCGTTCTTCCAACCAGAGGCCGTGCTCGTCGATACCTCTTTGCTCGCGACTCTTTCGCCCCACTTCTTCACCGACGGCTGCGGCGAGGTTTTGAAATACGGAGTTGCCTTTGACGAGGAGCTCTTCGCCTCCCTCGAGCGGCCCCTTACGCCCGGCGACGAGCGCCTGCCGTCCGTCATAGCGCGCTGCATAGAGATAAAGCGCGATGTGGTTGTAGCCGACGAAAAAGAGGCGGGGCAGCGAAGGCTTTTGAACCTCGGCCACACATTGGGGCACGCGATTGAAAAGCTCTCGGACTTCACGATAACCCATGGCTTCGCCGTCGCATGCGGCACAGTCTTGGTTGCTCGCGCGAGCGTCAAGCGAGGATGGATGGGCGAGGATGACGCGTGTCGCATAGAGAATGCGGTGCGGGCCTTCGGCCTTCCATGCGAAACAGACGAGGCTGTCGAGCGCATCTTCGAGGCAGCGCTTGCCGACAAGAAGCGACGCGGAAATACCATGGGCGTTGTTATCGCGACGAAAATCGGAAGCTCGAAAGTCGAAACCATGGAGCTCGAAGACTTCCGGAAATTCGTCGGCGAAGCCCTTTCGGAACGATGAGCTCTCTCCTTCCAAGCACGAAGAAAGACCCAACATGGCTTCAACCATAGGAAAGAATTTCACCGTCTCTGTTTTCGGACAGAGCCATTCGGCCGCAATCGGATGCGTTATTGAGGGAATTCCCGCGGGGAAAAGAATAGACCTCTCGCAGCTGCAGGCCTTCCTCACCAGACGCGCACCCGGAGGAATGCCCTGGTCAACGCCGCGCAAAGAAGCCGATTTGCCGAAATTCCTCGGCGGCATCAAAGACGGCGTCACCTGCGGAGCGCCCCTTGCGGCCATCATAGAGAACACCAACACGAAAAGCTCCGACTACGATGAGCTGCGCCGAATCCCCAGGCCGGGACATGCCGACTACGTCGCCAACGTCAAGTACCGCGGCGCGCAAGACGTCGCGGGCGGCGGGCATTTCTCCGGACGCCTTACGGCTCCTTTGTGCATAGCGGGAGGCATCGCCCTTCAGCTTCTGCATGAGCAGGGGATAGAAATCGGTGCGCATATCGCACGAATTGCGAGCGTCGAGGATGAACCGTTTCCCTTGGTCGATATCCCGAATGAGCTTCTGAGGAATGCCGCTTCGAAGCAATTCCCCGTTATCGACGACGAGGCGGGAAAGCGCATGATCGCAGAAATAGCCGCCGCGCGAGAGGCGCAAGACAGCGTCGGCGGCATTGTGGAGTGCGCGGCGATAGGCATGCCCGTTGGCATCGGTGAGCCGATGTTCGATGGGATAGAAAACGCCATCGCCCGCATTCTTTTCGGTATTCCGGCGGTCAAGGGTGTCGAATTCGGAGCGGGGTTCGCCGTCGCCGACATGCGCGGCAGCCAGAGCAACGACGAAATGCGCATGGCAGGTGGCGAGGTACGTTTCGAGACGAACAACGCAGGCGGCGCGAATGGGGGCATCTCCACGTCGGCGCCCATCGTCGTTCGCTGCGCCTTCAAACCGACGCCCTCTATCGGCTTACCGCAGAAAAGTATCGACATGGTCGAAGGCAAAGACGCGACGCTCTCGGTTCGGGGGCGCCACGACCCATGCGTCGTCGTACGGGCTGTGCCCGTCGTTGAGGCCGCCGTTGCGATTGCCCTATACGATTTGCTTCTTGAATCGAGGATGGATTAATGCCCAACAACGACCAAGGCCAGCCGATCGTCGATTTGGCGGTTTCGCGCGCACGCATCGACGAGATTGACGCGCAGATCATCGACTTGTTCGAGAAGCGCATGCGCATTGCGGCCGATGTGGCCTCCTACAAACGCTCCTGCGGTAAGCCCGTGCTCGATGCGAAACGCGAAGCGCAGAAAATCGAGGCGGCAAGCCAGATGGCCTCCGAGGAATTCAAGCAGTTCATCCCTCCGCTGTTCAGCATGGTCATGGAGATGAGCCGCGCCTATCAGCATTCGCTGCTCGATAGCGCCGATAGCGCCGCCGCCTATTCCGAAATCGCAAAAGCCGATCGTCTGCCCGCAAACGCAAAGGTCGCGGTGCAGGGCGTGGCGGGAGCGTATCAGCATATCGCCTGCGAAAAGCTTTTTGACAACCCTCGGATTTCCTTCGTTTCGACTTTCGATGCCGTCGCCGACGCCGTTGAGCACGGAGAAGCCACCCATGGAATCTTGCCGCTCGAAAACTCGACGGCGGGGACGGTCGACCGCGTATACGACCTGCTGTATCGCCGCGGCCTCTACATCGTTTCGGCCATCACGCTTCGCATCAACCATGACCTGCTTGTCAAACCAGGCGTTTCCCTTGAGGAAATCACTGAGGTTTTCTCGCATGAGCAGGCCCTTCGCCAATGCAGCGACTTCATTGCCGCCATGCCCGGCGAGGTGAAATCGACCGAATGCCGCAATACCGCGCTGGCCGCCCAAGCCGTCGCAATGAGCGACCGACGCGACGTGGCGGCGATTTCGTCGACGGCCTGCGCAAAACTCTACGGGCTTGAGGTTTGCAAGCATGCCATCCAAGACGAATCGGACAACTTCACCCGCTTTATCTGCGTAGCGAAAGACCCGCAACTCATAGGTAGCGCCGACCGAAGCTCGCTTCTGCTTATTACCCCTCATGAACCAGGGGCGCTTTTCCGCGTCCTCTCGCGCATCGCCGCCTTGGGGGTCAACCTCGTCAAGCTCGAAAGCCGCCCGATTCCCGGCAGCGAGTTCGAATTCATGTTTTACGTCGACATAGAATCGACTCCCGTAGATTCCGCATTCGCCCAAGTCATAACCCAAATAATGCCTTTGTGCGATTCGCTTGCCTACCTCGGCAGCTACAAGGAGACATCTTCTGATGAACGCTAGCATTTCTTTCGCATTACCCCTGGGCCGATTCGCGTTTTGACGCCCGTGCGCACATACTTCGGCAGACGCACGGGCGCATGCACTTCCCAGATGCCGACTGGGCCGAATAGCCTACTAAGGAGATACCCATGACCGAGAAAACGAAAAAACCCGCCTTCGGCCTGCTTGGACGAAAACTAGGGCACAGCTATTCCCCCCGAATTCATTCCATGCTGGGAGATTACGACTACCAGCTCTTCGAGGTTGAGCCCGACGATGTTGCGAAATTCGTCAAAGAGGGCGATTTCGCCGGCCTCAACGTAACCATACCGTACAAAGAGACCGTCATGGGGCTTTGCGACAAGCTCACCGACGCCGCCAAAAAGATCGGCAACGTGAACACGATCGTCCGCAACGAGGATGGCACGCTGCTTGGCGACAACACCGACTACTACGGATTCTCGCACCTGCTCAACGTCGCGAAAATGAACGTGACCGATCGCAAGGTCGTCGTCTTGGGTACGGGCGGAGCCGCGAAAACCGTGCACGCCGTGCTCACCGACCGCGGCGCTTCGGAAGTCGTCATGATTTCCCGCACGGGCGAGAACAACTACGAAAACATCTCCGAGCATTACGATGCCCATTTCGTCGTGAACACCACGCCGGTGGGAATGTTCCCGAATTGCCCTGATTCGCCGATTGACCTTGCGCCTTTTGCTAAGTGCGGGGAAATGCGCGAAGGGCGCTCCGACGGATTGTTCGGCGTCGTCGACGTGGTATACAACCCAGCGCGAACAGGTCTTATGCTTCAGGCCGAGAAACTCGGAATCCCGCACATCAGCGGCCTTCCCATGCTTGTCGCCCAGGCGAAGGCCTCGAGCGAGCTTTGGCAGAATATGCAGATTCCCAATAGCGCGATCGATTCGATTGTCGACAAAATCACATTCGAAGAGGGCAATATCGTCATCATCGGCATGCCTTCGGGCGGAAAGAGCACGATAGGCGCGCTGCTCGCCAAACAGCTTGGGCGCGAGTTCGTCGATATCGACGACTACATTCCCGAAGCGGCGGGCAAATCGATCGCCGACATTTTCGCCGAAGACGGGGAAGAGGCCTTCCGTGCAATAGAGAGCCAGGTCACAGGCGATATATGTAAGAGAAGCGGCCTTGTGATCGCGTGCGGCGGGGGCGTCGTGACTAAGGCGCGCAACTACGATTTGCTCCATCAGAACGGAATCATCCTGCTTTTGAAGCGCCCCATTGAGCTGCTGGTCTCAGACGGGCGCCCCATGTCTATCACCAAGGGAATTCCCGCGCTTGCTCGCGACAGAGGGCCCAAATACGACGCCTGGGGAGACGTAGTCGTCACCAACGACGCCGACCCCATGATTGTCGTCGGCAGGGCGCTCGAGAAGCTTCAGAAATAGTTCTGGTCGCAAAGCAGCAATTCCAACGGAAGGATTTTCATGAAGTTCCTCGTGATCAATGGGCCGAACATCAACATGCTTGGCATTCGCGAACCAGGCATATACGGAAAGCAAGATTTTCGGGCTCTCTGCCAACTCGTTGAGAAAACGGCCGATGAGCTTGGTTGCGAAGTCGAGCTTTTCCAGAGTAACCACGAGGGGGCTTTGGTCGACCGAATCCAAGAGGCCTATGGTTCGGTCGATGCGATCGTCATCAACCCCGCCGCCTATACCCATACTTCGGTGGCCTTGCTCGATGCGCTGAAAGCCGTCAGCATCCCCTTTGTGGAAGTACATATATCCGATGTCTCCCAACGGGAGGATTTTCGCCAGGTATCGTTCGTTCGGCAGGCGGCAAAAAAGACCATCACAGGCCAAGGAATTGACGGATATCGGCAGGCTATGCTCTTTTTGCATGATCTGCTTGCGAAATAATATGCAGGTGGTTACAATTTTAGGGTTGCAAATTACCCTAGATTTATAAAGGAGAGCACCAACGTGAATCCGTTGCTCATTTTCGTCCTCATCGTCTGGGCCGTATCCGGCATCGGGCTTATCGTTTTCGTCTTGCTTCATTCCGGCAAAGGCACCGGCGTTTCCGACATGATCGCCAGCTCTCTTTACTCTACGCAGACGGGAACGAACATCATCGAGAAGAACCTCGATCGCATCACGATCATCTTCGCCGTGGTGTTCATGCTCTCTTTGCTGGTGCTCATGATCATCTATCCGCAGGGCACGATTGCGAATAGCTAGATCTTTTTGAATTTCCCCTTGCTTTGCGCTCGCAGTTGCGTATACTGATTTCTCGCTGCTCGCGAGGAATCGCGGGGAACCACGTCGGAGTGGTGGAACGGCAGACACGCTAGCTTGAGGTGCTAGTGCCCACATACCGGGCGTGCGGGTTCAAATCCCGCCTCCGACACCATCGAAACCAAAGCCGCCCCGAAGGGCGGCTTTTTTCGTCTTTCTAGCAAGCTTGAATCCAACCAGTCGGAAGGCTCGGAGCACTTCCTATTGGGCATCGCTCCCATCCTGGGGAAGAATCTCCATGCTGCCCGTATTGGCATTGACGATGACGTCATAGCGAAGCTGTGTGCCATCGGGAGCGGTAAACGTCGCAACCGTTTCACCGTAACCCTTAGCACGAAGGGAGAATCCCGAATCCGTAGCACTTTCCAAAACGGCTATGCTCTCGTCTTCAATAGAGACTGCGTATTGACCGGCATGGTCGAGCGTACTACCACACGCCATATTCGGCCCGCTTGCAAGCATAGAGAAAAACAGAGCAGCAGCGAAGATAGCGCACACGGCTCCGAGGAGCATGCGCTTCTTTGCGCCCTCGAGAAGCGTGGCGATATAGAGCGCAACCTGTCCAAAGCAAAAAAGCGACGCCAGGAGTTGCCATTGGTGGCTGACGATCGTCTTATAAAGGAAGTTGTCGGCGAAAAAGCACAGGAACACGCAAACCACCGCAAGAATGAGAAAGCTCGCGATGTTTCCCTTTTTGATATACCAAGCCAAAATGCCCATAGGCAAACAGGCAACAGTCCAATAGAACCAATACATGTAGTAGTGCCAAGGAAAGCATTGGTATACGGGCCACATAACAAGATAGACAAGAGGCTGGCTCACGAGAAAGAAGACGAACGTCTTAAGGCCCGCTTCCCACCATTTCTCGCAGTTCACCGCGATGACCATGCCCATAAGAACCCAAAATTCCATAGTCACGCCGATGTTGTGGATAGAGGTATCCTCGAGCGCAGGTATCTGCATGATGACGCCGGTAAGCACGCCGCATGCGATTGCCAAGATAAGGGTCTTCACCCACGTCATATTGATTTCGAAAATCTTATTCATCGAAATTCGTCCTTTCGAAGAAAGCCTCACACGAATTTGAGGATATCATCGTCAGAATGCCGCTCGCAGTGGACAAGGGAAATGTTTTCAAAAAAGTTCTTGCAATAGCTTTTCAGTCATGTAGAATTCTATCTTGTCGCTCGCGAGGAATCGCGGGGAACCACGTCGGAGTGGTGGAACGGCAGACACGCTAGCTTGAGGTGCTAGTGCCCACATACCGGGCGTGCGGGTTCAAATCCCGCCTCCGACACCATCGAAACCAAAGCCGCCCCAAGGGCGGCTTTTTTCGTCTTAGGAAAATCCAAATGCCAAAGAAAAAGTGAGCTCAATCGGGGCAGCCGTTAGCCTAAGTTGCTCATGAACTGGGATTATTCGCCTGTATTCAAAAACGCCAACTTTTTTGAAAAAAGTTCTTGCATCAAATGAGACGAATCTGTATCATACCGTCTTGCGCGATTGAGAGGCGCTGAAAAGCGCAGCCGATCGAGCGAAGTGGGCGGTTAGCTCAGGGGGAGAGCACTACCTTGACACGGTAGGGGTCACAAGTTCAAATCTTGTATCGCCCACCACTTCGCGGACATGGCTCAGTTGGTAGAGCACCACCTTGCCAAGGTGGGGGTCGCGGGTTCGAGCCCCGTTGTCCGCTCCAGATTTTCAAAGCCCACTCTCGGGTGGGCTTTTTTGATAAATGGCGAGATGGCCAAGTGGTAAGGCAGGGGCCTGCAAAGCCCTCACCACCGGTTCGAATCCGGTTCTCGCCTCCATATTCGCGGACATGGCTCAGTTGGTAGAGCACCACCTTGCCAAGGTGGGGGTCGCGGGTTCGAGCCCCGTTGTCCGCTCCAGAATTATCACAGCCGAGGCAAGTGCCCCGGCTGTTTTCTTTTTAAGCAAAAGCGGGGCTCGAACCGATGAGGTGGAATCCCGTTAAGAAAACTGCCCAGTGGGCAGTTTTCAGGGATTCGCCCGAGGGCGTAAGCCCGAGGGGTCAGAGTGCGCGAAGCGCGATCGTGAGCCCCGTTGTCCGCTCCAGACTTTATAAGCCCGTTCTGACGAACGGGCTTTTTTCGTGTCCCGAAGAGAGCACGCAATCCCGCCCACCACGAACAAGCCCGTCTTAATCTATCTTTCCCATTGCCGTAACGTAACCTTTTTGTTGACGTGCTATCATCTTCATTCGTCGCATTCGAGCGATTCGTATACCCAGAAAAGAAAGGCAGGGGGCGTGGACTCTTTCTTTAAGATTTCCGAACGCAACTCCTCGATCGGAAATGAAATCATCGGCGGCCTCACGACGTTCCTCGCGATGTCGTACATCATCGCCGTCAATCCGCAGCTGCTCGTCGCCGCGGGCGTGCCGTTCGAAGCGGCGCTCACGGCAACGTGCATCGGCGCCGCAATCATGACCATCGCCATGGGCATCATCGCAAACAGGCCGGTCGCGTTGGCCTCCGGCATGGGCATCAACGCCATCGTCGCCTATACGCTCTGCCTCGGGGGCGCCAACGTCGACTGGCGCGTCGCCATGGCCATTGTCATGCTCGAAGGCATCGTCATCTTCATTTTGGTTGCCTGCGGCCTGCGCAAGGCAGTCATGGATGCGATTCCGGCAAGCCTGCGCCATGCCATCGGCATCGGCATCGGATTGTTCATCGCCTTCATCGGCCTGAAAGGCGGCGGGGTCATCGTTTCGAGCGAGTCCACCATCCTTACGCTCGGCGATCTCTCTTCGCCGGCAGCGCTCGTTTCCATCGTCGCCATAGCGGTCGCCATCGTTTTGCAGGTCCTCGATATGAAAGGCGGCCTGCTCATTTCGATTATCGTCGCGACCATCGTCGGCATCCCGCTTGGCGTTACGCCCATGCCGACCTCTTGGAACTTCGGCCTCGACTTCTCCGCGTTCGGCGCGCCGTTCCAGACGATTCCTGGGACCGACACCATGGCCATCGTGCAAGTCGTCCTTCAGCCCGCTTTGCTGCTTTTCGTATTCTCTCTGCTTATGAGCGACTTCTTCGACACGATGGGCACCGTAGTCGCCGTCGGACAGCGCGGCGAGTTCGCCGACAAGGAAGGCAACGTCGAAGATATCCAGCCCATCCTCATGGTCGACTCCGCTGCGGCAGCCGTCGGCGGCTTCTGCGGCGCGAGCTCCATCACCACCTTCGTTGAGTCGGCTTCGGGCGCTGCAGCTGGCGCAAGAACGGGCTTCTCGAACATCATCGTCGGCCTGCTGTTCGTCGTCTTCGCCTTCTTCGCGCCCGTCATCGCCATGGTTTCTTCCTCGGCGACATGCGGCGCCCTCGTCGTCGTTGGCTATCTCATGCTTTCCGACGTCGTGAATATCGACTGGGAAAATATCGAGCACGCATTTCCCGCCTTCGCCTGCATTATGGGCATTCCTATGACGTATTCCATCACCAACGGAATCGGATTCGGCTTTATTTCCTATGTCCTCATCATGCTCGTGCGTGGAAGGGCCGAAGAGGTCAAGCCCCTTATGTGGGTCGCCTCGTTCGCCTTCCTGCTCATGTTCATCCTGTCTTAGGAAAGTCGACAGACGTACAAAAAAGAAATCCCCCGATCTCGGGGGATTTCTTGTATATGGGCGAGGATTAATCCAAGACCCTATGCGAAAACGAGCCGTTCTCGTATATCCCGAAACTTCGCGACCCGTCCTTCGGCAATGCGACGCTGCCAGGGTTGAAAAGCCAGACGCTTGGATGGCTTTCGCTTGCCTCGTTGACCTTGATATGCGTATGTCCGAACAGCAGGGCGCTTTTCTGCGGCAGCTTGGGCATGTTGTTCGCGCTGTTATGGAGCCCAGCGCCGAAAATGTGTCCATGGGTGCAAAACATATACGTTCGATCGAAGACGATGGCGGAATCGCTCAAGCAGGGGAAGTCGAGCATCATCTGATCCACTTCCGAATCGCAATTGCCGCGAACGGCGATAATCGGGCGCGTTTGGCCGTTAAGCATCCCGGCGACCCGCGCTGGATCGTAGCCTTCGGGAAGCGCATTGCGCGGCCCGTGGTAGAGCAGATCGCCCAAAAGCACGATAGCATCGACCGACTCCTCGTCGGTCGCAGCGAGGAAGCGCTCGCACCACTTCGCGGAACCGTGGATGTCGGAGGCAATCGCAAGCTTCACCTTCTGCACTCCTTTCGCAAATGTCGATTATCCCTTGGAAACAAGCTTCGCGATGCCGCCGAACGGCTTTTTCGGCTCCCGAACTTGCCATTGGCCCACAAAGGGGTCGTCGTCGAGGCCGGCCATGATGGTTTCGAGCTCAACATCGAGCTTCGGCAGATGCTTCACCTTGTATTTCACGGGTTTGCCCGCCATATAGACTTGGCTTACGTTCGAAAGCGCGCAAAGGTCTTCGAGCGGATTTTTGTCGAGCACGATAAGGTCTGCGCTTTTGCCTGGCTCGATGGATCCCGTTTCCGCGTCGACGCCGAGCAGCTTCGCATTCTTCAGCGTTGCCGTATGGATGGCGGATTCGGGGCTCACGCCTGTATGGCGCTGGAAATAGACGACTTCGCGCCACATATCGTAATGGGTGACGAAGGGGCAGGCCGAATCGGTTCCAAGGCCAACCTCGACGCCTTCGGCAAGGGCCTGGCGCGCGGCTGTGGCGATGCCTTCGTACACAATGCGTCCATTAACTTCCTGAACATGGGAAGAGTGCGTCTTCTCGGCGGGAAGCGACGCAAAGGGGAGGGCGGGCGAAAGCGTGCACGTAAGCGACGAGGTTGCGCCAAGGCCGTTTTTCTTGAAGAGCTTCAGCTGTTCGTCGGAGAGCTTGGCCCCATGCTCAATGGTATCGACACCGGCCTTCAGGGCTACCTCGACCCCCTCGGCGCTTTCGACGTGCGCCGAAGTGCGAAGCCCCAGCTTGTGCGCCTCATCGCAAATCGCCAAGGCAACCTCGAAGGGCATGCGGAGCACGCCCGGCTCGCCCTCGACTTCCGCATCGAAAACACCGCCCGTGATGAAGAGCTTGATTTGGTCGGCTCCTTGGTTGAAATGCTCGCGAACGAAGGCGCGGGCCTCTTCGGGGGAAGTCGCAATTTTCGCGAACAGGCGAGAATGCCCGTTGGGCACGGTGATGCCGCAGCCCGAGGCAATTAGGCGAGGACCGAGAAACTTTCCCGCCTTGATTTGGTCGCGTACCTGAATGTCGCCATAGCCAGGGTCGCCCACGCTGCGCACGGTCGTGACGCCGCTTGCGAGCTGATTTTTCAGCGACCCGCGCAAAACATGGCGCAGATAGGCCATGCCGACGGGGTTGCCAACGACTTTCTTAACCGCTCCTTCGGCATTGCTCGAGCTTCGCGGGGTACCGTCGCCGCAAAGATGCACATGCATATTGATAAGGCCAGGAAGAAGATACTTGCCCCCAAGGTCGACAATCTGAGCCCCATCGACCATCTTCACCTTGGACGTCGGCCCAACTTCGACGATTTTGCCTTCGCCGTTAACGATGACGGCGAAATCTCGCTGGGGCTTCATCTTCTCGGTTCCGTCGAGCACCGTCGCATGTATGAACGCGTATGACATATGAATCCTCCTTGAATAGCGTTGGGCCGATTGTAAACTCTGGAGAGCCCGCGATCCCGCTCCGACGATATCTTTTTCGAAGCTTGGCTGAATTCAGCGCCCCAAAATAAATCCTATAAACCTATTGTATTTATAGGGATTAAGAATCATAATGCGATGCCGTAAGAAAAGAAGGGGGCTTTGCCCCCGCGTCAAAAGGGGGACTTCATGTCTTTTGAAACCGCCGCTTCGACGGTGGCAGTGCTCGCGGTGCTCGCAGCGCTCATCGCATTGCTCATATTCCTTAAAAAGAAAGGCAAGAGCTTCACGTTCCGCGTCTTCTCAGCTTTGGGCCTCGGCGTGGTTTTCGGCATCGGCATCCAAGCCTTCTTGGGCCTTGGCACCGATGCTGCCACCACGGCCCTCGACTGGATGAGTATCGTGGGGCAGGGCTACATCAATCTGCTGAAGATGCTCGTCATGCCGCTCGTCTTCGTCGCCATCGTGGGCGCCTTCACCCGCGCGGAAGTCGTTGACAATCTCGGCAAAATCGGCGCGGTCGTGCTCGTCGTCTTGCTTGCCACGGTGGCCATAGCGGCCCTCGTCGGTTGGGGAGCCATCGCATTTTCTGGGCTCGCCGGCGCAAGCTTCGCCGACGGAAGCGTCGACGCGAGCAAGCTGGAAACCCTGCAAACCAAGCAAGACACCGTTTCGGCGCTCACCATTCCCCAGGAACTTCTGAGCTTCATTCCCACGAACGTCTTTGCCGACTTCACGGGAAGCCGATCGACCTCGACCATCGCCGTCGTAATCTTTTCCGCCATCGTTGGCGTGGCCTATCTCAAGCTGCGCGACAACAACACCGAGCAGGCCGACTTCTTCAAGAAGCTCATCGATTCGCTCTACGGTATCGTCATGCGCATCGTGAAGATGGTGCTCGCCCTCACGCCCTACGGCGTGCTTGCGCTCATCGCGAGCTTCATGGCGAAAAGCGATTTCGCCGCCGTGCTCGATTTGGGCAAGTTCGTCATCGTCTCGTATATCGCCCTCGGCCTTGTGTTCCTCGTTCATTTGGCCATCATCTCGGCGAACCGCCTGAATCCCCTCGTGTATACAAAGAAGGCGTTCCCCGTTTTGAGCTTCGCCTTCGTCTCGCGCACAAGCGCAGGCGCCTTGCCGATGAACATCGAAACCCAGAACCACGCCCTGGGAGTCGATTCGGCGACGGCGAATTTCGCGGCAAGCTTCGGCATGTCTATCGGGCAGAACGGCTGCGCGGGAATCTATCCCGCCATGCTGGCGACCATTATCGCCCCCACGGTCGGAATCAACGTCTTCTCGCCCGAATTCGTCATCATGCTCGTCGCAGTGATCGTCGTGAGCTCATTCGGAATCGCGGGCGTTGGCGGCGGCGCCACGTTCGCCTCGCTTATCGTGCTCGGAACCTTGGGATTGCCCATCGAGATTGTCGGCATCCTGGCGTCTGTTGAACCGCTCATCGACATGGGACGAACGGCGCTCAACGTGAGCGACTCCATGGTCGCAGGCATCACCTCGTCAAACGTCAACGGAGGCTTCAGCCGCGAGGTGTTCAACGACCCCAATGCCCAAGTAACGTCCATGGAAGGCGTCGAGGCCTAAAGGGTCCCAAAAAAGCCGAACTTCAATCCATCTCCAGTCAGCGAACCCGCCAAGCGCCTAAAGCCGTGGCGGGTTCCTTATATCGGAGAACAATGCAGACGCCCTCCGCGAAGCCCCGCATACCCTCGCAGGGACGCCTGGAACGTTGTCCCGAAGAGGGTATGCGGGGCTTCGCGGAGGCAGGGGGCACAAGACAGAAAACAAAGAACCCCACGTCCCCCGCAAGGCTTCAAGCGCCACCGCAAGAAACCTTGCCAACAAAATAACTTTCAGAAAAATTCAAGCCAGGTGAACGTTTGTTGACGCAGCAAGGCTCCGTTGGGCTTTCCCCAGCGGAGCCTTATAATCTAAAGACCGCAGCAGCCCGCTGCCCCGCGCATGGAAGGAGACCCCCACACCGTTATGGCGAATGTATTCGTGGACAACGCTCTCACAAGAATCATCGCCCAATGGTGGAACCGCCTGCTTGGCGCGGCAAAAGAAGGGTCGCTGTCCGAGCAAGACGAGATGTACGCCTCCCACAGAACGTCGCGCGATTACATCTGCAATTCCTTCGGCATAGCCATGTGGGGCCTGGTTTTCCCCGTTCTCACCATCGTCATAACGCAGCTTTCGGGCGCCGAGCTCGCCGGCATGTTCTCGCTCGCATTCATCACGGCAACCCTGCTCATGACAATCGCCAATTACGGCGTTCGCACCTATCAGGTCTCCGACATCAACGAGCGCCACTCGTTTTCCGATTACGAGATAAACCGTTTCGCGACCTGCGCAATCATGATAATAGTCGGAATCTTGTACTGCTATGCGCGAGGCTACGAGGGCGAGATGCTCGCCATTTCAGGCGGCGTGTATTTCTATCGAATGGTCGATGCGCTCGCCGATGTCTACGAAGGCCGCCTGCAGCAGCAAGACAAATTCTACCTGGCGGGCATATCGCAGGCCGTACGCTCGCTATGCGTCGTCGCCTTCTTCTCGCTCGCCTTGCTTATCACCAGAAGCGTCGGCGTGGCGAGCATCGTCATGGGCGTCGTGGCGGCGCTCACCTTCGTTTTTCTCACGTTCCCCTTGGCGCTCATCGAAACCCCGAAGTCGCCGCGTTTCAATATGGCAAGCGTGAAGATTATATTCACGCAATGCTTTCCCTTGTTTTTGGCGGTCTTTCTCTTCAATCTTATCGAAAGCATGCCGAAATTCGTTATGGAAGGCGTGCTGCCCTACGAGAGCCAGCTCTACTTCAATGCCCTGTATTTCCCCGCGCAGGGCATCATGCTCGCGATTCAGCTCGTATACAAGCCGCTGCTCGTGCGCCTCACCAAGGAATGGGCCGACCCAACGCGACGCCGGCGCTTCGATATAGCGATTCTTTCCATGCTCGGGATCATCATCGCGTTCACCGCCGCGATGGCCCTGGTTATGGGATGGATCGGAATCCCCCTTATGAGCTGGCTTTACGGTCTCGATTTCGAACAGTTCAGGGGGCTTGCCTATATCATGGTCGTAGCGGGCGGCGTTACGGCGGCGATCGACTTCCTCTATCAGGTCATCACCGTGCTGCGCCGGCAAAGCGCCGTGACCAAGCTCTACATCATCACATTCGGCTTCTCGATCTTCGTTCCCTTGCTGCTCATTAACTTCACTGGCCTGCCTGGAGCGATTATCGGATACCTCATCGTCATGGCCATCCTCCTTTCGCTTCTTGGCATGGAGTACGTCTCTATTCGCATGGAGTTCAACCACGGAAAGCCATGGGAAGCGGGCGAAGCATCCAGTGACGAGGCCACGCTGCCCATCAATCCCTCGATGTCGGGTAGGATCGATATATCCCAGGCAGATGCGCTGCGCATGAAGAAGCGCACGATGCCAACTGGCAAAACGAGCCAAACTCGCCACAACCCAGCGAAGGTGACCGTCGCGGTGGGGCGCCACGCAAAAGCGCCCAACGTTTCCCGCGCGAAGGGCGCCGCGCACGGCAAAACGGGAAGCACGCAGGCAAGAGCCATTCAGCCATCGCAAGAAGACATCATGCGGGAAAGAGCCCGCAAGGCCCGCATTCGCAAGCAGTTGATGGAGCAGGCCAGTAAGGAGCGTCAGCGCGAAAGCGAGATAGAGCAATACCGCCAAGATACGCAGGCGCTGAGCGGAAGGCGACCAAGAAGCACGGCCGCCAATAACGCGAAAACGCGCGGCAAACACCAGCGCTAAGCCGGCAAACCATAGGGAGGAAATACCATGGCCTATATTCCGCAAGCACAAAACACGCCTTGGCAGCAATCGGAGGGTTTCGACCCCAAAACGACGGCGGTGCTCGTCGTCGACGTCTTGGGGGGATCGGGGTCGCCGACGCCCGGCCTCGAGACGATGGCCGAGAACTGCGTGAAAATCGTGCATGCCGCACGCCAAAAAGAAATTCCCGTTATCTTTTCCTGCGATGCGCACATTCCAGGCATCGACAGGGAACTCGAGCTATGGGGTGAGCACGGAATCGCTGGCAGCGATTCGGCCCAACCTTTGGCGGCTTTCGAGGTTTGCGATAAGGATTACGTCGTACCGAAGCGGCGATATAACGGATTTTTCCAAACCGATTTGGACCTTACGCTCAGGGAACTCGGCGTCGATACCCTGATCTGCGTGGGCTGCGATACGAATATCTGCGTTCTGCAGACACTCGCGGGAGCTTACTTCCTCGGATATAAGACCATCGTGCCCGCCGATGCAACGGCAACGTTCCTCGTGGGAACGCAGGAGGGCGGCCTTGAATACTTCACGCGCTGCTACGATTCTCGCGTAACCATCACGCAAAGCATTCTCGAGAAACTGCGATAACGCAGCATCAATTTCAATTCAGACTTAGGCCAGTAGGCCGGCGAGGCTCCTCACGCGAAGCACCTCGCCGGCCTTTTTGCGCATTGCAAGGAATGCCGAGACGACGATCTCAAATGGACGGAGCTCCTTTACTCCTTCAAACCCGCCTCATAGAGGGCCAGGATTTCAGCACGATTATGGGTGTCGCATTTGCGATAGATATTGCGCACGTGCGTTTTGACAGTGGCCTCCGAAATGAACAGGTTTTCTTGGATATATCTCAGTCCATGTCCTGTCAGCCACAGCTCGCAAACCTCTGATTCGCGCGGAGAGAGGCCGTATTTCTCACAGAAAAGCCTGATTGCATCACGAGATTCTTCAATGGGGGTCTCTTCGAGTTCGACGCTTTTCTCATCGGTCTCGATATCGAAATCGAGCATGAACTGTCCATCCGAAAACATAAGGCCAACGGCCAAGATAATCAGCATAAGCACGATGGCGACGAATATCGTGGAGTTGTCCACGAAAAACGGCGCCACAACATGCCCCAAAACATTGCCCGAGCACTCGGCAAGCCAGCCGACGATGAACACGACGAAGGGCTTCGCGGGGCTTTTCTTGGCAACGAGAAGAAGCATGATCCACATAAGCACATCGGCTGTGATGAACCCTGAGAACAAAACGGACAGGGGAACGGTCTCGGAATTCGAAAAGAGAAAGATGAGCGCCGCAAACGACGCGAGCATAACTTTGTAAAGGATTGTCATATCGACTTTGCTGCGAAGGGCGAGGGCGCTCGCAATGAAGAATGCCGTGATGAGAAGGGGGATGATAAGGAAAGCGCCGCCGAAATCGAACGGAGGCTCGGTCTTCGGCATAAGGGATCCGATTGAGCCGAGCGCGAAAAACGTCACGAAGAGCCCAGCGAACGTGCGCCATTTCACCGCAGCCCGAATATTGTCGACAAGGCTGGGGGCGGCCGCCGAAGCGTTCGCGCCCTCCGAAGGGCTATCAGGTTTGCTGACGGCAGAATGGGGCATAAGAGCGAACGAAGCCAAAGGAAGCGCCGCGAGCAGCAATGCGGAAGCGCGCAAGGGCAGAGAGGCAATCAGCATGCACATAACGGCCGCAAGCAAAAACGAACCGCCGGCGAGCAAAACCACGCCGCGCGTGCTGAGCAGGGCATAGTTTTCGAACCACGAGGCAACGATTCCGATGAAGCAGAAGCCCGAAAGCAGCAGGCCGAAAAAAGAAACAGGGGAAGAAAGGAAACCGGGATAGGCATAGAGCAGCGTTCCCAGAGATGCCCCGATGGCAAACGACAGAGAAACTCGAAAACGCCCCGCGATGGTCTGCACGAGAGGGGAGAGCAGTAAAAGGGCGACGGCGCATACGGCGCCCGAAAGCATCGAGCCGCTCACGACGATAACGGAATCGGTCGAACCGAACAGCGGGACAAAGAGCAGCATGAAGGCCCATGTCGTCGTAAGGCCGTAACCTATGTATCGGATATGACGAAACACGCTGCGTTTCGTAAGCTCGCCAGTCATAAAACCTCCCCATTTCCCCAAGGCATTATGCCACAGAGGCGATGATTCGATGAGGCGGAGCCGTTTTCGTCATGCGCGCGAAACGCAATGTCCGCGCGGGCATTTTCAAATGGCGCAGTTAAATAACGTAGTTGTCGCCCGATTGGTACGGCTCAACCAGGTCGGCAACGGTAATTCCGTCAAGGTATTCGTTCACCACAGCATCGAGCCCGCGCCAAAGCGATATCGTGCGGCAATCGCTCATTCGCGGACAGGAATCGGCATTCGTCTCGAGGCAGGCCACAGGGGCAAGCGAGCCCTCAGTTAGGCGCAAGATTTCGCCCACGGTATAGTTTTCCGGGTCGCGCGTAAGGCGATATCCGCCGCCTTTTCCGCGCAGACCCACGAGCATATTGCTCTTCACCAGCGATTTTATAATGCTCTCAAGATATTTCTCAGAGATATCCTGACGCGCGGCGATCTCTTTTAAGGGGATGTATCCGTCAGTCTGATGCTCGGCCAGATCGATCATGACGCGCAGGGCATAGCGGCCCTTCGTAGAAACCATCATAGAAAGCTCCTCGCACTCGAAAGGTGTCTTCGACTCTTTATTCAATCCTATTATATATAGGGTTGGTAGGAATATAAAGAAATTGCGAAATAGCCGTCCGCAGCCGATCAATTTCGAGAAATGCTTGACAGAAACGGAGGCAGATATAAAATACCGCTATACCTACAGGAAAGGTGGGATTATGAAAAGGAAGCAAGAATCGGCGAAAGAGGCGAGGGCGCGCCTCGACGGACGATGTTGACGAATCGCCCAGGCTCAACCGTTTCGAATTTCCAACCACCTACCAAAAGAGGAGACTTCCATGGCAATCTACACTTCCATCGACCAGCTTATCGGCAACACCCCGCTTCTCGAGCTGACCCATATCGAGAAGAACCTCAACCTTAAGGCGAAGGTTCTCGTTAAGCTCGAGTACTTCAATCCCGCTGGATCGGTGAAAGACCGCATCGCGAAGGCGATGATCGACGAGGCCGAGGCGGCGGGCAAGCTCAACGCCGACTCGGTTATCATCGAGCCCACAAGCGGAAACACGGGCGTGGGCCTGGCCTCGGTCGCCGCTGCGCGCGGATACCGCATCATCATCACCATGCCCGAGACCATGTCGGTCGAGCGCAGGCTCCTCATGAAGGCCTACGGCGCCGAGCTCGTGCTCACCGATGGCGCGAAGGGCATGAAGGGCGCCATCGCGA
>CAVHFS010000007.1:0-87310 GCA_963635715.1 Subdoligranulum sp. CAG:314 | reverse complement strand
TCGCGACCTCCGACGTGACAGGCCGGCGCTCTAACCAACTGAGCTAACACCCCGTGTTTTCAACTCTGCCTTCGCAAGACAGCTTGGATAGTATACACAGAGCGAATTGTAGGGGCAAGAACTTTTTTTCAAAAAGTTCTTGCCTTCCTATTTTCGCAAGCCCGAAGAGAAGCGCCGACTAAACCGATCCACACCGCACGCGTGAAAAATCGCCTATTTCGCAGAGAGCGCGCCCGTCGAGGAGTCGAACGCCACGTCGGCCTGCAGATAGTCTTTCTTCTTCATCCACGACAGGACGGGCTCAACCATATCAGCCGAAGGAATCTCGGCCTCGGGATAGCTCGAAATGGGATAGGTATCCGCAACGATTCCTGGCAGATTCGCCTTCTCGATGAGCAGCGAACGGAAGCTTTCCGCATCGGCCGCGATGGCAGATACGGCATCGTTCCAGGCAGATCGCACATTCTCAAGCGCCTGAGAGCCCTGCTCGAGCCATGCGGTGCGCACAGCGAAAACAGACTGGCTCACATTGCCCACACCCTGCGTGTCGTCGGCAAGCGTCACCATGCCGTTCGCCTCGCCAAGGGCAAGCAGGCTCGCCGGCAGCGCGGCAGCGGCGACCTGGTTGTTGGCCATAGATTCATAGCGAACGGGAAGCTTTTTGATCTCTTCATTCACAATGTCAGAATCGGCGACGCCAGCGGCCTCCATGAGTTTGTCCATGACGTACTCGGGAACGGTATTCGAGCCGACCCCAATTCCTTTGCCAGCCAAATCGGCAAGAGTCTTAATTCCCGATTCGGGCGAAGTCTGAATGCCGAAACGCCCCTGCTCGGGAGTCGCACCAAGCGTGACCCATGCAAGCGAAAGCCCAACGCCACTCGCCACAAGGGACGCAGAGACCATGATATCGGTCATGGCCCCATCGATTTCGCCCGCCGCGAAAGCGGTCGAAAGCTCTTGGGCGCTTTGGAAAGTAACGATTTCCACTTCTACACCATGGTCCGTGTAGAACCCCTTTTGCTCAGCTACCCAAAACGGCAACGAATCTTCGGTTTGAAGCGTGCCGATTTTCATAGAAGTTACCGAGCTGGTGCTTTCGGATGATTTCTGAGAAGAGCATCCAGCCGCAGGCAAAGCTGCAGCGGCGGCAAGAGAGGCGAGCGCGACGACGAACCGGCGGCGCGTCAGATTGAACCCTTGGGCCCTCTCGGAATATGAGGCATTGTTCATAAACATCTCCTTTCCTCATGAGCGCGAAAAACGCGCAACAGACACTATGATAATTCAGCCCGAAAACAATCGGGGCCAGCCGTAAAGGCGACCAGCCCCGATAAGCGATTATCCACGGGAACGACAGAAAGCGACCCGAGTGATTTTGACTAGTTGGATTCGAGTTCGCTGAGATACTCGAAGGCCGAAGTTGCGGCATTCGCCCCGTCTGCGACAGCCGTCACGACCTGACGCAAGGGCTTCTCCCTCACATCGCCCGCCACGAAGACGCCTGCGACGTTCGTCTTTCCGTCCTCGCCCGCCACAACATAGCCCGAAGCGTTGAGCTCGACGGGCGTCGGCACCAAAAGCCCCGAATTGGGTTCAACCCCCACGGCGACAAAGAGCGCATCGCAGGCAAGTTCGCGCGCCTCGCCTGTTTTCAAATCGCGAATTGAAACCGAAGACACACGAGCTGGGTCGCCAGAGGAAGCGACGCGCTCAACTACGCTTTCGAGCATAACTTCCACATTGCCAAGGCCCGCAAGCGCTTCCGCATAAACCGCGTCGGCGCGAAACGCATCGCGACGATGAACGAGATAGACTTTCTCGCACAGCCTTGAAAGATAGATTGCATCACCTAAAGCGGCGTTACCGCCGCCCACGACCACGGCAACCTTGCCTCGGAAAAAGCCGCCATCGCACGTGGCGCAATACGACACGCCGCGGCCGCGAAGCTCTTGTTCGCCCGGAACCCCCAGCTTGCGAGGCTTTGCCCCCGTCGCGATGATGACGCTGCGAGCTGAATAGCACGCGCCCGTTGAGCAGCGAAGTATCTTCACAGGGGCATCGAGGTTAAGTTCCGCCACCTCTTCGGACAAGCGAATGGCCCCGAAACGCTGAGCCTGCGCATCCATGGAAACCGCAAGCTCGAAGGCGTCGACGCCCGTCGCAAAGCCTGGATAATTGTCCAATCGTTCGGTTTGGGCCATTTGTCCGCCTGGAGCAAGCGCCTCGAAGATTGCGCAGGAAAGCCCCGCGCGAGCGGCATAGAGAGCCGCTGCGAGGCCAGCGGGACCCGCCCCAATGACGGCGACATCGTATTCGGCAATCGGATTCGGCATCATCGCCCTCCTTGGCAAAACGTTTCGAAAAGAAGGGCGCCGACTGGCTCCGCCCGCCCCCGTAGGGAGGCAAGGCGGCCTTCGTCGACGCCCCACAAATCTTATTCGAAAAGCGCGAGCAAGCTCGATTTCGGCTGCGCGCCCATCGCGGTCTTTTTCACCTGCCCGCCCTCGAAGAGCATAAGCGTCGGCACGCTCATGATGCCAAAGCGCTGGGCGATTTCGGGCGATTTGTCGATATCGACCTTGTAGACCGCCGCTTTACCCGATACTTCCTCGGCGACTTCCTCAAGAACGGGAGCGAGCATTTTGCATGGACCGCACCATGTTGCGAAGAAATCCACAAGCACGGGGACATCCGACTGCAAAACCCTGCTTTCGAATTCCTCAGACGAAATGACTTCAGCCATAGCTGCCTCCTCTTTCCTGGCGCATTCGCGCTTGTTTTAATTGCTACCTGGAAGATATCATATATGAGAAGCAATGCAACATTTTCGCGAAAACGTTGCCGTTACGACACGCGAATCGCGCTTGACAAGGTTTCGTAATTGTTCACCATAGAAACAAAAAGTGCGCGACGAAAGTGCAGCGCCTGAAATTCGATAAGGAATGCCATGAATCAAGAATGCGACAACGACACCCCGAAAAGGCAACCTGCCTACGCTGGAGCAAGCGTATTGAATGTGAACCTCATCCTTGAAGGCGGGGCGATGCGCGGACAGTTCACCGCCGGCGTGCTCGACTTCTTCATGGATCAGGGACTTTGGTGCAAAAACGTCATCGGCACAAGCGCAGGCGCTCTCAATGGCTATAACTACGTCGCCGGCGAACTCGGCAGAACCTGCTTTTTGAACACGAAGTACTGCGACGATTCGCGATACCTTTCCATGAAAAACTTCGTGCGCACGGGAAATGCCCTGGGAAACGAGTTCGTTTTCCACGATATCCCCGAAACGCTCGAGCCCTTCAATTTCGAGGCATTCCGCGAATCGCCGATGTCGCTTACCACCGTGGCAAGCGACTTGGAAACAGGCGAGGCCGATTACCACATTATGGAGACGGCCGACGAATTTCGCGATATCGAATACCTGCGCGCATCGGCAAGCATGCCGCTCGTCTCTAAAATCGTCGAGGTCGATGGCAAAAAGCTCCTCGACGGCGGACCGACAGACAGCGTGGCGCTTCTCCACTCACTGCTTATGGGAAACACCGACAAGCATATCGTCGTACTTACGCAAGATGAAACATACGTGAAAGGCCCCAACAAAACGATGCCGCTCATTAGGCGCGTCTACTCGGACTATCCGTATTTCATCGATCGCATGGAGCATCGCCACTACGAATACAACCGATGCTATCGCTGGATTAAGCGCCTGCACGACGAAGGGCGCGTATTCATGCTCCAACCAAGCGAGCCGGTGACGGTTTCGAGCATGGAGCACGATACGGCCAAACTTTTCGCCCTTTACGAACAGGGCCTGCAAGTGGCCGCCCAAAATTGGGACGCCTTGCAGAAATATCTTGAAAGATAGGCTCGAAAGCACCTGAGGAGAGCACTGGCTTAGGCTACTTTGCCCTGAGCTCAAAACTCGCTGGACAAGGCAGCCGCAGCCGACGCCCCAGAGCGCGGCGAATACGAACTCGCCGCGCTACTCGCCCTCGAGCCTCGCTTCGGCGAGTTCGGCGAATTTCGCCTGCATCGTGGGATTTTTCTTCGTAAGCTTCTTGATAGTGAGATCTTGGGCCTTGTCGTTGGCCAAGCGCAAATTTCGCTCGCTTCCCAGCAGGGCTTCTTTGGTTTTTTGCAGATGGTCGATCGTCTTGTCGATCTCTTCGATGGCCGTTTGGAACTTTCGGCTCGCCAAATCGTAATTCTTCGCGAATTTCGATTTGAAGTCTTCCATGGACTCTTCGAAATGGGTGATGTCTATGTTCTGGCTCTTCACTTCGGCAAGCTGCGTTTTGTACTTCAACGCCGAAAGCGCCGCGTTGCGCAAGATGGAGATAATGGGAATGAAGAACTGCGGGCGGATGACATACATCTTCTCGAAGCGGTAGCCCATATCGACGATGCCCTCGTTGTAAAGGTCGTTGTCGGGCTCGAGCATCGTGCAGAGCACCGCATACTCGCAGCCCTTTTTCTTTCGATCGGAATCGAGCTTCTTG
Organism: Subdoligranulum sp. CAG:314; assembly: GCA_963635715.1. Taxonomy (GTDB): domain Bacteria; phylum Actinomycetota; class Coriobacteriia; order Coriobacteriales; family Eggerthellaceae; genus Slackia. The sequence continues at coordinate 82,808 of CAVHFS010000007.1, read as the reverse complement.
AAGAAGTCCTCGTTTTTGTGCTTGGTCTTCGTCTCGTCGTTCTCGTTTTTCATCTCGAACATGATCGAGAGAATCTCTTCGCCTGTCTCGGGGTCGCATTCGCGAAAGACGAAATCGCCCTTGGTACCCTCCACGACATCGTTGTCTTTCTCGAAGTAGGCATGGGGAAATGCCGCCGCGCGAATCTTATTGAACTCGATTTCGCAATGCTGCTCGAGCGACTCCCCCACCATCTTGGTGGACAGGCGCGCCTTCATTTCCTTCACGCGAGCAATCTCTTCGTCTTTATATTTGATGAGTTCGTCTTTCTGGGAAAGCTCGTTGCTCATTTGCTCGCGCAAAGCAGCCTGCTCTTGGGCGGCGCGAGCTTTTTCGAGTTCGACCGCGGCCTTTGCCTCGTCGCGCTCGCGCTCGGCGGCGGCCTTTCCTTGCGCAACCGCAAGCTCTTTCTCAGCGGCAAAACGCTGTGCCTGCGACTCCGCCTTCGCTTTCAGCGCAACGATCTGAGCATCGCGCTCGGCCGTGGCGTCGCTTATGGCCTTGTCGGACTTCACCTTGGCGAGCTGTTCGCGCGCACGCGCCTCCTCTTCGACCGATGCGAGTTTCGCCTCGAGCTCGGCGATGCGCGCATCGCGCAAAGCCTGCGCCTCTCGCGACTCCTGCCGCGCTTTCGACAAGGCCAGCTCGAGCGACTGCGCGCTCTGGTTCTTCAGAAGCTTCTCGCGCTGGGCGATTTCCTTTTCGAATTCGGCAGTGCGAACCTGCCGCACGATGTCGGCAAAGCCGCGCTCATCAACCTGGAATACCCTCCCGCAGTGCGGGCACTTGATTTCATTCATCGCTTGGCCTTTCGAAAACTGAGGGAAATCCCAACCGTTCGCTTAGCCGTCGATTGTAGCGCAGAGCGCCTGGGCGTCTGTACCGTGGATTTCCCACCTCAGCTCTTTTTCAGCACCACGTAGTGGTTCAGCTCCCCGCTCTTGCCGTCGGCAAAAAACTCATCCGCAAGCGTCACCCGCGAATCGGAACAAGCCGCCTCGATGAGCCGATTGACTTCCTCTTCGTCGAAATGATGGCAATAGCGCGCAAGGCTGGGCTCGTTTTTCCAACCCAAAAAGAAGTCGTTATCCTCTAATGTCGGCGAACCCTGCACGCCGAAATCGGATAAGTCGCGCGACGCGCGGGAGGCTATGCGGGCGTCGCTCATGAATCGCCAAAACGATACGCACACCACGCCTCCCGAAGCCGCCTTATCGATAAGGGCCTTCAGGAGCCGCTCTCGAAAATCGAAACTCGGAATGTGATGCATAAAGCCGAAACAGCCCACGAAATCGCAGTTGGGCGAATCGATTGAGCTCGCGACATCGGCCCCATCGCAAAGAAGCCCCACGATGTCGAGCTTCTGAAAAGCGACTCCCTCGCGAAGGGGCACCAAGGCGTCGCAGTCGTCAACGGCGTAAAACTCAAGAGGCGCACGGTCGCCGAACTCTTTTTCCAGAAAGGCCTCGAACCGCATATTCCCGCAGGCGACGTCCAAAACCCGCAAGGGGCGCGACGCTGGCGCATGGCCCGCGCAACGAAGCCACCCCTCCCAGGGCAGCGAGCGCGTCGCAGAAAACGACTGCGCGCACCCCTCGTAAAATCGATTGTTCAAATCGCGAAGAAAGGCGATCGACGCTCGGTCCACGACAGCTTCCCTCCCCCAATAAAAACGAGGCGAAAGCGCAAAGCCATCGCCTCGTTGCCTATGGTCGAATTCGACTATTTGACCGCGTCGCGCACAGCCGCGGCCACAACCTCGACCGCACGGGGGTCGAAAGGCTCGGGCATAATAAAGTCTTCGCACAGCTCTTCGTCGCTGACCAGCGCGGCGAGCGCGCGAGCGGCGGCGAGCTTCATTTCCTTAGTGATGCGCGTCGCGCGAGCCTCGAGCGCGCCTTTGAAGATGCCGGGGAACGCCACCACGTTGTTGATCTGGTTCGGAAAATCCGAGCGGCCCGTGCCCACGACGCGTGCGCCCGCGGCGCGAGCCACATCGGGGAAGATCTCGGGCGTGGGATTGGCCATGGCGAACAGAATGGCGTCGTTATTCATCGAGCTCACCATCTCGGCGCTCACGATGCCAGGCGCCGAAACGCCCACGAAGATGTCGGCGCCGCGCATGGCGTCGGCCAGATCGCCCTCTTCGTCGTTGAGGTTCGTGGTGGCCAGCATCGCGCGCTGCGCCTCATTGATGCCTTCGCTCTTCGAGCAGATAATGCCGCACTTATCGCACAGCAGCAGGTTGCGGAAGCCATAGTTCAGCAATAGCTTGGCAATGGCGATGCCCGCCGAGCCTGCGCCGTTGACAACCACGCGGCACTCTTCCTTCTTCTTGCCCGTCAGGCGCAGCGCGTTGATGACGCCCGACAGCACCACGATGGCCGTGCCGTGCTGATCGTCATGGAACACGGGAATGTCCAGTTCATCAATCAGGCGACGCTCGATTTCAAAGCAGCGCGGAGCCGAGATATCCTCCAAATTAATGCCGCCGAAACTCGGGGCCAAACGCTTCACGGTTTCGACGATTTCGTCGACGTCTTGCGTATCGAGGCACAGCGGAACCGCGTTCACGCCGCCGAATGCCTTGAACAGCGCGCATTTGCCCTCCATCACGGGCATCGCGGCAAGCGGGCCGATATTGCCCAAGCCAAGCACAGCCGAGCCGTCGGAAACCACGGCCACGGTGTTCCCCTTCATCGTATATTTGTAGGCGTCGGCCGGGTTGTCGGCGATCTTGCGGCACGGCTCGGCGACGCCCGGCGTGTAGGCCAGCGCCAGATCTTCGCGCGTCTTGATGTCCATCTTCGGGACGGTGTTCAGCTTGCCCTGCCACTGCTCGTGCAAACGCAGCGATTCTGCAGCGATATCCATGAAGCGATTCCTTTCAACCCGCGGCACTCCGCCGCCACAACGCCTGCGGCCACGCAGCCGCATCAACTTCGGCGATTATACCCACAACGCGCTTAGCGGCGGCAACGCAGCGCCAAGCGGCGCAACATCTGCGAAAACGATAAGGCGAAAAAGAATGCCCCGTTGGTAGGTCATGGGAGCAGACTCTTTGGCCTAGCTGAAACGATCAGAAGAACCGAAGAAATCGCCCATACGGCAAATAACACCCTTGGGGTGTGTTTCGGTCGAACGCGCGCAGCATGACAATTCAAGGAAAAATGCGAAAGGGGAGACGATGGACTACCACTACCACCGCGTTTTCGCGGCATACGACAAGCGAAACAACGGCACCGAAGTCGCGCGCAGGGCGCTGGAGCTGGCGAAAGCCAATGAGGCGGAGCTGTGCCTGGGCTATGTGGTCGATGCCGCCGAATACGCAGCCTCGCGAACCGATTTCAATGCCTTGGCCCAGGCAACCAAACCGAAAATCGAGGCGGACCTTGAAGACGTGCTGAACGAGGCGGCGAAATCGGAGAGCATCCCCCGGGCGGACGTGCGCGTCGCTGCCGGCCCCATTGGCAAAACGCTTATAGCGGGGCTCATCGAACCGTTCGCGCCCGACGTGGTCGTGTGCAGCTCGCGCTGCCTCACCGACATGCAGTATTTCCTCTCGAAAAGCGTCAGCGCGCAGCTCATACGCGCCTTGCGCTGCGACGTGCTCGTGGTTAAATAGCGAAGCCCGTGCGCACGAAAGGGCCGCCGCGCATCCAAGCACGGCGGCCCTTTCGTCATTTGCAGCAACGCCCCTGCGGGACGTACCCCAAAATATGCCTAACGCGCAAGCGTTTCGACCATATCGATGATATCTTGCTTGCTGTGCACATCGAGCTTCGTGTAGATGTGCCTGAAATGCATCTTCAACGTGTTTCGGCTGATGACGAGCGTCTCTTCCATAAACGGCATGTCTCGGCCGCGCGCAATAAGCTCGAGCACTTCGCGCTCGCGCGCCGTCAAGCGATACGTGCGCGCGATGATGTCGCACGGCTCCTTGATGCGCGATTCAGCAGATATCGGCGACTCGACAGGCCCAGGTTCGCAGCAGGGCGCGGCCGAAGACCCATCCCCCACCCCAGCATCACCATCGACAGCCGCAGGGGACGCAAATCCCGCAACGACGCCCGGACCACTTTCGCGCCCGATACCCGCCACCGAGCTGGCAGCCGCACCGCAATCGGATGTTATCCCCACACCGCTGGGAACGAAATCGTTCGAACTCGCAGGGGATGCGAACGGCGCCTGCAACGTGGGAAACTTCAGCAGCACAACCAGCAAAACCATATAGGCGAACACGACGAACAGCTCGCTTGCGCGCAAGGCGTCATCGGACGTGGAGGCCAGAAGGAAACCCGCCGCCACGACCGCCGTGCCCAACAAGTGGCCAAACACCGCGATAAGGCGCGCGAGCGAAGCCGCGAACAGCGTTTCGTCACAATTTCGCGCCGCCCATACCACGAGCGACCACATGACCACCTCGAAAAGGGCCGTGCCCAAACCGCATACGAATTTCGCGCCTCCCGCGGCCGCAAAATCGAGCGCTGGCTGCAGCAGCACGCCTGCGGCCGTACACAAAAGCGCCGCATAGAACACGTGCTCGACGCGCAACCCTCGCCATGCCACCGCCACCACGAGCAACGCAATAAGCACCACGAACGACACAGGGCTCGAATGCACGTCGACCCCGCCAAACCCATTGCGCGAAAGCCCCAGCATAATAGCGGAAAACACCACCATAATGGCAAAACCTGGCGTGATGATTTTACGCCACGGACGCTTCACGACGCCAGGCACGACCAGCGCGGCGCCGAGCCTGCTTTCTTGCTGCGAGGGCTTGGCCGATGGCACGCCGCCCATGCCAACCATGCCGAACACGAGCGATGCGGCCAAAAGCGCGCCGCCAACCACCACAGGGCCGGCAGGCCAACACGACGCAACAACTGCACTTTGGGAAAGAACCGAGTACATCGCGAACGCGCCGAGCATGCCCATCGTGCACGACCTCACGACCGACGCCGGCTGCAGCCTGGCGAACACGCATACCAGGCCAACGCTCACGGGCGCGCCCAACGTTTTCACCAAAACCAACGCCGCAACGCCAGCCACCGTATACGATGGCCCAGCCAAACCTGGCAGCACAGAAAGCACAAGGAAGGCGCCCGCGCAAAACGCGATAAGGCCCACCACCGATGACGCTCCCAAAAGCCAGCGCACATCGACGCTGCCGCGTTTCGTGAAGCGGACAACGATGACAAGAAATGCCGCGTACACGACCATCGTGGCGAGGCGCATAGACAGCACGGCAGACGACGCGTCACCCGTTCCGAACAAGGCGGCGTCGGAGAGCCAGATACCCGAAAACATGCACATAAGGCCACCGACCGACGCCACGACGACGCGCGACGCCGCGCCTCGTCCTCCATCGCCTCTGGCAGCAGGTTCGTCCATTTCCCTATCAGTCGATTTCATAGCTTCCCCTTTAAGCAGCGCCAAAAAACGGCGCGGGCCGCCCGCACGCTTTCGTGCGAGCGGCTCAAACCAACCGGTGATGAAACATTATCATGGTTTCCCGATATTACGCGCACCGTGTTCACATCGCTCCGACAAGCGCTTTCATGGCGGCCTGTTCAGCAACGCGGCGATATTCCGACACTCCCATGGAGGCCTGCAGCTCAGACAAGACCTCGGGAAACTCCTCGAGGCTCGACCGCCAATCCACGCCCGCATGCTTGCATGCGCGGCTACGGCCAAACTCCACGCGCGCCCAGCCGCCGCGGTCAGCTTCGAAATAGCCAGTCACGTCGGCCGAGCCTTCCAAAAAAGGATCGCCATCGCCGTAGAAGGTTCCCGCAACCACCTCGGCGTCACCCAGCGCATCATGCGCCCAGTCTTGCCCCGATGGCACAAGGTACGCCTCGGATGACCCGCGCATATGCACGAGCTTCGCCTTTTGCTCCAACACGAGCGAGCACGCAAGCGACCCCAGGGCCTCTCGCGCCTCGCCGCATGCGGCGCCCGCTTCATCGATCTCGCCCTCGGCGGCCATATGCGCTCTCAGCTCTTCCACAAGCGAGCCAGCAGCCCCCCGGGCGCCCATCTAGCTCGCCAGCCTTTGCTCGAGCATCTTCACCGCACCCACCATGTGGCGGTTGATGGCCATCTCCTTCGGCGAGAAGCCCAGCGCCAAGCCGACGAGCTGCGGCACATGCAGCGTAGGCATGGTGATGTCGGCGGCGTATTTCTTCTGCGCGTCGGCTTGCCACATGTCAAGCGCCATATGGCACAACGGGCATGGCGTAACCAGGCAGTCGGCACCAGCGTCTTTGGCGGTAAGGCAGCTCACGCCGTTTGACAAAAGCGCCTCGCGCTCGGCCGGATAGATGGAATGGAAGCCGCAGCACGCCAAGCGCTGCTCGAAATCGGCGTTCTCTGCACCCAGTGCCTCGGCCAGCATCTCCATCGATTGCGGGTTGCGCGGGTTCTCGAAGCCCATCACGTCGGGCGGCATAAGAATATGGCAACCGTAGAAATTCGCCACGGTAAGCCCTCGCAGGGGGCGCTTCACCTGTCCGCGCAGCTTTTCCAGGCCGTAATCCTGCACGAGCACCCACAGGTAGTGCGTAATCTCGCACGTGCCCTTGTATTCGAGACCGCTTTCGACCAGCGCCTCATTCACCTTGGCGCGCAGCTCGGCGTCCTCGTCCAAGCGCTTTTTCGCGGTGCGCAGCATCAACGTGCACGTGTTGCATACGGTGAGAATCTTGTCGAAGCCCTGCGCCTCGGCCAGCGCGATGTTTCGCGCGTTCACCGCAACGCCGAGGAAGTCGTCGATGTCTTGGATCTGCGCAGCACCGCAGCACGTCCAGCCTTTGATTTCCTCGAGCTCTATCCCCAGGCGCTCGCACGTCTTCTGCGTGGCGATTTTCAGCTCGCCCGCCGCCGATTCGAGCGTGCAGCCTGGAAAAAACGCATATCGAAGCTTAGCCACGATGGGCCTCCTTTGCGTTGTCGCTTGCCTGCTTCGAGGCATCTCCTTGAAGCTTCTTCGAGAACTCATACAGCTTGCGCACGCCCTCGATACCTTCGACGGGATGCGGCATATGCAGCGGGTTCATCTTGCCGGCGGCCACCATGCGAATGGCGAACGGTGTGCGATTCATGGCCGTTTTCACCATGCCCTCTGTGCGCAGCGCCAGCATGGTTTCGTTCAGAAGACCCGTACGTTTCACATCGTCGTAGAACGAAAACGCGTGGCGCGCGCCCTCGCTTTTCGTTTCGCCCATGGCCAGCGCTTCGCGACGCATGAAGGAAATCTCCTCGGACACGGGAATGTGCTTCGGGCACTTCGTGGTGCACTGCTGGCAGTGGATGCATTTCCACAGGTTGTTCTGCAGCGCGGCCAGAATGCGCTCGCCGCCGTTGCCGTCGCGGCTGTCGCGCTCGAAGCGATAGGCCTTGTTCATCATAGCGGGCGGCAGATAGCTGCCATCATCATAGGCCAGCTGGCGGCACTCGGAAATGCACGAGCCGCACAGCACGCAGTCGGCCGGCTTGGCGATAAGATGGAACTCCTCGGGCGTTTGCAGGTGGTCGCAGCGGTCCTCGCGCTCACACATCCATGCGTTAACCTTGCGCATTTTTTCGGCGACGGGGTCGAAATCCACCACCAGGTCGCGCACCACGGGCAGGTTGTTCAAAGGCTCCAGGTACAGCTCGTCGGTTTTGAACGTGTCGAGCAGCGTGTCGAGCTGCGTCTCGCATGCCAAATACGCGTTGCCGTTCACCTGCACGGCGCAGCTGCCGCAAATGGCGTGGCGGCACGCGCTCGTGAAGCACAGCGTGGCATCTTGGGTCTCGCGAATCTTCGTCAGGCAACCCAGCAGCGTGTTCGTCTCGTACGGCAGCGCGTATTCCTGGTTCCACGACTTCTCGCCGTCGAAGCGGCGAATGTTGAAGATGACCTGCTTCGGGGCGTTCATCAGTACTTCCTTTCTTCGGGCTGGAACTTCGTGATGGCTACTGGGCGGTAGTCGATGGAATAGCCGCCCTGCGCGTCGCGCGCCACCAGCGTGTGGGCGAGGTAGTTCACGTCGTCGCGCACGGGGAAATCTTCGCGCGAGTGCGAGCCGCGGCTTTCCTTGCGCGCGCGGGCGCCCATGCACACGGCCTTCGCGATAGAAAGCACATTACCGAGCTCCACGTAGTTCATGAACGCCTGGTTATAGACCTTCGAGTCGTCGCCGATGTACGTGTCCTCGTAGGCCGCCATGCATTCGTCCACCACGGCCTCGGCGGCGGCCATTCCCTCTTCGTTGCGGAAAATGCCCACGCCGTTCCACATAGCCTCGGCCATGCGGTCGCGAATGGCGAACATGGGCTCGCCGTCGCGCTTGGCTCGCATCAGGCGGAAGCGCGCGGCCCACTGGCGCTCGAGTTCCTCCAAACGGTCGGTTGCGCTGAAATCGCGCCGACGCGCCGTGGCAGCCGCACCGATGCCGGCCTGCTTGCCGAAGAAGCACACCTCGGACACGCTGTTGCCGCCCAGGCGGTTCGCGCCGTGCACGGAAATGCAGCTGCACTCGCCCGCCGCGTGCAGGCCGTCGACGACCGTGGCGCACGTGCGGAAATCGACCACGTCGATGCCGCCCATCATGTAGTGGTTCGACGGGCGAATGGGCACGGGATCGGTGATCATGTCAACGCCCTCGAAGCTCATGGCGAGCTCGCGCACCTGAGGCAGGCGCTCCATGATGCGTTCGGCGCCCAAATGGCGCAAGTCCATGAGCACGTAGCTCTTCATGCCTTCGCCGAAGCCGCGACCCTCTTTAATCTCGGTCTCGATGGAGCGTGCCACCAAATCGCGGGGGCCCAGCTCCATCTTCTCGGGCGCGTAACGCGCCATGAAGCGCTCGCCCTGGTTGTTGATGAGATAGCCGCCCTCGCCACGGCATGCCTCGGACAAAAGCACACCCGTTGACGCCAGGCCCGTGGGGTGAAACTGCACGAATTCTGGGTCTTTCACGGGCACGCCCGCGCGCAAGCACGCCGCCACGCCGTCGCCGGTCATGTTCGTGGCATTGGTCGTGCGGCTCCAGTACACGCGACCGAAACCGCCAGCCGCGACGACCACCGCGCGCGCCCTGAACGACACGATTTCGCCATGGCGAAGATCGATGGCGACGATGCCCTGCAGCTGGCCGTCAATCTGCGCGATATCGAGCAGATTGAACTCATCGAGGAACTGCACGCCGTTCTTCACGCAATTCTCGTAGAGCGCATGCAAAACCACATGGCCCGTTTTGTCGGCCGAATAGCAGCATCGCGGATGCGACGCGCCGCCAAACGGGCGTTGGGCGATGCGGCCCTGCTCGTCGCGCGAGTACGGCACGCCCATGCTTTCCAGCTCCAGCACCAAATCGGGCATGCCCGACACGAAGAATTCCACGGCGTCCTGGTCTGCCAAATAGTCGCTGCCCTTCACCGTATCGTAGAAGTGGCTCTCGATGGTGTCGGTGTCGTCGCGATATCCCAACGCCGCATTCATGCCGCCTTGCGCCGCACCCGTGTGGCTGCGCGTGGGAAACACCTTCGTCAGCACGGCGACCGACAAATCGCCGCCTTTGCTCGCGGCCAGGGCGGCCGACATGCCAGCGCCGCCAGCGCCGACCACCACAATGTCAAACGTCTGCATGGTCGACACCTACACCATCTTGTAGCGGGCGACGCCCTGCTCGTAGAGATTGTTGCCCTCGGCGTCAATCACCACGATGCACGGGTAGTTCTCCACGCGCAGACGACGAATGGCCTCGGGACCCAGATCATCGAACGCGATGACCTCGCATTCCTTCACGGAATCGGCGATCAGCGCCGCCGCGCCGCCAATGGCCGCGAAGTACACGACTTTGTTGGCCACCATGGCATCGACGACCTCCTTGGAACGCGGGCCCTTGCCAATCATGCCCTTCAAGCCTTGCTCGATCATGGCAGGCGAATAGGCATCCATGCGACCCGACGTGGTGGGACCGCACGAGCCAATCACGCGGCCCGGTTTGGCCGGCGTGGGACCGGCGTAATAGATAACCTGATCGCGCCAATCGACGGGAAGCTGCTCGCCCTTCTCAATCATCTCCACCATGATTTTGTGCGCGGCGTCGCGGCCGGTGTAGATGATGCCCGAAATATTAACCATGTCGCCGCATTTCAATGTGGACAGAACGTCATCGGTCAACGGTGTGGTGATGTTTTTGGCCTGTGCCATTGTGTGCTCCTCTGTTCGAATGCTTCGCGGTTCTACAGGACGACTTCCTTGTGGCGGGCGGCGTGACAGTTCAGCGTCACAGCCACAGGCATAGTGGCGATATGCGTGGGGTACGTCTCGATTTGAACAGCCAGCGCGGTGTTGCGGCCGCCAAAGCCCTGCGGCCCCACGCCCGACTTATTGATTTCCTTGAGCAACTCCTGCTCGAGCGCGGCGTATTCCGAGTTGGGGTTCGGTGCACCAGCCTCGCGACGCAGCGCCACCTTCGACAACAACATGGCCTTGTCGGCGTTGCCGCCGATGCCCACGCCCACCACGGTCGGCGGACACGGATTGCCGCCAGCGTTGACCACGGCATCGACGATGAACCTCTTCACGCCCTCGAGGCCGTCGGCGGGCTTGAGCATCTTCAGCTGGCTCATGTTTTCCGAGCCAGCGCCCTTCGGCATAATGGTAATGCGCAGCTCGTCGCCTTTCACCAGGCTGGTATAGATGATGGCGGGGGTGTTGTCGCCGGCGTTTTTGCGATTGAGCACCGGATCGATGACGGTCGACTTGCGCAGGTAGCCGTCGACATAACCTGCGGCCACGCCAGCGTTGATAGCGTCGTCGAGCAGGCCGCCCGCAATATGCACGTCCTGGCCAATTTCCACGAACGCGATCACCATGCCCGTGTCTTGGCACATGGGAACGGTATTCTCACGAGCGATCTTGATGTTGCGGCAGATTTTCTCCATCGCATAGGTACCGAACTCCGACTCCTCGGTTTCGGCGGCCTGCTTCACCAGGCGCTCCACATCCACGGGAAGATCGCATGCGGCCTCGATGCACAGACGGCGAACCTCGCGGGTGATGTCTTCGACGTTGATTTCCTTCATTGGTATCTCCATTTCCGCCGCGATATGCGGCTTTCGGGGATCGCGGCAAGCTGGCTCACCGCGATTGCAAACATTTACCGCAGCGCGGCTACCACAGGCCGAGCAGCTTCCACCAGGCGCCGCCGACACCAACCCACAGCACGATGTTGACGATGGCGACGATGAAGCCGATTGACCACCACTTGCCCTGGCTTACATAGCCAGCACCGAACAGGATGGGCGCTGGGCCCATGCCGTAGTGGGTGAGCGACCCCATGAGGTTGCCAAAGAAGCCCAGGATGAGTGCGGCGAGCATGGGCGGCGCGCCAGCGGCGATGGCCACCGTGAGAAACGCCGCATACATGGCAGTGATATGCGCCGTCGCGCTTGCGAATAGGTAGTGGCTGAAGAAGTAGGCCAGGCACAGCGCCATCAGCGCGACAACCCAATTCATACCGCCGACCGAACCGCTCATCAGGTCTCCGAACCAGGGAATCAGGCCCAGAGTGTTCAGCTGGCTGGCCATCATCACCAGAGCCGAGAACCACACCAACGTGTCCCACGCGCCCTTCTCGCTTTTCACATCGTCCCAGGTAAGCACGTTGGAAAGCAGCAGTACCGACAGACCGATGAAACCAGTGGTCGTAGCCGACAAGTTGATTGACGAGCCAGCGATCCACAGAACCAAAATAAGCACGAATACCGCGATCATCTTTTTCTCGGCTGCCGTCACTGGACCCATCTTCGCGAGCTCGGCGCGCGCGATGTTGGCGGCGTCGGGGGTTTCCTTCACTTCAGGAGGGTTCAGCTTATAAATAACGAAGGGAACCACAGCGAGCGCCAGCAGGCCAGGGACGATTGCGGCAATGGCCCAGCCGACCCACGTGATTTCGACGCCAGCAACGTCGGCCGCAAGCTGTACGGCGAGCGGGTTGCCCGCCATGGCGGTGACGAACATCGCCGAAGTAATCATGTCGCCCTGGAATGCGGCCAAGTGGAGGAACGAGCCCACCTTGTTTTGGGTGCCGTCATCGGCGCGCGATCCGAACGCGTGCGAGAGCGACTGCACGATAGGCCACACAATGCCGCCCGCGCGAGCCGTGTTCGACGGCATGGCAGGACTCAGCACCAAGTCGGTAGCGATAAGCGAATAAGCCAAACCGAGCGTTTTCTTGCCGAATTTCTCGACAAAGATATAGGCTACGCGGCTGCCCAAGCCCGTTTTGATGAAGCCGCGACTAATGAAGAACGCGATGACGATGAGCCAGATGGTTGTGTTCGAGAAGCCCGAGAGACTGTCTTTCAGACCGACAGTGCCCGTAAGCACGCACACCGTGATGGCCATGATGGCGATTGCGCCCATGGGCAACGGTTTGATGATGAGTCCCACAATGGTCGCGACGAAAATCGCGAACAGGTGCCACGCCGAGGCTTCGAGCCCAGCGGGCACGGGCATGAACCAGATAATCGCGCCCACGGCAAGCGTGATGGCGAGATTGATCCAATTGACCCCTACGGCACCCCCTTCCATCTTTTTCGCGGCGCGCGCCACCTTTGTGCGCGAGCCGAACGACGCTGCTGTCGTTGCCATTCCCGTATCCTTTCTCCCTGTGAGATTCGGAAGGAGCCGCTTGCCGATATTTTTCGCGGCCCATTCCCCACTACCGCCCCTTGCGCGGATCCGATGCGGCACACTATGGCGACAGCCGCGGCTAACTCTCGACACCCACGGCGTGCGTTTTGACGTTTTACCTGTTCAATATCGATTTTTAAAAGTGCCGACCACCTTGCCGAAAAGCATCCTCCGACCCATAACACCCCTCGTGGGTGGCACAAAAAATGGGCCAAAGGGGCTCTCCCTTTGGCCCATTGGCCCATCACGCGCAAAAAGCCCCGCCGAAGCGGGGCTTTCATGATGGTGCGATATGTGCGCGTTTCTTAGTTCGTAGTGCCGCGCATCGTCTGGCCGCCGTTGGGGTGGCACTGACCGCAGGTATCGACCTGCTCGGAGTGGCCCTTGTGGCACTCGTTGCAATTCAGCTGGCCATGAGGGCTGTTGTGCGGGTTGTAATCGCCAAGGCTGGCGGTCTTTTCGGCCAGGGCGTCGTAGCTTCCGCCGTGGCAGGAAAGACACGTCTCGCTGTCAACGTAATAGCGATCGGACAGGCCCAAGTTGTCGGTGTCGCCAGAAATCTGACTTCCGAGCTCTGCGACCTGGGTCGCGAGCTCTGCCTTGTGGCAATCGAGGCAGGTCGTGCCTTCATGGACGCCATGCCAGTTCGCCAAGCCCGCTCCGTTGGACTCGTCGGTGCCGTAGTAGTTATCGACGTGCTCGCTCATGGAGCTGTGGCATACCGTGCCGCAGAAGCCCGGCGTGTTGTGCCATGCGAAACCGCCAATGCCGGCGACCACAAGCACGACCACCACGACGGCGACTACGATAGGCCAGCGCTTTTTTTCCGCTTTCGGAGCCTTATCGGCCGCAGTTTGGGCGGTACCGTTTTTCTCTTCAGTCATTTATTTCACCCCCTGCGCGGCGGCCTGGCCCGACACGTAACCGAAGGTCACGCAGCGGCCGACCGACGGGCCGAAAATATGGCGCGGATAGTTGCCCGAGAAAAAGCCGCCCGAAGCGCCGCCAGCGGCGAACAGGCCCTCGATAGGCTCGTTGTCGTAGTCGAGCACGCGGCAGTGATAATCCACCACGAGGCCCGAAACGGTGGCCAGGATGGAGGACTGGTGCTTGATGGCGTAGTACTTCTCGCCCTCGATTTTGGTCGCCTTAGCCATGGGGCGGTTGAACATCTCGTCTTTCTTGTTGTCGACGAAGGTGTTGAACTGCTCCACTTCGGCCTTCAGCGTGTCGGCGGGCACTTCCATCCACTCGGCCAGCTCGTCGAGGCTGGAGGCCTCGTGCGCCCAATCCTTCTCGATATAAGGCGCAAGCTTCTCGAGGATGGTGTCGGCGTTTTTGCCGAGCTGCGTGGTGGAGGCCACGCGGAAGGTCTTGGTGCCATAGTGGGCCTGCGCCGTAATGGCGTTGCTGCGCGCCTGGAACGGCAGGCCCTCGCTGCAGAAGCGGCGACCCTGCTCGTTGACCATGATGCCCTGCGAGACCAACGCGGTAATGCCCAGGTTAGAGGAATAGAACGAATCGGGGCTGCCGAAGTCGAAGTTCATGATGGCCGCCGGCAGCGGGTCCATCTGGCCGCCTACGGCAAGGCCCATCAGCTGGCCGTCGCCCGTCGTGCCCTCGGCGGGGCACCAGCTGGCGCATGCGGCGATGTCTTCCGCGCGGCACCATGCCTTGAGCATCGCGGGATTGGCGTCGAAGCCGCCCGTGGCAATTACGACGCCCTTGCTGGCGTTGATGCGGAAATACCCGTCGGCGTCTTTGGCGATGGCGCCCGTCACGCGTCCGTCATCGTTGCGCTCAAGCTTCACGGCAGGCGTGTTGTAACGAAGGTCGGCGTTTGCTCGCTTGGACAGCGTGTTGGCCAAGTCGGCGACGATGTAGATACCCGCGCCACCAGCGTTTTTCGTGGTGGTTTCGCTCCACTTGTCGCACTTGAACTCGATTTCGGTCTGAGGGACTTCGAAATTGTGAGCGTTCGCGCTGTTGGCCTTGTAGTATTCCTGGATGCCTGCTTCGCCCTCGTCGAATTTCTCCTGCAGCCAATCGGCGGCTTCGCCCGAGCGATCGGCCCACAGCTTAATCGGGTCGATGGGCACGCGGTAATACGCGGCATGGCGCATGCGGTCCATCATCTCGGCCTTGTCGACGATGTTGCCGGCCTCTTCCATGACTTTGCCGCCAACGACGCCCATGCCCTCGAACATACCGCGGCCTTTGGACATCTTCTCGATGCACATCACCTTGGTGGATGCGTCATCGCTCGCGGAAAGCGCGGCCACCGAGCCGGTGAGGCCGCAACCGATGACGAGCACGTCGCATTCCTCGGTCCGCTTGATTTCGCTTTCGGCGATGGTGCGCATCTCGAAGGCCACGTTGCCTTGGCGGACAATGCCGCTATCGGCGTCGATCACGGGCACGTTGCGGGTCTTCACCGGAAACGCGTCGGTGTACAGGTCGGTGTTGAAGTCGCCGCAACCGCCTTTGTTCTCGACGGCGACGCCGCTCTCCGAGCTGCTCGCGCAGCCGGAAAGACCGAAGGCACCGCCTGCAGCGGCGGCACCGAGCAGACCCAAGCCCGCTGCGCGCATGAACCCGCGGCGGCTTAAGGACGTATCGATTCCTTCTGCCAATGTTCCTCCCTTAACGTCTTGCGCCAGCATTTTCGCTCGCGCCTCTTCCTTCGCTTTACCGCTCCGCACGTCGCCGCGCTTCCTCCATCGTGCAACGCCGTACGTAGTACGGATATAAAGCAGCGCCTATCTTAGTACGCTGTACGGAGTATTTCAATATTGAGAATGTTAAAGATTTCAACGAGAGAACGCTTCCGAACCGTTGCTGGAATTGGCCCCATCCAACCGTTACACTCACCCAGACGCAATAAGACGAAAAGCAAGGCAGGCATGGCGAAGAAGGACGCGAACAAATCGAAACCAGGCATGGAGCGCTCTTTTACCCAAGAGCAGGTCGTCGATGCCGCCTTCGAGATGATTGACCGCGATGGCTACCAGAGTTTTTCCATGCGAGCGCTCGCCGAAAAGCTCGGCATGGGCACTATGAGCATATACACCTACGTGCCCAGCAAGCGCCAACTGCTGTTCTTGGTCATGCAGAAGATGATGAGCGAATACGACAATGCGCCCGTCCCTGGCGAATTTTGGGAGGACACGCTCCATCGAACATGCGGGTCGCTGCTCGAGGCGAACCTTCGACACGCCAATATCCGAATGATGCAGCTGCAAACACAGCTCAGCCCGCCCCAGCAGCACCAGAAAAACGTCTACTACCTTCACGCCGATCAGGGCATGCCCGCCAGCGTATACGAAGTCATGTATGGCGTCTTGCGCTCGTTTCTCACAGGCTTTATCGAAGTGGCGGCGCAACGAAAGCTCGAGGTCATCAAGCGGGGAGACGACGCCTATGCGGGCGGCGATTGGTCGCGGATTTCAGCGAGCGATACCGACGTCGAACGCTTCCACCAAGGCATCGACTTCATTATCGCCGGAACGCGTGCGCTCGCCGCTCCCGACCCCTGCGATTGGCGAACCCCCGAAGACCTGTCGAGCTGGACATGGGGCCGCGAAGCGTAGCGGCGGCATAAACGGCGCGCGCAGGGCCAAAGGGACTGCCCTCCCTTGACTCGGGGAAGCGCAAAATATCGCGCGACGCGGTGGGCGTTTCGGTACAATTCGCACATGGAAGATTTCATTTTGGACATACTTGCGCACGTGCGCAAGGCGGGCCGCGCGCTTTCGGCCAACGAGCTGGAAAACATAGTTCGCACGCATAACCAGGGCATTCGCGACAATAAGGAACATATCTCGAAGCGGCGGGCGCTGCCGTATTTCCTACGCGTGCGCGAAAGCGATCCAGCACGTTGGGCGGCTTGGGGCATCACGCCAGACGAAGATGCGCTGCTTTTGCAGACGCTGCGCATGAAGCCGCGACGCACCGCATCGGGCGTGGCGACCATCACCGTCATCACCAAACCGTGGGCATGTTCGGGCTCATGCATCTATTGCCCGAACGACGTGCGCATGCCGAAAAGCTACCTGCACAATGAGCCCGCCTGCCAGCGCGCCGAGCGCAATTGCTTCGACCCATATCTGCAAGTCTCCTCGCGCCTTCGCGCGTTGGCGTCCATGGGTCACGTCACCGACAAAATCGAGCTCATTGTGTTGGGAGGCACATGGAACGACTACCCCGAGGCCTACCGCATCTGGTTTGTTCGCGAGCTGTTTCGCGCGCTCAACGACGCTGAGAACGGCGCGAGCGGGCAAGACGATTCGGTCGCGCCGCCTATTCGCTCCACAGGCGCAAACACCCAGTCATCCGATACGCTGACCGCAAACGAGCAACAAGCCGCCCACGGAATCTCCCCCTCGAACGCCGCCGCAAACTTCGCCCACCACACCGAGGCCGAGCGCCGCGTTTTTTACGAAGAGATCGGCATTTCGCACGACACCGATGAGCTTGCCGTCGCATGCGCCGAAACGCAGCGGCGCGTAAGCTCGGGCGAGATTTCCCATTCGCAAGCGATGCGCGAACTCTATGGCGAAAACCCCGCATGGCGCGCCGCAGCGCAATTGCAAACCGCCACGCTGTCCGACGTGTTCGCCGAGCATGCGCGCAATGTGAATGGCGAGCATCGCAACGTGGGACTAGTCATCGAAACGCGGCCCGACTCAATCACCCGCGAATCGCTTTCGCTGATGCGTGCGCTCGGTTGCACAAAAATCCAGATGGGCGTGCAGAGCCTGAACCCGAGCGTGCTGGATGCCAATCATCGCCATACCACGCCCGAGCAAATCGCGCGCGCATTTTCGCTGTGCCGCCTGTTCGGGTTCAAATCGCACGCGCACTTCATGGCGAACTTGCTTGGCGCCACGCCCGCAGGCGACGCCGCCGACTACCGCACGCTCGTAAGCGACCCTCGATTTTTACCCGACGAGGTGAAGATGTACCCTTGCGCGCTCATCGACGGCACAGGCCTAGCCCAACGATGGAGGGAAGGCACCTGGCGGCCCTATGGCGAAAACGAGCTCGTAAACGTGCTTGCGGACAACGTGCTCGCCACGCCGCCCTATACACGCATTTCGCGCATGATTCGAGATTTCTCATCGAGCGATATCGTCGAGGGCAATAAGAAGGTGAACTTGCGCGAGGTGGTCGAAGCGCAGGCCGAACGTCTCGCTGCGACAAGCGGCGAGCCCGTCCAAGAGATTCGCCACCGCGAGCTCGCGGGAAGCGAAACGAATCTCGGCGAGCTTACGCTGGTAGATTACGGTTACGAAACCGCGAACACCCATGAGCATTTCCTGCAATGGGTCACATCCGATAATAAAATCGCAGGTTTTCTACGGCTTTCACTGCCAAACCAAACCGAAGTCGCGAACCTTGCGAAAAGCGAGCCATCCTTCCCCATAGGGGTCGATCAGGCAATGATTCGCGAAGTACACGTTTATGGCAAGGTTGCATCGCTGCACGGTGCCGGCCAGAATGCCCAGCACCGCGGCCTGGGCAAAGCGCTCGTAGAGCACGCCTGCGAGATTGCGGCCAGCGAGGGCTTCGCAAGCATCAACGTCATCAGCGCTGTCGGCACACGCGGCTACTATTCACGCCTCGGCTTCGAAGAAGCTGGGCTCTATCAGCGCCGAATGCTCTCAGCGTAAAGAAAACCGCAGATTTTGGCACAGAATTAAAGTTTAGGGGGAGCGAACCAGCTGGAGTTCCCTATCCAAGAACGATGGAGCGTTCTTTCGCTTGAAAAAGGGCCGATTTTAAGAGAAACGGTAGACAGCGCCGTCTCGACGCCCCGCTTTCTTTCCATTAATGCCCCTAAACTTTAAATCTGTGCCAAAATTCACCGTTTCGCTTACGCGCGGCAGGTTTCTCTCTCCAAAAAGGAGGCGGGCGCCCCGAAGGGCGCCGCATACAGGTTGATATAAGGAAAGGGCCTGGCCTCATCTTCTGAGATCGGGCCCAATTTTGTCTATTGACAATGTCCTGCTCATATTAAAGGAGGCGAGCGCCCCGAAGGGCGCCCGCCTCCTTAGTCGGTTGAAGAGCAGAAAATGCCGCTCTTTGCTGAAAATCCCCCTGGCAAAGAGCGCCGCCCTACGCGAAGTAGCTCACGCCGCCCTCAAATAGCGGCTGATACTTATCGCCCGGCACGTTTTTGTACAAGCCAGCCCCACTGCGCTCGGAATGACCCATCTTGCCGAATACTCGGCCATCGGGGCTCGTGATGCCCTCGATAGCCAAAACCGACCCATTCGGGTTCGCGCCGAGCGCCATGCTGGGCTCTCCCGCGGCATCCACGTATTGCGTGGCAATCTGACCTGCGGCTTTCATCTGAGCCAGCACTTCGTCGCTGGCTACAAACCTGCCTTCGCCATGCGAGATTGCCACGGTATGGATATCGCCCACCTCGCAGCACGAAAGCCACGGCGAAAGATTAGACGCCACGCGCGTGCGCACCAGCCCACTTTGGTGACGACCAATCTCGTTGAAGGTAAGCGTGGGCGCGGCGGGCGTCGCATCGACGATATCGCCGTACGGCACCAGGCCGAGCTTCACGAGCGCCTGGAAGCCGTTGCAAATGCCCAACATCAGACCCTCGCGATTGTGCAGCAAATCGCGCACGGCCTCGGTTACCTGAGGCGCGCGGAAAAACGCCGTGATGAACTTCGCGGAACCATCAGGCTCGTCACCGCCAGAGAATCCGCCTGGCAACATGACGATTTGGCTACGGCGAATGGCCTCGGCCAGCGCGGCGGTGCTTTCGGCGACCTTGGCGGGCGTGAGGTTGTTGATGATGAGCACTTCCGCTTCGGCCCCTGCGCGCTCGAACGCATGCGCGGTATCGTATTCGCAGTTCGTGCCGGGGAATACGGGGATCACCACATGCGGACGCGCAATGGAGCCGCTGAATGTGAGCGGTTTGGCCGCGGTATAGCTCACCTTTTCGACGGGCGCATGCGCGGCCGCGTCGTCGGAGGCGCTACGATATGGGAACACGCCTTCGATGCCATGCTCCCATGCTTCTTGCAGCTCGGCCATATCGAGCGTCTCGCCACCCAAGCGCAGCTCGTAGGCCTCTATCGTCTGGCCAACTTCGTGCACATGAACGGCGTCGCTGTGCTCGGGAATCTCGGCGCCGTCGGCAAGCTCGATGATGAAGCTCGCATACGCCGGGGCGAACTGGGCATCAACGGGCACATGGGAATCCACATCCAAGCCGACCGCGTTGCCGAGGCACATCTTGAACATAGCCTCAGCCGCCCCGCCATAGCCGGGCGTCGAAATGGCCAGCGCCGAGCCCGACTCCGTCAGAGCCTCGACGATGTCGAAAACCTCGCTCATGCCAGCGGCATCGGGGCGCCAATGTTCGTCGTAGAAAGCAGGGTCGATGCAGACCACCCGATGGCCAGCGGCCTTGAATTCGGGCGAGACCACGCGGTCGACCTTGCCAGTAGACACCGCAAAAGAGATAAGCGTGGGCGGCACGTTGATTTCGACGTCGCCCTCTTCGAACGAACCAGACATGGAATCCTTGCCGCCAATGGCGCCGATTCCCAAATCGATCTGCGCTTCAAGGGCGCCGAGCACCGCCGCCATAGGCTTGCCCCAGCGCTCGGGCTCGTTGCGCAGGCGCTCAAAGTACTCCTGCAACGACAAGTAGGCCGCCTTGCGCGTGAAGCCCGTGGCAATAAGGCGCGACACGCTTTCCACAACCGAGAGATAGGCGCCATTGAACTGGTCTTTCTCCATAAGGTAAGGATTGAAGCCCCAAGCCATGGCGCTCACGGTGCTCGTTTCCCCATCGACGGGGAATTTCGCCACCATAGCCTGCGCGGGCGTCAGTTGGCGCGCGCCGCCGAACGGCATGAGCACCGTGGCCGCCCCGATGGTGGAATCGAAGCGCTCGCCCAGACCCTTGTTCGAGCACACGTTCAGGTCGGTGACGAGGGAATGCATACGCTCGGCGACCGTGTCGCCTGGCCACGAGGGAGCGTATGCCTCTGCGGCCACCGCGTGCGCGGCTTGGCGCTTCGGCGCACCGTTGCTGTTGAGGAATTCGCGCGAGATATCGACGATCGCGTCGCCGCGCCACGTCATAAGCAGACGCGGGTCCTCGGTGACGGTCGCCACCACCACGGCTTCCAGGTTTTCCTCGTGCGCATAGCCGATGAATTCGTCCACATCCTCGGCGGCTAATGCGACCGACATGCGCTCTTGGCTCTCGGAAATAGCCAATTCCGTGCCATCGAGGCCGTCGTATTTCTTGGGGACCATATCCAAGTCGATGGACAAACCGTCGCACAGCTCGCCAATGGAAACCGACACGCCGCCTGCGCCAAAATCGTTGCAGCGCTTGATGAGGCGGCACGCATCCCTGCGACGGAAGAGGCGCTGAATCTTGCGCTCGACAGGCGCATTGCCCTTCTGGACCTCGGCGCCAGACGTCTCGATGCTCTCAGCATTCTGCGTCTTCGACGAGCCCGTGGCGCCGCCGATGCCATCGCGGCCGGTGCGTCCTCCAAGCAGCACGATCTTATCGCCGGAAGCTGGGCACTCGCGACGCACATGGCTGGCCGGCGTGGCGCCGACCACGGCGCCCACCTCCATTCGCTTGGCCACATACCCTGGATGGTAGAGCTCGCTGACCTGGCCCGTTGCCAAACCAATCTGGTTTCCGTAACTGGAATAGCCAGCGGCCGCGGTGGTCACGAGCTTGCGCTGCGGCAGCTTGCCGGGAAGCGTCTCGGCCACGGGGCGCGTGGGGTCGGCGGCGCCGGTAACGCGCATAGCCTGGTATACGTAGCTGCGGCCCGACAGGGGGTCGCGAATGGCGCCGCCCACGCAGGTAGCCGCGCCGCCGAACGGCTCAATCTCCGTTGGGTGGTTGTGCGTTTCGTTTTTGAACAGGAACAGCCAGTCTTCGTCTTCGCCGTTCACGTCCACGGTCACCTTCACCGTACACGCATTGATTTCGTCGGATTCGTCGACGCCAGTCATAATGCCTTTGGCCTTCAGGTATTTCGCGCCGATCGTCCCCATGTCCATAAGACAAACGGGCTTGTGCTCGCGGCCGAGTTCGGCACGCATGGCCAAATATTTGTCGAAAGCGGCCTGCACACACGCGTCGTCGATGGCGATATCGGTGAGCTCGGTGCCGAACGTGGTATGGCGGCAATGGTCGGACCAATAGGTATCGACAACCTTCACCTCGGTGATGGTGGGGTTGCGGCCCTCTTCGCGGAAATAGCTTTGGAAGAATTTGATATCGGCCAAATCCATCGCCAGGCCGCGGTCGGACAGAAACGCCGCAAGGCCCGCCTCGTCGAGGTCGGTGAAACCGTCCACCACTTCGACCGGTTTGGGGTCGACGACCTGCATATGCAGGGTTTCGCGCGGCACAAGCGAAGCCTCGCGAGCCTCGATGGGGTTGATCACGTAATGCTTAATGGCGTCGACGTCGGCGGCGGAAAGCTCGCCTTCCAGCACATACACTTTCGCCGAACGCACATCGGGGCGCTCGCCCTGGCTGATCAGCTGAACGCACTCGCTCGCCGAATCGGCCCGCTGGTCGAACTGCCCAGGAAGGAATTCCACCGCAAACACCGCAGTGTTCGTGGGAGCGCTCGCCGAGCCGTCTTCGTTGACGGAGAGGCCATCGACAGGCAAATCGGCCGTGGCCACATCGGCCTGCGGTTCGCTAAACACGGTTGGTACGCATTGCTCGAACAGTTCAGGAGAAATGCCCTCGACGTCGTAGCGATTGATCAGGCGCACGCGGGAAAGCCCCCCGATGCCCAAAATGGTTCGCAGCTCAGAAGCGAGCTGACGGGCCTCGACGTCGAAACCGGGCCGCTTCTCAACGTAGATGCGTGAAACCATGGAGTTCCGCCCTTCCATTGGATTCGTAGGTGGTCGTTCGCATAACGCACGTATGATAGCCCACTATCGCGCGCGCGAGCGAGCGCATCGACCAAGCGCGAAGCAAACGCACGAAACGCGCGGTTTTCTCGGGAGAAACGCACCAAGCGCGTATCGGAAAGGCCCGCGCCGCCACACGCACCTTGAGCGCAAAGCCGTGCCTGCTCGGCTGGAGCACATCTCACGCAAACCTGTCTCGTCATTATTTGTAACCCTTATATAACTTTTTTGAGAAATCCCTTGGCATGGCTCGGGGCGTGCGGTATAAGCGTGCTTGTTTGTGTTACCCAACGCTAACACTTGCCGAGTAATCGGGAGCCGCTGATTAAGACCGCCTTACTCGCATGCGCGGGAAGCGAAAGCCGAACGCGCCCGCCAACGAGGGAAAGCGATGCTCAAACCTTCCGCGCGCCGCCGCGTGCGGAAGGTTCTGGCGGAACTAACCAGCGCTTCCCAAGACGATATCGGCGGGCGCATGCGCCCGCGATTGGAGGATATATGCCGCCCATCATTTCACTCGATGCCCCATTGGGAACGCGAGCTGCGCACGAAAGCGCAGCAGACCGCGACCTTGAGGCCAAGCTCATACGACATGCCTCGCCGATGCTTGCGGGAATCAAGCCGGCGAATCTCTTCACCTGGAAAGCCGCATATGGCACGCCCGAAGAGGCAGACGCCGCCATCGGGAACCTTTCAATTCGATTGGCGCACCTCGGGGTTCGCATCACACGAATGGCGCGACGCGACGCGGGGACCCTCTTGCTCGTCTGGCGCCCGTCACTCGTCGCCGACGAGCTCGCCGCACCCGATGCGAAAGCGATTCTCGAAAAGGCCAATTTCGAGGCGTATGACGGCGACAGCGTGATCGCCGAGCTGAAAAGACGCATCGCCAAGGCAGACGAAGCCCGCCTGGCACGCATCGCGAAAGGCACGGAAGCCAACGAGGCGCCTATGCCCGAAAGAATCGTCCCTTGCTGCGCGGGCAACGGCCGCAAACAGCACCACCATGCCCCTGGGCACGTATGCCAATGCCGCGCCAGGGCGGCGCTCGCCCGCGAGGAAGCGCAGGCGACCATGGGCGAAGCGGAATTTCCGCACGAAATAGGCCTCGTTTTGGGGTATCCGCCAGCCGATGTTTCCGGCTTCATCCGCCATAAGGGCGCGGACTTCCTCGCCTGCGGAGGATGGAAGGCCTACTCCGCCCCCGAAGCCGCATTGCGAACATTTCAGCGCAATCGCCTTTGCGCAGAGGAATACCGCAAGCTGCATGCCCAGGGCGTTTCGCTCGAAGCGCTCTGCGATACGCGAGGCGCAAGCGAACCCAGCGATATGTTCGCTTTGCTGAAAGCCGCCGTATAGAACAAGGCAAGACAGCGAAGGCGGCAAGGACGCTATGCAAATGAACGCCCACAGCCTTGCGCTTTTCTGCCCGAGGGGGATCCCCACCCAAGCGACAACGCCGCAAGCGTTAAGCGATACGAATCACCGACAACGAATCCGAGAAGGAGACCAGACATGAGCAAAGTGGCAATCGTCTATTGGAGCGGCACCGGCAACACCGAGGCTATGGCCGATTTGGTAGCCCAAGGCGTGCGCGCCAAAGGCGGCGAGGCCGACATCATCGTCGCGAATGAATTCGGCCCCGAGCGGCTTAGCGACTACGACGCGTTCGCATTCGGCTGCCCGGCAATGGGCGATGAGGAACTGGAAGATATGGAGTTTCTTCCCATGTACGACGCCGTGGAGCCGCTGCTCGAAGGGCGGCGCGTTGCGCTATTCGGGTCGTATGACTGGAACGACGGCGAATGGATGGAGCTATGGGAGCAGCGCGCCGAGGCGGCAGGGCTCAACGTGGTGGATTCCGTCATCGCGAAGGATTACCCCGACGACGATGCCAGCGCCGACTGCATGCGTTTGGGGTCGATCATCGCCAGCTAATCCCAAACGCCAGCCGACCTTTCGAGCGAGTTCTTTTCATACCTGCAGAAACGCACATCTATACGTCGTATAGATGTGCGTTATCATATGGGTATCGAAGGAAGGACTCCTCATGCCAAAAGGTACTCGCAAAAAAGGATCGCTCACGAAAGACGAAATCGTCTCGTGCGCCTTCGCCCTCATAGAGAAAAACGGCCCCCAAGCATGCTCCATGCGCTCGCTTGGCGACGCGCTCGGCGTAAGCGCCATGGCCCTTTACGGCTATATCCCCTCGCACGAGGCATTGCTCAATGAGGTCTGCGAGCGATTTTTGGCGACGGTCGACACAAGAGCTTTAAGGGGCGAACGCTGGGAGGACACGCTCATACGCACCACGCTTTCCCTTAGGCGCTCATGCTCCAGATCGCCCCATTTCGCCGAGCTGCTCAGCGACCCCCGCGTAGGCGCCGGCATGGAGCCGTACATGCTCGAGCTTCGACTCATCTACTTGGGACAGGGCATGCCCGAAGACATCGCCGTACAGCTCATCACCATCGTCGATTCGTATCTCTCGGGCTTTCTGTTCAGATCGCGCCAGAACCGGCGAATCGAAGAGGCCGAGCGCGAAAGGAAGCTCTCGGAGGCCGATTCGTCGCGATTCTCAACGACGTCGCGCGTGCCGGGAATGCTCACGGGAAAGGCGGAACGAACCCAAACGCCGCCGCGCTTTAATGAGCGCTGGCGCAAAACCGTAGCCGAGGGCTATTCGGAAACCTCGTTTGAAAAAGGCCTGCTCGTCATTATCGAAGGCATCCGCGCAGGCATGGGAGGACAGCCCTGCGATTGGCAAACGCCACAATAGCGAATTGAACGACTGGGCGCGACTCAAAGGGACATCCCTGGTTCAAGCGCGAAACGACAAAGGGGGAGGCGGCTCATTTGAGCCGCCTCCCCCTTCGATATATCGGCTTGCTTTAGAACAGGCTGCCGAGCCCCGAGCCTGAACCCGAGCCGTAGCCGTTTCCGTAACCATTGCCTGAGCCGCCGTTGTAGCCATAACCGTAACCGTAGCCATTGCCCGAGCCACCGTTGTTATAGCCGTAGCCATTGCTCGAATTGTTGCTCGAGCTTGAGGTCAGCGAGTTCTCATCGCTGCCGAGCGTGACCGAGAATGTCTTCTCTTCGCCATTGCGGTTCACCACAACCTCAACGGTGTCGCCGACGTTTTTCGAGCGAACGTCAATCGTAAGATCGGAAGGCGACGTAACCTTCTGGCCGTCGAACGACGTAATGATGTCACCCTTCTCTATACCAGCGTCGGCCGCAGCCGTTCCCTCGTACACGTTGGCGACATACACACCTTCACTCACCGAGAAGCCGTAGTATTGGGCCGTGGAGGAATTGATCTGCGCCATGGAAACGCCAAGCTGGGCATGGGTGGGCGTCTTGCCTTCGATGAGCTGCTGGGCAAGGTCGATGGCGTAGTCAACGGGAATGGCGAAACCGACGCCCGAAGACGAGCCCGAATATGACGAGATCATCGAATTGATGCCAATGAGTTTGCCCTGCGAATCGACGAGCGCCCCTCCCGAATTGCCCGGGTTGATGGTCGCGTCGGTCTGAATCATGTTCGGATAGATGACCGTCTCGCCCGTCGTGGAATCCTGCATCGTGTTCGAACGCTGGAGCGCGCTCACCACGCCAGTCGAGACCGAATTCTCAAGGCCGAAGGGGCTTCCCAGCGCCATGACCCATTCGCCCACGTTCAAATCGGAAGAATTGCCGATTTCGATGGCGGTCAGGTCGGTCGCGTCGACTTTGATGACGGCGATGTCGCTCGACGAATCGCTGCCAACGAGCTCCGCGTCATATTCGACATCGTTGATCGTCGCCTTGATGGCGTCGGCGTCTTCCACGACATGGTTGTTGGTGATGATGTACCCGTCGGAAGAAATGACCACGCCGCTGCCGAGCGAAGTGTTCGTCAGCGTTGAATCGTCGCTCGTGCCAGGCATCTCGAAGCCGTAGGAGGAAGTTGACGAGCTTTTGGTATAGATGTCGATGCTCACGACCGAGGGCAGGCATTTCTGAGCCACCTGTTCGGCCAGCGTTGACGAATCGCTCGAATCGTCCGCCGAGGCTGAAATCACCGTCGTCGTCGTTGAGCCGAGCGTCGTGGTATTCGCCGTAAAGGTGTTGTATGCCGTGTACCCTCCAAACCCGAGCACCATGGCAAGCGCAGCGCCGCCGAAGCCCGCCGCGAAGGTCTTTCCCGCCCCGCTTTTCGGCTTCGCCTGCTGAGCCATGTACGGAGCCGCGGCCGGCGCGGCGTAGGCCTGCTGGGACTGATATGCCTGCTGCTGGCAGGCTCCCGGCTGAGGCTGCTGCGGCATAGGAGCCGTATGGGCAGGCTGGAAAGCCGCCTGCTGCGACTGCGGCTGCGCCTGATGCTGCTGTGCCTGAGGCTGCTGCGGCGCGCTCGCCGTTTGCTGGGGCTGGACGGGCGCCCCGCTGGGCGTGAGGTTGTTTTCTTCGGTCATGCCGATCACTCGCTTTCATCGCGCTTATTTCTCTGCAGCGAACTTTAGCACCCCGCGCTCACGACGAAGCCACGCATGCGGTTTCGTAACAGCCGCGTTGAACCAGCTACGTTGCCTAGCGTAGCCGGGACACATTCCGAACACATTCCTGAAAGAAAGCCAAATATTGGGCAGGAAAACGGCGAAGTC
Organism: Subdoligranulum sp. CAG:314; assembly: GCA_963635715.1. Classification (GTDB taxonomy): domain Bacteria; phylum Actinomycetota; class Coriobacteriia; order Coriobacteriales; family Eggerthellaceae; genus Slackia. The sequence goes on along the minus strand of CAVHFS010000007.1, from coordinate 55,487 downwards.
TCGCCGCGCTTTTTCGATGCGAGGCGCAAAACAAAAAGCCCGACATACCGTCGGGCTTTCGCGCATTTCGGACTCTTCTACAGGCTGTCTACGTATTCAACAAGATCGGCCATAGTCGAAAGCCCCTCGGGCTCGCCGAAGTCAACGCTCAGGCGATCTTCGAGCTCGCAGATGAGCTCAACCATGTCGAGCGAGTCGATTCCGAGCGTTTCGAAGGTGGAATCCTCGCTGACGGACTCGGGGTCGATGTCGAGGTTCTCTTTCAGGATGTCTTTAATGGTGTCGAGCGTGGCCATGTTCGTCCTCTCGATAGCGTCGAATGTTTCGCGCCTCAGCGCGCGCCTATTGTAGCGCAAGCGCCGAAAAGAAAGGCGGAGCGCTCGCTTCGAAGGCCAGTGCTCCACCAAACATCGAGCTTGCCGCGCGAACGGTTCCTGTTAGCACCCATCCGGGCACAATGGCTTAAGCGCCAGTTCGCGCAGCACGAGGCCCTCGTTGCGAAGTTCGAGCACGTTGAACGACACGACTGGCGCAATGCCCGCACCAAGCAACGCCCCCTTCATGCTCGGGTTCGCCAGCACGCAGCATTCTTCCCCATCGAAGCGCCAGTCGGTTTCGCCGCGGCTCTCCAAAAGCGAGCACGCCCGACTCGCATCTTCGTCGTATATCTTCAGCGTCTTGTAATAGAAATCGTCCCCGTCGAGCGCATAGCATGAATCGCCCAGCACGCCGAGTCGGTTTTGGCTGAGAATTTGGTCGCGATGCTTGTTTTCGAGCGAGCAGTAATGCACGCCCATCGCCATGCCCTCGTCAATGGCGAATTCCATAAGCTCGAGCGCCTCTTCCTCGCTACCTTCGATGGGAAGCCCGCCCGCATAGCAATAGTTGTAGTACACCGAAAACGGCGGGTTCTTCACTTTGAAACCGCGGCTGGCGAACGCCTGCCAATTATGGTGCGGATAGCAGAATTCGAGCAGATTGATGCCCCGCACGCCCATCGCGTCCAAACGCGAAAGCAGGAGCTTCATAGCTGGAAGCGTGCCGGGAATCACGGGCATCTCGACCATCACGTCCACGTCGAATTCGCGCGCGATGCCAATATGCGCATACGTTTCCTCGAGGTCATCTTCGGAATCTTCGAGCTTCACGCTGAACCTGATTTCCGAAAGCCCCTCGGCCACAAGGCTCGCCATGGTCTCGCGATCGAGCATGTCGCCGGCCGTATAAAGCCGCAGATGGGCGTTTGGCCACAGACGATGCGCCTCGTGGAAAAACGAAAGCGTCTCGCCGACGTTGAGCAAAGGCTCGCCGCCCGTGAGCGCGATATGGGTCATCTGACGCTCCGACGCGGCGAGCTCGGCGAAATCGGCTCGCCAATCGTAGTTCGCATCCAGGTAATGCGCATAATCTTCCTGATTGGGATTGAAGCAGAAATAGCAATTCCTGTGGCAGCGCAGCGAGAAGTAGAAGGTCCTACTGCCCTCGCCGCCCGTGCAGGCCACGCAGGCCTGCGATAGAAAGCCATGCGAAATGCTTGCCCCGCCATTGCGAAAACACGCGCCCTTTTTGGCAAGCGATTCTCGCAAATCGGCGTTTTTCCGAACATTCGCATTACATTTTCCCAGGTCAATACCCGCATCTCGAAGCGCCTGCAAGTAATCTTCCTCAACACCCGCATACACGGCGAGCGCATCGCTCAGGTTGCTATTCCGTTCTGTATTGCCCATTGCCGCCCATTCCCCCTCTTCAACATCGGCCATAGTACCAAATCCCGAGGAATGAGGGCATGGCGGCTATTCCGCAAGCAACCGCCCTAACGCACGCGCACGGCGATGATGGCAAACGTCGCGACGGCGAATACGGCCGAAAGCGCGAAGGCCGCATGGAAGGCGGCATCCCCCGACAGAAGGCCGCCGCATGCGAAAAACACCATCCCGGCGCAGCCGATTGAGGCGAAGGCCTGCCGCACGGCAGCCCCAAACCCCGAGCCGTCGGAGACGAGCCTTCCGCGCAGAGTCGAAAGGCTCCATGCCGTCAAAGGCCCGATAAGCCCCGAAACCCCCATGGCACGCACGCCCTGCATAACGCACACAATGCCGAGAGGCGTATTCGCGTCGCAGAAAACCATGAGGCAAGCGCCCACCGACAGCAGCGCGCCCGAGACGAGGCAAACCTGGCGGGGCCCTATCTTATCGACGAGCACGCCCGCAAGCGGATTGGCGATAAGCGCCGCCACCGTACCCGGCAAAAGAACCATGCCCGCAAGCATGGCGCTTTGGCCGCAAAGGCCCTGCACATACAAGGGTACGAGCAGCGTGATTCCCATAAACGACGCAAAGAGGAAATTGAGCGCCCAAAAGCCCCAGACGAACTCCCCGTTTTTGAAAATGCCCAAATCGATGAGGGGATTGTCGAGCGCATGCTGGCGCTTCGCGAAAGCCCCCAAGCATAAGGCGCCAAGCAGGATGGGCGCCCATACCAGAGGATGGGACAAAGACAGCGTTGACGCCTCGCTCGCGCCCATGAGCAGCCCGCCGAACCCCACCGCGCACAGCACGAACGAGAGCATGTCGAAGCCGACGGGGAAAGAGGCATCGTCGCGGCGGTGAACGCACAGAAGGCAGACCAGGGCCATGACGACGGAGAATGCGACCATCAGCCAGAAAAAGCTTCGCCAGCCCAAACCGTCGACCAAAGCTCCGCCGATCGTCGGGCCTATATTGGGGGCGAATCCCATGGCTATTCCCGCGATTCCCATGGCCGTCGCCTTACGCCCTTCGGGGAAACGCGTCATGGCTATGGTCTGCACCAAAGGCAGCAGAATGCCCGCCGAAACCGCCTGAACCACGCGGCCGACGAAAAGCGCGGCGAAGCTCGGCGCCAAGGCATCTATAAGCGAGCCAGCCGCAAAAACGCAGATGGAAAGCATGATCAGGCTTTTAAGGCGAAAGCGGCCCATGAAGTACGACGAAAGCGGCACCACGATGCCCAAAACGAGCATATACGAGGTGCTCAGCCACTGCCCCACCCCTTCGACGACGCCGAACTCTTCGCATACGGAAACGAGCATGGCGTTAAGCCCCGTCTGCGAGAGATTGCCCAAAGACGATGCGAGCACCGTCACGGCAAATACGGCAATCGCCTGGCTGCGAGCGCTTTCCTGCATGGCATTCCTCCTGGATAAAAGAGCCGCCCCGAAGGACGGCCCTTAAATGGTACTCTTTTCGTAGGATAACCAGGAGCTGGCTAACGGCGAAACGCCCTGCCGCTCCATAAACGGCTCATTTCTACATCAGCGAAGCGTCGCGGGAAGTGGACGTTTGCGCTTTCTTCGCGGTACGCATGAGGAACTCTTTGTTGTTGTCGGTCTGCTTGAGCGACTTGATGAGCATGTCCATGGCCCGCTCGGTATTGTTCATGTTCGCGAGAATTCGACGAACGGCCCAAATGAGCGGAGCCTCCTGCGCATCGAGCAGCAGATCTTCGCGACGCGTGCCGCTCGAAATCGGATCGATCGCGGGGAACACGCGACGGTCGGCAAGCGAGCGGTCGAGCTTAAGCTCCATGTTGCCAGTGCCTTTGAACTCTTCGAAAATGACCTCGTCCATCTTCGAGCCCGTATCGATAAGCGCAGAAGCCAAAATGGTGAGGCTTCCCCCGCCTTCGATATTGCGCGCCGCGCCCAAGAAGCGCTTCGGCGGATAGAGGGCCGTCGAATCAACGCCGCCCGACAAGATGCGTCCGCTCGCAGGCGTCGCCAGATTGTAGGCGCGCGCGAGACGAGTGAGGCTATCGAGCAGGATGACGACGTCCTGCCCCATTTCGACCAGGCGTTTCGCGCGCTCTATGACAAGCTCAGAGACCTGGATATGGTCTTCGGTGGGCATGTCGAACGTCGAGGCGATCACTTCGCCCGCGATGGAGCGCTGCATATCGGTGACTTCCTCGGGGCGCTCGTCGACAAGCAGGCACATCAGATGCACGCTGGGGTTGTTCGCCGTAATGGCCGCCGCGATGTCTTTGAGCACCGTCGTCTTGCCCGCTTTCGGAGGCGAGACGATGAGGCCGCGCTGGCCTTTGCCGATGGGCGACACCAAATCGATGACGCGCGCGGTGATGGTCGAGCGGCCATGCTCCATAGTAAGCGGCTCGTCGGGGAAAACCGGCGTAAGATCGCCGAACTTCACGCGCGGGCCCATCTCTTCGACGGCAATGCCATTCACCGAAATGACCGTTTGCAGCGCGGCATATTTCTCGTTCTCGCGAGCGGGACGCGTCTGTCCGCGCACCATGTCGCCCTTGCGCATATTGTTCCGGCGGATGAGGGACGTTCCTATGTAGACGTCTTTCTCGCTGGGCAAATACCCCTTCGTGCGCAAGAAGCCATAGCCGTCTTGCATGATGTCGAGAATACCCTCGACCTCGACGAAGCCCTCGGCCCGAACGCTTGCCGCATAGACCTTATCGACGAGCTCGAACTTCTTCAGGCCAGTGACGTCGATTTCGAATTCGGCCGCCTTCGCGCGGAGCTCAGCGATTTTGAGCTGGGCAAGATCATCGATATTCGTTTTCGGGGCGAATTGGTCGCGACGGGAATTGCGATCGCGGCGATTGTGGCGATCGCTCTTATCGAAGCGAGAGGAACCGCCGTTGCGTTTTTCGCGCTGCGACCCCTTTTGCGAGCCCTTGCCGTCGCGACCGCGATCGTCCCTGCCCTGCCTTTCGGCATTTCGCTGGGAGCGCTCGCGCTTCTGATAGCGCTGGGCGTTCAGGTCGCCCGTCGCCTCGGCGCTGCTTTCGGCTTTCTCGTCCGAGCGCGCCGATTTGCGGGAGCGCGAAGGCTTGTCGCGTTCCTGATCGGCATCTTGGTTTTGGGCATCCGACGATTCGTCGGCGGAATCGCCCTGCGAGGCCTCAACGGCAGCGCGCAGCTTCGTCGAACGACCCGGGCGCTTGCGCGTCTTGGGGGCATCCGCGGGCGAAGCCTCCCCGTCATTCGCGGAGGCAGCCACCTCAGACTCTGCGGATTTCGCATTGGAATCTGCTGGCTTGTCCTCTTTTTCGGTCTTGCTCGCCTTTGACGTTTTGCGCGCAGGCTTCTTTTTGGGCTTGTCCTCGGCTACGGAAGCGTCAGCGGAATCGGCTGCACCATCTGCGGCTTTCGCCTTCGAACGCGGTGCTCGCTTGGGCTTTTCCTCAGCGGGAGCGTCCGCCGCCTCGGCCTTTTGCTTTTTCGCGTCGCCTTCAGACACCACGGCCTTTCGCGTGCGCGTGGCGCGCGGCTTTGCTGGCTTTTCCTCGGAAACCGCCTGCGATTCAGCGGCAGCCTTCCTCGTTCGGCGAGCTGGCGCTTTTTTGGGCTCGCCGGCCGCGGTTTCGCCGGTCATTTCGTCGGCCATCATGCGTTAGCGACCTTTTCCCAGTCTTTCAGGAAGGCCTCAAGACCGCGATCGGTGAGCGGATGCTGAATCATCTTCTTCAAAACGGCGAACGGCACGGTGGCGATGTCGGCGCCCATGAGTGCCGCCTGGGTCACATGGTTCGCGCTGCGAATAGAGGCGGCGATGATCTCGACCTGCTCGTGGTTAACCGTGTTCTCGCTGTAGTCGTAATTGTTGATGGCGGTGACCACGTTCTCCAGCTGAGAGAGACCGTCTTCGGAAATGTCGTCGAAGCGCCCAACGAACGGGGAAATGTAGCGAGCGCCTGCGCGCGCGGCGAGAATGGCCTGCGGCGCGGTGAAGCACAGCGTCATGTTCACGCGAATGCCCTCGTCGGCAAGCGTGCGGCATGCGGCAAGACCTTCGACCATGGTAGGAATCTTCACCACGACGTTGGGGGCAATCGCCGCGAGCTCGCGGCCGTCGCGCACGATTTCGTCGCGCGTCATAGCGACGCTTTCGGCGCTCACCGGGCCATCGACGATTTCGCAGATGCGCGCGATATGGTTATGGAAGTCGTCGAGCTTGCCGCCAATGCGCGAATACAGCGTGGGGTTGGTGGTCACGCCCGCGAGCGCGCCCCAACTTGCCGCTTCTTTGATCTCGTCAAGGTCGGCGGTGTCGAGAAAGAACTTCACTTTTTCCTCCTTTATATGCAGGAATGCCAACGTCGTTTCGGCGAAGGCCTGAACACAGTTGAAATGCGCCGACATGGGCGCCAGAAAAGATATGTTTGAAAGGAATTTTTGCTGCGACGGGGCGATAATACCACGTTAAAGCGGAAGAGGCGCCCAAAAGCGAAGAAAAAGAAAACAAGGCCGCACAGGCGGCCTTGCGATTGCTGGCGAGAGATTACTCCGCGACCTCGACGAGCTCGATTTCGAACGTGAGATCCTTGCCCGCAAGCTCGTGGTTCATGTCGAAGACGCATTTCTCATCGTCCACCGAAACGACCTTCGCGGGGAACGGGCCCATGGGGCCGTTGAAATACACCGTCTGGCCGACGGGCAGCTCTTTGGCGTTGGGAACCTGGGACGTCGGAACTTCCTGGACAGCCTGTGGATTGTATTCGCCGTAGGCGTCGGCGGCGGCGATTTTCACGGTCTTCTTCTCGCCGATGGCCATCTCTTTGACGGCCGCGTCGAAGCCGGGAATCATCTGGCCAGCCATACACGTGAACTCGATGGGTTCGCCGCGATCGTAGCTGCAATCGAATTGGGTTCCGTCGTCGAGCGTGCCGCGATAGTGCGTCTTGACTTTCTTGCCTTCGTTGCTCATTCAGGCATCCTCTCTGCTTAATGAATGTATTCCAGATACTATACCCGAACGGAGTGCATTTGTGGCGCGACTGGGTTAGCATGCTCAGGATTGCCCACACCCAGAAAGGAGCCCGGCCTTGCTGCAAGAAACGCCCGCCATTTCAAAAGCCCGCGCGAAACTCTGCATCGCCCTTCTGGCGGTGCTCGGCTTTTCCCTCGGAGTTTCCGAATTCGTGCCCATCGGCATCGAAAGCGAGCTTGCCGATTACTATGGGGTCTCCCTTTCGCAAGCAGGGCAGGCTATCAGCATTTTCGCGCTGTTCTATGCCGTTATGACGCCGACGCTCGCCCTTTCGACGGGCCGATTCAAGCGCTACCACATGCTCATCGCCTACTGCATCGTATTCGTTTTGGGGAATCTGCTTTCTTCGATTGCCGCGAGCTTCGGCATGCTGCTTGCGGCGCGCGTGATCATGGGGTCGGTTTCGGGAGCCTTGCTCGCCGTCGGCGTGACATACATTCCCGAGCTGTGCGGCTTCGATCGCGTTCCGATGGTTCTCTCCGTCGTGTACGGAGCGTTTTCGATAGCGCTCGTGCTCGCCACGTCGCTCGGCAAGATTTTCGCAGCCACCATCGGCTGGCATGCCATCATCGACGCCGCGTTCGTCTTGTCCGTCGCGACCTGCGCGGCGCTTATCGCCTTCATGCCGAAAACCGGCAGCACCGATGCGCCTGCCACATTCCGCGAGCAGGTAAAACTGCTCGGCGAGCCGTGCATCGTCGTGGGCATGTTCATCTTCGTGTTCAGCGTTGGTTCGGTCTACGTCTTCTACGGATACGTGACCCCTTACCTGCAGCAGGTTCTTGGCCTGAGCGATTCCGCCGCGAGCACGGTCCTTCTGGTTTACGGGATCATCTGCGTTGTCTCGAACGCGCTTTCGGGGTGGATTGACGCGCGAATCGGGCTGAAGGGCGTCGTCGCCGTTAATGTGCTGCTCGCCGCATCGCTGGCCGCCATGTGGTTCGCGAAGGCCTCGCTCGTCGGCGCCCTTGTCGCCATCGCCTTCGTGGGGCTTTTCATGTACGCGTCGTCGGTCGCCTGCATATCGCTGTTCATGAAAATCTCCCGCGATCGACACCCCAAGGCGCTCACGCTCGCCAGCTCGCTCGAGCCGCTCTCCTTCAACATCGGCATCACGTTCGGAACGTCGGTCGGAGGAGCAGTGATAGCGCAGGCGGGCATCGGGAGCGTCGGCATCGTGGGTGCCGTATTCGCGCTGATTGCGGCGGGCCTCACGCTGCTCACCATAAAGCTCGCGAAATCCAAGGGCTAGGGAAACACCGGCCAGGCCGGCTTGCCGCGCAGTCCCCTACCTACTTCATGCGTGCGTTGAGCTCGCCGGCGAGCTCCTCGAGCGTCACCCCGTAACGCTCGAAAACAACCAGCAGATGGTAGAGCAAATCGCCCGCTTCGTAGCGAATATGGTCATGGTCGTTGTCTTTGCAGGCCATGATGACCTCGCTGGCCTCTTCGGCGATCTTCTTGAGCAGCTCGTCTTCCACATCGCTCAGCAGCCGAGCCGTATAGCTCTCCTCTGGCGAAGCGGTGCGGCGGCCCGAAATCGTCGTGGCCAAGCTCGAAAGCGTCTGGCCGATGTCTCCGTCTTTGACGTTGGCAGTGCGAACACCCATCTCTTATCCCTTCACGACCTGTTTGAAAAAGCAGCTGCGCTCGCCCGTGTGGCACGCCGGGCCCGGGCTATCGACTTTGCAGAGCAGCGTATCGCTGTCGCAATCGGCCCACAGCTCTTTGACTTCTTGCATATTTCCGCTGGTCGCTCCCTTATTCCAAAGTTCTTGGCGACTGCGGCTCCAAAACCACGTGGTGCCCTGTTCAAGCGTAAGCTCCACGGAACGCTCGTTCATCCAGGCAACCATAAGCACTTCGGCGGTATCGAACTGCTGCACCACGCACGGGATAAGACCCGCCGCATCGTAGTGCAGCGTCGCCGGCGTCACATTCGTCTCTATCACGGTCCAACCCTTCGCTGGCAGAAACCGCTTGCGTCGCGCAGAAAGTCCCAGCACTGCGCGGCGCAAGCGAACCTATTCTAAAAATCGAGCCTCACGGGAATGCCCTGGCTCGCCATGTATTCTTTCACTTCGCGAATGCTGAACGTGCCGAAATGGAACACGCTCGCCGCGAGCACGGCATCAGCTTCGCCTTCGATCACGCCCTCGGCGAAATGCTCCAGAGTCCCCACACCGCCCGAAGCGATAACGGGAATGGGAACCGCGCGCGAGACCGCGCGCGTGAGCGCCAAATCGAAGCCAGCCTTAGTGCCGTCGCGATCCATGCTCGTAAGCAGGATCTCGCCCGCGCCGCGCCGCGCAGCCTCTTGCGCCCAAGCAACGGCGTCGATGCCCGTGGCGTTGCGGCCGCCTGCCGTGAACACTTCCCACTTATCGGCGGACGGGCGCCCTGGCTCGCCTACGCGCTTTGCGTCGATGGCGCAGATGACCGCCTGGCTGCCGAATGCCGCAGCCGCCAGCGTGATGAGATTCGGGTCACGCACGGCCGCCGAATTCAGCGAAACCTTATCGGCCCCCGCCGCCACCATCTGGCGCATGCCCGCAAGGTCGCGAAAGCCGCCGCCCACCGTATAGGGAATCGAAAGCGCACCCGCCGCGCGGGCCGCCATGTCAATCGTCGTCTCCCGCTTGTCGCTCGTGGCGGTGATATCGAGAAACACCACCTCGTCGGCGCCTTCTTTGTCGTAAGCCTCGGCAAGCTCCACGGGGTCGCCCGCATCGCGCAGGGAAACGAAGTTCACGCCCTTCACCACGCGGCCGTCTTTCACGTCCAAACACGGAATGACTCGCTTCGTCAGCACGACTCGCTCCCTCCCCTCGCGGCGGCAAGCGCTTCGGCGACGGTGAAATTGCCCTCGTAGAGCGCGCGGCCCGTGATTGCGCCTTCAATCGACTCGTCTCCGGCGAGCGCCAAGGCCGCGATGTCGTCGAGCGACGAGATTCCGCCGGAAGCGACAACGGGAAAGCCCGCAAGCGCCGCCACGCGGCGATAGGCCTCAACGTCGATGCCGCATTGCATGCCATCGCGCGCGATGTCGGTGAAGACCAGGTGTTTGAATCCCTGGTCGCGAAGGCGCCCGATAACATCTTGCAAGCTCTCGGAGACGCCCTCACGCCAACCGTTGACCTTGATCTTGCCCTCGCGCGCCGCAACATCGGCGACAAGCAGGCTGCCGAAATTTTTCGCCGCAGCCTCGGCGAAGGCAGGGTCGTTCACGAGCACCGTCCCAAGCGCAATGCGCTTGGCGCCTGCCTGCGCGAGCTCTTCGATTCGCTCAAGAGAGCGCACACCGCCGCCGACGTCGACGGAAATCCCCTCGACCCGACAGATTTCGGCAATGGCCTCGGTGTTGGCGGCGCGGGCCGATTCATCTTCCTCGAAGGCCGACGAAAGATCCACGACATGCAACCAGCGCGCACCCTGCTCGGCGAACTCCCTCGCGACGCGAGCCGGGTCTTCGGAATATACCTTCATTCGGCGGCGATCACCCCGTTCGAGGCGCACGACCTTGCCCGCGACGAGGTCGATGGCGGGAAAGAGAATCATGAGCGCCTCCCTTCGGCGATGCCTACAAAGTTCTTGAGCATGGAAAGCCCCTGCGCAGAGGATTTCTCGGGATGGAACTGGACCCCGCTCACATTGGCGCGGCGGGCGACGCACGCGAAGCTGCGCGCATAATGGGTTCGCGCGAGCACGTCGGAGGCGTCGACGCTGGAATTCAGCGCATAGGAATGGGTGAAATACATGTTGGCGCCCTCCGCAAAGCCCGCCAAAAGCGGGTCGTCCGCGCCCGCGGAGGTCAGATGCACCTGGTCCCAGCCAACATGGGGAACCTTGAGGCGATCGGATTCGAGCCTCGTGCACGAGCCTCTCAGAAGGCCGAGGCCGCGCACCCAGCGCTTGCCGCCCGACTCGAACACGCAGCCAGGCTCAAGGCCGGCCCCAAAGGGGTCGTCGGCCTGCACGGCGCTCACGTCCGCGGGCACGCCCTCGTCGCCGCAATCGAGGAGCATTTGAAGCCCCAGGCAAATGCCCAGCAGAGGAACGCCGCCTGCAACGGCGTCGAGAATAGCCCGATCCTGGCCGCTTCCGTGCATGAATTCGACGGCGTCGTAAAGCGCGCCGACGCCGGGAATCACAATGCCGTCTGCCGCGCGAATCTCTTCCGGGCTATCCGAGGCGAAGGCGAACGCGCCCGCCCGATCCAGCCCTCGAACCACGCTCGACAGATTTCCCTTGTGGTAGTCGACGACGACGATTCGCGGTGCCGACATTACAGCGACCCTTTCGTAGAGGGGACACCCTTCACGCGAGGGTCGAGCTCGCATGCGCGCCGCATCGCGCGCCCCGCCGCTTTGAAGGCCGCCTCGATGATATGGTGGGAATTCGAACCCGCGAGTTCGCGAACGTGAAGCGTGACCTTCGCATCGCGGGCGAAGGCGTAGAAAAACTCAACAGCGAGCTCGGTGTCGAAATCGCCCACGCGAGGAGCGGGAATGGGCAATTCGCAATATGCCTGGCCACGCCCCGAAATATCGACGGCGGCCATGACGAGCGATTCGTCCATGGCGATGGCGACGTCGGCGAAGCGCGCGATGCCGGCCTTGTCGCCGAGCGCGCGCGAGAAGGCCTCGCCCAAGACGATGCCCACATCTTCGACGGTATGGTGGGCATCGACGCAAACGTCGCCCACCGCGCGCACCTCAAGGTCGAAAAGGCCATGACGCCCGAATGCGTTGAGCATATGGTCGAAAAACGGCACGCCCGTCGAAATGTCGCAGGTGCCTGTGCCGTCCAGATCAAGCTTGACCACAATATCGGTCTCGGCCGTTTTGCGAGAGACTTCTGCATATCGGGCCATGACTCAGTCCTCCTTAAGAAATTCCGACAGCGCGGCTACGACCTGGTCGTTTTCCTCTGGCGTGCCGACAGTGATGCGCAAGCAGTCCGACAGACCGGGCGCATAGCTGAAATCGCGCACGAGTATCGACTTCTCATCGCGCAGGCGCTCTCGAATGCGCGTGGCATTCGGCATACGCACCAGCAAGAAATTCGCCTCGCTCGGCCATACCTCAATAGGAAGGCCCGCCTCGGCCAGGGCTCGAATATCCAAAAGCAGGCGTTCGCGCTGCGCGCAGATAGCCGAAACCACGCCCGCGAACTCATCGCGCGCGCGAACGGCCGCAAGCGCCGCCGACTGCGTGAGCACGTTCACCGAATAGATTTGGCGAATGGCGGCGAACGCATCGATGACGTCGGGCGCGGCGATTACGTAGCCCAAACGCGCGCCGGCCATGCCGAACGCCTTCGACAAAGTATGCAGCACCACGAGATTGTCGCATTCGGCGAGCAGCTGCTCGCACGACGATGCGGCGTCGGCGAATTCGCCGTAAGCCTCGTCGACCATGACCAAGCCAGGGCATGCCGCGCAGAGCTTTCGGACGAAATCGACGGGGGCCAAATCGCCCGTCGGATTGTTCGGCGACGTGACGATGGCCAAATCGCACTTCGGCGCCGCGGCGAGCACAGCAGGCTGGTCGAGCAGGAATGTCTCGCCATCGCGCCACACGTCGAGCACACTGGTTTGGGCGAGCTCGGCGAAAAAGGCGTATTCGGAAAAGCACGGCGGGCAATTGAGCAGCGTGCGCCCCGCTCCTCCGAAAGCCAGAAGGAAGTTATACAGCAGCTCGTCGCCGCCATTGCCAACGCACACGCAGCTCGGATCGACCCCGTGCCACGCGGCGATTTCGGCGCGCAGCTCGTTCGACATAGGATCGGGGTAGCGATTCAGCGCCGTGGATTCGAGTGCCGCGTCGATAGCCGCGCGCGCAGCGGCGGGCATCGGATAGGTGTTTTCGTTCGCCGAGAGATTCACACGGCAGGCGGTGAAGTTCGGGTCGTACGGCTCGATATCGGCCAGATACGGCTGCACCAAAAGGCGCACGCGGTCGGAGAGTTTCGCCATGGGCTACTCCGCCTTCTTCGGCTCGGACAAATCAACCGGCCAGGCGATGCGGTTGATGTCGCCCAGATTCACGCCGTCAAAGCCAGACAGGCCCTCTTCGAGCATCTTTCTGCGAAGGCCTGCGGAAAGGGCATGGGCCCACAAACCCTCGGCCTGCGCCATGGTCTGCGTTGCGGGCGCGTCGTTGAGAAGGCCCTCCGGCGTATAGCAGATGACCGAGGAGCGCGTGATGAAGTCTTGCACGGAAAGCGGGTTGGAAAATGCCGCCGTGCCGCCCGTGGGAAGCGTGTGGTTGGGCCCGGCGACGTAATCGCCCAAAGGCTCGGACGACCACGGCCCCACGAAAATGGCGCCGGCGTTCTCTATCTTGCCGAGCAGGCCCATCGCCGCATCGCAGTGCAGCTCAAGATGCTCGGGGGCAATGACGTTCACCGCGTCGATCGCCGCATCCATATCGGCGGCGACAACCACGACACCCTGATCGTCAAGCGAGGCTCGCGTGATTTCGGCGCGCGGGCTTGCCGCGATGAGCTCTTCGAAGCGGCCCTGGACCTTTTCGGCGAAGGCTGCGTCGCACGTCACCAAATAGCAGGTCGCAAGCGGGTCGTGCTCGGCCTGCGCCATAAGGTCGGCCGCGACCACGGTCGCATCGGCCGTGGCGTCGGCGAGAACGCACACCTCGGAGGGGCCCGCCACCATGTCGATTCCCGCATCGCCCGAGACGATTTTCTTCGCGGCGGCGACAAACGCATTGCCCGGGCCGACGATTTTCGCCGTCTTGGGAATGGAGTCGGTTCCGTAGGCCAAAGCCGCAATGGCCTGGGCGCCGCCGACGGCATATATCTCATCGACGCCGGCGATTTTCGCGGCGGCGAGGGTATACGGGGAAATGCCGCCCTCTTTTTGCGGGGGCGTCACCATAACGACACGTTTGACCCCGGCGACCTTCGCTGGAATGCAGTCCATAAGCACCGTCGAGGGGTATTGCGCGCGACCGCCCGGCACATAGATGCCCGCGGCGGAGACCGGCGTCACTTTCACGCCCAGGATGGTCCCGTCGGCGCGAGAATTGAACCACGACTGCTCAACTTCGCGCTCGTGGAACTCTCGGATTTGCGCCGCGGCGTGCTCGACGGCCTCGATAAAAGCGGGGTCGACCGAACGCACGGCCTCGTCCATGAGTTTCGAATCTACGCGGAAATCCTCGATATCGACCCCGTCGAACTTCTTGCAATACTCACGAAGGGCCGCATCGCCGCGCTGGCGCACGTCATCGACGATGACCTGGGCGGATTCCATGATGGAAGCGGGCAGCACCCCTTGGCGAGGGAGCTGCTTGGCAGAGAGGCGCTCACCAGGTTCAAGCGTGATGGTTTTCATAGCGTTATGCCTTTCTCGAAGCGGCCAGCGCCGAAGCGAGGTCGCGAACTCGTTTATCGCAGCGAATGCTCGCGGGGCTGGCGAAAAACCGCGCCGAGCATTCCAGGACCTCGTCCACGATGACGAGGTCGTTCTCGCGCAGCGTCGTGCCCGTCGCCGTGATGTCGACGATGCGGTCGGACAGGCCGACCATCGGCCCGAGCTCGATGTTCCCATGGAGCGTGACGATATCGGCCTGAACGCCGATGCGGTCGTAATACGCCTGCGTGATGCGCGGGTACTTCGTGGAAACGCGAATCGACCCGCGGCGCGCATACGAGGCCTCGGCCTTGCCTTTCGCGCTGCGAGGTTCCGCCACGACGAATCGGCATGCCCCATAGCCCAAATCGATGAGCTGCACAAGATCGAGGCCCGCCTCGACGAGCGAATCGCGACCGCAGATTCCGCAGTCGGCTCCGCCGGAGGCAACGAATGCGGGGGCGTCGGTGGGCCTCACGATGACATAGTCGACGCCCTCTGCGTGCACGATGAGATGTCGCCCAAGATTGCCCAGGGGCTCAACGTCGAGGCCCGCCGAGCCAAGAGCGGCGACCGTGTCGGCGAAAAGAGACCCCTTGGGAACGGCGATGCGCAGCGGGCGCTGGCTCGGAGGGTTCGCCACGGCCTCTTCGATCTGCTCCAAAGACAGGGCGAACCCGGCCGAAGGAAGGTCGCGATTGCCAAGGCGGGAGAAGGCGTCGTCGTAGCGCCCGCCCGAGCCAAGCGGCGCGCAGACGCCTTCGGCATAGACGGCGAACACGAGCCCCGTGTAGTAGTCGAAGGAGTTCATGACGGAGAAATCGACGGCCAGGTTCTCGGCGAAGCCCGCCGATTCGGCGAGGTCGAACAGGCTCCGCAGCTCCGCCACACCGCCGTCTTCGATGCCCGCCGACGCCAAAACGCCCGCCGCGGCCTCGAGGGCCTCGGTTCCGCCACATATGCGCGGCAAGGCGCCGATTGCGGATGCGAGCTCGTCTTTCGCGTTAATGCGCGCAATCTGATCATCCAAATCAACGAAATCGGACGCATGCACGCATGCCAGGATATCGTCGCGCAAAGCGCCCTCGACGCCAGCGGCATCGAGCAGCTCGTTCATGGGGCGCACGCTGCCGCATACGATGCGCCAACCCGAAACGCCCGCGCGCTCAAGCGCCTCGGCGGCCAGAGAGACGACCTCGAAATCGGCCTGAACGCCGTCGGCGCCGATAAGCTCTATTCCCAACTGAGTGAACTGCCTCGAGCGTGCCATATATCGCGCCTGTTCGCGCACGACGGGCGCGGCATAGCGCAGGCGAATGGGGGTCTCGGCGCCAGACAGGCGCGCGCAGACCAAGCGGGCGATCGGCATAGTGAGGTCGCTTCTCACGACGAGCAAATGTCCATCGCCATCGAAGAGCTGAAACGGCGTGGACGCGCGCCCGTCGACCGTCGCGGCGAACGAACGCTCTTCGAGCAGCGGCGTTTCGACGGGCACATACCCATGCGCGGCGAAGCCGTCGCTCACGACGCGCGTGATTCGCTCACGCTCAATCGCCTCGTCAGGCATGATGTCCCTGAATCCCCGGGCAGTAATGGGCTTCACCGCGTATCGCCTTTCTTCTTGCGCGTGTAACATGCCCGATACTTTACCACACTAAAGCGCTCTATTCGAAAATTGAGGACGCTCCATAAAATGAAAGCCCGCCAAATGCGGGCTTTCATAGGAAGCGCAAAGAACTGTTCGCGATGCTTTGGAAATGCCTAAGCGTTCACGTATACATAGAACAGGCGCAGCGTGTCGGAAAGATTGTTCGAGACGTTCGCAGCCGAATAATCGTAGTTCAAACGGCACTGCCAAGAATGCTCCGTGCCGTCGCTTGCCGAGGGAGCCGACCCCGAAAACGTGTACTGCTCCTGGGCGATGGTCTTGCCGTCGTTGGCGTAGCTGCGGTAGTCCTTCGGGTCGGGAAGCTCGATCGTGCCCGAGGCCACGGTAAGCCCCGCATCGCCGAGCAGCGTCTCGATGACGTGCTTGTCAACGACAGCGTCCGAGAAGCTCAAGTCGCCATAGCCGAGCGTCGACATGGGGGCCGAATAGCCCGCCTGGGTGATTTTTCCGTCTTTATCGAGCGTGAGATACAGCGAGGGCGTATTGCCCTTAGCGTCGGCCTGTTGCTCGGTAAGGGCGACCACCACGGTCTTGCCGACGACCTCGGTCGTCTTGGAGTCTCCCTCGCCCGTTTCCTGGGTGATGTCCGACGAGCTTGCCAACGTGGCGCCGCGCCCGACCTTTTCGATGGCCTCATCCTGAGTGGCCCCGAGAAGCGCCACAAGGTTAGGGGCGGTAAGGCGACTGCCCTGCTTTTTGGCGTCGGTCGCCTCAACGACGTCTTTGAGCGTCGAAGAATTCGACGAGCCAGCCTCATTCGCCACGCTGCTCGCCTCCTGATAGAGCAGATAGGCGAAATAGCCCAAGGCCGCCATAAGCGCCACGAGCACCACGCTCACCACGATGAGGGCCACTCTTGTGCGCTTTGATTTTCGCTGATGAATCGATATCTTCGAGGTCGCGGCGGGCATATCGTTGCCTGCGATGTCGTATTCGACGGCCTCGGGCGAACCAGAGCTTTCTTTTTCGGGAACTTCCTGCCCGTCAACGCGGGCATGCTTGGCATGTTTGGCCATCGAAGGCATCCTTTCACGCAAAGCGGGAGCCCGCACGAAGGCGAGCTCCCGTCAAGACATCAATGCGCAACCACGTAGACGACAATCGCGATAAAGGCGACGACCGCTATCGCGATGATGACTTTCTGCATCGAAGACATCGGAGGGATGTCGTCGAAATCGTTTTCGTCTTTGCTCGTTTTCCCCGTCATAATCGTCCTAATTATTCGATCCCGGCTGAACGGCGTTCGCACCGGCGGTCGACGACGAGGTCGTTTCCGAAGAGCCCTTGGATTGGCTTGAGGAGAGCTCGATGGCGGTGATCGAATTGAGATTCATCGTCGAGCCGAGCCACTTCTCGCATACGACATCGGAAACGCCGTTGGACAGAATCGCGCTCAGCGCGCCAGAGACTGCCGTCTGCAGGTTTTGGTTGCTCGTGGAAACGCCAATGCAGTAGCCGCCCTTCGAACCGAGCAGGGCGATGGGCACAACGTCGACATTCTGGCGCGACGCCGCATAGGTCCCGATGACGGCATCGGCGGCGACATAAGTCGCTTTGCCCGTTTCTACGAGCGAAAACGCCGAGACCAAATCGGAGGCGGGGTTCAAAGCTTCATCGCCAAAGGCGTTTTCAACCGCCCAGGCGCTCGTCGAAGACGACTGCGCGGCGATGCTCGACGACGCCGCGGGAGACGTCGGCACAGACGAGCCCGAAGCGGCGAAGAGCGCGACGCCCGTTTCGATATAGGGGTCGGACAGCCACATAGATGAGCTCTTTCCAGAAGACGACTGCCCCATGACGATATCGACCGTGCCGTTCGAGAGCGCCGAAGCCGCATCGCCTGCGGTGTCGACGATCTTAAGCTTCAGCCCGAGCTGGTCGGCCAAAGCCGCCGCCATATCTACGTCGAAGCCTTGGGGGTTCGACGTAGAAGCCGAGGTGACGAACGGCGCTCCGCCGCTTACATCAACCCCAACGCGAAGCGTCCCGTTCTCTGCGATCGTGGGAGAACTTACCGTTGGAGTGAGCGTCTTCGCCTTATAAGAGCCGCTCTGGGAGCATCCTGCCAGCGCAAGCGCCAAGCAGAACGCACACACAAGTGCGCCAATCAGTGACACGCGACGTTTCATCGTAGAAATCCTCTTTCCGTTATACACGAATCCCTCTTTCGGCTGACCTAGTCTTTGCCCCCACACCCGCGCACTGGGATTTTGCGAACGATTTCGCGCTGCCCTCTCCCCTGGTGCGGACGAACCGCAAAATCAGCCAGGAGGTGCGACTTACTCCTAGGATACGCCATGCTCGCATACGCCAATCACTGTGCGGCGCATGCT
Source organism: Subdoligranulum sp. CAG:314 (assembly GCA_963635715.1). Lineage (GTDB taxonomy): Bacteria > Actinomycetota > Coriobacteriia > Coriobacteriales > Eggerthellaceae > Slackia. The sequence continues at coordinate 37,328 of CAVHFS010000007.1, read as the reverse complement.
TACGTGGATCCTTTTGACCGCATCTGCCATGGACTTGGGGGCGCGTGCCCCCGCAACTACAGACCCGAAAGAAGTCTTCGGCAAGTTTAGCAGATTCACCCGCACTGTTTTCGATTGCGCTTGCGCCTTCATGCGAAAGCCCAAGCGCTTTCGAAATGATTGAGAAATTGAGAGGGCGCTGCGAGTTTCCAGCAAGCAAAACGCGAACAAATTGCGGGATTTTAACGAGATGGGGCAAGAAAGCGGGACGAATGCGCAAGCGAATGGGCAAGGCCCCCGCAAACTTTGCGGCCTAGCATGGAGAAAACGCGCACGAGGAGGTTACCGCATGGGGCTGATTGGCGAGGCATTCTGCGAAACCCTCTGGCCCACTCGCTGCGCGCTGTGCGATAAGCCGGGCGAGGTTCTGTGCGAAGCATGCCGAAAGCAGCTCGACATACTGGATTTGTGGCAGGCCTGCCCCACCTGCGGAGCCCCTTTCGGTTTTCGGCAATGCGATCACTGCACGCCAATCGTCGCGGGCGACGCGGACACATTCAGATGCACGAGCGCGCTTCGCTATACCCACACAACGGGAGCCCTTATAAAAACCTACAAGGATAAAGGCGAATGGCGGCTCGCCTCGGTTATGGCGGCATTGCTCGCCGACGCCGTCGAGCCATCATGGGGCCGCTGGGCGCACGCCGTGACATACGTGAGCGCGACGAAGGCGGCCCAAAGGCGACGCGGATTCGACCATATGGAGCTTGTCGCCGAGAAATTCTCCGCCATTCTCGGCATAGCCTGCATGAAAACGCTCGCCGAGCCCATTGCGCTCGACCAACGAGAGCTTGGACGAACCGAGCGCCGGGCAAACATTCAGGGAAGATTTTCGACCTGCGCGCCAGTCGCAGGCCTTCGCCTCGTATTGATTGACGACGTATTCACAACGGGATCTACCATAGGGCAGGCCAGGCAAGCCCTCATCGAAGCGGGCGCGAGCGTTCGCTGCGCGACCATCGCGCGCGCCTAAGAAAGCATCGATTAATTCCCTGGGAGGCCCCGAGATGGACACCTTTGGCGTTCGCATTCTGCTTTCGTTGCGCATTTTAGGCCAGGCCCGTGCGGCACAGTTTGCCTTTCGCCAGAGCGACCGTATAATTTTGAAAGTTTGCAACCATGGAGTTCGACAGCGAAACCGTAACCGATAGGAGCAAAGACCCGTGTTCGAACAGATGCTTTCGCATATGACTTTCGTGGACGTCTTTAATTGGTCCGTTTTGCTGATTTTCAGCATTTGCTATCTCTACCAGTTCTACTACGTGTTCGTCGTGCTCACCCGCAAGCCGCCTGTTCAGCAGGCCAAAATCGACCACAAGTATGCCGTCATGATTTCCGCGCGCAACGAAAGCCAAGTCATAGGCGACCTCATTCACAGCATTCGCATGCAGAACTACCCGCAAGAGCTCATCGATATCTTCGTGATCGCCGACAATTGCACCGACAATACCGCCGAGATCGCGCGCAAGGCGGGCGCCACCGAAGTCTACGAGCGTTTCAACGATGAGCAAATCGGCAAGGGATATGCCCTGAACTACGGTTGGCACGAAATTCAGAAGCGAAACGACGCCGAAAGCTTCGAGGCCTATTTCGTCTTCGACGCCGACAACGTGCTCGATTCGAATTACTTCCGCGAGATGAACAAGGTCTTCGACGGCGGCGCCGAGGCCTCGACGAGCTATCGCAATTCGAAAAACTACGGGAGCAACTGGATTTCGGCGGGCTATGCGGTTTGGTTTTTGCGCGAGGCGAAGTATCTGAGCCAGGCTCGCCTCACCCTGAATACGAGCTGCGCGATTTCTGGCACGGGCTTTTTCATCGCGGCGAACGTGCTCAAGGAGCACGACGGCTGGTCGTGGCATCTGCTCACCGAGGATATCGAGTTCTCAACGAGCTCAATCATCGAAGGCCGACGCATCGCATACTGCCCAACTGCCATGCTTTACGACGAACAGCCCATCACCTTCATCGATTCCTGGAACCAGAGATTTCGCTGGGCAAAGGGCTTCTACCAGGTATTTTGGCACTATGCCGCAAAGTTGGTGAAAGGCATCTTCACCAACCCCAAGGGCTATCGCTTCGCCTGCTACGACATGCTCATGACCATCGCGCCCGCGATGCTGCTCACCGTCATGTCCATCGGGTTCAACGGCACCATCGCGCTTCTGTGCATATTCGGCTTCATGTCGGCCGGCACCATGGTGACCTCGGCGCTGTCGTCGATGTTCTTCTGCCTGTTCAACTTCATGCTCTTCATGTTCGTCTTCGGCGTGCTCACCACCTTCACCGAATGGGACAATATCCACTCGACCCCGTCGAAGAAGATTCGCTATCTGTTCACCTTCCCCATCTTCCAGCTCACCTATATTCCCATTGCCTTGGTGGCCCTGGTGAAAAAGGCCAGCTGGAAGCCCATCAAGCATACGATTTCAGTCGATGTCGACCAGATGAGCAACACCGGAATGAAGTAATGCCTGCGGCATTGGCTCGCAAGCGCAATCGCGGGCGCCACTGCAAAGGGCATCGCGCTTTTCCTTTGGGAGGCTGCGTCGCTCCTCTTTTCCCGAACCCGACTGGGAGATTTCTTTCATCTCGACGATATTTTTCCAAAGACGCTTCGGCATAAAGCTCGAGCGCAGCTCTGGGTTGTAGCGCGCATCGATCGCCACGGCATCATAGAATGCCTTCCATGCCTGCTCGTAAAGCGCATCGTCGCAGGCGGCGGGCGGCGGCGTGAAATCGTCGGCGACGGCGAGAGACCAATGGCCGTCACGCGAGACTCCAGCGATATGGCGTACCTCATCGAAAACGACGAATGGCTGTACATTGAAGCGCGCGGAAAACCAATCCATGAGCAGCGGCACGACATTCGCCTTCGGATTGCAGACGGCGACATACACCCCCTCTTGCGTCTTCGAGAAGCGCATGAACTGCTGCCACAGGTGGCGTTCATTGCAAACCGACTTCGCTATTTCGGAAAAACGGGAGACCTGAGAAACAGCGAGATCGAAGCGAGCCTGCAGCCCGCGGCGCATCGCATAGCGCACAAACCCCAGCACAACTGAGCCTTTGTCGGGCTCATCGGAAAGCGAGACCTGCACGACCTGCGAAAAGGTATCTGCCCCGCATACGCGGACGATGCCGTTTTTCACGCGGGCGGCGTGCTCAATATTCGTGGGAACCTCTATAACCTGCTGCCCGAGCCGAGGAGCGAAGGAGCGTTCGGGAGAGATATCTTGCGGGTCTTCCTTGCGCTGGAATGCGAGAAAAACCGCCGACAGAAGCCCTTCGAGCGTGCCGTCGTACACATATGCCAAAGTCATATCGCCCAATGCTGAGCCGCATTCCCGCAAGCACTCTACCGCACGCATTGCATACGCGAGCTTACAGATTCGGGTTCATCTTGAACGTGAGCGGCGAAGCCACCGACAAATCGAGCAACAGCTCGGCAAGCTGACGGCGCGCATCGGCCACGGCGGAAGAGGCGAACTCCTCATTCGCGGATGCATAGAAACTAGCTCGCTCGCTTGAACCCAAAGCGCGCGCGGCCGCACTCGTTTTTTCGGCGTGGCGCAATGCCTTCTGCCATTGCTCGTCTTTGTAATCGGAAACCCTCGAAGCGACGAGCGAAGCCCGAACGTCGCTTGCCGACTCGAGAGAGCGGAAGACCCAATAGGGATGGGAAAGATCGGGCTTGGGCGTGGCGTTGTCGAGCTGCGCTGGCCACGACTCAACGTCGCAGAACAGGGGCATATATGGCGAAAAGCTCGGAGTTCCCAGGGCAACCCAACAGATAGGAGAAGCAAGCTTGCCCGAGCTCACGCCCAAGGCGCACTGGTCGGCCGTAAGGCTGGGCGACGATTCGAGCTGTATCACGTGCGATTCCTGCGTGCGCGAAAGGGATATGGCGCGGTAGCGCTTTCGCGAAAACTCATCGCCGCTTGTTCCGATAGGGTCGAACTCCGTTTCATCGAAATGGCTCGACAAGACAGCGGCGACATCCTCAACGCCAAGCAATCTGTTCGGACGAAAGACGAATGGCATATCGCCGTCGGTAAGGGAGTAGCGTTGTGCGAGGTCGGGAGCGAGCAGACGCAGGCCATCCCATACGCGTGGCGTGTTGTAACGCCTGTCGCCTTGCGAGCTCGTGCCGAAGATGTCGCGGAAATTGAACGGGCGGCTTCCATTTTCGAAGCGAGCGGGGTTCAGGCAATGCTCCTCAACGAACCGGTCGATTCCTTCGGAGAACATGAAATCGTCGCTTTCGAAAGAAACTTCCTGAATGGAGAGCTGATTCGCCACCACCGCTACGCAATCGTCGGGAATTCGCTGAGCGACCCAATGATGGCCTGTGGCGATTTCCATATACCATGCCTCGGCATGGTCGGCGAACAAAACGCCGTTGCTCTCGGCGGATCCTTGGGTTTCCACGATGCGCCCCAGATAGGCGACGCCTTCGCGCGCGGTGCGAACGTAGGGCAAAACGGCCGTGAGCATCGCGTCTTCCGCGATGCCGTCTTCAACATAGGGGTCGAAGGCGAGCACGCGCTCATTGGCAAGGGCGCTTTCCGTCGCTGACATCGCAACATGGGCAGAGTTGACGCCCGCCTCTTCGAAAAGCCCCTCTTCAGGCGTTACGTCGGGCATGGCCGTATAGCGAAGGCCCGATTCTGGCAGCGTTGTTGAAAACCCGTTTGCGGGCGAGACAAGCTCGCGATTCCCCCCCGTGCGCGCGCCAACGACGCGAAGCGACTTCGGCGCGGTCGGCGTGGAGTTGTCTTCGTTTCGCGCAATGAGGATGGAGCCATCCCTCGTGGCAGCGCGCCCCACCAAAACCGATGTGCACGAGCGGCGCGAAAGCCCCACGAAACCCGTTTTTTGCATAATGGCCCCTTTCCAATCGGCGCTCCTTAGGGGGCGCCCGACAAGACCGCCCTACCCTGCCTCGCATAAACGAAGGCAATAAAGCGACCGGCATTTCTCCTAAAAACTCTTCGCCAAACTATACGTCATTCGCCCGCAGCAAAGAGGCTCATCTGACCGGGAAGGGCGCGACCAACGCGGCGCCCATGACCCCCGCCACGAATGGGAGCCGCAAGCTTGGCGCGCAGAGATTCTTTCTCGAGCGAGGTGCCGACGCCTTGGTAGCGCCCATGGCAAGTGATGAAATATCTGGCGCGCTTATAGGCGACCCCCAAGCGTTTCAGCTGGTCTTCCCCGAGGGTGCAACGCTTGCGGGCATTGATTATCGACCGCGCGCCGCGCACGCCGATGCCGGGCACGCGAAGCAGCTCTTCGTAGGTGGCCGTATTCACTTCGACGGGAAAGCAATCGAGATGGTTGATGGCCCAATTCGCCTTGGGGTCGATATCGGTCGCCAAAAACGGATTCTTCTCGTCGACGAGCTCCGATGCGTCGAACTTATAGAACCTCATGAGCCAATCGGCCTGGTAGAGCCTATGTTCGCGATCGAGAGCCACAGCCGGCGACGTTGGCAGGCGCTTATCTTCGTTCACGGGCAGATACGCCGAGAAAAACACGCGCTTCATATTCATCGTTCCATACAGCGACGAAGAGAGCTTCAATATCTGAAAATCGGATTCCGGCGTGGCACCGATGATCATCTGTGTGCTTTGCCCGGCTGGGGCGAATGCGCGGCTCTTGCGCGCAGGGCGCCGCTGGGCCATATAGCAGGCGCTTTTGCGCATAAGGGCCCGCGTGTCGCGATCCTCCGCGATGCTTTCGCGAATCTGGCGCATGGGGGAGACGATGGATTCCTTCGTTTTGTCGGGGCAAAGCTTGACCAGGCTTTTGCTCGAGGGCAGCTCCATATTCACGCTGATACGATCGGCGAGCAGGCCGAGCTCGGCAAGCAAATCGGGCGAAGTGCCAGGGACCGCCTTGGCATGGATATAGCCGCGAAAGCCGTACTCTTCGCGCAATATGCGCAGGCATTCGACGATGCGCTCGGTCGTATAGTCGGGGCTTTTCAGCACGCCGCTCGACAGGAAAAGGCCCTCTATGTAATTGCGGCGATAGAACTCGATGGTGAGGTCGGCGAGCTCGCGCGGGTTGAAAGCCGCTCGGGGAACGTCGTTGCTTCGCCGGCTTGCGCAATAGGCGCAATCGAAGGCGCACACATTGGTGAAGAGTACCTTCAGAAGCGTTATGCAGCGACCATCGGCGGAAAAGCTATGGCAAATGCCCGCCGCGATAGTATTGCCCAACTGACCGCGCGAGGCGCCACGGTCGATGCCGCTTGATGTGCAGGCAACGTCGTATTTGGCGGCGTCGGCGAGAAGCGCGAGCTTTGAGAGCGTATCCATGGGCACCATCTTTAATAAAAGCGAACATTTTTTCGCTATTTTAAAGCGAATGTTTGTTCGTATCAAGCCCTTTGCTCGATTTTGCCGAAGACGTCTGAGCGAATCACGACCACGTTCCCATAGAGGCGTCGTAGCTGCCGCCGTGCACGCCGACCCCTTCCACTATGCATGGCGAAATGACCTGGCCGTCTTCGACCGACGTTGCCGTTAGAACAACCGTGGCGCCCGATGCCTGCGCCACCATGCCCAAGCCGTCCTTCGCATTGACGACCTTCGCGAGGTCGGCTGCGCAGGCATGCCATCGGCCGCGCTGCCCGCTCGCCGATGGAAGGCGCCGCGCGAGTTCGCAATGCCGATCCCTACTCGAAGTTCCCCACAAACCTAAGCTGCAAGGCTAGAATGGAATCGTTTACCACTGGGAGGTTCCATGAATATCTGCGTTTTTTGCTCTTCGTCGAACAACCTCGACGAACACTATATCGATGCCGCGAAGCGCCTCGGGCGCACCCTCGCGAGCCGTGGCCATGCCGTCGTTTTCGGCGGCTATGACCAAGGGCTCATGGGCGCCGTCGCCAACGCCGCGGTTGCCGCGGGCGGGCGGGTTTTCGGCGTGACCACGGCGGGGCTTACCGCCACGGGGCGCTCGATCGTCGCGGGAATAGAGAATGTCGAAGAGGCTGATTTGTCTGCGCGCATCAAGCATATGATTTCCATCTCGGACGCCTTCGTCACGCTTCCGGGAGGCCTGGGCACCTTCGAGGAATTCTTCAGCGTCATGTCCAAAATCAAAGCGGGCGAGCTGAGCAGCGCCTGCGCTCTGCTCGACGTTGGCGGGTACTTCGAGCCGCTTGTCGCCATGCTCGACCGCTCGTGCGAAACGGGTCTGAACTCGTGCGACTGGCGAGCCTTCGGCGGCGTGTTTTCCGACCCCGACGCGCTCATCGATTGGCTTGAGCGGAAATGCCCTGAAAATTAGATGGAAAACGCTGGCCGCACGCCAAATCGGGCTACATTATCTTGTCTTGTTTTCGCCCGCGACAGCCAAGGAGCCGCAATGCCGACGACGGAGAACACACGCAACGAATCTTTCGGCGACTCGCCCGACGACCCTATCTTCGCAGCAGAGCAGGCGCATCTCAGCAGCGTGTATGCGCAGCTCGCAAGCATGCGCGAGGCGCTTGCGCGCAAGATGGAGGCAACGAGCGCCGCGGCCGCGCGCGACAAGCTCGACCTGCTCTCGGAGATTTCCAACGACTTCACCAGCGACACCGAAACGAGCGAAACCTACGCCTCTTACGGTGCCGTGAACAGCGTCATCGATTCCTACAATGCCCAGCAAGAGGCGACCGCCGACAAACTCTCGCGCTGCCGGCTCCTTATGCGCCAGCCCTACTTCGCGAAAGTCGCCCTGCGCTTTGCACCTGGCCAAGAGCCCAGAGAGCTCTACATAGGCGCCGCGGGCATATCTGACGACAACTACAAGCGCCTCGTCGTTGACTGGCGAAGCCCGGTAGCCGAAACCTATTACAACCAAAGCAACGGCGCCACAAGCTACGTGGCGAACGGGCGCACCATCCACGTAGACCTCACCTGTCGCCGGCAATTCGACATCGAGGGCGACACGCTCAACGCCTATTTCGACACCACCGTGGCCATTCAGGACGCGCTGCTGCTCGAATCGCTGTCGCATCAGCGAACGGCCCAGATGAAGGCCATCACCGCCACCATCCAGCGCGAGCAAAACGAAGTGGTCAGGCATGCCGACATGGACGCGCTGTTGGTAGAGGGCATCGCTGGCAGCGGTAAGACAAGCGTGCTCTTGCAGCGCATCGCCTATCTGTTCTACCAAAATCGCACCGAGCTCGACCCGAGCGAGGTCTTCCTCATCACGCCCAACCCGATTTTTCGCACCTATATAGAAAACGTGCTGCCCGATATGGGCGAGCGCAACCCCGAAACGCTGACCTGGGCGGAATTCGCGAGTCGCGTCATGCCGGCCGACAAGGCCGCCGAGAAAAAGACGACGCCCGTCCAAAACCTGTGGCGCATCGACGATGCGCTGTCGAACTTGCGCTTCGAGGACGGGGATTTCCGCGAAATCGTCCACGGCGGCGTAATCCTTCTGAGCATCAACCAGATTCGCAAGGTGAACGCCAAGTACAAAAACGTTCCCGCGGGGCCGCATCGTATCACGCTCATGCGCGAAGACCTCGAAGATGCCCTTGAGGCGCGCGTGAAACAGCTCGCATCGAGCGCGGCGGTTCTCGAGGAGCTCGACGCCATGACGCTTGACGAGCAGCTTTCGCAATTCGGGGAACCCTATGCGCCCGTCGATGAGCGAGAGGCGCGCGATTTCGCCCTGCGTTTGCTGATGGAGCGCCACGAAGGCGCCTTCCGCTTGGTGCGCGAGGACGCCTGGCTGCGCGTCGACCGCATCGGCTTGCGCCTTTTAGGAGAAAAGAGCCTCTCGTCGCTCGAATGGCTCTATTTGAAGATGGCCGTCACGGGCCTTGGCGACCCCTACGCAAAATACGTGATGATCGACGAGGTGCAAGACTACTCGGCCGCCCAGCTCGCCGTGCTCGCCCGGTTTTTCCGCCGCGCGCATTTCATGCTGCTTGGCGACGAGAACCAGGCCATCAACCCGAATACCGCATCGTTTGCCGAGGTCGCAGACGTTTTCGAGCGTCTTCGAGGCGGCGTTTCAAAATGCAGCCTGCTCACGAGCTACCGCTCTTCGCCCGAAATCACCGAGATTTTCGCCGGCCTTTTGCCCAAAGAGCAGCGGGCGAAGATATCTTCCGTGCAGCGCGCAAGCGAACCGGTACGCATTAGGCAGTTCGACGACGAGGCCGCCTATGCCGAAGCGCTGAGGGAAAGCGTCGAGCGCGCCAAGCAAAACGACGGGCTCACGGCCATCATCGTGCCCTGGAAACACGAAGCGAAGCGCGTCCGCGAATTCCTGGGCGATGCGGCCTGCGGCCTGATCGATATGGAAACCGCCGCCGAGCTGCCGGAAAACGGCGCCATGCTGATTACGTTACAGCTGGCCAAAGGCTTGGAATTCGACCATGTGATCGTACCCGACGCCAGCGAGCGAATTTTTTCCGAGGGCGATCGCGTGGCGAAAAATCGCCTCTACACCACCGTGTCGCGCGCGACGCGTTCGGTGGAGATTCTAAGCCGCGGCGAGATTACGCCGCTGCTGAAACGATAAGCAAGCCTGGCAAAGGAAGGCCCAGGCGGGAGGCTCTCCAAGGCCACGGTTCGCTACCGCTTCGCTCCTTCGGAGCTGCGCTATGCGCTCACCTGGCTGCGCTTAACTTTAGAATAAGAGCAGTTTGAGCGCAGACGACCTTGGAGAGCCTCCCGCCTGGGCCTTCCTTTGGGATTTTTGCTCCAGCAGCCGACGACAAGCCAGCGTAGAAACTTCCATGCGTCGTCACGCACGTGCAGAGCTAGCGAAACCGAAGCTCTTCCCTAAACTCGCCGCTACCACTCATCGACAAACCCTACGCGGTAGTTCGAAAAGACAACCCCATCACTTCCCTGCGTCGCATCGAGGTCGACATCGGCGCTGATGCTGAAGTCGCGCGCATCCGCCTCATCGCGAAAGATCTGGCGCACATGCCACACATGGGACGCATTCTCGTCAGATTCGTCGATGACCAGGTATTTCTTCGAACGGGCATCAGCGTCGAGCACAATCTCCTCATGCTCGGCGAAATATTCGTCGAGGGCCGTTTGCCACGCGCGCTCGCCATAGCCCCAGTCGGCGTCCATCTCGCCGAGTTCGGCCACACGCCCGAGCGATGCCAAGCGCACGCGCGAGATGAGCGCATTGCGCACAAGCACGGTAAGGCCGCGCCTGTCGCGTACCACAGCGTCGCTTTGGGCCTCAGGCGACGCAGCCTCGAGGGAAGCCCCCGCGTTGGCCCATTCGTCGACCAAGCTCGAATCGACCGAGCTCACTACCAGGCCCAGCCAGGAGATGATGTCTTTCATGCGCTCGTCGCGCTTGTCGATGGGCACCGTACGGTCGAGCGCGCGATAGGCCTCGGCCAGATAGCGCAGCAGTATGCCCTCGAATCGGGAAATGCCCAAGCGCTGGATATAGCCTTTGAAATCGCTCGCGGTTTCGAGCATGTCGCGCAGCACCGATTTGGGGCTGAGCTCATAGTCGCGCGCCCACGGCACCTTTTCGCAGTATTGGGCGAAGGCTGAATTGAGCAGGCCCTCGAGCGGCTTGGGATACGTTATTTCGGCCAAGCGTTCAAGGCGCTCGTCGTAATCGACGCCGTCCATCTTCATTTCGGCCATGGCCTTATCGCGCGCCTTGCGCTCTTGCGCGCGCAGTATCTGCCGCGGGTCTTCGAGCGTAGCCTCCACCATGGAAACCGCATCGAGCGCATACGTTTCGCTTTCGGGGTCGAGCAGCTCGAGCGCCGCCAGCAAAAACGGAGAAAGCGGCTGGTCGAGCGCGAAATCTTCCGGCAAATCGAGCGTGAGCACGTATTCGTCGGAGCCGTCTTCGCCCGTCTGGCGCTCAACCACGTCGGCATCGATGAGGGTGGCGAACACTTCGTCGGCGCGAAGGGAAAGCTTGGCTTTTTCCTCGGGCGTCTGCATCGAATCTTCGATGAGCTTCTCTACGCGGGCGCGCGCATCGCCGCCCTGCTCCACGACGGAAAGCACCATGGAATGCGTGATGCGCAGGCGCGGCGTGAGTTTTTCGGGCTGCGATTCCACCAGATGCTCGAAGGTCTGCTCGTTCCAGCTCACAAAGCCCTCGGGGGCTTTCTTCTTCTTGATTTTGCGCAGCTTCTTCTCGTCGCCGCCCGCCTTGACCAGGGCCTTGTAGTTTTCTATTTCGTGCTCGGGCGCCTCGGCGAGCACGCGGCCTTCGGTATCGAAGCCAGAACGGCCCGCGCGGCCTGCGATTTGGTGGAATTCGCGCGAGCGAAGGCGGCGCATCTTATGGCCGTCGAATTTCGTGAGCTGCGTGAACACCACGGTATGGATGGGGACATTGATACCTACGCCGAGCGTGTCGGTTCCGCAGATAACGGGAAGAAGCCCCTGCTGGGCGAGCTTTTCAACCAGCAGGCGATATCTCGGCAGCATACCGGCGTGGTGCACGCCCACGCCGAAGCCGAGCAGGCGCTTCAGCGTCTTGCCGAATGCCGTGGTGAATGCCACGCCCTTCATGGCCTCCTTCACGGCCTCGCGCTGCTGCTTGGTGGCCACGCCGTAGCTCGCAAGCGCGCTCGCCGTGGTGAGCGCCGCGTCTTGCGAGAAATGCACCAGATACAGCGGCCCCTCGCCCGCGCGTAGGGCAAGCTCCACCGTTGCCTCGATGGGCGTTTTCACGTATTCGTAGGAAAGAGGCACGGGGCGAGGGGCGTCCATCACGCGGCTCACCGTATTGCCCGTTTGGCGCTTCAAGGTCTCCGCAATTTCGGAAACATCGCCAAGCGTGGCGCTCATCAGCAAAAACTGCGTATTCGGCAAAGTCAGCAGCGGCACCTGCCATGCCCAACCCCGGTCGAAATCGCTGAAGAAATGGAACTCGTCGGCGGCCACCGAGTGCACCTGGGCGGCGTCTCCCTCGCGCAGCGCAAGATTCGCCAAAATCTCGGCCGTGCAGCAGATGACCGGCGCGTCCACGTTGATATGCACATCGCCCGTGACCATGCCCACGTTGTCGCGGCCGAGCAGTTCCACCAAGTTGAAGAATTTCTCGCTCACGAGCGCCTTGATGGGCGCCGTGTAGTACGAGCGCTCGCCGAAGCACATGGCCATGAAATGCATGCCGAGCGCCACGAGGGATTTGCCCGAGCCGGTGGGCGTGCCCAAAATCACGTGGTCGCCCACCATGATGTCCATGAGCGCCTCTTCCTGGTGCGGCCACAGCTCAATGCCGCGGGAAGCGCACCACTCCATGAATGCCATGAACGACTCTTCGGTTGAAGTGTCTTCGTCGTAGAGCCTGTTCGCGATGCGTCCAAGCTCGCCATGGGTTGGCGAGGCGAGCTCGTCGGCCTTCGCCACTTCGGTCAGATCTTCGGGGTGCGCATCAAGCATGAAAGGGCCTTTCGAGCCAACATCATTGGCAAAAGCGGAAGAGACAGAGAAGCGAACCGAACGGCGGCAATCGTCGGCAACCGCGTTTCGCAACGACGATTCTAACGCAGAAGGGGCCGCCTTCGCGACCCCTTCGCATGCGCATCTTCGAAACGTCACTCCGCGCTTTTCAGCGCAAGGGCGAGCGGCACCTTCTTTATATGCCGCACGTGCAGAAGCGCCACCACCAAATACGTGGCGAACCCAATGAGGATGGTTTCCACAATGCATGCCATAGGCACGAAGATCTCGATGTTGCCGCTGTAATCCATGAGCATGGCCCTGAAAATCATCGTGAGCAGCGAAATGATGAGCGGCTGCAGCACGATGAGCGACACCACCACGCACCAGGTGATGGAGCGCACATAAAGCCTGCTCACTTCGCCATCGCGGTAGCCGAAGACCTTCATATAGCTGATGGAGCGCGCGCTGTGGTCGATGACCGACTTCGTGAGCAAGTACATGAAGACCAAGAAGATGAAGGCCGAAAGCCCCAACAGCATGCCAATCATGCCGTCCATCATGTTCACGAATTGATCCCCAATAGCGTCCATGTCGGCGGGCGTCAAGTCGCTCGCCAGGTAGCGGGAATCGAGCTGCAGCTCCTCGTCGGAGGCGTAGGCGTTGAAATATGCCGCATCGTTTCCGAGCATCTCGTTGAAATCGTCCAGGCTCATATAGATGGCCATGTCCGACTTCGAACCCCATACGAAGCCGTCGCCGGCGAAGGTGACCGCATAGGTTTCGTCTTCGTATTTGTCGTAGAGGCTTATCTGCTGGCCGGCGTTGAAGCCGAATTTGTCGATGAGGCCGCCGCCGAATACCACCGAGCCATTCCCCACGTTCATATGCTGCCAATACCGGGAATTCTCCGATATGCCGTAAACGGTGATGGATTCGACTCCGGAATCGCCGCCTCGGTCGTACTCGAGCGAATACACCGCGTATTTCTCGGCCTGGTCGATTTTCGCCTGGCCGTTGTCGACGGTGTTCACCGGATGCACGTTGTCGTCGTCGGTGTCAACATCGCCGGCGTCTTCCACCAAATCGAGCACGTCGTCGCGCGTCATGCCCAAATCGGCGGCGATGGCGTCAAGCGCGTCGTAAAGCGCATTTTGCGCCGCATCGAAATCCGCCTTGGCGTCTTGGGCCTTCTGCATGGCGCCGAGGCTTGGCGATGCCTGCAGGCTATCGGCCGCATCCTGCAGCACATCGGCGCGATTCTCCAGCTCGTCGGCCGCATCTTCCGCCGCCGTGAGCTTGTCGGGCTCCACGCCTTGCAGCTTTTCGATGGCCGCCCACGAATCGCGTTCGTCTTGCGTGCCGGCAAGCTCCAACGGCGCCTTCAGCGAATACTGATGCTGCGCGACCACGTTGTTGCGCAGGTTTTCGGAGAAATGCATCATAGTAGGCATAATGGCCAGCGAGAACAGCAGCAACATGCTGGCGAACCCAATGCCCACGAACAACGTGGCGAAGTTGCCCAGGTTGCGCAGGAACACGCGCAAACGGAAGCGCGCGACGAACCCCAGGCCCTCGGGCAGAGCGAAGCCGCGCTTCACGCCGCCCTTGCTGGTTTCGTGGCGCAGGAATTGCAGCGGCGTGCAGCCCATTTTGCGCACCAGCCCCAAAAGCGTGACGCCGATGAGCACCGCCACGGGCACGACCGTGGTCTGGGCAAATACACCCCAGCTCCACGTGGCGTAATAGGGCGGCAAACTGTACGAGCCGTAATAGATCCCCTGCATGGGTTGACCCATAAGCGTATAGCCTACGACATTGCCCAGCACCGCCGCGGAGATTCCCACGAAGCTCGGCAGCGCCAAATAATGCAGCACGAGTTCGCGACGGTTGTACCCGCTTGCCAAAAGCGTGCCGATGACGGCGCTTTCCTCTTCGATGGTCGCCGAAGTGAGCACCACGAACACGAAAGCCATGATGGCGATGATGATGTAGAGCAGCGTGATCCACATAGAGGAATCGCCTTCGACGTCGTCGGCCGCATAGCCAACGCCCTGGTTCGCGTCCACGTCGATGAAATCGCTCACTCGCGCGCCCGCATCGGACAGGCCGCTCAGCATATCTTTCTCAACGTCGGCGCGATCGGCAACCGTAAGCGAGCGATCGCCGAAGCGGTACGAATACGTGTAGTCGGGATCGAAGCCATCCGACTCAAGCGCCGCGAAGCCATCGTCGGAAAGCTCGGCAACGCCGAAGCCCAAGGTGTTCAGCGTGAAGTCGGAATTGTTCTGGAACAGAGCCTGGTTGTCGGCGGTGGTCATAATGCCAACGACCGTGTATTCGCGGCCGTTCAGCGTCACCGCATCGCCCACATGTATGTCGTTGTTCTTGGCGAACACGCGGTCGATTGCCACTTCGTCGGCGGCCTGGGGCACGTCGCCTTCGGCATAAGCCGCCAAATCTACGTGCGTTCGATGCTCGTAGGCGCGCACCACTTTGCCGCGCCCGTCGTCGCCTTCGACTTTCTTGAAGTTCGTATCGAACGAGAAGTTCTCGTAGATTTCGATGCCGCCTGCGCCGTCGGAGGCATCGCGCACGGCATCGAGCTGCTCGCCGCTCGCCTGGAATGCCGTGGTGAAGCGCCCGTCTTCGATGACATATTTCTCGGGCATCTCGTCGATGATCACCGTAATGGAATGCGCCGCCAGCAAAAACCCCGAGGTGAGCGCGATGGACACGCTCATCAGCAGGAAAATGCCCAGGTATTTGCCGATGTTGTTGCGCAGCTCGCGCGGAAGCCGTTTCGCAAGGGGACTCATGGCCGGCCTACCACTCAAGATCGGCTGCGGCCACGGGCGCCACGTTCAGCTCGTTTTCCACCAGCATGCCGTCGCGCAGGCGCAACACGCGATTCGCCATGCGAGAGATGGCGTCGTTGTGAGTCACGATGACGATGGTGCATCCGTAATCGCGATTGACCTGCTCCATAAGCGCGAGAATCTCCTTCGACGTTTTATAGTCGAGCGCGCCCGTGGGCTCGTCGCACAAAAGCAGGCCGGGGTTTTTCACGAGCGCGCGCCCGATGGCGCAACGCTGCTGCTGACCGCCAGAGACTTGCCGGGGGAATTTTCCCCGATGTTCATAGAGCCCCAGCGACTTCAGCAAATCGTCTATCGGCAGCGGATTTTTCGACAAATGGGCCGTGACCTCGATATTCTCGCGAATGGTGAGGTCGGGAACGAGATTGTAGAACTGGAAGACGAACCCGAGCTCGCGGCGGCGGTACTCGCCGAGCTGCTTTTCGCTCAGGGCCGAAATGCCGACGCCGTTCACTTCGATGGCGCCGCCGTCTGCCGCCTCCAATCCGCCGATGAGATTCAGAAACGTCGATTTACCCGAGCCGGAAGGCCCCAGAAGCACGCAGATCTCGCCGCGGGCGATTTCCACATCGATGCCGCGAAGCACCTCGATGCGCGCATCGCCATCGCCATAGGCCTTCGTCAAATCTCGCGTTCGCAAATACGCATCGCATTTGTTCGCCACGGCTGCACTCTTATTTTCACCAGGCATAAGAAACCCTTCCCTAGCAGTTTGCTGTAGGTTACTTTTATATCATCCCTACGCTTTGTTAGCAAATGGTTACTTATTGGCGTTGGCTATGGGAAGGCATGGCCCAGAGGGGTTCTCCTCCTTGGGCCGAAGGCGGGTCAAAGGAACCGTCCCTTTGACCCAAGAAGATTACGAGAGGCGGCCGTGCTCAACCGAATAGGTGACATCGGCCACGGCCGCGGCGCTCGGGCGATGGCTCACGAGCACCACGGTTTTGCCTTCGCGATTGTCGGCGAGCGCCCGCAGCACCGCCGCCTCGTTGAGGGCATCCAGGTTGCTCGTAGGCTCGTCGAGCAAAACGAAGGGCGCATCATGCAGGAACACGCGCGCGAGCCCCAGGCGCTGGCGCTCGCCGCCAGAGAGTGAATCGCCCAGCTCGCCCACCTGCGTATCGAGACCAGCGGGCAAACGGCGCACGAAATCGGCGATGGAAGCCTTTTCGCAGGCGGCCATGATCTCGTCATCTGTCGCATCCCGCTTTGCGATGAGCAGATTGTCGCGCACCGTTCCCATGAACAGATGGGTCTCCTGTGTCATGAAGCCCTCAACGCTGCGCAGGCTGGCCGTATTCACGCGGCGAATATCGTGGCCCGAAATCTCGATGATGCCGCGCTCAACATCCCAAAAGCGCATGAACAGCTTGAGCAGCGTCGATTTGCCCGAGCCCGAGCGTCCGGCGATGCGCACCACCTGACCAGGTTCAATATGCAAATCCACATTCGAGAGCACGCGCTGGCTCGCGTACGAGAAGTCTACGCGGTGAGCCGATGCGCCCGAGAAATCGGAGAGTTCGATTCCGTCGCGCACCTCTTCGGTCTGCGGAGCCTCGTCGAAGACGTCGAGCACGCGCGCACCCGAGGCGAGCGTCTGCTGCAAGGTCGAGCCCAGATTCGCCACCGCGATAACGGGCCCGAACGAAGACATGAGCGCCGCCGCTGCCACCAAGGCGCTGCCGAAATCGATAAGGCCGTAGTTCGCCAAATGCATAGAGGCGAGCAGCATTCCCATATCGAGCGCCAACACGATCGCTCCGGTGGCCGACATGGCCACGGCGCTGCGCCCCTTCAGGCGAGCCTCGGCGCGAGTAAGGCCGCTCATGCGCTCGCCCAGCTCGCGCGCCCGAGTGGCGGCGCGGCCGAATTGCAGCGTTTCACGCAGGCCGCGCAAACTGTCGAGCACGAACGCGTTCATCTCGCCGATGGCGTCGCGCACCGCGCGTCCGCCCGTTCCGCTCGCCTTCGACGAAATCCACGGCACCGCCACGCCCACCACGACATACGCGAACGCGGCATAGGCGGCCAGCACTGGCGAGAGCGTCGCTATAAAGGCCACCATGCAGACCGATACGATAAGCGCGATCGCCGCGGGCGAGAGCGTGTGGGCATAGAACACCTCGAGCAACTCGATGTCGCTCGTGAGCAGCGAGACCAAGTCTCCCTTGTCGCGGCCCTCGAGCTTCGCGGGCGCGAGCGTGCGCATTTTCCCGAAAACGCGGTCGCGCACGAGCGCCAGAATCTTGAAGGCCAGATAGTGGTTGCACAGCTGCTCGCCATAGCGAAGCGGCCCGCGGACGATGCCGCATGCCGCCACGGCCGCGAATGCGAGGCCAAACGGCAGGCCGACGCCCGCGCCCGCCAAGCCCAGCAGGCCATACGCGGCGAACACCGTGAGGAATATGGCCGCGAAAAACCCGAGCACGCCCAAGGCAACGGCGAGCGCCATCACGGGAAGCAACGGCCGCGTAAGCCCGACGAGGCGCATCATGACGCTCAAGCCCGAGCGCGATGTGCGCGGCGAGGGCGCCGTCTGGGTCGCTTTACGCGAGGCCGCTTCGCGGGCATCGGCCGCCGTTGGGGCGCCGAATTCCTCGGCCTCGTCGGCGGATTTCGCGGCGAGCGCCTCGAGGCCCGACTGCTGCTCCCACAGCTTCGCATAGGCGCCGTTCGCTTCGAGCAGCTCGGCATGCGAGCCACGCTCCACCAGCGCGCCATGCTCGAGCACGTAGATTTCGTCGGCATGCTCGATGGCCGACAGGCGGTGCGAAATCATGATCACCGTATGCTCGCCCGCGAGCTCGCGCACCGCCGCGATGATGGCGGCCTCGCTTTCGGCGTCGATATTGCTCGTCGCCTCGTCGAATACGTAGATGGGCGCATCGTGCAGAAGGGCGCGCGCGAACGCGAGGCGCTGGCGCTGGCCGCCAGAAAGGTTCGCCCCCTCGGCAGCGATTTCCATATCGAGCCCGCCCGATTCGCGCACGAAGCCGGCCAGGCGGCACTTCGCAAGCGCGCCCCACAGCTCAACGTCGCTCGCATCGGGCTTGGCGAGCAGCAGATTCGAGCGCACCGTTCCTTTGAACACGTAGCTGGAAAACGGCACCGTGGTGATGGTCTCGCGCAGCGATTCGGCCGATATATCGCGCAAATCGATGCCGCCGATGGAAATCTCGCCCGAATAGCGGGCATTGGCCCCCGACAGAATTCCCGCAAGCGTCGATTTGCCCGAACCGCTTTCGCCCGTCACACCGATGAAGCTTCCGCGCGAAGCCGAGAAATCCACCCCGCCGAGCACCTGGCGCTCGCCGTCGTAGGAATAGCCCACGCCCTTGCATTCGATGTCGGCCGCATGGGGGTCAACCGCGCGCGTGCCTCCCTTGGGCAGGGGGGCGTCGAGAATCGTGTACATCTTTTCGGCCGCCGCCATGCCGTTCATGGCCGTATGGAAGAACGACCCCAGCGTGCGCAGCGGAATGAAGAACTCGCTTGCGAGGAAAACGATGGAAAACGCTGCCGCGAACGTCGCGGCGCCGACCGAGTACTGCCACAGAACTGCGATGATGCCCACCGCCGCGCCGCCGAACGCGAACAGGTCCATCATCGTGATGGAGTTCAGCTGCATGGAAAGCAGGCGCATGGTGGCCTTGCGAAAACCTTCGGCCGCTTCGTTCATCTCGGCATGCTTGGCGGCGTCGGCCTGGTAGATTTTCAGCGTGGTGAGCCCTTGGATAGCCTCGAGAAACATGCCGCCCAGATCGGTGTAGCTGCCCCAATAATTGCGCATGGTGCGCTTCGCGATTTTCTGCACCGCCACGATTGAGGCGGGAATGAACGGCACGCAGACAAGCAGTGCCACGGCGGCGGGAAGCGACAGCGGAGCGAGCGCCGCGAACAGCGTGACGGGCGCGAGCACCGCATAGAACAGCTGCGGCAGATATTGGCCGAAATAGCTTTCGAGCTGCTCGGTTCCCTCGACGCTTACCTGCACGGCCACGCTGGTGGCCACGGTCTCGTTGTACGCGGGCCCAAGCGCCACGAGCTTGTCGTAGACCTGCTGGCGCACGGCGCATTTCGCCTTGGCCGCCGCCCGCTGGCCCATGCGCAGCGCCGCCGTTTGGCATGCCATGCGCACCACGATGGCGGCGATCGACGCCGCGAGCACGCCAAGGGCCACCTGGGCCGTGGCTTGGCCCTCGAACGTCGCCTGCAAAAACGAGCCGATCATAATGAACAGCGCGATATTGCAGATAAGCGCCGCCCACTGCAGCGCCACGTCGGCGACGATGTATTTGATGGCGCCCGGCACCATGGAAAGCAGGCGTTTGTCGAACATATCTCCCCCGTCTCGCGCACGCGCGCTCGCCGTCGTCTTTTCCCGCATAAAAGTATCGTGCGGCTAATCGTAAACCAAGAGACACTTTCCCGCTCAGCAGAATTTTCCTGCGGCGAAGGGGCAGGCGAATATTCCATAACGCAATCGGTCGCAGGCGTTCGCGAGTCGCTCACGGAAAGCGCGGCCTCGCCTGGGTTTTGGTTGGTATACACTAGTGCGCCACACGAAAGGACGGCACCCGTGCACATTGCCTATGACGACAAACTCATCGCCTACATGAAGAAGAAAGGCTACGTGGCCATCGCCGTGGAAACGGCGAGCGCTACGGGATGCTGCGCCGACGTGACGGAGCTCGCCACGCGCTTCGTGCGCGAAAGCGAAGCCGAGAAGCTCAAGGCGGCGGGCTGCGGCGTGCACGAGGGCGACTGGGGCGAAGTGCTCGTCTTGGAGAAGGGCCTGCATTACGACGACGAGATCAGCTTCAAGCTGCGCAATTTCTTCGGAGCCAAAGACGTCGTGGTGAAAGGTATCGCCCCATGGAAGCTCTAAGGAAACGCCACCCTAACGGCAAAGCTCATCCGCCACAAAAAATGAGGTTCGCTCCGCATATGCAGGACGAGCCTCAACGTTTTCCCAAATAAAGGGCGAATCAAACGTGCCGTTACTCCACATGGACGAGACTGAAGACCTCGGCATCGGTCGCCTTCGCGATGGCCTCGCGAGGGTTCAGGAAATCGAGCTCCATGAGAAAGCCCATGCCTGCGAGTTTCGCGCCGAACTGCTCGATGAGCTTGGCCTGTGCAACCGCCGTGCCGCCCGTGGCGACCAGGTCGTCAACGATGAGCACGACGTCGTTTTCGTCAAGCGCATCGGTGTGCATCTCGAGGCTGTCGACGCCATATTCCAGCTCGTAGGCCTCGCTCTTCGTCTCGCGCGGCAACTTGCCCGGCTTGCGGGCGGGAACGAAGCCCGCGCCCAAACGATAGGCAACGGGAGCGCCAATCATGAAGCCGCGGGCCTCCGCGCCCACGACCTTCGTGATGCCCGTATCTTTAAAATGGTCGGCGATAGCGTCGATCGTCGCCTGAAAGCCCTCGGGCTCTTTAAGAAGCGTGGTGATGTCTTTGAAGATGACGCCCGGCTGCGGATAGTCGGGAATGCTGGTGATATGGCCTTCGAAATCGTAGCTCGCCATTGGCGCCCTTTCTCGCTCGAAACATGAACCGGCCCATTGTAGCGCTCGGCGCAGGCCGCGCACGCCTCAAGCCGCCGAAACGCCGATAAAGCCGTTTGCCGAGCGAAGCCACCAAAGGCACGCCGCTGCCGCCTACCCGTGTTGGAAGTACTCAGGGGCATCGTTTCGCATGGAATGCGTTGCGTAGACCTCTTCGTCTTGCCACAAAACGACCGCCTGCGAGGGCTTGACCTTCAGCTCGGCAGAACGCGCGCGTGTGGCGTTCATGTCGATGACGCGCTGATTGGAAGAGCCGCGAAAGCGCAGCGTTATGTCGTGCAGGTCGTTGATGAACGGCCCATCGACCAGCACGTCGACGCACGCGAGCAAGCGATCGGTAACATCTGTGAAATGGGGCCCGCCAGGCTCAAGTTCATCGAGCGTGTCGCCCGTATAGCACCAGATGCTTTTATCGGGAAACTCGCGCTTCACGCGCTCGACGAAATCGACCAGGCCAGCCTGGTTTTCGGGCTCCATGGGCTCGCCGCCCAAAAGCGTAAGGCCATCGCAGAACGGCGCACGCAAGCTTTCCAGAATCTCATCGATAACCGCCGCATCGAAGGGCTTGCCCGCATCGAAGCGCCATGCCTCGCCATTGAAGCAAAACGGGCAATGCCTGCGGCAGCCCGAGACGAACAGCGATGTGCGAACGCCTTCGCCGTTGGCGATGTCGCAATATTTGATGGCAGAGTAGTTCACAGCGAGGCTCCTCACGTCGCGCGGGCCTTAATCTCCCGCTTCATTTCTCGCCCTACCATAGCAAAACAGCCCTCGGCGCAATGCCGAAAATCGGCGGGCGCGCGCAGCAAACAGGTAGGGAACACATATGCGCATTCGTTCATATATCCCCAGCTCAAACACAGTTTCGCCACATCTTGAAGTTACTGAAGACTTACTGGGGCGCCCTCGCATACAATAGGGGCGCTCTTTGCACTGCATTGCTTCGCCCGCCGCGGCGAGGCGAGCTCAACAGCGCAAACTGATCAGGCCGTGGCGCATGCCATGGAGCCGGGCCATATGGCAGCAGACGTACGCGCCTGCGGGACAGTAGTCGCCCCGCAGGCGCGTTTTCTTTCGATGGAGAACCGCCCGAAGAGCCGAGGAAACACGCGAATTTGGGAGGTTCACCATGACCGAAGCCATCATCGAAGCCAGCACGCTGAATGCGACGCCGAACGCGCAGAAGAAGCAGCGCTTCGCAGCACGCTCGAAGCGCGAAAACGAAGCGCCCACGCCCGACAAATCATCCATTTCGAAGAAGCTCGCCTTCGTGGGCATCGTCGGGAACGTGGCGCTTTCGGCGTTCAAGCTCATCGCGGGCATCCTCGGCAATTCCGCCGCCATGATAAGCGACGCCGTGCACTCGCTTTCCGACGTATTCGCCACCGCCATCGCCTTCGTAGGCGTGCGCCTGGCCGACCGCGCCGCAGACGACGGCCACCCCTATGGCCACGAGCGCTTCGAATGCGTGGCGTCACTCGCGCTTGGCATCATCCTCGCGCTCACGGGAATCGGCATCGGCTACGCAAGCCTCGAATCGATCGCCACCCGCTCGTATGCGAGCGCTACGACGCCGGGGGCCATCGCCCTTGTCGCTGCGGTCGTCTCCATCGCGGTTAAAGAGGGTATGTTCTGGTATACGCGGCACTGGGCGCGCATCGCGGACTCGAGCGCCTTTATGGCCGACGCCTGGCACCACCGTTCCGACGCGCTTTCCTCTATCGGCGCGCTTGCGGGCATCGGCGCGAGCATGGCGGGGTTCGGCGCGGGCGACGCAGCGGCGAGCCTTATCATCTGCCTCGTCATTTTGAAGGTCGCCTTCGACGTGTCCAAAGATGCCCTGAGCAAGATGACCGATACCTCGTGCGAGCGGGAATTCGAGCGCGAAATCGAAGCGTGCATCGAAGGGATTGGCGGGGTTGTGCGCGTCGATATGCTGCATACCCGCAAATTCGGCAACCGCGTCTATGTGGATGCCGAAATCGCCGTGGATGGCACGCTGCCGCTCTCGCAGGCCCACGAGATAGCGGAAGTCGCGCACAACGCCGTCGAGAGCAATTTCTCGGAAGTGAAGCACATCATGATTCACGAAAACCCCGCGTAGGGCGCGACGAGGCGGACGCGAGCAGCCAATCGGCGGCACGCGCCGCAGGCGGGGCGCGGCGGGGCTCGACGGGGCACTGCATGGCACGTGTGCAATTTCGAAAAACATTGGGGTCAATTCGTGGAACTTCCCGCCCCCACTCGAATGCTGCCCTACACTGCGCACGTCGCATATCGGCGGCCCGCCTTAGAACCGAAAGCATCCACAATATGAAAGAAGCATTCGTCCGACGCATTGATGCGCGTCTTATCTTGTCTGTTATCGCCTGCGGAATCATGTCGTTTTCCGGCGTGGTGGTCGAAACGGCCATGAACATCACGTTTCCCTCGCTTATGAGCGAATTCGGCGTCGACACCGCAACCGTGCAATGGGTCACCACGGGGTATTTGCTCGTGCTCACCGCCATCATGCCGCTGTCGTCGTTTCTCAAGCGCCGCTTCAGAAACAAGACGCTGTTCGCCGTCGCCATCTGCTGCTTTGCCGCCGGCACCATCGCATGCGCGGCAGCGCCGGCGTTTTCCGTGCTCATTGCGGGGCGCCTGGTGCAAGGAGTCGGCACGGGGCTCGCGCTTCCCCTCATGTTCAACATCGTCATCGAGCAGGCGCCGTTCGACAAAATGGGCCTCATGATGGGAATCGCCACGCTCATCACCGCAACGGCTCCGGCGGTTGGCCCCTCGGTCGGCGGGCTTATCGTCACGCTGTGGGGCTGGCGGCAGATTTTCGTGGTGCTCCTGCCTTTTCTGGTCTGCTCTGCCGTGGCGGGGTTCGCCTCACTGCGGCAGGTAAGCGAAACCGAGCGCGTTTCGTTCAGCATTCCGCAGTTCATCGCAGTTTCCGGCGCATTCACGTGCCTCGTTTTCGCGAGCAGCGCGGCAAGCAGCGCTGGATGGCTCAGCGCGCAGGTCTTGGGGCTTTTGCTGGCTGGAGTCGCGCTCATCGCCGCCTTCGCGCTGCTGTCGAAGCGCAGCGACAACCCGCTCATTCGCATCGATATCTTTCGCAGCAGGGCGTTCTCGGCGAGCGTCGTCTATATAGTTCTGCTGCAGGTCATCGTGCTGGGCCTTGGGTATCTGCTCCCCTACTACGGCCAGGTGGTAAACGGGCAGGACGAATTCGGCGCGGGATGCCTGCTGCTGCCTGGCTGCATCATCGGCGCGATTCTTGCCCCGCTCGGCGGGCGAATCCTCGACGTGTTCGGAGCGAAGCGCCCGCTCATCTTCGGCTCCTTCTGCCAGCTTGCGGCGGTTGCGCTGTATGCGGGCATCTCCATCGGCGCCGAACCGTGGGTCTTTGCCCTGATTTACCTGCTTATCCCCATATCGCAAGGGTTCTCGGCGGCCAACTCCATCACCAACGGCCTGAGCTACCTGTCCATTGAGCGAAAAACCGACGGCAACGCCACCTTCAACACGCTGCAGCAGCTCGGTGGCGCGCTCGGCACCGCCGCCATGACCTCCATCGTGAACGCCTCGCAGAGCCAATCGGCCGACCTCGTAGCCGGGACCGTCGCAGGTACGCAAATGGCCTTTTACGTGCTCGTGGGGATTTCCATTGCGGCCCTCTGCTCAATGGCGCTCGTATTCGCGGGACGTTCCAAGAAGCAATAAGAAGTTTGGGACCGCATCGCAATCAATAATCGGCATCGCGCGATTTGCTATCAGCCGCAGTTGTCTGGTAATTCCGAACAACTGCATCCCGCTATACGAATAGGGGCCACCGCGTTTGCGATGGCCCCTCATTGGCTGCGATTTTCGGTGTGCTACAGATGCAGCACGCGGTCGCGAATCTCTTCGGTGCGCCCTTGGTTCCAGAACTGGGTGCCAATGTAGCCGCACGTGCGACGCGCCACGTTGAGCTTCTCCTGGTCGCGGTTGCCGCACTTCGGGCATTCCCACACGAGCTTGCCATCGTCTTCGACGATCTTTATCTCGCCGTCGTAGCCGCATACCTGGCAGTAATCGCTTTTCGTGTTGAGCTCGGCATACATGATGTTGTCGTAGATGTACTGCATCACGCGCACAACGGCCTTCAGGTTGTCTTGCATATTGGGAACCTCAACATAGCTGATGGCTCCGCCCGGGGACAGGCGCTGGAACTGGCTTTCAAACTTCAGCTTGTCGAAGGCGTCAATCTGCTCGGACACATGCACGTGATAGCTGTTCGTGATGTAGCCCTTGTCGGTGATGCCCTTTATCACGCCGAAGCGGCGCTGCAGGCACTTCGCGAACTTGTAGGTGGTCGACTCGAGCGGCGTTCCATACAGCGAGAAGTCGATGTTGCTCTCCTCTTTCCACTCGGTGCACTTGTCGTTCATGTGCTGCATAACCTCGAGCGCGAACGGCGTGCCGTCGGCGTCGGTATGGCTGTGGCCCGTCATGTATTTCGTGCACTCGTACAGGCCCGCATACCCCAGCGAAATGGTCGAATAGCCACCGTAGAGAAGCTTGTCGATCGGCTCGCCCTTCTTCAGGCGAGCGAGCGCGCCGTACTGCCACAGAATGGGGGCGGCGTCGGAGAGCGTTCCCTTCAGGCGGTTGTGGCGACACATGAGCGCCGTATGGCACAGCTCAAGGCGCTCGTCGAAGATCTCCCAGAACTTCTTCATGTCGCCATGCGAGCTGCATGCCACGTCGACCAGGTTGATTGTGACGACGCCCTGGTTGAAGCGGCCGTAGTACTTCGGCTTGCCCGGCTCGTAATTGCCGGCGTTCGCAACGTTGTCGTAGCCGTTGCCCGAACGGTCGGGGGTCAAAAAGCTGCGGCATCCCATGCAGGTGTAGCAATCGCCCTCGCCCGGCTTCTCGCCCTTGGAAAGCTTGAGCTCGAGCATCTTCTTCTCGGAGATATAGTCGGGCACCATGCGCTTGGCCGTGCACTTCGCGGCAAGCTGCGTGAGATAGAAGTACGGCGAATCCTCGGTGATGTTGTCTTCCTCGAGCGCATAGATGAGCTTGGGGAACGCCGGCGTAATCCACACGCCTGCCTCGTTCTTTACGCCTTCGTAGCGCTGGCGGAGCACCTCTTCGATGATCATGGCCAAATCGCGCTTCTCCGATTCGCTGCGCGCTTCGTTGAGATACATGAACACCGTCACGAAAGGCGCCTGGCCGTTGGTCGTCATAAGCGTGACCACCTGGTATTGGATGGTCTGCACGCCGCGGCGAATCTCGTCGCGCAGGCGCGCCTCCACCACCTCGTTGACCTTTTCGGGGGACGCCTCAAGCCCCAGCGTGTTGATCTCGTCGAAGACCTGGCGGCGAATCTTTTGGCGGCTCACCTCGACGAACGGCGCAAGATGGGTGAGCGAGATAGACTGGCCTCCGTATTGGCAGCTAGCAACCTGCGCGATAATCTGCGTGGCGATGTTGCAGGCCGTCGAGAAGCTGTGCGGGCGCTCGATGAGCGTGCCCGAGATAACCGTGCCGTTCTGCAGCATGTCTTCCAGGTTCACCAAGTCGCAGTTGTGCATATGCTGGGCGAAGTAGTCGGAATCGTGGAAGTGGATGATGCCCTCATTGTGCGCGGCCACCACCTCGGGGGGCAGCAGCAGGCGCATGGTGATGTCTTTTGAGACTTCGCCCGCCATATAGTCGCGCTGCACGGAGTTCACCGTGGGGTTCTTGTTGGAGTTCTCCTGCTTGACCTCTTCGTTGTTGCATTCGATGAGCGCCAAGATTTTATCGTCGGTGGTGTTCGAGGTGCGCTTCAGCGTTTGGATATAACGATAGATGATGTATTGGCGGGCGACCTCGAAGCGTCCCAGAGCCATGATCTGGTTCTCGACCATGTCTTGGATCTCTTCGACCGAGACAGTATGGCCGGCGCGACCGCACAGCCACTCAACGCTATGGGCGGCCAAGGCGATTTGATCATCGGTGAGCTGCTCATGAGGCTGCACGTCGCTGTTGGCCGCGGTAATCGCGTTTACGATTTTCTGGATATCGAAGGTGACTTCCGAACCACTGCGCTTGATGATCTTCATTGTGCTCTCCTCGCCTCGTCTTCGTATATATTGCGTCTTGAAGCCGACCCCGCGCATATCCCGCGGGTGGCAATAAATGGCCCTTTTGCCTGTCTGTGAAATGAGTTTGCCTAGCTCATCGCCCAAAGAAGCGCCAGGCTTTGACGGGGACTATGATACTCCATCGGAACCACTATATCTTGTGATTGTTATTTGAACTCGCTACATTATGGTGTTTACGCAGGTCGTCTCGAATGAAGCCGTTCGCCTAGAAAAAAACGTGTCGGAAATCGGCGGAAAGCCTTGCAATCAGTCGCGATAAGTGCCTGCGAAGAGCACGCAAAATCGCCTGCCAGCCATCGTCGCAGGTAGGCCCAAAAAGCCTCGGATTTCGGCCGCGCGGCGGATAGCTTTCGCTTTGGGAAGGCGGCTTTAATCGGCGCCTCGGCGAGCCGAAAATGCGGTATAGTTCATCCCTGAAATATTCTGTTGCACGCGTGAATTATCAGCCGACGGAGCAAGCGCCCCAAAGCTCGCCTTAGGAGGAAGCCATGGCACACACGCCGAAATTCGGATCGTCGTTTTTCGTCGCCTTCAAGCTGACGCACGAGGCGCTCGACGCGGCGCTGAAAGATGCCAGCGATTTGAACATCACGCAATACCGAGTTTTGGTGAAGCTCCTCACTGCCGGCCAAGACGGGCTTCCCCAAAAAGAGCTGGGATCCCTTTTGGGACTGAAGGCGAACGTGGTCTCGCAAGCCACGAGCGCCCTCGTGGATAAGGGCCTCGCATATCGCGAAGGCGGCGATGGCGACAGGCGTTTCCGCCAAGCCCACGCGACCGAGAAAGGCGAGCAGCACGTGGCGCACGTGAACGCCGCCGTGGTGAAGCAGCTCTACGAGCTCTTCCCCACCGACGACGAAGCATGGCGAAAGATCCTGGAAGCCTCCATTGCCGCCGGCGCCGAAATCGACCCCCCGCTTTCATGCGAGTTCACCAAAAAATACCCCGCGTCGCGCACGCTCGTATCTATAGAGCTCGTGCGCCTTGAAATCGAAAAGGGCCTGAAAAACGCATGCGGCGCGCCCCTCTCGGACTGCCTCGTGATGATGCGCCTTGGCGAGTCCACGCAGCCTCTGCGCGTCAGCGATTTGGCCGAGTCGCTCGAAATTCCCACCACGAACGCCACGCGGGCGGTCGATCGCCTTGAGCAACGCGGATGGGTTAAGCGCATGGGAAGCTCGCACGACCGCAAAGCCGTATTCGTGGTGGCCACCGCAGACGGCGAGCTCCAAGAGCGTATCATCGACCAAAAGTCGAATGAGTTGGCCGAGACGCTTCTTTGGACCAAACTTGCGCCCGCCGATCAAGACGCCATCGGCGACGTGGGGGAAGTGGTCATCGAGGGCCTGCGCCGCAGACGCGCCGAGGAGCGAAACGTCGGCTTCGGCGATTTGAAGCCTTTGGGAAGCGCCGATTAATTCCGCCAGCTCGAAGAATAGACCGGGGTCCGCTCCCCCGCGTCAGGGTCGCGCTCAATGGGGCAAAGGAGTTTGTCCCTTTGGCCCACGCCGCGCCTTTAGCGGCACTTCTTCGGCAGCATGATGGCGCCGACGATGCAGCCCACGGCAATCACTGCGGCGAGAACGATGAACGACACGCCGAAGCCGTGCGCGTCAACGCCGAGCTCGTTGCTCGACGCGGCAGACATCACGGCAATAAGCATAGACGACAGAAGCGAGCTTATGAGCTGCCGCGACGACATGGTGATGGCCGTGCCCTGCGCCATATCGTCGGCCGACAGCTGCTTGCTGGCGTACGCCGTCATGGGCATCATCAAGCACGACACCCCGCAAATGCGCACGCCGTAGAGCACCGTTACCACCCATGCAGGCGTGGCGGCATCGCATGCGACGAAGGCGAGCGTGCCCGCCACCAGCAACGCGCAGCCCGCATACAGAAGGGGGCGCGGCCCATGCGTGTCCAAGTAACGACCGGTTACGGGGTTAAGAAGCCCCAGGAGCACGGCGCCCGGCAAAATGACCAGCCCCGATACGGCCGCCGAATAGCCCTGCACGTCTTGCACGAACAGCGGCACCATGATAGACGCCGAAAGAAACGCGAGCTGACCCAAAACGACCAGGGCCACGCTCACCGAGAAAATGCGATTCCTAAAGCAGGAAAGCTTCAGCAGCGGGTTGGGTATGCGCAGCTGCCTGCGCGCGAATGCCGCCAAAAGCGCCACACCCGCGCCGAAAGCCGCCAGCGCGAAGCCGATGTGCGCCGCTCCCTCGGCGAACGACACGCCCACGAACACGAGCACGAAGCCAGCGCAGAACAGCGCGGCCGAGGGCATATCGAAATGCTGGTGGGTTTTAGGCCTGCGAATCACATCGGGCAAAAACGGAATCGCGAAGGCAACGACCGCCGCAGCCACCACGACAAGCGCCACGAATATCGCGCGCCAACCCCACAGATCGATGATGAAACCCGAAATCGTCGGGCCGATGGCGGGCGCGAAGCCGATGATTATGCCCACGAGCCCCAGGGCCTTGCCGTATTGGCTTTTGGGATACACCGAAAGCGCCACCACCTGTATGAGGGGCAGCGCGATTCCCGACCCAATCGCCTGCACCTCGCGCGCCACGAGCAGCGTTGGGTAGTTCGGCGCGAAAATCGCGGCCAAACACCCCAGGCCAAACCCTATCATCGAGAAAAGGAAGAGCCTCTTCGCGTCGAATTTGCTCACCAGGTAGGCGCTCATCGCCGAAAAGAGGCCGAGCGTGAAGATATAGCCCGTCGTGATGATCTGCCCCAGCTCGGCGCTCACCACGAATTCGTGCATCACCGCGGGCAGTGCCGAAATCATCATCGACTGCGAAACGCATGCGGCCGTGGTTCCCACCATCATGATGCCGAGCACCAATGCCCGCTGCCTCGGCGGCAGCTCGTTGCGAGAGGCCTGGGCGTCGCCAGCCGCTTCCGTATTCGTATCGCGTGTATCGTCTATCTGCATGCCGCAATACTAGCAGCGACCGCCGAGCATGGCGTCAGCCCCAACAAACGTACATTTTGCGAGGGCGGCAGCACCCGCCCCTTAGGCGATATGGGATTTCTCGACCTGCTCGACGTACCAGTTGATAAGCTTCATCGTCGGGTTGCGCAGCACCAACCCGAGCAGGGCGAACGGCACGAGGTATAGAAGCACGATGCCCATCTCTATCCAGAAATCGCCCTGGTATACGCCGAACATCGCCGCGCGCATGGCGTTGATCACATGCGTCGCTGGCAGCCAGGCGCTCACGTCTTGGAAAAACTGCGGCAAAATCGACAGCGGGTATGCGCCGCCGCCGCCCGCAACCTGCACGATGAGCAAGATAACGGCGATCGCCTTGCCCAAATTCGCGAACGAAAGCACCAGCGTGTAGATGATGAAAGCAAACACCTGTCCCGCGACCCAGTAGCACAGCATATAGAGCAGCGGATCGTTGACCTGCACGCCCAAAAAGAGCATGTTGCCCAACGCGAGCAGCGTGCCCTGCGCAAACGTGAGCAGCGACACGACGCCGAAGCGCCCTAGGAATTGCTGAGGCAGCGAGATTCCCCCGAGTTCCTCTTTGATGCGCTCGGAAGGCGCGGGACGAATGGTCACCATGATAACGAGCGCGCCAATCCACAACGCGAGCGTGGTATAGAGGGGCGACATCGCCGAGCCGAAGTTCTCAACGGGGAACAGCGCCTCGCGGTCGAGCTGCACGGGGGCCGAGACGGCTTTGGCGAGCGTCGAGGCATCGCCCGAAAGCACCTCGCGCAGAAGCTCGACGTTGCCGCTCGAAAGCGCCTCCTTCATCTCGCTCGACAGATCGCTGAGCTTTTTCGCGGAATCGCTCAGAGCGTCGGCCGAGGCGTCGAGCTTCTTTTTCGCCAGGGAAATCTCGTCAGAGATAGAGCCCGCCGAGCCAGCGATGGAACCCGCAGCCGAATCGAGCTTTTTCGCGCTCGAAGAGAGCAGCGAGCTTGCATCGCTCACCGAAGAGACGAGCGAATCGAGATGGGGCTTCACATTCGTGTCGTAGGAGTTCTTCGCATCGGCAACGGCCTGCTTCGCCTCTTCGATTTGCTGGTCGATCTGCTCCCTCGTTATGGACACATCGTCGGTATAATCCATATCCATGGCCGCGCCGTAAAGCTGCATTTGCAGCGTATGCAAATTGTCGCCCGTCGAGCGCAACAGCGCCTCGGCCGCCACGATGGAAGGCTTCTGGTCAGCGGGGACGCTGTCTTCGATTCCCGCCAAGGCGTCGGCCATCGCGTAGTAGTTCTGAGACTGCTCGCCAAGCCCATCGGCCGCGGCGTTAAGCGCGTCGGCCGTGCTTTCCTTGGTCGCGTCAGTCGAATCCAAAGCGGCATCTATCTGCGACGAAACGTCCTGCAGTTCATCGGAGCTCGAAGAAAGCGCATGCGAGAGCGCCGCCGTGGACACGCGCATGGCTTCGGCGATGTCGTCGGCAGAGCTTTTCATCTCGCTCACCTGCCCCGCAACCTCTTCGGCGGAGCTCTTTGTAGACGAAAGCAGTTGAGCCGAAGAGCTTATGAGCTCTTGGGAAGACGTGAGCACCGAAGAATACGTCCGCATGATGGAAGCCGCCCTCGTCATCTGCGACGAAAGCGAGTTCATATGGTCGGCCAAATCCCCTATGCCGCTATCGACGTCGGCATTATCGGCATAGGTCACAAGACCCTGCGCCAAGCTTAGGGCCGTATCGGAGAGCGTTTCGGCGAATACTTGGTTCACCTGCACCGATATAGTATCGGCGCCCTGGTCGGTCACCTTCGGCGAGATGGCGTTTTTTTTCTCGTTCGAGTAGTAGACGATCTTCGCGTGCTGCACGTCGTCCGAATAAAACGTCATCATGTCGCGGCTGAAGCTCTCGGGTATCACCACGGCCGCGTAATACTTGCCCGACCGCGCACCGTCTATGGCGTCTTCCTTGTCGGTGAATACCCACTTTATCTGGTTGTTCGCGCGTAACGCCGAAGTCACCTGTTCGCCTATGTTGATGTTCACGGGAACGAGGTCGCTCTCGTAGCCCTCATCGACGCTTGCCACGGCGATTTTCAGATTGCCCGTGTTTCCGAAGACGTCCCACGCGGCAATCATGTTGTACCAGGAAAAGATCGAGGGCAAAGCGACGAGGCCGATCACGATGATGGCCGTGACCACGTTTCCGCGCAGGCGCTTCAAATCGCCCACAAAAAGCTGCCAGGCTTTCTTCATCGCCCATCGCCTCCCTTCGATCGCCTTTTGCCCCAGCGGCGCTTACTCGAATCCTCCTCGAACTCGAAATCATCGGCGGGCTGACCCGAAAGGTCGTAATCCGTCTTGAGTCCGTCGTCGAGCGCAACAGGCGCAGCGTCGTCCGCCCAGGACGAATCGGAATTTTCCAGAATGGCATCCAGCTCGTCTTCGCACGCGTCATCGACACCCGCTGCATCATCATATGGCACCGCATCGGTAAGAGTTTCGGTCACCGAGGCGATGGGCACGCGCACATGGGCGTCTTCGGGGCCAACAGCAACACCCGTGGCAAATCCGACGAGCGGCGCCCCGTTCTCGATATGGGGGTCGCTCGACACGACGTTGCGGGCCGCGAACAGCGTGCGCAGCTCTTCGTCGCTCATGGCGTTAAGAGCCGCCTGCCGCTCGAGGCTGTCTTTAACGTGCTCGACGATGATGAGAAACGAGATGACCGCGATGAGCCACACGAGCCACACCGTGAGAATCACGACCTTTTTGCCCGGACTCAAAAGAGCCATGGACATGGTGAAGACTACGGGCACGATGATGCCGACGACCCAGGCGCCGCGCTTGAAATTCGGGTACATTCGCATGAAGCGCTCCGAATGCTCAACCAGATATACCCTGAATTCGTCGTGGTTGCTCATCGCACGAATGATCTGCGAGGTGCGGTAGCGGCGCGCGGGAAGCTGCACGTCTTCGCAGTTCACAATTTCGGTTTCGGCGAGCTGCTTGGCGAACATCCGATTGAGGTTCGCCAGATACGGGCGCGCGAACACGCCGATGGCCAGAAATATCAGGAAGAACAGCGCGAGCATGCCCATGAGCCCGAACCATGCGTTCCCGTAAAAGCCGCAGATGCATTCGCGCATGGCGTTGATGCCGTAGGTGAACGGGAACACCGGATAGACGGCCTGGAAGAAGCTCGTCGTGAGCTCGACCGGGTAAAGGCCCGTGGCGCCCGGAATCTGCACGAAGATGAGCACGATGCACAGGCCCTTGCCCACATGCTGCAGCGTGGCCGAGAGTGCATACTGAATCGAGAGATACGTGAGGCTGCACGCAATGGCCGTGACGTAGAACGCCGGCACGTTTATCGCCTGCACGCCGAGCGCCAGGCACCCCGTTACGCATACGGCGGCCTGAAGCGACACCATAACGGCGAAGATGATGCCGCGGGCGATATAGCGCTGTGCGATGGTGAGGTTCTTGATACCCTCTTCATCGACCTCGAGATGCATGATGACCATGAGCATGAACACGCCAATCCACAGCGTGAGGTTGATGAACAGGGGTGACATGGCCGAACCGTAGGAATTCAGCGGATACAGCTGCTCGGTCTCAACCTCGGTCGGCGACTGCATGAAGTCGGCGATCTTTTCCGCATCGAGGGTTCCATCCGTGCCGAAAAGCTCGTCGAGCACGCCCGAAGTTCCCAAGGCAACGAGGTCGGTGCGAACGGTGTCGATGTCGCCCTGCACATCGCCGATGAGGCCCGAGGTTTCGTTAAGGGCGCTCGTCGTGGTGCCGAGCGTCGAGATAAGCTGGTCGAGCACCATGGACGCCTGGTCGATGAGCGAAGTCTGGCGCGCCACCGTTCCCGACAAAGACCCCGTGGTGCTCGCCATGCCCGCAAGGCCCTTGCTTACCGCCGGGATGGTGTTCTCCGAGAGATTGTTGTTGTAGTCGGTAACATAGCCAATGGACGCGTTCACCGAATTGTTGATGTTGTTGGACGCATCGGCGATGCCGTTCGCCGACACCACAATGCTTTTCGAAAGCGCGGAAAGCGACGAGATGTTCGTCTCGGCATTCGTGTTGGCCTGCTTGAGCGTGGCTATCGTGCTTTTCACGACCGCCTGCTGCTCTTCGGTCAAAGCGCTTATGTCGATGGCCTCGAGCTGCTCGACGAGCGCTTTATTGCTATCGACAACGCCCTGCGCAGCCGTGCAGGCGCCTTCCACACTCCCCTGCGCGGTGCCTATTTTGCCCGCGGTCACGCCGATGAGATAGTTCGCGTTCGAAGACGCCGAGGAAACGAGCGTGAGCCCCTTGTTCAGCGCCGTGACCGTTTGCACCGAGAAATCGGCCAAGTCGTTGTTCACAACGCCGGCGAGCGCCGACGCCTCGGAAAGGGCGAGCGCCATGTCGGCGATTTCGCGGCGCGCGTCGGAAAGCGACGACTTGGCGGCGTTGGCTTTGGCGATTGCGTCGCTCGAAGCCGAAGAAAGGTCGCCGACGCTTTTCCGCGCATCGGAGAGGTCGTCGTTGACCGCGTCGATTTGCGATGCGATGCTCACCTTTGACGTGTCGAAGGAAGTTTGCGAGTCGGAGATTTTCTCGTTGATTTCCTCGGCGACGACCGAAGAGACCGTCGAGACGAATGTGTCGTTGATGGTGTTGTCGAGCGTAGAGGCACCCGTATCGGTAATCTTGGGGGCAACTGGATTGAGCTTCTCGTTGACATAATACTCAAGCTGGGGCTGCTGGAAATCGTCGGTGAGCAGCGTCGTCATATCTTCGCTGAAATCGCTGGGAATCACGAACGCCGCATAGGCCTCGCCCGACGATATCTTGGCCATGGCGTCTTCGCGGTCTGTGAATTCCCATCCGAGCTGGGTATTTTCGTGCAGCGTATCGACGATCTGATCGCCAAGCTTCAGCTCGCCCAGCAGGTCGTTTTCCGCGCCGGTGTCTTCGTTGACAACGCACACCTTCAAATCGCCCGTATTGGAATACGGGTCCCAAAAGCCCACCACGTTGAACCACGTGTATAGGGAGGGCAGGAAGATGAGCACGATGAGCACGACCCAGCTTGCCGGGGCCTTCGCGATTCTTTTCAGGTCGCGCCCAAGCACGCGAAACACGTTGCGCACGCCGTCTCCTTCAGCATCTCTATTCCAGGGCTTAGCCTGGCCGCGCCGCCCGCGCAAAAAAAACGCGGTGGCGATTACATGAACCCGTCGATTCTAACGAAGCGAGCCGTGCGGCTCGCTTCCAAGGGGCGTTGTTACTCGCCCGTTGCCTAACTGAAGTATTTTACGGTGCCGCAATGCGCGCGAACGCATATGACGAAGAATATCCCGCAGAAGAGCACGACGATGCGCAAAGACAATATGAGGCTATTCGATTTTCCATACGTCAGCCCCGTGTACGCGGGGCTGACAGAACTTGTCAACGCTTCCCTAGCGCTTCCGTCGATACAAGGCAGCTACGACGGCCACGACCACGGCGATTAGCGCGATTCCGGCAACTGCCCCCATAACGAGCGTCGGCACGGAATCGTTGGTCTTGGCCAGGGTGGATGCGGCACCAGCCGAGCCGTTGCCGTTGTCGGTGCTTGAAGCAGCGCTGTTGTTGCTTCCGCCTTGCGAGGGCGCGGCGACCTTGATGGTCGTGGTCACATCCAGGGAGACGCCGCTCGCGTCCACCTCGTCGGGGTAGGCGATGCTCACCGTGCCGCGCACGGGAATCTCCTGCGCGGCCGCGGCGTTCGCATTGAAACTAGTGGGAATCTCCCAGGTCACGTCGCCGTCGGCGACCTCGCCGTTCTCAAGGGTCACGGAAACAGTACTGGGCAGCGGCCAGCACAGCGCGTCGGGATGCGACGCCTGTTCGGCCGCGTAGCCCGCGGCCTGCTCGAAGGTAAGCTCCACATCGGTGGGCTGCGACACGCTCGTAGCCTTCACCGCGTCGGTCGCCGGGAATGCCAAGGCCAGGCAGAGCTTTCCGTCGGTCACCACGAAGCCGGCGGAGGTAGCCGCCACCCCGCCGCAGGTCACGACGGCGTTCTGGGCCAGGACGTTCTCGACGCCCGTGACGCCCTCGGCGTCGCACAGTTCGACGAGCGCAGTATAGGTCGTGGAGTAGTCGGCCGTGCCGTCTTCCGACTCGGGCGACCAGGTCACTTTGAAGCTCTTGACGCCCAACTCATGAGCGAAGTCAACCTCGGAGCCGTCCGAGCAGGTGCCCTTCACGTCGGCAGCCTCCGTGGCCAGCTCCTTTCCGCCCACGGGAGCGTCGAGGGAGACCTCGAGCCCGGTGGCCGTCGGAGTGTAGTAAGCAACCAAGACGTCAACGTTTTTCAGATCGGAGGCCGGAATCGTGACAATACCCTCAACGTCGTCTTTGATCCAGCCAGGCCCCACATTCTCCCAGTTGCAGAAGTTGTAGCCCGGAACATGGGGCGCCGTGATGGTCACCTTATCTGAGCCGTCGCTGTAAGCGTAGGAAACCTCAACCTCTCCGAGCGACCCGCCATCGGAAAGGGGCTGGGAGCCCGCATCGCTGTTGCTTGCAAGGGAAAGCGCTGCCGTGGCCTGTCCGTCGCCGCCCAGCAGGCTCTTGCCCTCGCACGAGACTTTTACCGTGCCGGTCTTGGTCTCGGCCGCCTCGCCGGCGGTCTTCTCGAACGCGCCCGTCTTGATGGTCAGCCTTCCAGTCCCCGCGTCGACCGAAGCACTCTCCACCGTCGGGACGGAGCCTGAGCCAGAGCCGGCGATAAGCTTCACGTCCTGCGCGGAGATGGACGAGCTGAAGAAGAGCCCGTACTTGTCGTTGCCGCCGAGAGAGACCTCGGCCGCGTAGACGGTACCCGCCTTCGCCACGCCGGACGCCCTGGTCTGGCTGCCGTCCGAGGCGACCTCGTACCAGGTCACGGCCGCGTCGAAGGGCCCGCGAAGCCCCGCGCCATCGAGACGGTAGACCCCGGCGCTCGCAGGCAGGGCCTCACTGGCAGCAGGAGCCTCAATGGCCACCCCCACATTCTTAGCGCGCGTGGCATATACGGGAACCGCGTCCACGTCGTTTTGCGGCATCTTGAAGGTAAGCGTGTTATTGAAAGCGGCCTCATTCGTGATGTAGTCGCCTATCGGGTACAGACCCGTGGTCTTATCGAGATCCCAGTGCCAGAAGACCAGATCATCGCCGATGGTGCTGGGAGCCACCAAGGTCGCCTTCGTGCCCTGCTTATACCTGGCGAGACTCTTGCCGTTGATCTTGGCCGCGAACTCCTTGGTGGTGTGGCGCTGCCAGGCGTCGCCGCCCTCGTCGGTGCCGTA
>CAVHFS010000006.1:0-119452 GCA_963635715.1 Subdoligranulum sp. CAG:314 | reverse complement strand
AACCCTTGCCGCCGGGGAAGTCGGCCCGTTCGCGATACGTCGGCTCGGGCGGCGACCTATGGCCGGGGCAACCCGGCCATAGGTCTATAGGGGATAGTCCTCTGTGTGCTCAAAGGTTATGGTGGCGGTTATGAGCTCGTGAGCATGGGGGGTCGAGACGCTATATTGCTCGCCATCTGCATATTTGTGCGATGCTGGAATGAGTGCTGTCGATGATGGGGGGTTCGGGCTGAAATGAAAGACCACGCGGTATACGAGATAACCAGCAATGGCCGAAGCTTCACGGCGCGTCTTTTCAACTGCTCGGACGAGTCATGCAATCTGACGCCTGAGGAAATCGAGGTAGAAGACGTCGTCGGCGAGGGGTTCTGCGAGTCGCAGTACGCAGGGAAGGTCGGACGTTCGATAGACCAATTCAAAGCGGGCGAAGAAATCCTCGTGAGGCATTACGGCGCTGCGAGAATGGTCGAGGCGAATTACTCGTGGAAGCCCAACCGAATCGTGTATTAGGCGGGGTGGCGACGAGATGCTGGGAGCGCGAGCGAATCATCGAGGACACTGCGGCGGTGCGGAATCTGCTGGGCATGCTGAACGCTTAAGGGGCCGTTTCGGCCCCTTTTTTACGTCCGTCGTACTTTTTGGCGTACCGCATGAGGTGTCGGCAAAAAGAAAGAGGCCAGGATTTGCATCCTGGCCTCGTGCTTTAGAGTGGTGCGGGCGAAAGGACTTGAACCTTCATGGGGTTGCCCCCATACGGACCTGAACCGTACGCGTCTGCCAATTCCGCCACGCCCGCGTGGCTTCTTGCGAAGCGAGGAAACACTATAGCGCAGCTTTTCCTTCGTCGCAAGTATTTTCTCAAAAAGGATTAGTCCTCATCTTCGTCGTCATCGTCGAAGAATGTGAAATCGTCATCGTCGTCGATCTCGCCGCGGTCTTTGAACGTCTGGCGCGTGCGCCATTCCATAATCACGCATACGATGACGGATATGACGAGGCCGGCAAGTACGAGGATGCCAACGCCGGCGAACGATTCGAAAAAGAAGTGATACAGGGAATCTATGCTCATGGCGATCTTCCTAGCCCGTGATACGAACGCGCGCTGCTGCGCGCTTTCCCGATTCTAAACGATTGCAGCGCCAAGGTAGGCGAGAGTGGTCCATCTCGTCAATATGAGCATTCGGTTGCGGCTTGGGATCGGCGATGCTCGAATGGGTTTTTCCTGGATGGTCGGGTCCTTTTGTCGCGAAGCCGACTTCGCGCTTGCCTCCGCAATCGCGGCGCTCTCGAGTCAGCGATTTTGCTTCGGCATTCGCTTTTGGCTCGCCACTTGCGTGCGCTTGTGCAACCTTCACGCAGGCGAAGCCCTGGCGGCAGGCCCAAGGCTCCGATTGGGATATACTGACTCGATACGTTTGCAACGCTCGCACGGGAAACCCAACGCGAGCCGAAGATGTGAGCCGCGCCGCAGCCGCGCCGCAGTCGCTTGAAGGAGTGCAGGTCATGCTCGATATTCGCTATGTTCGCGAAAACCAGGAAGCCGTCGCCGAGGCGATGGCCAATCGAAATTTCGATTGGGATGCCGAATTGTTCGCCAAGCTCGACGAGGAGCGCCGTGCGGCGATCTCTGTCGAAGAGAGCCTGCAGGCCGAGCGCAATGCCGCATCGAAGGAAATCGGCAAGCTGATGGGCGCTGGCCAGCGCGAACAGGCCGAGGCGGCGAAGGAGAAGGTCCGCGAGATCAACGACAAACTCGCCGAGGCAAGCGCGGCGCGCGAAGCGGTCGACGCCAAGCTTAACGATATCCTCGTGGGCTCACCGAACATTCCATGCGCGGCAACTCCCATCGGCAAAGACGAGACCGAAAACCCTGAGCGCCGTCGTTGGGGCACCCCTCGCGAGTTCGATTTCGACTTTAAGCCCCATTGGGACCTTGGCACCGACCTGGACATCTTGGATTTCGAGCGCGGCAATAAGCTCTCGGGCAGCCGCTTCACCGTGCTTGGCGGCGCTGGCGCCCGCCTCGAGCGCGCGCTCATCAACTATTTCCTCGATGCGCATACCTCGCGCGGCTTCAAAGAGTGGTGGCCGCCTGTCGTTGTGAAGCGCAAGACCATGTTCGGCACGGGCCAGCTGCCCAAATTCGAAGACGACGCCTACCACGTTTCGGGCGACAACTTCCTTATCCCCACGGCCGAGGTCACGCTGACCAACTTGCATGCCGACGAAGTTTTGGATGCCGCCGACCTGCCGAAATGGTACACGGCATTCACTCCGTGCTTCCGCGAAGAGGCCGGCTCTGCCGGCCGCGATACGCGCGGCATCATTCGCCAGCATCAGTTCGACAAGGTCGAGATGGTGAAATTCGCGACGCCGGAAGACTCCGACAACCAGCTCGAAAGCATGACGGCCGAAGCGGAATACCTGCTGCAGCAGCTCGGCTTGCCGTACCGCGTCATCAGCCTGTGCACGGGCGACCTGGGATTCTCCGCGCGCCAGACCTACGACATCGAAGTGTGGCTGCCAAGCTATAACGCCTACAAAGAGATTTCTTCGTGCTCGAACTGCGGCGACTTCCAGGCACGTCGCGCCAACATCAAGTATCGCGACCCCGCGAATTTCAAGGGCACTCGCTACGTGCACACGCTCAACGGCTCGGGCTTGCCCGCCGGCCGCACCATGGCGGCCATTTTGGAGAACTACCAGCAAGCCGACGGCTCCATCAAGGTCCCCGATGTTCTCGTGCCTTATATGGGCATGGAATACATCAAGGCCGAGGCATAAAGCGTTTAAAACGGCCCGATGAGCGATCACGACAACGACATCCGCGAAGATTCGTCGCCCACGCCGCCTCCGGCGCCTGAAATTGCGCCCATCCGGGAAGGCGGCGCATCGGGTTCTCCCGAACGGCACGGCGCATCCGAGCGGCGCCCTGGAAGACGGCGGCGGGTGTCGCGTTCGACGATTGTCGCTGTCGTTGCGGTAATCGTTGTGCTCATCGGGGCATACGCTGGGTTTGGAGCCCTCGGAGCCGCGCAGTCGAAGCCCGTTGATACCCGCTTGTCCGATTCTCCCTCGAATGGGTCCGATTCCTCGAAGCAGACTTCCAGTGAGGAAGAGGCCGTCGAAAAAGAGGCGAAGGCTAGTGTGCAAAGCGTGCTCGACTCTTTGGCGAACGACGAAGATGGGCAGTTTCGCGCGTGCGTCGAGTCGTTCATCAACGACTACGATGCGGGGGTGTCGGCCGACAGCTACGCCCTTTCCGATTTGGATGTGACGCCCGACGCGCTCGCAGCGCTTTTGCGTTCCGAATTCGAATGCACGGTCGTCAAAATCGACGTCTACAACGGCACGGCCTGGGTTGATGTGGACGTGACGTCGAAGAGCATCTCGGCGGCGACCGAATCGTTCGCCCGATCGGTCGCGAGCGCCGCGCTTGAATGCGACGACGAACAGGAGTATCTCGAATCTTTGAAAGATGCCCTGTTCGACGCATTCGAGAGGCAGAAGCCGCGCACTACCCGCGTTCTGCTGACGATTGCCCAATCCGACGATGGCTGGGTTCTTGGGGATTCGGACAAGGCGACGATTTTCGGGGCGGCGTGGTCTGCGTGATGAATTTGAGAAGGGAGGCGCGTTAGGTTGCCGAAGCTCAGAAAGGAAAAGCCGAAGCAACCCGCGCAACGCCCTTCGGTTTCCAATATGCGCGTTGCCGCGGCCAGGCCCGCCAAGCCGCAGCCTGCCGATTCGCAACCCGCCAATCAGCAACCAGCCACCCCAAAACCTGCTAAGCCGCTCGAGCCCGCCGATTCGTTCGACTTGGGCGATGGGGCAATCGATTCCGAATCGGCTGCGGGCGAATTGCTCGGGCGAAAAGTCTCTGCGGCATCGCGCAAGAAAAAGGAAGCGAAGCGCAAGAAGCTGGCGCGCCCATCTGCGGCGTCTCAGAAAAGGGAGGCTCAGGCCGCCTCGAGTCAGGAAACGGGCGGTGGCTGGACTTCCATGGTTCCTGCGGGCCCTGGAAATCCAATATCTCCGCAGGGCGTTTCGGCTGCGGGCCAAGCGCGCAATGGCGAAACGGGTGCGCGCGATGAACGATCCCCAAAAAAGAAGAAACCAGCGAAAAGCCTTCGCAAGAAAATCCTGATTGCCCTGGGTTCTGTGTTGGGCATAGTCCTGCTCGTTGCGGCCGCAATCGCCGGGTTTTGGGCATGGGATACGTGGCTTCGCTACGACGATGCCGCCGACATCCAGGGAGAGTGGACGACGGGTACCCCGCCAACGAGCGTGACTATCGATTCAGAGGCAATCCATATGCCCGATTCGGTCGATTTCGCCTATACGCTCAACACGAACGAGAAAACAATCGCGTTCAATTTCAGCACGCTCTCGGGCGGCGGCTCGTATGAGTTCTCGGAAGACAGGAATACGCTCACGATTACCGAGCTCGATGGCTCGCAGACGGTATTCACGAGGGTCGGCTCTGCCGAGGTGACTGCCCAGAGCGGCTCCTCGTCTGCGAGCGACGAGGCGGCATCCGCTGCGGCCGATGCTGCTGACGTGGAGGCCTCTTCGGCGGACGATGATCGGCTTGCGGAAGTCTCCGAAGCCCTCGAATCAACCTCCCAGGAACATAGCCCTGGCTCGAACGCCGTTTCGCCAGGCGGCGCCACGTCTGCCGAATGATGCCCATGCGTATCTTCGATGGGCGCAATGTCCTTCGCGGCGATGGCGCCGCCGAACCTCGCCTTCATGCATGGGCCTGCCGCATGGAGCGCATCGAGGTTCGCCCCGATCGTCTTCTCGCATACGTCGTTTTTTCCGACGAGCGTTTTTGCGCTACCTCGCCGGGACTCGTTTCCGACTTGATTGCGCGCTTCCCCCATATTCTTTCCCATGCGTGCGTGAACGATCGCGGCGAGACTTTTATGAGCGTGGCGGCGCATACCTCAACCGCCCATCTGCTCGAGCATCTGGCGATCGATGAGCAGGCGCGCCTCGACGAAACGCCGAGCGAGGTGACGTTTGTGGGAAAGACTTCGTGGGCCAATCGGGCGAAGCGCGAAGCATGCGTGCAGCTAAGCTACGAAAGCGAGGCCGTGGCCAGGCGTTCGCTCGCAACCGCTCAACGCGAATTGGACGCGGCGCTGCTTTCCCGCGAACGTCGTGGGCTCGACTCCCAGCGCTGAGGTCGGCAGCGAATGGGGCAAAACGGCCTCGGCGTTTCCCTGAGCCGGCGGCTCCAGTGACCGCCTCTAATCGGCATTTAGTGATGAACGTCCGCCATCGGCTATAATTCAGGCACGAAACAATTTCATTGTGGTAACTATCGAGGAGCACATTATGCCGAAAATGGCGAGCGATCAGCCGGTTGCTGTGGACGATACGGAAAAAGGTTCCGCTGCAATGGGCAAAGCCGAGAAGAAGGCCGCCAAGGCAGCCAAAAAGGCGCAGAAGAAAGCCGAGAAGCAATCGCGGCCGAAGATGCCGCGCTTCATGGTCTTTCTCATGGTTCTTTTCGTGATCAACTTCGTTGTCTCCATCGCACTGCTCGTGTTCACCTCGCGCGACCTCATCAATTATTCGCCGTCGCTCCTGGTCGATTGGCTCAATCTCGTTTTCGAGATGGTCGCCCTGTGGATGCTATGGTGCCGCTTCAAGGTCATGCGTCCCTTCGTCATGTGCTTTTCGGCATTCAACGTTTCCGTCGGCTTTGTTCGCACATTTATCTTGGCCGATAAAGATGCCTCCGTTACGGTCAATGGAACGGCCGATCTTGGCCTTACTGCTTTCTTCTTCGTACTGCTTTCGCTTTTCGATATCGTCTTGTTCCTCTATTTCTGGCGCTCGAAGAAAACCAAGGCCTATTTGACGGAACCGTTCGGAATCGACAAGGATTCCGCCCTCGGTGAATACGAAGAGCTGAAGATCAATCGGCGCTCGTGGGCGTTCTGGCGCAATATCGCCATCTATTACTGCTTTTTCTCGCTGGCGGGCCACTGGATGGAGTCGGGCTTCTGCATGCTCATTCGCGCCGGCATCGTCAAGGGCGAAATCGACCTGAACAACACCATGCTCTGGCGCGATTGGTTCTACCCGTTCCCCATGGAGGGCCTGGCCGTCGTCATCATCGCGATTGCCCTCTATCCGCTGTTCGTGAAGCTCCGCGAGCGCATAGCAATCCCTGGTGTGGCCTA
This sequence comes from Subdoligranulum sp. CAG:314, assembly GCA_963635715.1. Lineage (GTDB taxonomy): Bacteria > Actinomycetota > Coriobacteriia > Coriobacteriales > Eggerthellaceae > Slackia. The sequence goes on along the minus strand of CAVHFS010000006.1, from coordinate 113,255 downwards.
TGCCGTAAGCTTCGTCATCAACGGCCTGGTTTGCGTGACCATCGAATACATCATGGGAATGTTCGTCAACGCCGACCTTCAGCTGTGGAATTACTCGAACATGCCCTTCAACCTCAATGGCATGATCTGCCTGCAAAACGGTGTGGGCTTCGCCTTCGCCGCATCGATTATCTGCTGGATCGTTTATCCGATGCTCGAGCGCATTTTTGCGAAGATTCCCAAGAATGTGATGAATCTGGTGTTCGTCATCGTCTTGGCGTCGTATTCCATTCCCCAGGCGCTGTATCTCACCGATCCGCCGGTGCCGTATAAACAGCAGATTGAGGAAATCCTCGCTGACGACACCCTCGACCCCGAGGAGCGCGAGTACTACCAGGGCGAGCTCGATAAGCTGATAGCGCTTCAGGAGGAGGGCGTCACCCTGGCGGGAGCCAACGGAAACGAGTAATTTCGAAGAAGGGGCCGAATTGCCGTGAAGGTTCGCATTCCGCATATCGAAAATCCCCAGCCCTATATGCCGTTTGGGCATAAGGATTTGCCGCGCCTGCCGCGTGGCCTGCGGGCAGTGCAACTTTATTTCGTAGGCATGCTTCTTTCGTGCCTGGCGGTTGCGGGGTATTTGAATCCGAACGGCTTTAGCTACGACCTCTCCATGGTGCTGGGCATTTACGTATGCGGCGCCTCCGCCATGTGCGCCTGGCTCATTCAGATTCGCTCGCGTCGCGCCCGCTTGGTATGCGCAAGCGCGATACTCATCATCAATGGGCTTTTGTCCTGGGATTTCTTCGGCAATGGGGCCATTTCCGCCTTCGCGAACATCGTCGGCTGGGTTGTGGCGAATACCGCGTTTTGGCTGCAGGCTGTCTTGGCCCTTGCCGCGATTGTGTATTTGTGCGCGTCGCCCGCAGCTCGCGTGACGCTCTCCTGCGACTACGATTATGCCGAAATCGCGGGCGGGCATACCTGGGAGCTTCCTTTGGGAAAGCGCCTTCGCGCGTGGGAATTTTGGCGCGATCTGCTCATCTACTTTTTCGCATTCTCTTTTCTGGGGCATTGGGCCGAGATCGGCTTTTGCTGGCTGATTCGCTTCGGGCTGGTGATGGGCGATTATGATCCGAGCAATGTGATGCTTTGGAACCAGTGGCTGTTCCCCTTTTCGGCCGAGGGCATCGCGCTGGTGATGATCGTGCTCGTGTTGCATCCGTTTAGCCGTTGGATTCTGAAGAAATGCAAGAACCTTCCTGCCGCAGTGGGCATAAGCTTCCTCGCGAATGCGGCTGTGTGCACCTCGATTGACTTCTTCACGGGCATCACCGCGAATTACGATTACCACCTGTGGGATTACCGCGCCTTGCCGTTCAATTTCATGGGGCAGGTGTGCCTGCAGAATTCCATGGCGTACTCCATAGCCGCGACGCTTATCGTTTGGGTGGTATATCCCCTGATGGATAAAGGGGTTCGCGTGCTTCCCAAGATTTTGGTCGATGCGGCGTTTTGGTTTTTGGCCGGCGTCTACGGCTTTTGCGCCATGCTGCATTTCATGTATTTCGACCAAATCGTCGGCTTCGTGCTTGGTTAGGAAGACGGCGCGATTGCTCGATTGGTGGGCGTCGCAACTCTCTCGCGTTGATTTTCTTAATCAACCATTTTGTTTCGGCTTCAACATAATGGCAACGCGCTGCAAACGTTGTGGTTTTTTTCTCCTATAATGGCAGAACGCTATAAAGGAACAAGGCGTCGGCGGGCGCATATCCAAGGAGGCTGACATGAGCAACAAACTCGGAATGTTTTTGGCAGGTGGCCTGGTCGGCGTAGGAGTCGCGTTGCTCTACGCTCCTCGGGCGGGCGTTGAGACGCGCGCTTTGGTCGCCGACAAGGCCCAGCTCGCGTGGGGCAAGGCCCAGGGCTTGGGCACCCAGGCCGCAACCGACGCGCAGCAGTTCTGCGGTCAGGCCGCTCAGAATGCTCAGGAAACGTGCGACAAGGTCGCCGACAAGGCTCAGGTTGCCTACACCAACGTCGCGACTGGCGCTCAGGCTGCCTACGCTACGGCTTCCGAGCGCGGCAAGCAGGCCGCCGAAGCGGTTGCGCAGGGCGCTCAAATCGCCGCAGGTCGCGTGCGCGACAAGGCTGAAGGCGTGAAGCCGATTTTTGCCGAGAAAAACGACGAGCTGCGCGCCAAGATTGACGCCGCTCGTGAGCGCATTGCCGCCCAGGTGGCCAAAAACGCCGTCAAGGCGACCGAGGATGCTGCTCCCGTCGCCGAAGAGGTTGTCGCCGAGGCTGTCGCTCCCGTCGAGGAGACTCCTGCTGAAGCGGCCGAGCCCGCCGAGGCCGAAGAGCCCGCAGAGGCCCCTGCTGAAGAAGAAGCGGCCGAATAGGGCAACGCTCAAAGCAAACGTTTTGAAGGGCCGGCGAAGCGTCGGCCCTTTTCTTGGGGAAGGGACGCATAATGGCCCGCATGAGACTGGTGACCAGCCACGATATTCGCAAGCTGCGCGTTGTTGGCGGGAAGAAGGCAACGAAGCGCATCGGCAAGGTAAGGGCCTGCGTTTTCCATCCCAGCGAGCGTCGCTGCATCGGTTTTATGGTGAAGCGCCCCGATCTGCTGTGGATGTTTCACCGCAAAGACATCTTTGTCGCCCTCGATGGGTTCGATTTCGTCGATGGGCGCATTCGCGTGAAGCCCGATGCGACCACGTCGGGAGCTGCGGCCTGCCGCGCGATGGGCATCGATTGGGACGCATGCGTGCTTTGGGGCGGGCTTCCCATTATGACGAGCGAGGGAACCGTCGTCGGGTACGTGAATAACATCACGTTCGACATAGAGTCGGGCCGCGTCGAATCCATCGAGGCGCATAACGGCGCAACGGCCAAGCTCTTGCTGGGCACGCTCGAAGTGCCCGCCGATTGCATCAAGGGTTTCAAACGTGGCATGGGCGCCGATTTGGCAGTTAAGCAGGATTCCCGCGAAGCGGGTGAGGAGACGGCCTTCAAGGGCGCCATTCTCGTGTCCGACGATGTGTGGGAGCTTTCTCCCGAGGGCGGTTGGGCGGAAGCTGCCGGAACCTTTACGGCGAAGGCGGGCATTCGCGCGAAAGAGGCCGCCGAGGTGGCCAAGCCCAAGGTTGAAGCTGCCACCGCTGCGGCGAGCGCCGCGGTGAAAGAGGGCGCCGAGGGCCTTGGGCGCCAGGTGAGCGCCACGAAAAATGCCTTTGCTTCGTTTAAGGACGAATTCAACAAGGCCGCTTCGGGCGAGGCAGACGACGAAGATGACGACGAGTCGGATTCGCTCGCCGAACGCCCGGCGAAGGCCAAGGGAATGTTCGCGGCCTTCAAAGAGGAATTCGACAAGGCTTCCAAGGAAGATTAGCCCGCGGGCGAATATTACGCCAATCAAACGATTATGCGGCAGGCTGGTGATGATTCGAATCGCCGACCTGCCGACGTTGTTTTTGCGCCACAATAGCTGGGACGCGTGAGGCGGCGCTTTTCGATACGGTAAGGAATAAGGCATGGCGCAGAATTCTTCGGGAATGACAGGCAAAATCGCCCTGAAAAAAGAAGAGATCAAAGAAAAGCGCGTCGAGCGCCATGAGAAAATCGAAGCCAAACGGGAAGAGTTCGAAGAGAAATACGAGGTCCCTGTATCGAAGAAATCGTGGCTATCTCGCCTGACCAAGGCCGATTTGTTCAAGCTTGGAGGCCTGGCGCTGTTTTTCGTGCTCATGGCCGTGCTGTGTGTGCTCATTGCTCCGTGGATTGCCGAATTGAGCGAACCCGACGGAATCGAGCGGCTTGTCGATGATGTGCGCAATGCCGGCGTCGGCGGCGTATTCATCTTGCTGGCATTTCAATTTCTGCAGATCGTGGTCGCCTTCATCCCGGGTGAAGTGGTGCAGATAGCCGCCGGCATGATGTACGGCCCTTGGTTCGGCGCGCTCATCATCATCATCGGCGCCGTAATCTCGAGCGCCCTTATCTTCGTTGTGGTCCATAAGCTCGGAGCGCCCTTCGTTCGCGCCATGATTCCCGAGAAATGGATGGGAAAGCTTGAGGCCTTCGAGGGCTCCGAGAAGCTCGACGTCATGGTGTTCATCCTGTTCCTTATTCCGGGAATGCCGAAAGATGTGTTCACCTATCTGGTTCCGCTTACGAATATGAGCATGCGCAATTTCATCGTGCTTTCCAACGTGGGGCGCATCCCCGGGGTGCTCATCACGACCTTCGGCGCCGACAGCCTTATGGCGGGCGACTATACGCAGAGCGTCATTCTGTTCGCCATCGCCGCCGCGATTGCTGTTTTGGCCATGTGGCAGCACGAGCGCATTTTGCGCGGGGCGTCGCGCTTCAAGGGAATCAAGGCGAAGAAACGCTAAATAAATCCACCCACTGCATGGTCATCGTGCTGCTAAGCTATCCCGATGCGCCGTTTGCCGCAAGAAAACGGCGATAGGCCTGCTAAATGACAAAGGAGCGCGCGGTGCGTCTGGTTTCGTGGAATGTGAACGGCTTGCGAGCCGCCGTGAAGAAAGGCTTCGAGGAATCGGTGCTCGGTTTGGACGCCGATGCGATTTGCCTGCAAGAGACGAAGCTCCAAGAAGGCCAGATCGATATTGAGCTGCCGGGTTACTCGCAATTCTGGAGCTATGCGGAAAAGAAGGGCTATTCGGGCACGGTCATCTTCACGCGCCGAGCACCACTGCGCGCGCTGCATGGCCTTGGCGTTGCAGAGCTCGACACCGAGGGGCGTATCGTTGCGCTCGAGTTTCCCGAGTTTTGGCTTGTAGATGTTTACACGCCCAACGCGCAGGATGGCCTTGCGCGCATCGACCATCGCATGGCCTGGGACGATGCGTTTCGCGACTTCTGCAAAGGGCTCGAGGCGGGTAAACTTCCCGCTGGCGTGCCGGTGCAGCTTGATGGCGCAGGCGCTGGCCATGTGTGCGTGGCCGAGCTGCCGCGCACGGGCGAAGACGAGCAGGTCCAGCCAAAGCCCGTGGTGATGTGCGGCGATTTCAATGTCGCGCATGAAGAGATCGACCTGAAGAACCCGAAAACCAATCGCGGCAATGCGGGCTTTTCCGACGAGGAGCGTGGCAAGTTCACCAACTTGATTGATGCGGGCTTCGTCGATACCTTTCGCATGCTTCACCCTGGGCTCGAGGGAGCATATTCGTGGTGGAGCTATCGATTCAATGCCCGAAAGAACAACGCAGGGTGGCGCATCGATTATTTCTTGGTAAGCGATGCTTTGCGCGCATCGGTCGCCGACGCGGCCATCCATGCTGACGTCTTCGGCAGCGACCATTGCCCCGTGTCGCTCGATTTGGACGTATAATCGGCCGCGTATGGATTTTCGAGCGCACAAAGAAGCTTTGAGCAGTTTGAGGACTCCTTTGCAGGGGGTCTTTCTTCTTGTGCTGAGCATTCTCACGTTTCTCGTGTGGCTCAGTGTGCTCGTCGTGGTGACTAAGCTGTTGATGGGCTAGGCCATGTGGCAGAAATTCTCGTTCTACGATTTTCGCGTCATAGCCCATTACCTGGGCGTGGTCATGATGTTTCTCGCGGCGGCGGAGTGCGTGCCGTTTGTCGTGGCCGTCGTTTTGATGGAGTGGTCGCCCGCGTCGCATTACCTGTTCGGCATCGGCGTGGCGCTGATCGTTGGGTCTCTTCTTAAAATCGTGCTTCCAAGCCCTGGCAAACTCACTCCTAAGCAGGCGCTTGCGGTTACGGGCTTTGCCTGGCTCGCTTTGGCGCTGCTCGGCTGCATTCCCCTGTATTTGTCGGGGCATTACGCAAGCGTGCTCGACGCCATCTTCGAAGGCATGAGTGCGTGGACCACCACGGGCGCATCGCTTGTGCGCGACCTCGACCATATGTCGATCGCCGACAACACGTGGCGCTTCACCATGCAGTGCATCGGCGGCCAGGGCGTCGTCGTCATCGCGCTTTCGCTTGGCCTGTTCGGGCGCGCGGTCGACTCGTCTTTGTATTCCTCCGAGGGTCGAAGCGAGCACGTTATTCCCAATATCTTGCAAACGGCGCGGTTCATCGTGCGTTTTTCCGCGGCGACCATCGTTATTGGCACGATTCTCACGACGACCGCATGCCTCACTTTGGGCATGCAGCCTGTTCGCGCATTCTTCAACGGCCTGTGGCTCGCGATCGCGTCGTTCAACACGGGCGGCATGACGTCGATGTCTACGGGGATTATCTATTACCACAGCGCCTTGCTCGAAACGGCGATCATGGTGCTCATCGTTTTGGGGTCGATCAACTTCACGCTTCACAGCGAGGTGTGGAAGGGCCACGTTGAGCATTTCTTCCGCGATATCGAGATCAGGACGCTCATCATCTGGCTGAGCGTGGTGCTTGTCGCCTTCGTCGCTACGTTGTGCGCCGCGAAGATCTACGACGATTTGCCGACGCTTCTGCGCCGTGCGGTGTTCACGGTCGTGGCCGCTTTCTCGTCGACGGGCTTTCAGACCATCAGCGTGAACCAGATGACCACCGTCGTTTCGAGCGGAGCCTTGCTCATCATCATCTTCTGCATGGCTGTTGGCGGATCGGCGGGGTCCACCACGGGTGGCATCAAGGTCTTGCGCGTCGGCGTGCTCGTCAAAGAGCTCGTCGCCTACATCAAAGATCTGCTCGCGCCGGCTTCCGCGCGCCAGGTGGTCACGTATTACCACGTTGGGCGCCGTCCGCTTTCGACCGAGCTCGTGCGAGCCAACCTCGCGGTGCTTTTGCTGTACGGAGTGGCTTTTCTCGTGACGACCATCGCCACGGTCGCCTGCGGATATGCCGCGACGTCGTCTATGTTCGAGTCGGTTTCCATGGTCTCGAACGTCGGTATGTCGTGCGGCATCATCCAACCAGGCATGCCCGATGCCCTCAAGGTGCTCTACATCATCGACATGTGGGCTGGGCGTTTGGAGTACGTGACGCTTATTGCCCTCATCATCTCCATCGTTGCCTCCGTTCGTCCCAGAAGGAGGGTTCGTGCGCGCTAATCCGACAGCCCTTTTCCGGGTATTCGCCGCTGTTCTTGCGGCCGCCTTTCTCTGCACGCCCTCACTCGCCTTAGCCGATGGCGACGGCAGCGCGACGGGCTCTGTGACCTCGAGCGACGATTCGTCGGCGACTTCCGACAAAAAGGATTCCCCAAAGCCTTCGACAAGCGCGGTGCAGTCGAGCGAAGACGATGTGGAAGATGCGCCCGCGCTCGAGCCCATCGACGATGCGGGCAACGCGATAGACGACGGGCAGGTCTCTGACGATTCGTTTCTCTACGATGCTGCCATTGGCGATTTGGCCGGGGCCGATTCGTATTACGACAAGCAGACCGTGCAGGTGACGGGCGAAGTCGTAGGCGAGGCGATTGCGGTTTCGGGCGACGACGACCATGCGTGGATAGTGTTGCGTGACCCTTCCTCGGGCTCAACGGTCACGGCATTCGTGCGCAAGACGGATCTGCGCAAAATCGATACGTATGGCTCGTACGGGGCCACGGGCACCACGCTGCGCGTTCGCGGGCAGTTCAATCTCGCCTGCTCGCAGCATGAAGGGGAAAGCGACGTGCACGCCCAGGTGGTAAGCGTTCAGTCGACGGGGTCGACCCATGTCGACGAATTCGACGCAGGAAGCTTCATTCCAGGAATTGCGGCATTACTCGTAGGCGGCGTGTGCTCGTTCGCCTATTGGCGCATGAGGGAAAGGTCGCGCTAGTGCGAGGCGTAGTCATAAAGCTCGATAGGGGCTATCCGCTTGTGCGGCTTTCTGACGGCAGCCAGCTGCGCTGCGAGCATGCGACGTCTTTGGTGAAGGAAGCCGACGTTCGCGCCACAACGGGCGATATCGTCGAGGTCGATGTTGTGGACGGCCACGACAAGGGCATCATAGAGCGCGTCCACGAACGCAATCGGGCTTTCGTACGGAAAGACCCGACCGAGCGTATGGAGCCGCAGGTGCTTGCGGCCAACTTCGATACGGTGATTGTCGCGGAGCCGCTGGTCGGCATCAACGTGCGCCGGCTCGAGCGGGAATTGGTGCTCGCCCACGAAAGCGGGGCGGCCGTTGCGGTTGTGCTTACGAAGGCCGATTTGGCCGAAAACATCGACGAGCTTGCCCGCGCGCGCAACTTGGTTGAGAAAATTGCCCACGAGACGCCCGTGGTCGTGATATCGGCGCTCGATTCCCAAAACATCGAGAAAGTGCGCTCGCTTGTGCCCGCTGGCAGTGTCGCCGTGCTTTTGGGAAAAAGCGGAGTCGGCAAGTCGAGTCTGGTGAATCTGCTTGTGGGAAGCGATGTTCAGGCGACGGGCGCCGTGCGGGAGGGCGATGGGAAAGGGCGACACACCACCGTTTCGCGCGAGATGGTGGACATTCCCGGGGCTGGAAGCATTATCGATATGCCGGGCGTGCGAGGCCTTGCCTTATGGGACTCCTCTGCGGGCATCGAGACGGCGTTTTCCGATATCGAGCATTTCGCCGAGCAATGCCGTTTTCGCGATTGCCGTCATATGAAAGAGCCGGGCTGCGCCGTGCGAGCTGCGGTGAAGTCGGGGGAAATCGCCCAGGAACGTTACGAAAGCTATCTTCGGCTGCAAGGCGAAGTGCGTCAGGCTCGCAAGCGCAACGAGGAAGCGAAGCGAATCCGCGAGCGCAAAGGGCATCCGCGCCGCTGGAAGGGCTGATCGTTTTTTTTCAGCATGGGAGCCGCGCTTCGCGGGCCTTGCGGCCCACGGGGGAACATATGAGCAAAGTTGCACATGTTGAACTTGTGACCGGGTGGTTTCGAGTTTACAGGTGCGGCGAGCGCTCATAGAATCAGCCACTATGGAATCTTTCGCAGACATAATGCCCCATGCTTTCGAGCATGCTTTTTTCGATACGCTCGGGCTCATCCCATTCTTGTTCGTAACCTATTTGGCCATGGAGGCCCTTGAGCATTACGCGAGCGAGGCAAGCGTCGCGGCCGTGCGTCGCGCCGGTGCCGCCGGTCCTATTATCGGGGCTGTGCTGGGGGTCGTTCCCCAGTGTGGGTTTTCGGCTGCCGCCGCAACGCTCTATTCGGCTCGCGTCGTCACGCTTGGCACGCTGTTCGCGGTGTTCCTGTCGACGAGCGACGAAATGCTGCCCATTATGATTGCCGCCCAGGCCTCGCCTGTTTTCATCGCCGAAGTGCTTGCTGTGAAAGTGGTATGCGGCTTTATCGCCGGCTTTGCCATTGACGGCGTGATGCGCCTGCGCAGCCATGCTTCTGACGCTTTGCGCATCCATGATATGTGCGAGCGGGACCATTGCGGCTGCGAAGAAGACTCCGATTCGTCGCAATCGGCCGCCTCTGCCCTCGATGTGGGCGAAGGGCTGGGCGAGACCAGCCATGAAGCCCATGAGCATTCCCACGAACATTCGCACGAACATTCGCATGGGCTTTTCCCTATTGCGAAAAGCGCGCTTTCCCATACGCTGCAGGTGACGCTTTTCGTTTTCGTCGTATCGCTCATCTTGGAGATTGTTATCGACGGGGTCGGGGAAGAGGCGCTCGCTGCGTTCATCTCTTCGAACGAGGCAATCTCCGTTGTTGTGTCGGCCATCGTTGGGCTGATCCCCAACTGCGCGGCGTCGGTTGCCATAACTGAGCTTTATCTTGAAGGCGCGCTTTCTGTGTCGGCGCTGCTTTCCGGTTTGCTCGTGAGCGCGGGCGTCGGTCTGCTCGTGCTTTTCCGCTCGAATCGTCCTTTCGCGGAAAATTGCGCCATTGCGGGCGGTCTTGTGGCGTTCGGCATCATTTTCGGCTTGCTCGTCGGGGCTTTTGGCATCGTTTTCTAAACGATTGCGTTTCTGCGCTCCTGAGTCTGCTCAAATCAACTATTAATAAACATTTGCTCCTCGTCTCTATTTTTATTCGAAATGCGTAGACGCGCGAGTTTTTAGCGTTTACTATGAGCATTAATGAAGGACGGGCGCTTCGATTTTCGCTTATTATTGCTCGGGGGGGGGGTATATCCTCACTGTTGTGCGTTTGAGTGGTCTCGAGTTAAGCGATGGAGCGTCTGATATTCGGAAGCCTCCGCCGGCGTTCGATTTGGGCGGGGCTTTTGTTCGAGTGATGAAGGAGGCCGACTTTCTTGAGCTATCAATCTGAAGATAGGCCTGTACGTCTCAGCGCTGCGCAAAAGCGTATACTGGGCTATATTTCGGCGGAGACCACCTTGTCGAATGGGGTGAGCTGCTCTAAAAAAGAGCTCGCCAAACAGGCGAATTGCAGCGTTCAGACGGTTGATAGGGCCATTTTCCATTTGCGCAAGCTCGGCTTGATAGAGGTCGAGGAATGTCACGCCGATTCGGGAGCTCAGGTGGCGAATCTTTATCGCACGAAACATTAGGGAGACTCATATGGCGTTGATGGATGCGGGGATGTCGCGCGAGGCGGCACGGTGCCTTTTGGCCGAGCACAACAAGGAAGAATTCCATATTGAGCACGGCGAGACCGTTGAGCAGACCATGCGCTATTTCGCGCGCGAGTTCGACCCCGAAAACGAGGAATTCTGGGGAATCGTCGGCCTCTTGCACGATTTGGATTGGGAAGAGCACGACGACGACCCCGAAAACCACACGGTATACGCGGCCGAGCTTATTGCCTCCGCGGGCGGAACGCCTGAGCTCATTCGCGCGATACAGACCCACAGCAGCGATTTCAACGAAAACCTGCCAAAGCCCGAGCTCCAGATGGAGAAAATCCTGTTCGCAACCGAAGAACTCACGGGCCTTATCGGGGCTGCCGTAATCATGCGTCCGAGCAAGAGCGTGATGGATTTTGAGGTGAAATCGCTCAAGAAGAAGTTCAAAGACAAGCGCTTCGCCGCGGGCGTCAATCGTGACGTTATTCGCAAGGGGGCCGATATGCTCGGCTGGGAGCTCGATGAGCTTTTCGACCGAACCATCAAGGCGATGCAGAGCTTCGCGCCCGATCGCGATACCTTCGAAGCCGCCGAATAGAGCACGTTTCGCCGCCCGAAAAATCGGGCGGCTTTCTTATTATGCGGGGGCATTGCTAAGCGGGATACGCAATCGGCTCGATGCCTTCAGCATGGGGCCGATTGTTTTTGAGCGGCTACTGCAGCGCTCAATGAATGAAAGCCGATGCTGGTTTTGTCTCCAGCATCGGCTTCTCCGTTGGTACGTTGCTTTATTGGTATAGTTTAGAAACTAGGTATCTAAACTACTCTACGGGGTCGCCCGAGAAATTCAGGCCATGCGTGAGCTCTTTCGCGGAGGTCTCGTCGAAGCCGTCGGCGTCGAAGGCTTCGATTGCCTCGAATGCCACCGCTTTCGTGCCGTCGAAGATATCCCAGAAACTTTCGTTTTGAATGGCGTGGGTGAACGGGTTCTCCCACGCTTTGCGCATGCGATTGTCGAAATCACTCGTGCGCGCCGTGTTGTCGCGATGCGACATCGATTTATAGAACGAGAATTGTCTGTTCAGCACCCTTGTTTCAACGGTGTTCAGCATGCTTTGCATATTGCCCGAGGGCGAATAGAACAAGCGCTGCATTCTGCGGAAGTCTTTCACCGCCGAGGGGAACAGATCGCAGGACGGAAATACGCGGTACGCCTTCATCGCGACGAAGGCGTACATCTTTCCGATAGCCTCGAGCACCGCATCGCTTGCGTGTAGCGTCTTCTCGTACGGCTTGTAGTCGCGAATGGTGCGGCCGAGCTTGCTGAACAGCACCATCTCGTCGAATTCGCGCTCAATCTCGGCATGCACCTCGTTGCCCTGGCTTCTATCGAGTCCTTCGATGCCCGCATCGCAGATGGCGTATTGCTGGCTGTAGACGAGCGGATGCATGGCCCTGTCGAGCGAATAGTGGCACAAAAAGCCCAGCGCGTAGGCTCGACCCACGGCCTGTTCGTCATCATCGAGAACGTCGAGGCTCTCTTTGAGGGCCGCCATGAGCCTGGAGGGGCTGTCGTGGTGCATGGTGCCGCCAAGGCCGAAAAACGCCTTCATGCTCGGCGAAAGGACGAGATAGAACAGCGGGTCGGGCCCCTGGTTGCCCAAAAGGAACGCGTCGCGTTCGTCGGTCGATTTCCCGATGATGTGCGAATGGGCGGCATAGACGTCTTGGCCGAAGAAGTCGTGGGTGAGGATTGCGGGCACGATGGCCTCCTTCTTGCGAACGCGTGCTTTTCTGCGTTTTACGGCGAATTGACACTCTGTTGCAGGCGCATGCGCTGCGCTGCGGCTCTCATGATATACAATCGTCGAGGCGTTTTTCCGCCATGCTCGAAACTTCACCTGTTTGTTGTTTTGGGCGCCCCTCCCGTTAGAAGGAATTACATGGCTTCAATGAAATTGACGAAGCGCGAGAAGAGCTGGATTGCCTACGACGTGGGAAATTCGGCGTTCGTGCTGCTTGCCTCGACCCTTATCCCCATCTATTTTTCGGCCATAGCCGACCCGAACTCTTCGGTCGTGGTCGCGTGGGGCTATGCCACCACGGTCGCGTCGCTCGTCCTCGCCTTGCTCATGCCCTTTCTGGGCAGCATCGCCGACCTGAAAGGCAATAAGAAAAAGCTGCTCGTGGGCACTATCGGCACGGGTGCGGTGTTACTCGCCTGCTTGGGCATTCCGGGCGACGCCATGGTGTTTTTGGTGATGTACGTGGTCGCCTCCGTCATGCTGAATGGCTCGCTCGTGTTCTACGACGCGTTTCTCGTCGATGCGACCGATTCGGAAGAACGCTATGACGAGGTCTCTTCTCAGGGCTACGCATGGGGCTACATCGGCTCGTGCGTTCCTTTCATCGCGTGCCTGCTTCTTGTGCTTTTCGGTGAGGGCATCGGCGTGGCCCAGCTCGACGGTATTCGCATTTCGTTCGTGATTACTGCGATATGGTGGCTAGCCTTCAGCGTTCCGATGCTTCGCAACGTCCATCAGACCCACTACAAAGAGCGAACCGAACATCTTTTCAGGGATGCGCTCGTGGGCTTGTGGGACACGGCGAAAAGGATTTTCGCCGACAAGCGAGTGTTCATGTTCATGCTCGCGTTTTTCTTCTACATCGATGGCGTGCATACCATCATCACCATGTCCACGAGCTACGGCACCGATTTGGGCATCGGCTCTACGCAGCTCGTGCTCGCGCTGCTCGTGACTCAGTTCGTGGCGTTTCCCTCGGCCATCGCGTACGGGCGATTGGCGGGCAAATTTGGCACGAAGCGCATGCTGCTCGTGGCCATTTTCGCCTATTTCTGCATCACGCTGTTTGCGGCGTTCTTCCTTCGTTCGGCGGCGGAGTTTTGGGTGCTCGCTATTTGCGTCGGCCTGTTCCAAGGCGGCATTCAGGCGCTTTCGCGAAGCGAGTTCGGCAAGCTCATCCCCAAAGAGCATGCGAATGAGTACTACGGGTTTTTCGATATCTTCGGCAAGTACGCAACGGTGCTGGGAACGCTGCTCGTAAGCGTGTTCACGCAGCTTACAGGTCAATCCTCGATCGGCGTGCTGAGCGTCGCCGTGCTTTTCATTGTGGGGTTCGTACTTATGGCGAAGGTTCCCGAGAAATAGTTCGCGGGCCGATTCTAACGGCAATCTTACGCTCGATTAACAGGTATGCGGCGGCTTTCGGGCCGCCGCTTTTTTCGCGGTACTATGGCTTTCGTTAGGGAAAGGTGACGCACGAATTGAGGAGCTGCGGCGGAGGTTCGCTCGTGCTTGCTCGTTCGGCGCACGGCTTTGGGCGCCGCTTGGCGGCCCCGTTTCATTTTGCAGGAAGGGAGTCGTTCATGGCTGATCAGGCAGACGAAACGAAGCTTTCGCGCGATCAGGAGATCGCCGAGCTGAAGCGGCAGATCGAGCAGATGAACAAGCGCCTTGAGGAGCTCAGTTCCGAAGGCGCGTCCGGCGGTGCCAAGGGCGAGGCCGTTGCTTCGGTGGGTTCCTCCGACGCCAAGGCCAATCCTGGCGATGGCCGTTCGGTTTCCGATGGTGGTTCCCAGGCTGTTTGCGAGCAGGCACCTGCAAAGGCCGAAGACGACGAACCCGAATTCGACGAGGCCTACGTCAAGGCAGCCGTCGAAGATTTCATGCCCCAATCGAAGCCGCCCGAGCCCGCACCGTCTTTGCAGGGCCAGCCCAGCGCTCCCTATGCGGCGGCCTACAACGGGCAGCCTCCCGTGCAGCCATATGCCCAGCAAACCGGGCAGACGGCCTATTATCAGAATGCGAGCGCTTCTCAGGGCGCTTACCAGGGGCAATACCAGCAGGGAGGCTTCGCCTCGAAAGACCATGTCGCTGCCGGCTTGCTCGCGATTTTCCTGGGCGTGTTCGGCGTGCATAAGTTCTACCTGGGTTACAACACGGCGGGGTTCATTTTGCTCGGGGTCACTATCTTGGGCGGAATCTTCACCTTCGGCATTGCGGCGAGCGTGGTATGGCTCATCGGCCTCATCGAAGGCGTCATCTATCTCACGAAAAGCCAGGCGGAATTCAACCAGATATACGTTTACGGTAAGCGCGACTGGTTCTAGAAACGCCGACTCATTCCGCCAGCCTCGCCCGTACATGGCGGGTGCTCGGCGTTTGAGCTTGGCGAATCTCCCCAAACGAAAAGGGCTCGCATAAGCGAGCCCTTTTTCGATGCGACGTTTTTGTCTACAGCACGTCTTTGGCGTAGTGTGCCGAATTCTCTTGGTATTCCTTCCAATTCTGAGGTTGGAAGTCTTCGAGGATATAGCCTATCGCGCGAGCCGAAACGATTTCTGCCGCGGCGACGACGAAGAAGATAGCGAAAAGGAACACGACCAAAACGATGATGCCGAAAAACCCGAGGCCGAACAGGGCATAGGACGATGCGTAATTGAGGGCATAGGGCGACATCCCATAATGCCCCATCGAGGCAATTGCGCCCGTTAGACCGAACAGGGCGAAGAAGAGAAGCATCAGCACAATCGCGACTGCGAGCGCGATAAGGCCGGGAACGAACGCGGCGATGGCGATTTTTCCGAATTTATTGCTGCTGAACAGCTCGTTGCTGATTTCTTTGAAATCGAAGCCATCGCGTACGCGCGAGCAGATGACGGCGCGCATCTCCATAACGGCCGAGGCGGGGATGTAAATCACGAACAGCGCGAGCAGGATGATGATCGTGATGAAGTCGGGCACGCGCATGGCGTCGAACAAAGCGGAGATGGCCAGCGTAACGAGTACGAATGCGAGTCCGACGATAAACGATACGAGATACGAATAGAGGCCCGAATCGAGCACGCCTGGGCGGATGAGCTTTTCGGGCATGGGGCTTTTGCGCCCAAGCGCGGCGTCTTTGGCCCAGTGACGCGAGTATCCCGAAAGGATGAGCTCGTTTGCGCCCGGCAAAAACATGGCGAGGGCGAGTTTGAGCAAGGTGAAGAATTTCTTCGGAGCGGCGACGAAATCGGCCCAGGCTTTTCCGAGCGGGCCCTTTTCGGGCTGCGCGTAAGTCGCGACGTAAGGTGCGCCGTAGGGCTGCTGGGCATAAGGCTGCTGGGGATAGGGTGCCTGCTGGGCATAAGGTTGCTGAGGCGATGCCGCCTGCTGGTTTGCGTAGGCGGTTGCGCTGTTGAAATCGGGCATGGGCGCGGCGACAGGTGCGGCGGGCGCGCTTGCGGTTAGGGGCTCGGTTTGGGAAGGGGCGCTTGCCGCTTCCTGCTCGGGTTGGGTGCCGATCTCGCCTGCGGTTGCTTCCTGGCCCGCCGCGGCATTCTCGTTCGCTTCGCAAGAAGGCTCTTCGGCCAAGGAATCGAGGGCCGCCGCAGCATCGTCGCGCTCGCTTTCCTCGCTGGCCTGTGCATTGGTCTCTTCGGCCTGGGGGGCGGCGTCGATGGGCTCTTCGGCTTTTTCGGCGGAATTCCCGGCTTCGTTTTCTAGGGTCTGCTGCGCGTTCGCGCTAGGCTGCGCTTCGGCGAGCTTTGCGCCGCAGTTGCCGCAGAACGCATCGCTATCGCCAACGGGCGACCCGCATTGTTGGCAGAATGCCATGGTTTCCTTCTTCCTGTCTGGTGATTTCTCGCATCGTTGTTGGCGCTATGGTAGCGCAAAGCATTTCGGGCTACTGAAGAAGACTGACGTTTTCTCCGTTCATCGCCTTGTTCATGGTGCGTACCGAGCACATGGCTCCGCACATGGTGCAGGTGCTCGGGTCGTGCGGATTGGTGGAAGCGACGTAATCTTCGGCTTTCTTGCGGTCGATCGCCTCGTCGAACATGGCGTTCCAGTCGAGGCGCTGGCGAGCGCGCGCCATGCGGTCGTCCCAGTCGCGCGCGCCGGGGATATTATTGGCCAGGTCGGCGGCGTGGGCGGCGATCTTCGAGGCGATGATGCCCTCGCGCACGTCTTGGACGCTGGGAAGGCGCAGATGCTCGGCCGGGGTCACATAGCAGAGGAAGTCGGCGCCGTTCGCCGCGGCGATTGCCCCGCCGATCGCCGAGGTGATGTGGTCGTAGCCTGGGGCGATATCGGTCACGAGCGGTCCGAGCACGTAAAACGGCGCATTATGGCACAGGCGCTTTTCGATCTGCATATTCGCGGCGATTTCGTTCATCGCCATATGCCCCGGGCCCTCAATCATGACCTGAACGTCGCGCTCCCAGGCTCGCTTGGTGAGTATCCCCAGCTCAATAAGCTCGCTTACTTGGCCTGCGTCGGTGGAATCGCCTACGCAGCCAGGGCGCAGCGCGTCGCCGAGCGAGATGGTGACGTCGTACTCGCGAAGGATATCGAGCAGCTCGTCGAAATGCTCGAAAAACGGGTTCTCGTTTCCGGTCATTTCCATCCACGCATAGATGAGGCTTCCGCCGCGGCTCACGATATTCATCATGCGTCCGCTTCGCTTGAAGCTGTCGATCGATTTGCGATTGAGCCCCGCGTGCACGGTGACGAAGTCAACGCCCTCTTCGGCATGCGCGCGCACCACGTTCAAGAAATCCTGCGCGCTGATCTGCCCGAGGTCCTTTTCCAGATAGCCGACGGCATCATACATAGGTACGGTGCCGATCATTGCGGGGGACATGTCGATGAGCTTTCGGCGGAAATCGTGCGTCTTGCCGTAATTGGACAGGTCCATGATGGCCTCGGCGTCGAATTCGAGCGCGGTCCTGACTTTCTCCATCTCGCAGTCGTAGTCGCGTTCGTCGCCCGAAATGCCCAGGTTGACGTTGATTTTCGTACGCAGCCCCTCGCCTACGCCCCGCGCGACGAGGGCGGGGTGGTTGTGATTGGCGGGAATGGCAATGGTGCCGCGCGCGACGCGCTCGCGAATGATCTCGGCATCGATTCCCTCGTCTTGTGCGACTTGCTCCATCTGTGGGGTGACGATGCCGAGTTTAGCGGCGTGCATTTGGGTCGAATACGTTTGGGTCATGATTGCTCCCTTGGTTGACGAGCTTCCGCATACGCCTCGCTGCAGCGCGCCAGCGCCCGCTTACCGCAGCTTCCGCTCGAGGTTTCTGCGAAAGTATAGCCGCTCGCACAGTGGCGTTAGCGCCTGCGTCGCCATATGGCATGAATTATGCTGCAGGGTGCTTGAAGATACGAAAGAAAGGGCAGCGATGAAGACGACCGAGCAAGGAATTCTGAAAACGATGGACGATGGCCTGCGCGAAGGGGCGTCCTTGGAGGAGCGCGTCGCACGGATGGAGGATCGCGAGCGCATAGAGGAGCTGCTCGCCCATTATGCGCGCTGCGTCGATGCGCAGGACGCGCAAGGCGTGGGGGCTGCTTTCACCGAAGATGGCGAGCTGTGCAACCCTGGCATGCCCGCCTTGAAGGGTCGCGCGCGCATTGCGAAGCTCTACGGCAAGTTGCTGCCGGCTATGAGCACCTCGTCGCATCTTGTTGGGGCGCAGCAAATTGCGTTTACGTCGAAGGACGAGGCGCTGGTCCATGCGGCGTTTCAGGCATGGGATTCGTACAAAGACGAAAATACGCTCGATTGCTTTTCGTTCGGGTTTTACGAGGCGCATGTTGTGCGCGAGGCCGACGGCGAATGGCGCATTGCAGCCTTGAACGTCAACTTCGCAGGGCAACTCGAGGTGTCGCCCGAAGGAGGTCTGCGCGCCGGCCAAGGCGTAAACGGCCGGTTTCGCGAGCAGTTTGCTCGTCCGTGGCCTCCCGCTCCGCGCGAATAGGGCGCAGGCTTCAGCTTTTCAGTCGCTTCGTTTTTGGAAAAGCGCCAATTGGCCGCCAGGCTCTCTTCTGTGTTGAGCCAGTGGCCACTGGCGCCTTTTCGGCTTCGGCCGGCTTTCTTGGGCCTTGCGCGAAGACACGCCCGGAGCCGTGGCGAAATTATTCAAAATGGCCGTTTTGCCTGGTGTTTTCCTACGCTACACTGAAGGAGCATTCATTGCATCGTTAACCTGCGAGTAGGGGATAACCCAGGAAGAGACGGTGGTATCAATGGCAGCTCCCGAGACGTTGCATGTCCGCAACATCGTGTTGGTCGGACAAGATGGTGCGGGCAAAACTTCACTGGCCGAGGCCATGCTCTACATTTCCGGCCAAACGCCGCGCATGGGCACGACGCACGACGGCAAGTCGTATCTCGACTACGATGCCGAGGAAATCAAACGCAAATTCACCATGGGCACTTCCATCGCGCCCATTCCCTATAAAGACTATAAGATCAACCTGCTCGACACCTCGGGCCATCCCGATTTCATCGGCGACACGCTTGCCACGATGCATGCGGCCGAAATGGCCATGTTCGTGGTCGACGCCGTTGAGGGCCCGCAGGTCATGACCACGAAACTGTGGCGCGAAGCGGAAACCATGCGCCTTTCGCGTTCGGTGTTCATCAATCACATCGATCGCGAGCATGCGAATTTCGACGTGATCATGGCAACGCTG
Organism: Subdoligranulum sp. CAG:314; assembly: GCA_963635715.1. Classification (GTDB taxonomy): domain Bacteria; phylum Actinomycetota; class Coriobacteriia; order Coriobacteriales; family Eggerthellaceae; genus Slackia. The sequence continues at coordinate 94,363 of CAVHFS010000006.1, read as the reverse complement.
CATGCTCGCTTCGGCGCGCGTTTGGGCGTGGTGACCATTCCTATCGGCGTCGACAAAGACTTCAAGGGCGTTATCGATGTGCTGCGCATGAAGGCCCGCTATTTCGAGGGCGACGCTGAGCGCGTGGAGGAGATTCCCGACGAATACCTTGAGCAGGCCCAGGTGGCGCGCGATAAGCTGTGCGATTTGGTTGCCGAAGCCGACGACGAGCTCATGATGAAATATCTCGATGGCGAAGAGCAGCTTACGCAGGCCGAACTCGAAGGTCTGCTCGACAAGGCCATCGCGCAGGAGCTGTTCATTCCGGTGTTCGTGGGCTCGACCATTGTCAAGCAGGGCATCCAGGGCCTTATGGAAGACATTTGCACGTATTTCCCGCACCCCACGGCGCACGGCCCCATTCTGACTGCCGACGGCGGCGAAGTGCTTGTGACCAAGGAAGGGGAGCCTGCTGGCTTCGTCTTCAAGACGCTCGCCGACCCGTACGTGGGACGCCTGAGCTTCATCAAAGTGCTTTCGGGCACGTTTTTGCCTGGTCTTGAGCTGACGAACGCGCGCACGCGCAAGAAAGAGCGCTTGGGACATGTGTGTGTGATGAAGGGCAAGGAAACGAATCCCGTGAAAAGCGCCATGGCGGGCGACATCGTCGTGGTGCCCAAGCTTGCCGAAACGCGCACGGGCGATACCCTTTCCGCCCAGGGCGATATCGCGATTGCGCCGCTTCCCTTCCCCGTGCCGCAATATCCGGTTGCCATAGAGGCGGCGAACAAGAAAGAGGAAGACAAGTTGGGGACGTTCCTCGCACGCGTTGCGGAAAACGACCCGACTGTGCGCATCGAGCGTCGAGAAGACACCCATCAGACGGTTGTGACGGCTATGGGCGACGCCCAAATCGACAGCCTGCTCAACCGTTTGCGCGATCAGGCGAAGGTCGAGGCGAAATTGGTCGCCGTGCGCATTCCCTACCGTGAGACCATTCGCAAGCAGGCCGAAGCGCAGGGGCGCCATAAAAAGCAGACGGGCGGCGCTGGGCAGTTCGGCGATTGCTGGCTGCGCATTGAGCCGAATCCGGGCGAGGGCTACGAGTTCGTCGACGCCATCAAGGGCGGCGCAATTCCGGGCGGCTTGGTGCCCGCAGTCGACAAGGGTGTGCAGGAGGCGATGAGCGAAGGCGTTGTCGCTGGCTATCCTATGGTCGATATCAAGTGCACCGTATTCGATGGCTCGTATCATCCAGTTGATTCCAACGAGATGGCCTTCAAAACGGCCGCGCGCATCGGTTTTCGTGCGGCATGTGAGCAAGCGAGCCCTGTGGTGTTGGAGCCTATGGCCACGATGAGCATTGCCGTTGGCGAAGCGTATGCGGGCGCGGTGATGGGCGATATCTCCACGCGCCGCGGACGCATCATCGGAACCGACTCCAACGATGCGGGCGAAACGGTGATCATGGTGCGCGTGCCGTATGCCGAGGTCGTAAGCTATACGAAGGATTTGCGCAGCATCTCGCGCGGCTCGGGCAGCTACACCATCGAGCTTGACGGCTATGAGCAGGCTCCGGCCGATGTGCAGAAGAAATTGGCAGCCGAATACGAGGCGCGTCGCGCGGCCGGCAATTAGCTTATCCTGTAGCCTGGGTCAAAGGGCAGGTCCCTTGGCCCGGTTGGATCAACTTGGAACTCGTTGAATCTGGGCCAAGGGGTCTGTCCCTTTGGCCTGGTTTCGCTTATGGGTGCGTTTTCGACGGAAGGCCCTTCATGAAACTTCAGCAGCTCGTATATGCCACGAAAGTTGCCGAATGTGGCAGCATTACCGAAGCCGCGCGGAGCATGTATGTGTCGCAGCCCTCGGTGACGGCGGCCATTCGCGACCTCGAGCAGGAGATGGGCGTGCATATCTTCGACCGCACGAACAAGGGCGTGGTGGTCTCCGAAGAGGGTGAGGTGTTTCTGGGGTATGCGCGGCAGGTGCTTGAGCAGGCCGAGCTGATGGAAAGCAAATACAAGCAGTCCTCGCAGCGCGTGCCGCATTTCAGCGTGTCATGCCAGCACTATTCGTTCGCGGTGAACGCGTTCGTCGACGTGATTCGCGAATTCGATGCCGATCGTTACGATTTCACGCTGCGCGAGGAGCAGACGCATGAAATCATCGAAGACGTGGCCCATATGAAAAGCGAGATTGGCGTGCTGTATTTGTCGGCGCGCAACCGCGAGGTCATAGGAAGGATGCTCGCAGCGAACGAGCTTGCGTTCGAGCCGCTGTTTCGCGCCGAGCCTCATGTGTTCGTGTGCTCGAGCCATCCGGTTGCTTCTCGCGAGTCGGTGACGCTTGACGACATGGCCGACTATCCGTTTTTGTCCTATGAGCAGGGGAGTTACAACTCGTTTTATTATTCCGAAGAGCTCACTTCCACGCTTGACCGCCGCAAAAACATCCGCGTGCGCGATCGCGCCACGCTGTTCAATCTGCTTATCGGGCTGGAAGGCTATACGGTGTGCTCGGGCGTGATCAGCGCCGAGCTTAACGGACCGTCCATCGTTTCGGTGCCGTTGTCTATCGACGAATACATGGAAGTGGGCCTCGTGGTGCGCAAGGGCACGCAGCGCTCGGTGTACGGCGCGGCGTATGTCGAGGCGATTCGGCGCCATATTTCGCAATAGACGGTGCCGCTCATTTCCCGCGTTCATTCACGCTGCCGTGACGAGGCGTTCATCTTCTTGAAACGGACCAGCGCGACAATAAACCATCATGCGCCGATTACGAAGGGGGCAGCCCATGGAGATTTACGACAGCCTTGTCGAGCATACGCCTCGAATAAACGCGCAGCTCGCGCGCTACGGCGTGAAGTTCGGCCTGTATAAAGATGGGCAGTTCAATGAGCGCCTGTTCCCGTTCGACGCCGTGCCGCGCATAATCTCCGCGGAGGCCTGGGAGAGCCTCGAGGCGGGGCTCATCCAGCGTGTCGATGCCCTCAACGCGTATTTGCGCGACCTTTACGGAGAGAAGCGCATCATCGCCGATGGCGTGGTGCCGAGCGATTTCGCCTTCGCGAGCAGCGGATATTTGCCCCAGTGCGAAGGGATTATGCCGCCTGGGGGAATCTATAGCCATATTTCGGGAATCGATTTGGTCGAAGGCGAAGACGGCGAATGGTACGTGCTCGAAGACAACCTTCGCATTCCGTCGGGCGCGAGCTACCCGCTTATCGCGCGCGATCTGTGTCGCCGTTGCAATGCGAGCACATTCCGAGGTTCATCCATTCGCGACAATCGCGATTACGGCGCGCGCTTGAAAGCCGTGATGGACAACGTGAATCGCGGCGGCATCAACGTAATTCTGACGCCCGGCCGCTACAACGCCGCCTATTTCGAACATTCGTATCTCGCGGAAAAGGCCGGCGCGGTGCTCGCGGAGCCCAGCGAGCTGTTCGTTGAGAATGACACGCTCTTCTTCCGCGACGCCGCGGCGAACCGACGCGTCGGCGCAGTGTATCGACGCCTGTCCGACGAGTACCTCGATCCGCTGTGTTTCTTGCCGGAAAGCCTCATCGGCGTACCGAATCTCATGGCGGCGTATCGCGCGGGCAATGTGGCCATCGTGAACGCGCCCGGCAACGGCGCGGCCGACGACAAGGGCATCTACTACTTTGTGCCCAAGATGGTCGAATATTACTTGGGCGAGAAGCCCATTTTGAAAAACGCCCCGACCTATCTGCCGTTTTACGACGACGATATGGCGTACGTGCAGGAAAACGCCGACAAACTCGTCATCAAAGACGTCGCCGAGGCGGGCGGCTATGGCGTTGTGTTCGGCAGCGAGCTTTCCGACGAGAAGTTGGAAAGCCTCAAATCGCTCATCAGGCGCGAGCCGCGGCGCTTCATCGCCCAAGAGGTCATCGACTTCAAATGCCTGCCCACGTGGATTGGTGGCGAGATGGTTCCGCGCAAGGCCGACCTTCGCGCATTCGTGCTCTCTGGTGAGAAGACGAGCGTGTGGCCGAGCGGGCTTACGCGCTATTCGCGCCAGGAGGGCTCGAGCGTGGTGAATTCGTCCCAGGGAGGAGGCTTTAAAGACACATGGGTTCTTTGTCGCTAGAGAAGGTGGACCATCTGCTGTGGCTCGGACGCTATGTCGAGCGCAGCCAAACCACCCTGCATTTCATACTGTCGACCTACGACGCGGCCCTCGATTCCGCCTGCGGTAATTGGAAAGGGCAGCTCGAAGAGCTTGGCTTCGACCAGGAAAACGATGATCCCATCCAGTTTTTCCGCTCGTGCCTCTTCGATATGGACCATCCGAGCTCCCTCGCTCACTCGATGGACGCCGCCTATGGCAATGCGGTGACCTTGCGCGATGTTTTGGGCACCGAGAGCATCGCCTATGTGCAGATGGCGCAAAACAGCATCGAGACGGCGCGCAATTCCGATGCCCCGCTCGTCGACTTGCAGAGCATGCTCGACGACGTTATGGCATTTAAGGGCAGCGTTGACGATTACGTGGCCGACGACGCCGCGCGCAATATCATCAAGTGCGGCATTTCCGTCGAGCGGCTCGACCTTTATGCGCGCCTTTCCTACAGGCTCGGCCAGCTGCGCCAGGAAACGCATCGCCTCGCGAGCCGCATCGATCGCATCGGCGTGCCCTACGACAAGGCCGCCTTCAAGCGCGTCGTCGATATCGTGTTCGCGCCTGGGTTTCAGGCGAACGCGACGTACGAGCAGCTCGGAGAGCTGTTGGAATGCATAGCTCGCATCTTCTAGCGGAGGGATCGCTTTGAGGATACTGAACTTCACGTTTGAAACTACGCTGCGCTTCAGCGAGCCGGTCGAAAGCCACGATTTCGTGCTTCGGTGTCTGCCTCGCACGACTTCGATGCAGACGGTGCTCGAATCGCAGCTGATTCTATCGCCGAGCGCCGTCGTCAGCTCGCAACGCGACGGCTTCGGCAACGAATTGCGCATAGGTCGCATCGAGGCGCCCCACGAAGAGTTCGATTTCATTTCGAGCGGCCTCGTCGTGGTCGGCGATGAGCCTTCGGGGGCCGCCGAGTTCGCCCATCCTGTGTATCTGCGCTCCTCTTCGCGGGCGTGCGCCGATGATTCCATCGCCGCATTCGCCGACGATGTGTTGCGCGTGATGCGCAATGCGGCCCCCGCGACGAAGGCTCGCCGCCTTTCGACTGCGCTGCACGAGTGCATGGAGTACGTTCCAGGCGCAACCGACGTTTCGACGACCGCGGCACAGGCATTTGCGGAAAATCGGGGAGTGTGCCAAGATTTCGCCCATGTGCTCATTGCCGCATGCCGCTGCGTCGGCGTGCCGGCGCGCTATGTGAACGGGCTCATGGTCGGCGAAGGGGCGACCCATGCGTGGGTCGAGGTCTACGACGGCAGCCATTGGCGAGGAATCGACCCCACCAATGATTGCCTGGTGGGCGATGGCTACGTGGCGTTTTGCCGCGGGCGCGACTTTTCCGATTGCCCCATTGAGGCGGGAGTGTTCCGTGGCGGAGCGAGGCAGAGCCAGCGCGTGTCGGTCAGCGTATCGGGCAACGATGCGATGGCCTAGGAAGCGCACGGGAAGAAAGCGTTCGGCGTGATACAGACGGTGTTTTCGGCAGAGCTGCCCATAGGCGAGCATCTGCTTATACAAAAGAATACTATCCAAGGTACGGCAGGCCCTGGCCCGCGCATAGCCGTGGTTACCGGCGTGCACGGCGATGAGCTCGAGGGACAATACGTCGCTTTCGAGCTCGGTCGCCTTCTGCAAGAGAACCTCGACAAGATTACGGGTTCGTTCGATATCTACCCAGCGATAAATCCGTTGGGTATCAACTCTATACAGCGAAGCGTTCCCACGTTCGACCTCGATCTGAATCGCACGTTTCCGGGCGATGCGCAAGGCGCGCTCACCGAGACGCTGGCTGCGGCCGTCTTCAAAGACATCTGCGGTGCGGCGGCGGCGATCGACATCCATGCGAGCAATATCTTTTTGCGCGAGATGCCCCAGGTGCGCATCAATGAGCTTTCCGCAGAAACGCTTTTGCCGCTCGCCCCACTGCTGAACGTGGACTACGTATGGGTGCATGCGTCGGCCACGGTGCTGCAGAGCACGCTCGCCTATTCTCTGAATTCGGCGGGAACGCCGTGCTTGGTGGTAGAGACGGGCGTTGGTATGCGCATAACGCAAGATTACGGCGAGCGCCTTGTTCAAGGAATCTTGCGACTGGCCGCCCACCTGGGTGTTTGGCACGGGGAATTCAAGCCTGACCAACCGCCTATCGTTTCGCGCGATGGGGATGTGAGCTACTTGAACGCGAGTGTCGCTGGCGTATTCCTTCCTCGGGTCGAGCATGCCTCGATAGTCGATTGCGGCCAGCTTATTGGCGTCATCGCCGACCCCCTGACGGGCACCGTTCGCGAAGAGGTGCGCGCCGAACGCGGCGGATTGCTGTTCACCTTGCGCGAGTATCCCATCGTATACCCTGGCTCGCTGCTCGCTCGAATTCTAGGTGATGTCCAATGAGAAAGAAGACCCTGTTCACTCTTGAGACTCCATATAGGGAGCCCCTTGAGCTGCGTGCGGTGGAGTTCGGTCTCGAGAACGCCGAGCCGTGCTGCGCCATCGTGGGATCGATGCGCGGCAATGAGATTCAGCAGACGTTTATCTGTGCTGAACTTATTCGCCGTCTGCAGGCCATGGAGGCTCGCGGTATGCTCGACAGCCGCAAGCGGGTGGTGGTGATTCCGAGCGTCAACGCATTCTCGATGAATATCTCCAAGCGCTTCTGGGCAGTGGACAATACCGACATCAATCGCATGTTTCCGGGCTACGATGCGGGCGAAACCACGCAGCGCATCGCCGACGGCCTTTTTCGCGAGGTGAAGGATTACGCGCACGGCATTCAGCTGGCAAGCTACTATCTGCCGGGCGATTTTCTTCCGCATGTTCGCATCACCGAAGTCGGCGACATAAGCCAGCGCTCGTTGAAGATGGCCGATGCGTTTGGGTTTCCCTATGTATCGACGAAGAAGCCTGGGTCGTTCGACACGACGATTCTGAACTACAACTGGCAGGTGTGGGATACGCACGCGTTTTCGCTGTTCACGCGGAAGACGGACAGCATCGACGAGGGCGAGGCGGCCTTCGTCATCGATTGCATTTTGCGCTTCCTCCACGAAATCGGCGTGGTGCATCAGGCGGTCCCCGGGGGCTTCATCTCTACCTACGTCGACGAAGAGAGCCTCGTGAATGTGAGGACATGCCATGCCGGCGGCTTCTTCATGAGCAAGGTCGAGCCTGGGCGAAGCGTCGAAGCGGGCGAGGTTTTGGGCGAGGTGCTCGATTCCCTCGACGCGATGCCGAAAGAGGCGCTTGTGTGCCCAGTGAATGGGCGCGTCTTCTTCAAGCATACGGCGCCGCTCATCAACCAGTACACCATCGCCTTTAAGATCGTCCCGGAAATCATGTAAGCTCTTCGCGGCCATTCGTTGTGAGCTGCGGTTTTCGTCGCACGATGCGAGCGTTTACTCAAGAAAAGAAAGCGGCGGGCAGTCCGTGTGGGCTGCCCGCCGCTTTTCGTTGAACTGTTCGCCGAGGGTTGTCGCGTTGGCGTTTGGGCGCCGAAGCGACCTTTCTTAGCGAGAGGTCGACTGGTTCCGCCAGCCCTGCCCGAGCGTTCGTGGCGAACGCTCGGTGCAAGACGGCCTTAGTCGGCGCTTCTTTAGCGGCGGCCTCCGCGACCAGGGCGGTTACCGCCTTTGCCGGAGCGACCGCCGCCGAAGTTGCGGTTGCCGCCATTCGAGCGTCCGCCGAACCCGGCCGAGCGCCCGCCGTTGTTGCGGTTGCCGCCGCTTTTGCCGGAACGCTGGAAGCCGTCGGAGTGCTTGCCGCTGCCGGGGCGTCCGCCGCCATTGCTCGGGCGGTCGCTGAAGCCCTTGCCGCCGAAATTGCCGCCGCGGCCCTTGTTCGCGCCCTGGTTACCGTAGCTCTTCTTGCCGGGCTTGCTGCCGCGGCCGTCGGAGTACTGCTTGCCGGCGTATTTCTTGCCGCGCGATCCTCGGCTGCCGCGCTCTTCGTCGAAGAAGCTCTCGCGACGCTGATAGCCCTCGTTGCGAGGCGATCCCCAGCTGCCGCGGTTGTCGCGATCGCCGCCGCGACGCTCATCGCGATAGCCGTTCAAGTCGCGGTCGTCGTGGTTGGCCATGCGGCTGCGTTTGCCCGGCTTGCCCTTTGCGCCGCCCTTCTTCGAGAACGAATCGTACGAATAGCCGCCCTCGTCGTTCGCGCGCTTCTTGGACTTCTTCTTGCCGCCTTCCATGTTCGGCGAGTCGAACATGGCCGCGTAAGCGGCATCGGCTGCGGCCTGGCGCTCGCTCAGGCTGCGCTTCTTCTCGCCGTTGTGGTGATGGGGGTTCGCGGGAATGTATTCCTCGCCTGCCGCTTCGGCTTCGATTTTGCGCTTATGCTCGGCGGAACGCTCCAGGTCGCGCTTGCGAGCGCCCTTCTTACCGCCTTTGCCCTTTCCGCGATCGAATTTGCCTTCGCCTCGGCTTTTGCCGCCGCGCTTCCCGCGGCCTTTCTTCTCTTCGAAGAAGTAGCTCTCGTCGTCGGCGAGCACGCGCTCATCGGCCCCTTCGACGGGCTCGAATGCGTCGGCCGCGATCTCGAATTTCATTTCGGGAATTTCTTGGCCGGTGAATTTCTGCACGCTGCGCAGCAGGTTGCGCGTATCGGGGGTCACGAGCGAAACGGCGAAGCCGCTTTCGCCGGCGCGGCCCGTGCGTCCGATGCGATGCACGTAGTCTTCGGGCATCATGGGCAGATCGTAGTTCACCACGTAGTCAACTTCGGGCACGTCGATGCCGCGGGCCAAAACGTCGGTGGCCACGAGCACGTGCGTCTTGCCTTCGCGGAAATTGCCCAAAGCGCGGCTACGCTGCGCCTGGCTGCGGTCGGCGTGGATCGCTTCGGCGGGAATGCCGATGCGGCGCAGTCGCTTGCAGCAATTATCGGCGCCACCCTTGGTGCGGGTGAAGACGATAACGCGGTAGCCGCCCTTCTCCTTGATGAACGAATTCAGCAGCTCGGGCTTCTGACGGCGCGTGGTTTTGATTACGTACTGGTCGACCTTGTCGGCGGTTTCGCCGCGATGGGCGATCTCCACGATGGCCGGGTCGTTCAGAATGCTGAACATGGTTTTGTCTTGGCTGCGGTCGATGGTGGCGCTGAAGAGCAGTGTCTGGCGATTCTCGGGCGTGGCCTCAACGATACGCTGAACTTGGGGCCAAAAGCCCATGTCGAGCATGCGGTCGGCCTCGTCGAGCACGAGCACCTGCACCTGCGAGAGATTGGCCGCGCCGCGTTCCATAAGGTCAATCATGCGGCCGGGAGTGGTGATGGCCACGTCGAGTCCGCGCTCGAGCTTCTTGATTTGCGGGCCGTATGCCACGCCGCCCACGAACGTTCCAACAAAGTGGTGCGTGTGCTTGCCGATGGGCATGCACGTGTCGGCGATCTGGCTTGCCAGCTCGCGCGTGGGGGTGACGATGAGCATGAAGGGGCCGCGGTCGTTGCCTTCGCGATGCGGCAGCTGGTCCATGGACGGCAGCGAGAACGCGGCGGTTTTGCCGGTTCCGGTTTTTGCTGCGGCGATCAGGTCGCGGCCTTGCAGGACGAGCGGAATGGCCTGCTCCTGGATGGGGGTTGCGTCGGTGTAGCCCAGGGTATCGACGGCTTCGAGAGTGTTCTCGGAAAGTCCGAGTTCGGCGAACGTAGTAATGACGTGCTCCTTTGGTCAGGTGCTTTAAAGCGATGCGAATGAATGCGAGGTCGCACGCGGCATTGCGAAGCGAGTTCGCGCGAATCTGCCTTGCCTGCCCGGGTGCGCGCGAACGCAAGCGAGCGACGGCGAGGAGTCGCGAATGCCGAGCAGACTGAACTGCTACGAAGGTCAGGCGGGCGCAGGCCAGCCTTGTATGCCGTTTCTTTTGGATTGTTGCGCGAAATGCGAGAACAACCCGCCATGTGAGGCCAATCGTCGTGTGCGGAGCCCCGGGCGAGTTACATGGGCGAGTGGCGAGTCAAACCACTCGCGCCGAGCCGCCAAGGCTCTTTGGCGCATCGATCTGCGATCGAATAAAAGCGCGGTTAAAAACAACGACGGCTATTATGCCTGCGTCCGACCGTCTTTCAGGCTGCTCTTCGGCTAATTCACGAAATTCTTATTGCTTGCGCGCTTTAGTGTGTTATAGTGCATGCAGCAAAACGCGGCGCGAGGCGTCGCACGAAATTACCGAAAGGAGCCATCAGCATGAGCGCTATGCAGAACTTGCCCATGAACTGGTGGTGGCGTGATGCGAATACGGTCGGTCGACTGTGAGTTCCTCACGCCTTTCATAGCTTGGCGAATAGGGGCCCTCGGTTAGACCGGGGGCCTTTTCTTATGCGCCGAGCCTTTCTGCTTGGCGCCGCCAACGAAAGGCACCGACCGCATTCGCATCACGCGCCGCCATGTGGGATTCGACCCGCGAAGCCAAACGAAACCCCAGGCCCAGTGTATGGGCTGCTATGAAAGGAAGTCTGAAATGTCTGAAAACGTTACCGCCCAACCCCGCATCGTTGCTAGCGCCGACCATGGGAAGCTCGATATCAAAGCGCTCGTATTGTTGGCCATCCTGCTTGCTGCCGGTTTCATTTTGAATATGTTCGTGGGCAAGGCCATCTCGGGCGCCACGGGCGGCATGATTTCGCCCGAGTTCATCATCTCGGCGTTTTGCCTCACCATTTTGGTTGTTCGTCCCAACGTTGGACAGGCGCTCGTCATCGGCCTGATTTCCGCCGCCGTTATCCAAATCACCACGACCTCGCCGTTCATCGACTTCGCCGCAGAGGGCATTGCGGCCATGGTGATGGCCCTTATCGTGAAATTCGGCATGAACAGCCCTGCGAAAAAGGTCGTTCCCCTGGTTGGAACGTTCGTCACCACGGTGCTTTCTGGCTGCATCTTCATGGTTATCAAGATGGCCATGATCGGCGTTGTGGGTGAGCTCGCCGCCGCTATGCTGCCCGTCGTCGTTGCCACCGCCGTGTTCAACGCCATTCTGTGCCAGGCGCTCTATCTCCCCATCAAGAAGGCCCTGAAGGTCGAAGACTAACAGGTCCGTTTGAAGGTCGTTCGTTTTCGGGCGGCCTTCTTTTCGACAGGCGCAATTTGCCTACGTTGGTCGAGCAAATTGCGCCTGTCGAAAAAATGCGTGCTTCCAACGTCGTGAGCTGTTTGCAAGAACTTGAAAGGGGCTTCATGCCTGCCGTCATAGAACTAGACAATGTTTCCTTCTCGTACTCCAAGTCTGCCGTGCGGGCGCTTGACGGGGTTTCGCTTTCGGTCGGCGAAGGCGAGTTCATTGGGATTATCGGCCCTTCGGGCGCTGGAAAATCGACGCTGGCTGGCGTTATGTCGGGCGCCATCCCGCACCATTTCCCTGGGGAGCTCTATGGCGCGTGCCTCGTGGACGGCAAAGATACCTGCGAGGTAACGCTCACCGATGTCTCCCGATTGGTGGGAAGCGTTCTGCAAGATATTGATGCGCAGTTCGTTGCATCGAATGTGCGCGACGAGCTTTTGTTCGGCCTCGAGAATTTCGGCGTGAGCCACGATGAGATTCCCACCCGTATGGAGTGGGCGCTTAAAACGGTGGGAATCGAGAGTCTGGAAAATCGCGAGGTTGCGACTCTTTCGGGCGGTCAGAAGCAAAAAGTCGCCATCGCCGCGATTCTCGCCCTGCGCCCGCGCGTGCTCGTTCTGGATGAGCCCACCGCCGCGCTCGACCCGGCGTCGTCCACGCTCGTTTTCGATACGCTGCGCGAGGTGAATCGCACGGCGGGCATCACGGTGGTCGTCATTGAGCAGAAGGTTGCTTTGCTTTCGCAATATTGCGGCCGCATTGTCGTGATAGACAAGGGAAAGGTCGCCATCGAGGGCACGCCTCGCGATGTTTTCTCCCACGCGGAGGAACTGCGCGAAATCGGCGTTGACAGCCCGCGTGTCGCTCGCGTGTCGAATTCGCTTGTTGAAGAGGGGATTTGCGAAAAAGGAAGCCTCGCTTTGAACGTTTCCGAGGCGCATGCCCTTATAAGCGAAGCCATCGGCGATGTGCCCTTCGATGCTTGCCCCTCGCCCTCTTCCGCGCGCAAGGGTGTCGCTGCTTCGCGCGACGAGGACGTTTTCCCCGTGGTTGAGTTCTCTGGCGTCGGGTTCACCTATCCGCAGGCGACCGCATCGGTGAAAAATCTCAGCGTTGCGGTGCATCCGGGCGAAATTGTGGGCATCGTGGGGCAAAACGGCGCTGGGAAGACCACCTTCACGAAGCTGCTCAATGGCCTGCTGCAGCCGAGCGAGGGCAGCGTCGTTGTCGCGGGAATGGATACGCGCGAAGTTGCCACGAGTCGCATCGCGGCCCATGTGTCGACGCTGTTCCAAAACCCCGACCGCCAAATTTGCAAAGACACCGTGCTCGAAGAGGTCGCGTTCGGCCTTTTATTGCAAGGGATTGCCCGCGACGAGGCTCTTGAGCGGGCGCGTATCGCCTGCGAGCGTTTCGGCTTGCCGCTTGACGAGGCTCCGTTCTCGCTTTCTCGTGGTGAGCGGCAGATGGTGGCGCTTGCCTCGGTCATCGTCGGGGAGCCGCAGGTCATCGTGCTCGATGAGCCGACGAGCGGCCTGGATTATCGCGAGTGCATGACGGTTATGGAAACGGTTCGCGAGATGGCGAGCAGGGGCTGCGCCGTGATTATGGTGTGCCACGATATGGAAGTCGTGAGCGACTTCGCTGAGCGCATCGTCGTTATGGCCGACGGCGAGATTCTGGGGTGCGGAACTACCGATGCCATATTCGCCGACGACGCTTTGCTTCGTCGCGCTTGCGTTGAGCCGCCGCAAATCGTGGCCCTTTCCCGTTCTCTTGCTTGCGATATCTCGCCTGCGTTCGCGGATATTTCCGAGGTGGCCGATATTGTCGCCGTTGTGAAGGAGCTCAAAGACCGTGCTTAATGTCATCGATTACATGCCGGGAACCACGGTTTTGCACAAGCTACATCCCGTTGCGAAGGTGGCGCTTGCGGCGGCCATTATCGCGGCGACGTTTCTGTCGCAGACATATGTCATGCTCGTGGGGCTTTTGGCGCTCACACTTGCTATGGGGGCATATGCGGGTGTGGCAAATCGCCTGGTCACGCTTATGAAACTCCTGATTCCCCTCGCGTTGGTCTTGTTCGTTTTGCAGGTGGCGTTTATGCGCGCCGGCACTCCCGTGTTTGGCTTTGCGACCGATGCGGGCCTCATCACGGGTTCGAAAGCGTGCCTGCGTCTGCTCGGCGTGGCGACGCCGCTGCTGCTCATGCTTATGGTCACGCCGTTGAACGACCTGGCGAATGCGTGCGTCGAGAAGCTGCACATTCCCTACCGATACGCCTTCACATTCACGACCGCGCTGCGCTTCGTGCCTGTGTTCTCGCAGGAAATGAACGCCATCATGGAGGCCCAGACCGCTCGCGGCGTCGAATACGACACCAAGAACCCCCTCAAGAAGCTCAAGCTCATGCTGCCGCTGTGTATTCCGCTGCTGCTTTCGTCTGTCGGCAAGACCGACGCCACGGCGCTTGCGGCGGAGCAGCGCGGCTTCTACCTGCGCACACGCGAAAGCGCTTACGACCGCTACCCATTCGCCGCGCGCGATTACGTGGCATTCGCGTTCTGCGCCGCGCTCATCGCCCTCGGCGTGATGTTCTAGGCGAGTTTTATGCGTTCGCATAAATTTGCCTTTTGCACCGTTTGGTTTATGCGAACGCATAAAAAGAGGGAGCCGATTGTTTGGCTCCCTCTTTCGTTCGTATATGTTGCGCGTTCTTAGAAGCGCAGGCTCAGGCAGCTCAGGCCGCCGTCGATCTTGCGGTACTCCGAGGTGTCCACGGTGATGGTCTTGTAGCCGAGCTCTTGCACCTTGGCAAGCACGGTGGGGTAGCCTTCGGGGACGATGACGGTCCCGTTGACCCAAATGCAGTTGGCGGCGTAGGCCTCGTCCTCGGGGATTTCCACTTTGTTGTACTTCTCGAAGTCGGGCTTGGTCTTGAACTCGCCAGAAACTAGCATGTTGTTGTCTTCCAGGTAGTTCACGCCGGTCTTCAGATGCAGCACGTATTCCAGCGGCACCTCACTGCCCGAAAGGCCCCAGCCTTCAAGAATCTCGATGAACTGGCGGATGCCTTCCTCGTTGGTGCGCGCGGAGCGGCCCACGTAGAAGTGGCCGCCGACCATCATGACGTCGCCGCCCTCGAGCGTGCCCGGTGCGGTGATGTGGGCAATGTGGTCGTCATCGAAAAACTGGCGAATGGTGGGCTCCATCTCGGCTGCCTCGCCATTGCGGGTGCCGGCGCCTGGGTTGTCGATGATTGCGCCGCAACGGGTGATGACGGCGGTGTCTTCCACGAAGCAGCTGTCGGGATATTCCTCGAGCGCGGGCAGCACGGTAACTTCGACGCCGCACTGCTTCAGGGCCTCGATATAGGCGTCGTGCTGCTTGATGGCCTTCTCGTAAATCGGTTTGCCCAGCTCAGGGGCGCTCGTGATGCCGTCGCACAGCGACTTGCCGGGGCGGCGCACAATAACGTGGGAGAACTTAGCCATGAGGTTCCTCTCTCTATGGACGTGGCCTCAAGCCGCTTGCGCGGCTTTCTCAAACCGCTCCATTGTACCCCGTTTCGCCTTGGGCTAAGAAGGGAGTTCATGCTCGTTTTGGGCATAGAGAAAAACCCGCTTCCAGGGGATGAGGAAGCGGGTTTGCGAAGGGGATGCGGCGGCATGGGGAAAGCGCTGCCGTCGCCGAGTCTGTAGATGGGTCGTGCGCTTACTTGCCGGTAAGCGTCGTTTCCTGGCGGATGAGGCCTTCGTCGTAGAGCTGGGCAATCTCTTCGTCGGAAACGCCGAGGCCATGCAGAATCTCTTCGTTATGCTGGCCGACGAGCGGCATGCCGCGCTGAATCTTGCCGGGGTTCTTCTTCAGCTTTGGCACCACGTTCACGCCGCGCATGGTTTCGTCGTCGTGGGCGTTCTTCCAGGTGGTGAATGTCTCGCGCGCCTTGTAGTGCGGGTCGGCGTCGCAGTCGGCGAAGGTGTAGATACGGCTGCACGGCACGCCTGCCTCAAGCAGCGCGGCCTCGGCCTCGGCTCCCGTGTGGGTTCCGAAGAATTCGGAGAGCTTGCCTTCAAGGATGTCGCCTGCGGGCGTGCCCATACCGCACAGGCCCATGCCGTCGTAGAACGGGTCTTCGTTGATGTCGATGCCGAGCACCTTGCATGCATTGCGCACGACGCCCGCGCCGAGGATGAGGATATAGAGGTTCACGCCGTCTTTGCAGGTGTAGGTGCCGTAGCCCGCTGAGCTGGTGGAATGCGAGCCCTCGCGCTTCGGCAGCACGCCGTCGTTCAGGTAGTTCACCACATAGAAACCGCTGCAGCGCACCATGGCCTCGTACTGCGCCGCGTCGATGGAATCGCCAATGCCCGTCTCCTTAGCGCGGTTGAGCGCGGCAAGGGCGCCGACGATGGCGAACAGGCCTACGAAGTAGTCAGAGGGCTGGGGGAATGCGGGTACGGGCGCGCGGTCGGGGAAGCCGTTCATCTCCATATAGCCCGAGAATGCCTGACCGATGGCGTCGAAGCTCGCGCGGCTCACGTAGCTCGGGTCGCCCGTCTGGCCGAATCCGGAAATATGCACGATCACGAGCGCGGGGTTGACCTTCCACAGTTCCTCATCGGACATGCCCCATTTGTCCATTTGGCCACCGCGGAAGCCGTCAACCAGAATGTCGGCTTCTTCGAGCATCTTGTAGAACAGCTCGCGGCCGCGGCCGTGGCGCACGTCCATGCACAAAGAGCGCGAGTTGCGGCGATCCATGCGTGTGCCCCAGCCGGGCAATACCGGATTGGGGCGGCTTGTGTCGCGACCCTTGGGGTTTTCGACGCCGATCACGTCGGCGCCCAAATCGCCGAGCATCGCGCAGGCGAATGGGCCGGCGATTGCCTGGGAAAGGTTGATGACCTTCACGCCTTGCAGCGGTCCGAAGGGTTCGTAAGTTTCCTCTGCCATGAATGCCTCCTTGTGAGATAGGTTACCCATCTCAGAGCAAAGAGCGTGCCAAGCATGCCCGATTACGGGCGAGCGTGGCCGGGCGGCGCTTATCTCGCTATGCGCGGGCGGCTTTCAGGAAATCGAGGAAGAGCGGGGTGGCATTGCCCAAGTACTCGGGATGCCACTGAACGCCCAGGTAGAACCCTTCGTTCTTGCTTTCGACGGCCTCGATGACGCCTTTGCGGCACGCTGTTACCTCAAGCAGCGGAGCTACGGCGCGAATCGCCTGGTGATGCATGGAATTCACGAACAGCGACAACGGCGCCTTCTCGCATGCGGCATGCTTTTCGCCGTAAATGGCATGCAATATCGACCCTGGCTGTATGGCCACCTCATGCACGGGGCGCTCAAACGGGCGCTCCTGAAGGTGCTTGCGGGAATCTTCTTCGCTCAGACCTTCGATGAGCGAAAGGTCTTGGTAGAGAGTGCCGCCGAGCGCCACGTTCATAATCTGCATTCCTCGGCAAATGCCCAAAGTGGGAAGGTTCAAGACGAACGCGCGGCGGGCGATTCTGAGCTCGAATCGGTCGCGCTGCTCGTTGACGGCCGAAACCGAGGGGTGCGCGCATGCCTCGCCATATGCCCGCGGGTCTATGTCGCCGCCGCCCGAGAGCAGCACTCCGTCGAGCGAAGAGAGGATATCCTCTATATAGGAAGGGTCGTCGGAGAGCGGAGCGAGCATCATGGGAATGCCGCCTGCAGCTGCTATGGCGAGCGCATATTCGTGGTTGGCCTCGCACATATTCGTGGCGGGGTTAATCTCTGCGGAAATTCCTATGCGGGGCTTCACGCCTCGTCCTCCTTGTAGGGTGCATAGGGGGCGGCCCCTATGGAATGCGTTGCTTTGGACGTTTTTCAGCAACAAATATGCCAGGTTTCGCATCGCTCGGCGAGAGCCTCTTTGCGGAAAGACGAATTCGCCGCGGCCCGCTTCGATGGAAGCATTACTTAGTAGGATAGCTCAAAAGTTCGTCTATGGTAACGAATATCCATCCTGCCGCCTTGAGCTTCGGAAGCGCGCTCTTCAACGCTTCGATGGTCTGGCTGCGATCGCCGCCCCCGTCATGCATGAGAATCACATCACCAGGGGTTGCGCTGAGAATCTGCTTCTCTATGGCCGAGGCGCCGGGCCTCTCCCAATCGTGTGTGTCAATGTCCCAGCGGATGTCGGCCACGATGAGGTCTTCCACGTTTGACCATACCTCGGTGGGGAAATTCCCTCCCGGCGCACGCATCACGAGGCTCGGGGTTTGCCCTGTGGCCTCTTCGATTGCCTGGAAGCCCTTCGACACCTCTTCGCGCTGTTCGTCTCTCGTCATATATGACAGATTCACGCTCTGGCCGCTTCCGGCTGCGTGGTCGAAGGTATGGGTTGCCACCTGGTGGCCTTCGGAGACTTCGCGCTGCACGGTCGATGCCCGGTCGCCCACGCGGTTTCCTACGACGAAGAAGGTCGCTTTCGCGTCGTTTTCCGCCAAAACGTCGAGCAGCTCTTCGGTGTCGTCCCAAGGGCCGTCGTCGAAGGTGAGCGCGACGACTTTCTCGTCGCCCACGTCGGCATAGCAGCGCGAGTAGACGGTGTCCACGGGTTCCTGCGTAACTTCGATGACCTGCTGTTTTTCCGATATGCTGCCCGTTTTGATGGTGCCCGTTCCATCGCGGCCCTCTTGCGTCACGATATGGAAGGTTCCGTTTCCCTCGTCGACGATATCGTGGGCGATAGGCTGGTTCTCCGCGATGGTCGAAGGCTCCTGGGTATCGGCGCCGTCGAAGAATTCGAGGGATTCGTGGCCTGCGATCGGCGTTGTCGCGGCTTGTGCCGCGTCGAGCTCATCGCCGTCGAGTACGGCGCGGTAGGCGTCGCCCGCCGATTCTTGGAGCAGCTCTCCGTCGATATCGAGGAGATCTCCTGCTTTCGCGGGCGACCCCGAAGCTTCGAAGGCGTCTTGCACGGTGGCGTCGTGGCTAAGCGAAAGCTTCTGGCCGTTGACCGTTATTTCGATAGGGGCGTTCGCTTTCCACGCGAATATGCCAATGCAGACGATCGCAATTGCGACAAAAGCGCAAATGGCGGGTAACGATCGTGCGCTCAGGCGTTCTTGGGATTCGTCTCTTGTGGGCGTATGGCGGCTTGCGGGCTGCGATATATTGCGGGGGGGGGTTGGCGCGGTTCGCCTTACTGGCTCGCGTTGGCTTTGATGGTTGCTGCCGTCCCTCATGGCCGAACTCATTCCCCCTGCAGATTTTCATCGTTTGTTCGCGGTGCTTATGGTAGTCGCTATTTGGTGTTGCGGGATGCCTTATTTGGGGATTTTTGTTGGGCGAGCAGCTCGCGAAAGAAGGGAAAGAAGCGTGGGAGGGCGCCCAGAAAATCGTCCGCTGAGCTGTTTGCTTCGCATCGTTTCCTGGGGTTTTGGAGGGTTTCTTCTATATAAGGGAGGGCGGCAGGGTCGATGCCGTTAGCTTGTGTTAAGGTTTCGAGCACTTGCGTGTGATTTTTTGTCATATGCTGGCGAAGAAGGGATAATGCTCCCCATGAAACGACGCAACAACACATATCAAAACGGCATGTCGCCCTACGGTATGCGCCCTGCCGATACGACGTATTCCGCGCGCCGCTCGGCGAAGAGGAAAAACGACTATGCCCTGGCGCGAACTTCGTATAGTTCGGCGGGCCCATACGCTCGCGATGCGTACCTTCCTCCGAAGAAGCGTCGGAAATGGCCTTTCGTGCTGCTCATCGTGCTCATGGCGTTGGTGCTGGTCGTGGGCGGCGTTGCCTTTGCTGGAGTCGTGTACATGAATTCGATTGGCGACAAGCTGCACGATAAGGTCGACGACGATCTGAAATCGGCCCTGTCTTCCGAATCGGTTCAGCCTGGCGAGCCGTTTTACTGCCTCATCATGGGCACCGATGGGTCTGAGGAGCGAGCTTCGAGCGAAGAATTCGCAGGCGATACGTTCCGCAGCGATTCGATGATTCTTGCTCGCATAGATCCCGAGAACAAGACCGTTGCGCTTGTTTCGATTGAGCGCGACACGTACGTTTACATCGATGGCTACGGGGCGAACAAGCTCAACGCGTCGGCGGCGTTTGGCGGGGCTCCGCTCGTCGTGAATACGATTTCGACGTTTGCGGGCGTTCCCATTTCCCACTACGTTTCGGTCGACTTCGACGGCTTCAAGGCTGCCGTCGATGGTTTGGGCGGCATTGAGGTTGACGTCCCCATGACCATCGACGACGACGAGGCCGGCGGTCGCGTTGAAGCCGGCTTGCAGACGCTCGACGGCGACCAGGCGCTTATCTTGTGCCGCAGCCGCCATGCGTATGACGATTACGGCGCGGGCGACTACTACCGCATGGCGAACCAGCGCATGGTGCTCGGTGCCATTGCCAAAAAACTCATGTCCGCCGACGTGCTCACCATGACCAACACACTTTCGGCGATGGCCGACTACATCACGACCGATATGGAAGTTTCCGACATCATTTCGGTCGCCACCGAAATGCGCGGCATCGACGTCGAGAACAACATCTGGTCGGCGATGAACCCTACGTATTCGTCGTACGAAAACAATATCTGGTACGAGTACAGCGACAACGACGCCTGGCGCAAGATGATGACGCGCGTCGATTCTGGCTTGCCGCCCTACGAGGACGAAGAGCGCAACGCGAACACGGGCGGCACGCTCGACGGCACGGTTACGGGAACCCAGGAAACGGGAGGCCTGCTCTCGTCGTGATCGATCGCGGCGGGTTGAACGTTTGTCTCTTAATCGATGGAATGAAAGACGCGGGAGGCTTCTGCCTCTCGCGTCTTTTTGCGTCTCGGGGCTCGTTTTTCGCGCGCTTTTTGGGATGGCGAGGCCTTAAGGAAAGCTTCAGGCATGTGGCCTTTTCTCGAAATGCGCTATGGAGGCGTGCTCGCCTGCTAGGATGGAGGTTCGAAATCCGCGCCTTCGTGGCGCGCAACCGAAGCCAAGGAGCGGTTTATGGCACCGAGAAAACGCAGTTTGTTCGACTCTTTCCCGACCGGCGATTCCGCTCGCCGCTCTTCGGTGCGCCAAACTGGCCGAAGCGACGTTTCGGCGGCTGGCCGCTACTCTCGTCAGGCTTACGGCGATACGGGCGCCCGCTCGGCCTCTTCATCGTATTCTCGCCGTTCGACCCAGGCCGAATATGCGCGCATTCGCGCGAAGAAGAAGCGCCGCAAAATCATCGGCGGCGTCGCGGCGGCGTTGGTCGCGGTGCTCGTCATATGCGGCGGCGCGGCATTCGCCTATGTCAACTACCTGAACGGCAAACTATCCAGCGGCGTCGATAGCGGCGTGATCGACCAGCTGGAAGAGAAGTCGACCGCGGAACCGTTCTACATGCTGCTTATGGGAACCGACAAATCCGACGACCGCGATGCGAGTGGGGAGTTCGGCGATTCCTATCGAAGCGACTCCATGATGCTCGCGCGCATAGACCCGCAACAGAAAAAGGTCACGCTGGTTTCCATCGAGCGCGATACGCTTGTCAATATCGACGGCTACGGCGTCAATAAGATCAATGCGGCATATGCTTACGGCGGAGCAGCCCTTACCGTGAAGACCGTTTCGGAATTTGCGGGCGTGCCCATCTCTCACTACGCCGAGATCAACTTCGATGGTTTCAAAGCGGTGGTCGATGCGCTCGGCGGCGTCGACGTGAACGTTTCGATTGAAATCGACGACGACGAAGCAGGCGGCTACGTTGCGGCTGGCGAGCAGACCATCGACGGCGACCAGGCGCTTATCTTGTGCCGCAGCCGCCATGCGTACGAGGATGCGGGCTACGGCGGAGGCGACTACTACCGCGCGGCGAACCAGCGCATGGTGCTTGGCGCCATTGCGAAGAAGCTGCTCGCGAGCGACCCTGCCACAATGGCGAGCACGGTGACCGCGCTGTGCGACTACATCACCACCGATATGTCGGTGACCGAAATAGCCTCCATCGCGAATTCGATGCGGGGAATGGACACCTCAACCGATATCTATTCGACTATGAATCCCACCACTTCGGCATACGAAGACGGCTTATGGTGCGAATACAGCAACACCGAGGCATGGTCCATCATGATGAAGCGCATCGATGCGGGGCTTTCCCCCACGCCTGATGAGTCAGACTCGCAGAACAACGGCGGCGTGACCGACGGCAGCATCGGCGGTGAGGCCGTCGCGCAGGCGGTGCTCTATGGACAGGAGTCGAGCCTGTCGGATAGGGGAAATGGCGAGCAGGTCGAGGTGCGCAACGGCAGCGGTGTGACGGGCCTCGCGGCGAGCGCTGCGAACACCCTCACCAACAAGGGTTATGACATCACCGCTACGGGCGATGCGGATTCCTATGACTACAGCGATACGCTCATCATCTATGACAGCGGAACCGACGAAAGCGTTGCGAAGAGCATCGCGAACGTGTTGGGCGCTGGAACCCCCACGGTCAACGACGGCAGCTATACCTATGATGGAGCGTACCTGGTAATCATCGGCAAAGATTACGAAGAGTAAAACCGCCCAACTGCCCCAACCGCCGAGCGTCTCTTCGTAATCGCGAGCATGCCTTTTCGGTTTGGAATCGGGATATCGTGTTTTTCGACGGACCGTTGACGTATCGTTGCTGCTCTTTTGGGAGCTGATGCTACACTGCAGGTTCAAGTCTCAGTCGAAAGAGAGAGGGCGTCATGGCCGAAATGGCTGCAAGTGCCGCATATTCAAGCGTTACGTTTGGCGACGGCGATGTTGAAGAGATCCTGTACACCGAGGAAGACATCCACAACCGCGTTGCCCAAATCGGCCGCCAGATAACCGAAGACTATCGAGACGTGGCTTTCGAGGAAATGCCCCACGGTGAGCCGAAAGTGCTCATGGTAAGCGTTTTGCGCGGCGCGGCGATTTACATGTCCGACCTCGCTCGCCAAATCGACCTTCCTTTCGAGATGGACTACATGGCGGTCTCGTCGTACGGGACGGGAACGCGTAGCTCTGGCGTCGTGCGCATCTTGAAGGATCTCACGTCGAATATCGAAGGCCGCCACATCATCATCGCCGAAGACATCCTGGATTCGGGGCTCACGCTGAAGTACTTGCTTCGCGTGCTCGAGTCGCGCAATCCCGCATCCATTACCGTCGCGGCGCTTTTGAAGAAGAAAAATCCCCAGCAAGCGGAAATCGAATGCAAATACGTGGGCTTCGAATGCCCCGATGAGTTCATCGTGGGATACGGCCTCGATTATGCCGAGCGCTACCGCAATCTGCCCTACATCGGCATCCTGAAGCCGGAAGTGTATCAAGGAAAATAATGAGCGAAACACCCCAACAAAACGAAAACCAGCCGTCTTCGCAGGCGCCGCAGGGCGCCGCCCCTCAAGGCCAACAGCCCCAGACGCCCGATTCTTCGCAGCAGGGCCAGCAGCCCGCTTCTCAGGGCCAATCGCAATCGCCTTACGGAAATGCCCAGCCGCAGCAGCAGGGCGGCGCTGGGCAGAACAAGGGGGGCGTCCCCCAAATGCCCGTTCAGGGCCAAGGTCAGCGGGGGTCCTCGATGTTCAACATCGATCCGAAAGACGCCAAGCAGATGATGTCTCGCCCGCCGCAGCGCGCGAGCATCATTTCGGCCATCCTCTTCTTCGTGGTGGCCCTGTTCATCGGCACCCAAATGATGTCGATGATGAACTCCAGCGAAACAGATACGCTCATCACCTCGGAATTCGTGCAGGCGGTTGAGCAAGATCGCGTGCAGAATGTCGTCTACGACGCCGGAAGCTACACCGTTTCGGGCTCGTATTATCCTGCGGCGACCGCTGGCTCAACTGCGTCCGATTCGTACAATTCCGCCTTCGAAGCGCTGAACGCCCAGGTGCAGTCGGTGCTCGGCTCCGAAGCGCCCACGGTTGCGACCTCGGAGCTTTCTGAGCAGACGGTGGGAACGCTGCGCAATTACACGTCGACTTATGTGGGCCAAGACTCGCTCATGCAGCTGTTGAAGAGCCACCCCGACGTGCAGTACCAGGTCAAGCTGCCCGACGGGTTCAGCGACATTCTCGTGAGCCTTCTGCCCGTCATCCTTATCACGGCGGTGATGATTTTCTTCTTCTCGCAGATGAATAAGGCGAACAACTCGCAGATGTCGTTCGGCAAGGCGAAGGCCAAAGAGTACGTCGAAGAGCATCCCGACGTTAAGTTCGACGACGTGGCCGGCGAAGACGAGGCCGTCGAAGAGCTTCAGGAAATCAAAGACTT
Organism: Subdoligranulum sp. CAG:314; assembly: GCA_963635715.1. Classification (GTDB taxonomy): domain Bacteria; phylum Actinomycetota; class Coriobacteriia; order Coriobacteriales; family Eggerthellaceae; genus Slackia. The sequence continues at coordinate 70,916 of CAVHFS010000006.1, read as the reverse complement.
CCTCACCAATCCGAAGAAATACCAAGACCTCGGAGCGAAGATTCCGCGCGGCTGCCTGCTCGTTGGCCCTCCGGGCACGGGCAAGACGCTGCTTGCTCGTGCCGTTGCCGGCGAGGCCCAGGTTCCGTTCTTCAGCATTTCGGGCTCTGAGTTCGTCGAGATGTTCGTGGGCGTTGGCGCGAGCCGCGTGCGCGATTTGTTCAAACATGCGAAAGAGGCCGCACCCGCGATTATCTTCATCGACGAGATCGACGCCGTGGGCCGTCAGCGTGGCGCGGGTCTCGGCGGCGGTCATGACGAGCGCGAGCAAACGCTCAACCAGCTGCTTGTCGAAATGGACGGCTTCGAGAAAAACGAGGCCGTGGTGCTCATCGCTGCGACGAACCGCGTAGACGTGCTCGACCCAGCGCTGCTTCGCCCCGGCCGCTTCGATCGCCAAATCGTGGTGGACGCGCCCGACGTGCGCGGCCGCGAGAAAATCTTGCAGGTGCACGCGAAGAACAAGCCCATCGGGCCCGATGTCGACCTGCCGCGCATCGCGAAGCTCACGAGCGGCATGACTGGCGCCGACCTTATGAACCTCATGAACGAGGCAGCACTGCTTACCGCAAGGCGCAACAAGACGCAGATTTCCATGGCCGAGGTCAACGAATCTATGGAGCGTTTGATGGCTGGGCCCGAGCGCAAGAACCGCGTCATGAATGAAAAAACCAAGCGCACTATCGCTTACCATGAGTCGGGCCATGCGCTGGTGGGCCATTTGCTCCCCAATGCGGATCCGGTGCATAAGATCACCATCGTCCCGCGCGGCATGGCGCTCGGCTACACGATGTCGATTCCCGACGAGGACAAATTCCTGGTAAGCCGCAACGAGATGTACGACGACCTCGCCGTCTTTTTGGGCGGGCGCGTTGCCGAGGAGATTTTCTGCGGCGACATCACCACCGGAGCGAGCAACGACCTCGAGCGTGCGACCAAGCAGGCGCGCAAGATGGTCGTGAACTACGGCATGTCCGACGCGCTGGGCCAGCAGACCTTCGGCCAGCCGAACCATGAAGTGTTCCTCGGCCGAGATTACGGCAATACGCAGGATTACTCGCCAGAGACCGCGCAGCGCATCGACGAAGAGGTTGCTCGCCTTATGAAGCAGGCGCACGACACCGCGTACAAGATTTTGAGCGAACGCGCCGATCAAATGCATACCATGGCGCGCGTGCTGCTTGAGCGCGAGACGGTCGACGGCGATGCATGCGAAGCCCTGCTCAATGGCACGTGGGCGGAATACGAGGCGCAAGAGGCCGCCCAGTCCGCTTCGGGCGATGGGGCCGAGCAGGCTCAGTCGGAGTCTTCCCTCTAGGGGAACGCCGACTCATTCCGCTAGCTTCGCCGTTTGCGCGAGCGGGCTATAGAACGATTTCATGTGCGCGTCCCTTTGCCAACGCGAAGGGACGCGTTCGTTCGTTTTCGAGAAAGGGAAGTGCCGACCATGATATGGAAGTGCGCGGATTTCGAATTCGATAGCAGACGTCCCGTCGTGATGGGGATTCTGAATGTGACCCCTGATTCGTTTAGCGACGGGGGGCAGCATAACGCCTACGATGACGCAATCGCCTTCGCCAAGAAGATGGTCGAAGAGGGAGCCCAAATCATAGACGTGGGGGGAGAGTCAACTCGTCCAGGGTCAACCGAGGTTAGCCTTGAAGAAGAGCTTTCGCGGACGCTCGACGTGGTACGCACGCTTGCCGATTTGGGGTACTGCGTAAGCATCGATACCCGGCATGCCGAGGTGGCTCGCGCATGCGTTGCCGCGGGCGCCTCGATCATCAACGACGTGACGGGCTTTCGCGACCCCGCCATGGTCCAGCTCGCCGCGAACTGCGATGCGGGCTTGGTGGTTATGCATATGCAGGGCGAGCCCGAAACGATGCAGGAAGACCCGCATTACGACGACGTGGTGGCCGAGGTCGCGAGCTATCTGGCGAGCCAGGCGGCCGCGCTCGAAGAAGCTGGCGTCGCTCGCGAGCGAATCTGCCTCGATCCAGGCCCCGGCTTCGGCAAAACCGTCAGCCAAACGCTGGAGCTTATGCGCAACTTCCACGAGTTCAACCGTTTGGGCTACCCGACGATGGTCGCGGTCTCGCGCAAGAGCTATATCGGCGCGGCCTATGGCATCGAAGCTGCGGCCGATCGAGACGTCGCTTCGGCAAAAGAGGCCCTTATGGCCTGCGAGCTTGGCGCATGCGTCGTTCGTGCGCATAACATTCCCGAGACCATGAAGGCGCTCAAAGATCTTCGCCCCTATGTTCTTATAGGCTTGGGTTCGAATGTGGCGCTTGTGGCGAACCCTGGGGAAGAGACCGAAGGAAAAATCGCCAATCTCCAGCAGGCCATTACGGGACTGTGCTCTGTTCCCGATACACAGATCATCGACATTTCGAGCTATTACGAAAGCGAGCCCGCGTATTACGAGGACCAAGACACGTTCGTCAACGCGGTGGTGCTCGCTCGCACGGGAGTTCCCCCGAAAGAGCTCCTTCGTTACCTGCATGCGATCGAAGATAGCCTTGGACGCACGCGGGAAATCGAGAATGGGCCTCGAACGCTCGATTTGGATATCATCGACTATCAGATGTATGTCGTAGACGCCGATGAGCTCACGCTTCCGCATCCGCGAGTCTGCGAGCGGGATTTCGTGGTGAAGCCGCTGCTCGAGATTCTGCCTCATCATGTGCTTGCGAATGGCGTGGCGGTTACTTCGCAAGATGCGATCTACGGTAAGGCGAAAAAGCTATAAGCTGGGCTTTTCGTTGGAAAGTCCATTCATCGGCAATATTGCGAAACGTCGCAAACGGGCCGAGCGATGCGGCGCCCTCCACCATATGCCCACGGAGGTTTGATAGCCTTTGTCCCATATGACTCCAGATGCGGCGCCCACGCGAAGGCGCCGCGATTGTTTAAGGGAAGCTATGGATTTCGATATCATTTACAAAGACGTGACTGGCTCCACCAACGATGACGTTTGGGAACTCGCCGCCCATGGAGCGCATCCCGGCGTTGTCGTTCGGGCGTTGCGCCAGGAATCTGGTTATGGCCAGTGGAAAACGCGCGCATGGGTGAGCCCCGAGGGTGGGCTTTATTTTTCTGTGTTGCTTGAGCCTCGAATTCCCGAAGAGGATTTTCCCTCGATGAGCCCTCGCTTGGCCGCAGCGGTAGCCCGCATCGTTCAGCAAATGGCAGGCGTCGGCGGCGACGAGGTTTGGGTGAAAGAGCCCAACGACGTTGTGTGCGAGGCTGGCAAGTTGTGCGGCATGTCGCTCGATGCCAAAGGCGGCAAAGTCGTGATAGGCGTGGGCCTTAATATCTTCCATCCCGATGAGCCCATCGTGACCGACGGGCGCAATGTGGCTGCCTATATTTGCGATTTGGGAACCGAAAAATCGCGCTCGCTGCCCTTTTCGCGCGCCCTTTCCAATCGGCTTCTGCGCGTTCAGTATCTCGATGCCGTGATGCAGGGCCTGCTCGGCTCCATGGATTTGGAGCTTTCCGCTATCGAATGCGAACATCTGTAAGAGGACGCATATGACCGAGAACTCGATGACTTCCGAAAACTCCGCCGCAGGCCAGCCTGGCGCCATGCGCGAAAACGAGCGCGTTGCCCGTATGGGCTCGGGCAATATTCCGAAACTCGTGCTGGAATTCGCCGTGCCCGCGATTTTGGGCATGGTCGTTAACGGCGCGTACAACATCATCGACTCGGTCTTTCTGGGGCACGGCGCCGGCGAGATAGGCCTGTCGGCCGTTAGCGTGGCGACCCCGATCATGACGGTCTTCATGGCAATCGCCATGCTCATCGGTGCAGGCGGCAACGCCTTGTGCGCGCTTCGTTTGGGCGAAGGCAAGCATGACGAGGCCGAGCATGTGCTGGGAAACACCTTCACGCTCGGCGTGCTCGTTTCGGTCGTGCTCGCGATATGCGCCCATGTTCCCGCCTTCATCGAGCCGCTGCTCACGCTCTCGTCGGCGACTGATACGGTGCGTCCGTACGCGCGCGAATTCATCCAAATCATCAGCCTGGGTTGCGCGTTCCAGATTGTCGGCATGGGCATCAATAATTTCATTCGTACGTGCGGGGCCCCGAACAGGGCATTTCTCACCATGCTCATCGGCGCAGTGGGGTGCACGATTTTCAACGCCATATTCGTTATGGGGCTCGGCATGGGCGTTGCGGGCAGCGCATGGGCCACGGTGTGCGGCCAGCTTATCAGCTGCATTACGGTTATCTGGTATTTCACGAAGACGCCCGGCGTGCCTTTGCGCCTGCGTCGGAAGAACCTTCCCATGAAGGCTCGCCTGGTGAAGACGATTCTCGCGCTGGGAACGGCCTCGTTCGTTTTGCAGGTGGGCGCTGCGATCTCGCAGGTCGTGACCAACTACGCGCTCGTGAAGTATGGGGCGATGGACCCGATCGGCGCCGACAATGCGCTTGCGGCGGTGGGCGTCGTCGGCCGTGTTGCCATGTTCACCATTCTGCCGCTCATCGGCATGTCGATCGCCATTCAGCCGCTTCTGGGCTTCAACTATGGGGCGAAGCTCTGGAATCGCGTGAAAACGACGCTTCGGGTCGGTATGCTCGGCGCCACGCTTATCGGCACGGTGCTGTGGGCGCTCATTATGCTGTTCGCTGAGCAGGTTATCGGCTTTTTCGGCATCACCGATGCGGCTTTGGTCGATTTGTCCGCATTCGCCTTGCGCGTGAATCTCATCTTCCTTCCCATCATCGGCTTTCAAATCGTCGGGTCGAATTATTTCCAAGCGACCGGCCAGCCTACGAAGAGCATCGTTTTGTCCATGACGCGACAGATTCTTTTCTTGGTGCCGCTTACGCTCATTCTTCCCGAAGTGCTGCCGACCATCGTTTCGAGCGTCGATGGGCTCGATGCCGTGTACATGGCGGTGCCGTGCGCCGACTTCCTTGCGATTTTCACGGTGGGAACGTTCGTGCTCATTGAGCTGCGCAGATTGAATCGCCGCATCTCTGAGTCGAGCGCAAAGCGCGAAGGCCATGGCGAGGCGGGCGCTGAAGTTAAGCCGGAATAAGAGAGGCGGGCAATGGGTCAGCCGAAACTGAGCCTTCGCAGCGTATCGCAGGTATACGCTGGCGCTCGCGGGGAGACGTGCGCGCTTCAAGATATGAGCATCGATGTTGCACCGTGCGAGTCGGTGGCCATCTTGGGCCCCTCGGGGTGCGGAAAATCGACGAGTTTGCTTATAGCGGCAGGTTTGCGAGCTCCAACGAGCGGTGCAGCATACGTCGACGGGGAGGCCGTGAAGAGCCCGCGGCTGAATACGGCGCTCATTTTGCAGGATTTCGGCTTGCTCCCCTGGAAGACCGTCAAAGAAAATGCTGGGCTTGGCCTGCAAATTCGTCACGTTGGAAAAAGCGAACGCGAAAGGCGGGTCTCGCAGGCGCTCGAACGCGTGGGGCTGGCAGAGTTCGCCGACGCCTTCCCGGCCGAACTTTCGGGCGGAATGCGTCAGCGCCTGGCTATGGCTCGGGCGCTTACCTGCGATGCCGATTTGCTGCTGATGGACGAGCCCCTCTCGGCGCTCGATGCGCTGCTGCGCGAAGAAATGCAAGATATGCTGAAGAGCTGCTGGCGCGAGCAGGGCTATGCCCAGGTTTTGGTGACGCATTCCATCGAGGAGGCCGTGTATTTGGGGCAGCGCATCGCGGTCATGTCGTCGCGCCCTGGACGTGTCGTGCGCATTGTCGAAAACGCCGAAATGACGCGCGATTCGTGGCGCGACGACCCGTTGTTTTTCGAGCGATGCCGCATTCTGCGCGAGACGCTTCGCACGCTGTCTTCCCGCGGGAAAAGCGAGGAAACCCATGTCTAAGAACCCCCTTGTCTCCCATGTGATAGGCTATGCGCTGGCCATTGTCGTTATTCTGCTTGGCTGGCAGCTCACTTCGATGGCAATAGGAAACCCCGTGCTGCCCGAACCGATTGCCGCATTCGCCATGGTCGCGCAGTACTTCGACGAAATTTGGCCGGCGTTTCTCGTGAGCCTTTACCGCGTGGTGGCGGCGATGCTCATCGGCACGGTGCTCGCTATTCCCGTCGGGCTTGCTTGCGGCCGCTCGCTGCGCGCCGATGCGATATTCGCGCCCATCCTGTATTTTCTTTATCCGCTGCCCAAGGTCGTTTTATTGCCGGTGCTTATCGTTTTGCTGGGCCTTGCCGACGCTCCGAAAATCGTCCTCATCGCAATCACGGTGTTCTTCCAGGTTCTGGTTACGGTGCGCGATGCTTCCAAGGGCGTTCCCGAGCAGAGCATTCTGTCGATGCGCTCGCTTGGCGCGAGCAGGTTCGATATCTATCGCCATGCGGTCATTCCCGCAACGCTGCCCGACTTGTTCACGGCGCTTCGCATTTCAAGCGGCACGGCGGTCGCGATCCTCTTTTTCGCGGAGGGCATCGCGGGTTCAACGGGCCTGGGCTATTTCATCGTGAACGCATGGGCGCTGCTCGCATATCCGAAAATGTTCGCGGGCATTATCGCGATGGCCGTACTGGGCGTAATTTTGTACGAGCTCTTCGATATTGCGGAGCGCCGCCTTACGCGCTGGCGTCGGGTTTAAGGAAAGGTTCGCCGCTCGCACGCGAAGTAAACTGCTTTAATCGGCTCTTCCATGGTGGCGCACTCGTTCTCTGACAGCCAGCGCCAAGGCGAAGCAGATACAAAACGATGCGGCCGCGCAGAGGCTGGGAAGGGCGAATGCCGCAAGCCAATTGCTGGATTGCGCTGAAATCCCCGCGAAAAAGGCTCCTGCGGCGAAGCCTATGCTTGTGCAGGTGTTGAGCCAAGAAAACATCTCCGCCTGACGGTTTTGCGGCGCAAGCTCTCCTGCGAGCTGGTAGTAAAGGTTATCGCCCGGGGCCGCTATGGCTCCTATGGCGAAAATGGCCGCGCACATAAGGGCGAAGTCACTCAGTCCGACGGGCGTGAGCAGCGTTGTCACGGCGAAACATGCCGTGAATACGGCCAGTTGGCGAGGGCGCGACATTCGTTTGGCCGAAGGCTGCAGGCGGGCGAAGAGCAGCACTCCAACGCACGACCCAATGCTCCAGATGGAAATCGCGATGCTCGAAAGAGCGGCGTTGCCCATGCTGGAATAATACAGGGGGTAGAGCGTTTCGATCCAACCGCTATAGCAAAATTTCGTAAGAGGAGCCGCCAGCAGCAGGGCAATCGGCAGGGTGAATAATCGCGCCCTTTGCTTGCCTGCGTTCTTGTGCGTGCTCGGTCTGTCTTCTTTGGTTTCGCCGCTTCGATCCTGCACGCTTGCGTATTTCTGCCTGTTGCTCTCTGCGTGGCATTTCACGGGCTTCATATTCGAAAGGGCGAAAGACCCCGCCATGGAACCCGCCGTGGTGAAGAGCAGCCCCCATTCGGGAATATTGAGCGCGACGAATACGCTGGCGAGCAGGGGTCCCGTTACGTAGAGCGCATCGACTACGAGGACCTCGAAATTATAGGCGGCGGGAACCAATCGAGCGTCGAGCATGGCTGGCCAGAGCGAGCGGGTGACTCCGGCGATGGGCGGCATGAGGGCTCCGCAGGAAAAGGAAATCGCAACGATTAAAACGCCGGCAAGCTCGTTTTCGGTTCCGAAGACCAAAGCGATGGCTGCGATCATTTGCGCCGTTGCGAGGGCCTTCAGGCAGATTGGCCCGTGTCCCCTGTCGACGAGCTTTCCGAACGCGGGGCCGCAAATCGCCATTCCTGCCGTAAATGCCGCAGTGGCGATGCCCGCGATGGCCGATCCGTAATGCTGGCTTACGAAGAGCACCAAAACTATGGTGGTAACGCCAGTCGGCAGTCGGGCGAACGCCATCGAGACAGCTATGGCGGCAACGTAGGGGGTCTTGAACAAAGCGCGATAACCGAAGCTCTCGTTTTCGCTCATCTCGTCCCTCCCTTTTGTCGTTCGCAAAGGGGATTCTAGGCAGAAAACGGTTTTTCCAATATCGCGCGAACGGGAGTATTTCGCTGTTTCATTCGGCTACTTCGGTTTCGGTGAGCACTTTGACGAGGTTAGGGGAGCGCTGGTCAATTTCGACAGCCCCGCTCACTCTCGGGGGCGCGTGGGGTTGGGGAAAATCTCGCCTTTTAGCGGATATGCTCGTGCACGCTCGGCAGCGATACGGCAAAGCAGGCACCGCCGCCAGCGGCATTGAACGCCTCGATGGTGCCGTCGTGGGCTTCGACGATGCCCTTCACGATAGACAGGCCGAGCCCCGTTCCTCCTGTGTTGCGCGCTCGGGAGTTGTCGCCGCGATAGAACCGGGTGAACAGGAGCTTCGGGTCAACGTCGCCAAAGCCAGGCCCGTCGTCGATGACGCTTATGACCGAGCGATCGCCGAGCCCTTCAAGGCGAATGGTCACGTGCCCGCCGCTGCCGACGAAGCGGCTCGCGTTCGCGACCAGGTTGTACACCACTTGCTGCAGTCGGTCGGGGTTGCCGAGCACGTCGGGAGCCTCGCCTTCGATGTGCACATCGGCGCCGTTCTCCTCGATGATGGGGCCGAGCGCATCAACGACGAGCTCGGCTATATCGTGCAGATTAACGCGCTTCATGACCACCTGGTCGGTTCCCTCTTCGATATGCTGCAGCGTAAGCAAGTCGTTCGACAGGCGCGTAAGGCGTTCGGATTCATTGATAATCGTTTGACAGAAGCGCTCGCGCAGTTCCTGTGGCATGTCGGGGTCCATGAGCGTTTCGGCATTGCCGCGGATGGCGGTAAGCGGCGTGCGCAGCTCATGGGCGACGTCGCTGATGAAGCGTGTCTGGCGATTTTGCTGAACGGACAAATCACTCATCTTCGATTTCGTTTGCGCGCTTAATGCTGCGAAATCTTTCGCAAGCTCGTCGGCCTCGTGTATCTTTCCGTCGGGCGCGATTTCCACTCGCGAATCGCCCTGCAAGAATGCCTGGCAGCGTTTATGCAGGTCGCCGAGGGGTTCTGCGAGGTAGTGCCCGATGATGAGGCTCAGCGTGAAGGTGAATGCGGCACCTGCGAAAAGCATCCACAGCAGCATGCCCACATTGGGGATGCCGAAGATGCATACCAAAAAGAACGTGGCGACCGAAGCCGCCACGGAGAATATGGTGGCAAGCAGGGCATAAAACGACTGAAGCCTTTTCATAGACGAGCGCTTTCGCTGGATCCTGTGCGAGAAATCGGCGTCATTCCGAATTCGCTAAGACTTGAGTCGGTAGCCATAGCCGCGAACGGTCTCGATGATGCCGGGGTCGAACCCTGCGGCGGAGATTTTGTCGCGCAGGCGCTTGATGTGCGTGTCGACCGTTTTCGTCTCGGTGATGTATTCCCAGCCCCAGGCTTCGCGAAGCAAGTCCTCGCGGGTCACGACTTTGCCGGCGTCTTTCATGAGCGCGGCGAGCAGTTCGAATTCGCGCGGGGTGAGGTCGATCGGGCCGCTTGGGCCTACGGCGGTATGGCGGTCTTCGTCAAGCGTTATGCCCGCTGCGTTCAGGGTATTGGTGTCGGGCGGCTCCATGGTTCCGCGTCGCAGAAGGGCGCGCACGCGGGCGATGAGCTCGCGCACGCCGAAGGGCTTCGCCAAGTAGTCGTCGCCGCCGATTTCAAGGCCGACGACCTTGTCGAGCTCGGTGTCGCGGGCTGACAGAAACAGCACGGGCGCCGTGGTTCGGCTGCGAATGCGGCGGCAGAGCTCGTAGCCGTCCATGCCAGGGAGCATGATGTCGAGCACGAACAGGTCGTATTGCTTGTGCGTGGCAATTTCGAGCGCCTCTTCGCCATTGTTGGCGACATCGACCTTGAAGCCCTCTTTCATGAGGGAATATGAAACGAAATCGGTGATGGATTGCTCATCGTCGACGACGAGAATAGAGGCGGCCTCTTCGCTCATGGCGCCGTTCCTTTCGAATGTGCGGTGTTCGCGGGCAAAAACCCGCTCGTATAAAGGAATCATATCACGCCTCGCTTTGGCCGCCGCAGTTTGCCCATTTGGTTGACGGGGCGTTAGATTTGCGTTGGAAAGCCGTTTACCGCGGCTCGCCTCCGCCGCCTTCAGGGCTGTTGAGCCAACACCCATCCTCCACAAATGCGACCGCTGCCCTGCCATTATGTCGCATTCGTAAAATAGGGGTGAACCGCTGCCGAATGGGCTGCTTCGGGCTATTAGAATGGCTGCATCAAAACGATTCGCTCGCAGGAAGAAAGGGCCCGACGTGCTTACCGACATTGAAATTGCCCAGGCTGCAACCCCCGAAAACATCACTGCCATCGCCGAGCGTGCCGGCGTGCCCGAGAAATACCTCGAGCAATACGGCAATTACAAGGCGAAGGTCGATTACAACCTGCTGAAAGACGAGCAGACCACGCCGGGGAAGTTGGTGCTGGTCACGGCAATCAACCCCACGCCTGCGGGTGAGGGCAAGACCACCACGACGGTGGGCTTGGCCGACGCTATGCGCCGCATTGGCAAAAATGCGCTCGTGGCGTTGCGAGAGCCGTCTTTGGGTCCCGTGTTCGGCATTAAGGGCGGCGCTGCGGGCGGCGGCTATGCCCAGGTAGTGCCCATGGAGGACATCAATCTGCATTTCACGGGCGACTTTCATGCCATCGGGGCTGCGAACAATCTGCTCGCGGCCATGATCGACAATCATATCCATCAGGGCAACGCGCTGGGCTTCGATGTGCGACGCATCACGTGGAAACGCGTGGTCGATATGAACGATCGCCAGCTGCGTCATATCGTGTGCGGCATGGGCGGCAAGGCGTCGGGCGTGCCCCGCGAAGACGGCTTCGACATCACGGTGGCTTCGGAAATCATGGCGATTTTCTGCTTAGCTACGAGCATTTCCGATCTGAAGGAGCGTTTGGCTCGCATCGTCGTGGGCTATACGCGCGCCGATGAGCCCATCACTGCGGGCCAGCTGAACGCACAGGGCGCTATGTGCGCGCTTCTGAAAGATGCCCTGAAGCCGAATCTCGTGCAAACACTCGAGGGAACGCCCGCCTTCATCCACGGCGGGCCGTTCGCGAATATCGCCCATGGGTGCAATTCCATCATCGCCACGCGTATGGCGCTCGCCTTGGGCGATTACGCCATCACCGAGGCGGGCTTCGGCGCCGATTTGGGCGCCGAGAAATTCCTCGATATCAAGTGCCGCCTCGCGGGCCTGAAGCCCGATGCGGTCGTCGTCGTCGCCACGGTGCGCGCTCTGAAAAATCATGGGGGAGTGCCGAAGGCGGAACTCGGCGAGGAGAATCTCGAAGCCCTTGAGGCCGGCCTGCCCAACTTGCTGCAGCATGTCGAAAACATCACCAAGGTCTTCAAGCTGCCGTGCGTGGTGGCCATCAACGCGTTTCCGACCGACACGCCGGCGGAGCTGCGTCTGGTGGAAGACAAGTGCAAGGAACTTGGCGTAAACGTCGCGCTTTCCGAGGTGTGGGCTCGCGGCGGCGAAGGCGGCGAGGAGCTGGCGCGGGAAGTCGTTCGCCTGTGCGAGAACGGCGATTCCGAAGGCCGCAGCGCCGACACATTCGAATTCGCGTATGGCGACGAGGAGGGAATCGCCTCCAAGATCGAGGCCATCGCGAGCAAGGTCTACCGAGCCGACGGCGTCGATTTCACGCCCGCCGCGAAAAAGCAGATCGCGCATTTGGAAAGCCTCGGGTTCGGAGGGTTCCCCGTCTGCATGGCGAAGACCCAGTACAGCTTCAGCGACGACCAGACGAAGCTCGGGGCTCCGAGGAATTTCCGCATCACGGTGCGAGAAGTGAAGGTTTCGGCTGGCGCGGGATTCGTGGTCGCCCTTACGGGAAGCATCATGACGATGCCCGGTTTGCCGAAGCGTCCCGCGGCCGAGAACATCGATGTTGACGAAAATGGCCGCATCACGGGGCTTTTCTAGTCTGGTTTTAGGAATAGCGAACAATATGGTAAACACCGAATTCGTTGACGCGCTCGCCTCTTCGGCTCCCGCTCCGGGCGGCGGTGGCGGCGCGGCGTACGCCGGCGCGCTCGCCGCGGCGCTTGGCGCCATGGTGGGAAATATCACGGCGGGCAAACCGAAATTCGCCGACGTGGCAAATGAAATGCGCGCCTCGGTTTCGTCTCTCGATGCGATACGCGGGCAACTGTTCGAGCTGATCGATGCCGATGCCGAAGCGTTTTCGCAGCTCGCGGCAACGTGGAAGCTTCCTCGGGCGACCGAAGAGGAGAGGGCGGTCCGCCACGCGGCCGAGCAGTCGGCGCTTGTTGGCGCATGCGAGGTGCCGATGCGCATCATGCGCGCATGCGCCGAGGTGATCGCCGTCGATGAGTTCCTTGTCGAAAACGCCGGCAAATTGGTGCTTTCCGACGTGGGCGCTTCGGCTATTCTCGCAAAGGCGGCGCTCGAGGCTGCGGCGCTCAACGTGCGAATCAACGCGAATCTCATGGACGATGCCGCCGCGGTCGCGGCGCTGAACGAGGAATGTGAGCGACTTTTAACGCAACCGACCATCGCGGCGCAGGCGATTTACGATAAAGTAGCTGCTGCTATCGAATAGGAACGTCGTCGCGTCGCTGCCGCATTCGCGCTTTGAGCGAACTCGCCCCAATCGCAGGGAGCCGCTTCGGCGAGAAGAAGAAAGACCAGACCCGCTATGGCGAAATTGCTTTTGGGAAAGCCTGTCATCGAACACGTGCGCGAAGAACTGAAGGAGCGCATTGCCGCTCTTGCTGAAAAAGGCGTGACGCCGGGGCTTGCCATCGTTCGCGTGGGGGCTCGCCCCGACGATCTCGCCTATGAGCGCACCGCGCTCAAACGTGCCGCCAACTTGGGCATCTGCGCGCAGTCGATAACTCTTTCCGAAGATGCTTCGCAAGAAGATCTCATGGCCGTGATTGCCCGCGTGAATGCCGATGACTCCATCCATGGCTGCCTTATGTTTCGCCCGCTGCCTGGCCATTTCGACGAAGAGGCCGTCTGCGATGCCCTCGATCCGTCGAAAGACGTTGACGGCATTGGCCGCGGATCCATGGCTGCGGTGTTCACGGGCCGCGGCCCAGGGTTCGCTCCGTGTACGGCCGCGGCCTGCATCGAGATGCTCGACGCCTACGGAATCGACGTCGTGGGAAAGCGCGTGGTGGTCGTGGGTCGCAGCCTGGTGGTGGGCAAACCCGTGAGCGTGCTTCTGCTCGATCGCCATGCGACCGTGACCACGTGCCATTCGAAGACGGCGAATTTGCCGACCATCGTGCGCAAGGGCAATATCGTGATTCTGGCTACGGGTCGGGCGAAGGCCTATGGCCGCGATTTCTTCCATCCTGGCCAAACCGTGCTCGACGTGGGCATCAACGTAGACGAAGAGGGCTCTTTGTGCGGCGATGCCGATTTCGATGCGATTGAACCTATCGTCGACGCCATTACGCCCGTACCAGGCGGTATCGGCGGCGTGACCACGAGCATGCTCATGAAGCATGTGGTTGAAGCCGCGGAGCTTTCGGCGGTCAAGCTTTAATCGGCACTCCCGAAGCGCGGTCTCGCTATTGGGTTGGTGCGCGCAGCGAGCGGCTCTTCGGGGCCTTCGCCGAGCTTCCGGAACCGAATTCCTAATTTGACACGGGCTTTACATGGCGATTTCTCCCATCGCTATACTTGAATGGTTGCTTTTGAGTGAACGGAGCCATGAGTGAACCTTGGGGTTATCGACGTTGGGTCGAATACGGTGCGTCTGTGTATCTATGACGTGTCAATCGAGAAGCGCAAATTCAAGACCATCATGAACCGCAAAATTATGGCGGGGCTGGCTTCGTATATCGTAGACGGCGAGCTGACCAGCGAAGGTATCGCCGAAGCTACGGCGTCGGTTAAGAAATGCCTGAAGCGGGCGAGCTATCTTTCTCCCGAGCGCGTTGACGTGTTCGCCACGGCCGTTTTACGCAATATCTCGAACAGCGCCGAAGCCATCGAGGCCATCGAAGCGGGCGCTGGTTGCAAGATTTCGCTACTTTCGAACGCCGACGAGGCGCATCTGGGGTTTGTCGGCGCATCGTCGCGCGGCGAGATGCCCCACGGCGCCCTTATCGACATTGGCGGTGGCTCAACCGAAATAACGGTCATCGATGCGGGCGTCGACGTGAAGAGGACGAGCCTGCCGATTGGCTCGCTCTCGTCATATGGGCATTTCGTCGCGGATATTTTGCCGACGGAAGACGAAGTGGCCTTCATTCGCGCAAAAGTCCGCGAGCTCATCGTCTCCGACACGAGCGGGGCGTGCTTGCATCGCTCCTCCGAGCTTTACGGTGTCGGGGGCAGCATCAGGGCGCTTTCCGAAGTGAATGCTTGGCTTTCTCCTGAAGCTTCAAGCGATGAGGTCTCGCTTGCCGAGGTGGAGCGCCTGCTTGCCGATATCAAGAGTCGCCGTCGCGAATTCATCGATGCCGTATTGCACGTTGCGCCTGAGCGCATCCATACCATTTCGTGCGGCCTGGCGATTCTTGTCGAGGTTTTCAGCGAACTTGACGGCGAACGCTTGCGCGTCTGCGACCGCGGCGTGCGCGAGGGCTATCTTATTGAGCGCATGCTGGGCCTCGTCGACTTCAAAGAGAAATAGCCGTCGAGCGTTTCGGGCGGCAAATTTGGCGTATGCCAGTTCCGCCCGCGCGCGGGGCACGTGGAAGCGTCAAGCATCGTTTGCCCATGTTGGTTGGCGTATTCGGCTTTCGCCTCCCGCACGCTCGCAGCGAGCGTGCGCTGTAAGGCGGCCTTAATCAGCGTTCCCCTGGCGTTTGCTTTTGGCTGCGTTGACGTGCCTCGCTATGGTTCGAATCGTGGGAACGACGTCGAACGGCTTCGCAATATGGTCGTTCATGCCCGCCTCGCGCGCGCGGCGTTTGTCTTCCGTGAAGGCGTTCGCCGTCATCGCGATAATGGGCACCTTCGTTGCATCGGGGTGGTCGAGCACGCGAATCGCCTTGGTCGCTTCGTAGCCGTTCATTTCGGGCATCATGACGTCCATGATGACAACGTCGAATTCTCCTTCACGCGACGCCTTGAACGCTTCGACGGCCTGTTTGCCGTCGGTGACGGTCGTTATGCGCGCGCCCGCGTCTTGCAGGAGGAATTCGGCGATTTCCCTGTTGAGCTCGTTGTCTTCCGCCAAAAGCACATGCACTCCTGCGATATTCACCGCTTCCTCGGGGCCTTTTGCGGAATCGTCATCGCTATCGGGCGTCTCGTCGTCAATCTGCAGCGGCAGCGTGATGCGCACGGTGGTGCCAACGCCGAGCTCGCTTTCGAATTCGAGGCTTCCTCCCATGATTTCTGCGAGCGATTTCGCAATCGGCATGCCGAGGCCCGTGCCGCTTGTCGTCGCGGCGGCCTCCTGATGCTCCTGGGCGAAGGGCTCAAACGCATGCCGCTGGAATTCCTCGCTCATGCCGATGCCTGTATCCTTCACGGAGATGCGGTAGGTCGCCACGCCGTTTTCGCAGGACAGCTCGTCGCAGGTAAGCTCGACGGTGCCGCCTTGCCTGTTGTATTTCACCGCATTGCTCATGACGTTCATGATGAGGCGCTTCACATGCAGCGAGCTCGCGAGCACGCGGGGATGCTCTATGCGCATGGGCTTTCGCAGGATCGAAACGCCATTCGCCGCCGCTTGGCGTTCGAGTATTTCGTTGAGGTCGAAGAGCATCTCGTTGAGGTCGAGCGGCTGCAAATCGAGCTTGACCTCGCCGCTTTCGAGCTTGCTCATATCGAGCACTTCGTTCACCAGGTCCAGAAGCAAGTTCGACGCGCCCCAAATCTTGCGCCGGCAGTCCGCCTGCTTTTCGAGGTCGTTGGCGCAGGCGTCGCCTACTTCGACCATGCCGCGAATGCCGTTGATGGGGGTTCGAATATCGTGGCTCATGCGTTGCAGGAATTCGGTCTTCGCGGTGTTGGCGTCCTGCGCCGCCTTGGCCGCCTCGGCGAGCCGCTCGCTGTATTCGCGCTCGCGTTCCATGCTTTCTTCGAGGAAGGCCTCTTTCGAGCGCTTGCTCAACATCCATACGGCACCTGCGGCGCATGAGTATGCGACAAGGGCGATGCTCATGGCGAGCGCGATGCTCGAGAAGAATTGGCTGAGCGACACATGCATATAGACGTAATAGTCGCGCGCCTTGCTCGCCATTCCCAGATAGGCGCCGTTCATCTGGCGAATGAAGGTAATCTCGCCCGACACGTTCGAGTTCTTGATGGCTTCGATGACGTTTTCTTCGGTCGCGCTAAGCTCATCGCCGTCTTTGTTCAGCACGCTTGAGTCGTTGGTCGCCTCGAGCTTCCCATCGTGCTCGATTACGATGACGCCGTTTTCGACGGCATTGTAGCCAGTGAGCATGCTCCGCAAGGTGAGCGTGTAGCGTTCGGCGAATTCCTTGGCGGTGTGGTAGCACGCAACCGCAACGCCGGGGGCGTCGGTTCGGCATGCCGCGGCGACGTCGACGTAGGAATCGTCGGCCAGCTGCGTTCGAATGGAGTAGACCTTCGATGGGTATTTCGCCACGTTGATGAGGTTTTCGCTCGAGATTACCGACGCGAGGTCTTCCGAATTCGTGTCGTCGGTGCTGTATTCGCTGATTACGTTTCCGTTCTCATCGAGTACGAAAGCGCTGGTAAGGCGCAGCTCTTCGACGTATTCGCTCAGCTTCTCGGGCGAGGTGTCCCTGTCGTTTTCGAGGTTCCTCGCGAGCTGGCTGGCATTTTCTGTGGCGCGCAAGACGCTTTTCATGGTGGAGGCGTCGTTGTACGAATCGTAGGTGAGGCTTTGGGATTTGATGTAGTCGACCGTCGTATGCATGCGCGAGGTGAGCTGCGAAATCGATGTCTCGTAGGAAACGATGCCCGTTAAGGCGACCACGGTAATCCCCAAAGCGAGGGCGATGGTCCAGTAGCGCTTGGGGCTGATTTCGGCAAGGGAGAATAGAGAGCGCTTACTCATCGCTGGCGTCGACCTCCAGGTAGGAGGCGGCATCGTCGAGATATTTCGCGATGATTCGCTCGAGCGTGCCATCGGCGTGCATCTCCGAGAGGGCCACATCGAGCATCTCGTCATAGCCGCGCGTGTCGTCTTTGTCGAACGCCATGCCAAGCCCCACGTCAAGGAGGCTTTCTTCAAGGATTCGGTACTCTACGTCGTAGTCTTTCTCGTATTGCAGAATGGACGTCTTGTGCGCTGCGACGGCGTCGACGTAGCCCTTCGACAGCGCTGGGTAGATATGGTCGCGATTCTCCATGCAGAACAGCGCGCGCGGCTCTCCCACATGGGGGTTCGTCTTGTTGAGGAATATGCTTTCGGGTTTGGTGGTCGATTGCACCGCCACCGATTTTCCTTCAAGGTCGGCCAGGGTATAGATGCTGCTCTCGGGGTTTACGGCCACGACCTGCTGACTTGCCATGTAGGGGCCCGCCCAGCGATAGTCGTTTTCGCGGCCCGTCATGGTGAAGCATCCCGCCACGCAGTCGATTTCGCCTGAGGCGAGGAGTTCGTTTTTGTTGTCCCACTGTATATAGGTGAAAACCGCCTGCATGCCGATGCGCCGAAACGCTTCGGTCGCGATATCGACGTCGATGCCGGTAGGGTTGCCGTTTTCGTCGAGGTAGTTGTATGGAGGGTAGTTGTCGGAGCCAATCGTAATAATCGGGAGGTCTTCATTTTCAGATGAAGCGCTCGAGAAGGCCGAACATGAGGAGAGCATCAATGCCGAAAGCGAGGCCACTGCTCCCAAGCAAAACGATCTGCGCGTTTGCAATTAACCCCCCCCCCCTAACTCATTTGCGGCAAAACATGCGACATTTTACCAGAAGAAACGAGATGGTGGGGGTTCGCGGCGTTCGCTAGCTTTAAAAGGGTAGTTGCTGTGGAGCCGACTCGCAAGTTCGCTCGAGTGCGAGGGTTCATCTTGGGTGGGGTAGCGCACGCGCGGCTATCGTCATCGGCATACTGCTCGTTCTTATCGGCGCACGGAGCCGCCTCGGAGCTGGTTTTCGTCGAGACGCGCTGCTCCGATGGCGGCGAAACGAAAAAGCCCCCCATTTCCCGAGATTCGTTTCAATCCCAGGAAACGGGAGGCGCATTTCCCGCCGTTTTCTCTTGAATAAGAAAGCTTGCCGTGTGCGGCTCAAGCTACTCGATGCCGATGACCTTCTTCGTCTCCTCAGGTGCGGGCAGCTGCTTTTTCGGGACGGTAATCTTCAAGATGCCGTCTTCGAACTTCGCTGAGATATCGTCTTCAGAGATATCGTCGCCTACATAGAAGCTACGGCTGCAGCTTCCAGTGAAGCGCTCTTTGCGCAGATAAGTGCCAGATTCGTCTTTATCCTCAGTCTCGGTGGCGGTGTTCGCGCTCACGGTGAGGTAGCCGTCTTGCAGCTCCGCGTGTACGTTTTCTTTCCTGAAGCCCGGGAGGTCGATATCGAGCTCATAGGCCTTCTCGGTTTCTTTGATGTCGGTCTTCATCATAGCCGGCGCCGGTTTTTGTCCCTGCGGTCTGCTTCCGAAGAAGTTCATATCAAATGGATCGCTCAAAAAGTCGCTGAAGAAATCGTTTCTACGTGCAGGTACGAGCATCATGAGTCACTGCCTTTCTCTTTCAAGGCCCTTCGGCCTCGTCTTTTTCTTTTGACACCATGCAGTATAGGCGGCATTTAGCACTCTGCAATCGAGAGTGCTAAATGCCGCCGTTTCGTTACTTTCGTAACATTCACGGGTGGTTAGTTCGGCAGTAGTACATTCAAGCTACTTAGTTTCTAAAATATTCCATGCCAAATGAGTAGCTAGATTGAAAATTGGCTGCTTAGGTTTCGCGGAGCGATGGAAAATACCTGGTCGCAAAAGCCCTAAACCGAAGGCTTCCAAGCGGCCTTCGGTTTAGCTACTCATTTGGCATGGGATATTTTAGAAACAGAAGCAATAAAAGAAACTAATGCTGAAAGGAAGGGACATTTGGTGGGCAAAGCCGACTGCTGCGAGCTTCGGGTTGCGTCTCATGGCCTCAAATTGTATCGGTCGCGAACAGGATGATCGAATGAGTGTGTTTCTAAGCCAATTTGCCTTGGGTCATTCGGGCTGCGTGGGGTTGGGCGGCGATGCGGTATGCTTGCGTGCGTTGTTTCGCGCAAGGAAAGGGGTGAGCTGCTGTGCTCACTATCGGGTGTCACTTGTCCACATCGAAGGGTTTTGCCGCTATGGGCGAAACTGCGCTGTCCATCGGCGCCAACACCTTTGCGTTCTTCACGCGCAACCCGCGTGGCGGTGCGGCCAAGGCAATTGACCCAGCCGATGCGGCGGCGTTGCGCGACCTGCTCGCGGCTAACAACTTTGGCACGCTGGTGGCGCACGCGCCCTATACGCTGAACCCGTGTTCTGACAAGCCGCATGCGCGTGAATTCGCTCGTGAATGCATGGCCGACGACCTGGTTCGTATGGAGGCCGTGCCGCACAGCTATTACAATTTCCATCCGGGAAGTCACGTGAAGCAGGGTGTCGAAGTGGGCATCGAGCATATATCGAGCCTGCTCAACGAGGTGCTTGCACCCGAACAAACCACCACCGTGCTGCTCGAGACCATGGCGGGCAAAGGCACCGAGGTGGGACGCGGCTTCGAAGAACTTGCCGCTATCATCGACCGCGTGGAGCTTTCCGACCATGTGGGCGTATGCCTGGATACCTGCCACGTTCACGATGCGGGATACGACATCGTGAACGACCTTGATGGCGTGCTCGAGGAGTTCGATTGCGCGCTTGGCATCGAGCGCTTGCGCGCCATCCATATCAACGATTCGAAAAACCCGCTCGGATCCCACAAAGACCGCCACGAGCGCATTGGCCAGGGAACTATCGGCATTGAGGCGTTTGGGCGTATCGTCACGCACCCTCAACTGCGCGATTTGCCGTTCATTCTTGAAACCCCGAACGAGCTGCCAGGCTATGCCGCCGAAATCGAATTGCTGCGTGGCTTAGCGAAAAAATAAGCCGGCTTGGGACTGTCTCTGCTTGTGGGGCGCACGTCGGAATGCTGTCCGGTTTATAAGGCGTGCGCTTCGCAGGCGGAGTCGGCTCTGAGGCGGCTATTCGGCTCCTCTTGGCCTAAATGCGCCGTATAGCATGCGGTAGGCAAGCACTGCCATGCGCTTCTCGTCGACGTCGTTGGGATGCTCGCTCACGTATAGCAGCAACGCCTTATGCCCGTTCGTGATGAATGCGCTCACGGCATCGCGTTCGTTGGGGTCAACATCTAAATATCCCTGCTCAAAGGCCTTCGTTGCCAAATCATTTTGCAGCAGACGGTCTATCTTGTATTTGAACTGTTCTTCGCCGTGCGGTCCAAGCAGCGCACGCAGTGTAAGGCCATTTTCGCGGGCGAGCCGCAGCACGGAGATAGTGAGCGCATGCGGAACATAGAGATATCGGTCGTCGAATTCCGCATTGCGAAATAGCTCGGTGCTGCGTTTCATGCCATCGAAGAAATCATCTTCAATTTCCTGCAGCGCGTCGTAGACCGATTCGTAGTGCGCGTAAAACGTGCTGCGGCCGATGCCCGCCCGCTCGGCAAGCTCCTTCGCCGTAATGCGGTCGAGGCTCTTTTCCAGCATAAGTTCGAGCAGCGCGCGCCGAATTCGGCTTTTCGCATCGCCTTGTGCCATGGTTACCTTCCTATTTCCCTCGATTCCAGTATAGGTTTTTGCCCTTCGTTCGAAGGTTTGCGCTGCCGGACACTTTTTCGAAATGTGTCTATTCGCCATGGATGCCTTGCGGCAGAGGCGTTCTTCAACCGCCGTTTCGCCAGGCGAATAATGCCAGATAGGGCATACGTAAGGCGACGTACGACGGAGCCTTGCGGTGCGACGCAACATACGAACGAGGAGGACAACATGGGGAAAGCAACAGCGGGCGTCACGCGCCGCGGTTTTCTTGAGGGAGCCATGGCGTCGGGGATTGCCATGACCTTGGGCTCGATGGCCGCGGCCAAAGAAGCCCATGCGGACGAGGCGCCTTCGGGCAACGAGGAATACTCATTCCAGAAAGAGCCCGAGCCAATTGCCGAAAGCGATATCGTCGAGACCGTCGATTGCGATATCGTCGTTGTGGGCGCGGGCGTGGCCGGCATGGCGGGCATTATGTATAGCGCGTGTGAGGGCGCGAATGTGCATGTGCTCGAAAAGAGCTCGCACGAAGGCGTTCACCGCTTGTCCGTTGCGGGTATCAACGGCAAGATGATGGTGCAGGCTGCGAACGGTGTGCGCGTCGATCCCGAGCAATACTCGAAAGACTTCCTGCGCTATTCCGCCGGCTTCCAGTCGAAGATCAACGTGGTGTCGCGCTATGCGAAAGACTCGGGCGCCTGGATCGATTGGCTGCTCGACAAAATTGGCGAATATGGCTGGACGCTTACGCCGTTTCCCAGCGCGACGACCACCGACACTTCTGGCTTTTGGACCGAATACCCAGGTGCGTACTGGTTCATCGACAACGAGGGCAACTGCATCCCGAATGGCTCTTCTCCGAACTGGATGAAGTTGTTCCGCCAAATTGCCGAAGACAATGGGGCCACCTTCCACTTCGATGAGCCAGGCATTCGCTTGGAGCGCGAGTCTGGCGAAGGCGGGCGCGTGACGGGCGTCATCTCCAAGAATAAGGTTGACGGGAAATACCGTCGCTACAATGCCAAAAAAGGCGTGCTGCTTGCGGCGGGCGACTTCTACAACGAAAAGGAAATGGTGCACAAATACGCTCCTCACCTGGAAAAATGCATATCGTCCATCTGCGAGCCGAACAATACCGGCGACATGCATAAGGCCGGCTTGTGGGTGGGCGCCGCGATGGATGATTATTCGGCGGGCGACTTGTTCGCTTTCGAGAACGCTCAGTGCAACAACTGGGTGGCGCCTGAGCCGGGCGAGGACGGCTACACCCCCTTGCTCGATTCCACGCGAGGCTGCATGTGGGCGCCCGCCGTGGCTGGCTGGCCGGTTCTGTGGGTGGACAGCGCCGGCCGTCGTTTTGTGAACGAAGACCAGAATATGTTCCAGCTGGCGGGTGCGCAGGCCGTGTTGGGCACCGCCGACGGCCTGGCCTGGTCGATTTGGGATAGCGAATGGGAAACGAAATTCCCCGAGGGTTGGCAAGACATGCCTGTGGGCGCGTTGCTGTTGCTGATGTCGCTTACTACGCCCGACGAAATTGAGCGCGAGGTGAAGGCCGGCCTTATCAAGAAATTCGACACCATCGAAGAGCTTGCCGAAGGTTGCGGCATGGACGCTGATGTGTTCAAAGAGACCATCGAGCGCTACAACTACCTGTGCGAAAAAGGCGAGGACATCGACTGCTACAAGGATAAAAAATGGCTCATGACCATCGATAAGCCGCCGTACTACGCGGCGCAGTGGGGCGTCATGATCACCTCGACGCGCTGCGGCCTGAAGACCGACGAGCATGGTCGCGTGATGGATACGCACGGCCATACGATTCCGGGCTTGTATGCGGCGGGCAACAACGGCGGCAACTTCTATGGGCTTACCTATCCAGCGACCATGGGCGGAACGGGTATTGGCCACGGGCAGTTCTACAGCTACACAGCGGCGCGCGACATGCTTGGCGAAGACGTCATCTACACCGAGAAGCAGGGGGAATAGGCCATGAACAAGAAAATCGCAATAGTGGTTAGTGCCGCGTGTCTCGTGGCGTGCCTCGCTTTGGCGGCGGGCTGCTCGCCCTCGTCATCGGACTCGTCGGGCAACAAGTCTGCCCAGGCAAATGCCGCCGAAGGATCGCTGGTGGCCTACCACCAATCCATTGGTCAGGACATTTCCAATGTGACCGAGGTCTCGTTCGAATCGTGCGAGCCATGCCACGGTGATGCCGACAAGATTCGCTCCAAGACCGAAGATATGTGGAAGGGCATCGGGCAAATCACCGACGCCAATCCGCACGAATCGCATGCGACAAACGCGCTCGAATGCTCCGATTGCCACACGCTTTCCAGCGGCGCACAGGTAAACGTGTGCAACCAATGCCATGAGTTCGATTCGCCCGAAGGCTGGACCGACATGAGTTCGCAAACCACCACGTACGGAATTATGGGCACCGATGCGCCGTACGCGACGTATCGTGACCTTTCCGATGTGAAGTAGGTCGTCGTCCTCCCCTCAAAGCCCTGGCTTATGCTGGGGCTTTTTTGCGTTGAGCGCGCGGAAGCGCTGCTTGCGCCATACTGCGCTCTTCGCCTGGTTCGGCTCAGGTTGCCAGCTGGGATAATGCGAATGTTGCGGCGATAGGCGGTGGCGCTGCGATCGGGCGTTCTCTCCTTTACAGAAAGAGGCTCGCCGTCCAAAACCCAATTGCGGCGGTGCCCAACGCGCCTGCGTAGGTGGCTGCCAGGTATGCGGCCCCTTGGGCTGCGTGGCCGCCGAGCATCAAATCGACCGCCTCGCAATTCATAGTGGAAAGGGTAGAGAGCCCGCCCAGAAAACCCATGGAAATGGCGAGATGCTCGATGCTGCCCATGCGCGCGGCGCCCGCCAGCGCGCAGCCCGCGATGAAGCACGCGACAAGGTTGATGCAGAGGGTATGCCACGGGAAGGCGCCCTTCATCTTCGGTTTGAAACGCGCCGTTGCCTTTTGGCGGCAGAGCGCGCCCAGTGCGCCGCCCAATCCAACTGCGAGTAACGTGGCGACGCTCATCGCTCGCCTTCCTTCGGAACTTTGCGCATGCGGGCATTTTCGAGCCTGTTCGCCACGAAGTAGCCGGCAAGCGATGCGGCGAATGTCGTTGCGACGGTTACGCCGAAATACATCGCGAACAGCCCATATCTGCCAGTCATAAGGAATTCGAGGCTCTCGGTTGAAAACGCCGAAAGGGTAGTGAACGCGCCTATAAGGCCAACGCCGAGCGATTTCACCACCGCGACGGGCAGATTAAGGCAGCGACCAACATATTGGTTCACTATCTCCAGCATGAAGCAGCCGAAGATATTCACGGCAAGTGTCGCTGCGGGAAAGCCCCCGCCAGCTGGGATTGCCGTTTCGAGCGCATATCGAAGCGATGCGCCGATAAATCCCATGAAGAGTACGAGCGGCGTGAGCGCGCGGGGATTGCGCGCCATACTGCCGATGCGCTGGGCGAAAGATTCGTTTTGGCCGCTTGGCATGGCTGGGCGCCTTTCGTTTTGTGGGAAGCTGTTCATTCGGAATCGCTCGTGCGAGTATAGCGCGGCCGTGTGCATTTGGTTGCGTGCGTGCGTTATCGCGCGCGCTCGGGTATACTGGCCAAGTTCCAAATGCCTTGGATGGGCTTGGGCGGCGCCATGTTCCGAACCTGGTCAGGTCGGGGACGAAGCAGCCATAAGGGGCCTCTGGCGAGCGCCCACGCCTATCCAAGGCATTGACATGTGCAGAGGGGCCATCGCGGCCCCTCTTTTTGCAAAATCGAAGTAACGCTTCATCGAAGATTGCGTCCGCTGCCGTAAAGTGGCGCAGACGATACCCAGATGGAAGGCTAATCGTGAACGTCATCCAATTCTTTCTGAATCTGCTGTCCGATCCGCGCGGCGCCATCGCGGGCTGGATCATCGCACTGGGCGCCGTGTGGGTATACACCCCGCTCTTCCTCATCGTGTTCGTCGAGACGGGCTTGGTGTTCTTCCCGTTTCTGCCGGGCGATTCGCTGCTGTTTGCGGCGGGCGTGTTCTCCGCCGACGGCGGCGGGCTGAACATCTGGGCAACGCTCATCGTGTTCTACGTCGCGGCAATTCTGGGCAACACCTCGAACTATTGGATTGCGCGTTTCTTCGGCAAGCGAATCATCGATTCGGGAAAAATCAAGGCGCTCACGCCCGAGAGAATGGCGAAGCTCGACCATTTCTTCGAAAAATACGGCGGTCTGACCATCGTCATCACGCGCTTCATGCCGTTCTTCCGCACATTCGCACCCTTCATCGCGGGCACGGGCCACATGAACTTCGGCAAATTCACCCTGTTCAACGCCATTGGCGGCATCTCGTGGGTCTCGCTGTTCGTGTTGGTGGGGTACTTCTTCGGCGGCATCGCGTTCGTGCAGGACCATTTCGAATTCATCGTGCTGGGCATTGTGGCCGTGTCGGTGGCGCCCGCGTTCATCGGCGCCATCAAAGCGGCGCTCGGCTCGAAGAAGGGCGACAAAACCAAGGGCGCCAAGCACGCGAAATAGCGCGCGGGCTGGGTTGGGCGGTTGCCCCCAGGGCCCTTGCGGCACCCCTTCTGCCAATACGAAGAACTCTTTTCGAAGCGTCCGGCAACTCCGGGCGCTTCTTCTATAATGTGGCGAAATGCAACGGCGCTTTGCGCGCCCCACACGATGCGAAGGACCTGCGCAATGTCGGAAGCCTTATATCGGAAATATCGCCCGCAAACCTTCGAGGACGTGGTGGGCCAAACGCATATCGAGCGAACGCTGAAAAATGCCATTGACCAGGACAAAGTTGGCCATGCGTATATGTTTTGCGGCCCGCGCGGCACCGGCAAAACCACCACGGCGCGCCTGCTTGCCAAGGCGCTTCTGTGCGAGCTGGGCCCAACGCCCGCGCCCGACGGAACCTGCGAGCAATGCAAGGCCATCGCGGAGGGCACCCATCCCGATGTCTACGAGCTCGACGCGGCAAGCCGCACGGGCGTCGACAACGTGCGCGAAGAGATCATCGGGCGCGTGCAGTATGCGCCCACGCGCGGCCGCTACAAGGTCTATATCATCGACGAGGTTCATATGCTCTCGATAGCGGCGTTCAACGCGCTGCTCAAAACGCTCGAAGAGCCGCCGAGCCACGTCGTCTTCATCATGTGCACGACCGACCCGCAGAAGGTTCCGGAGACTATTCAGTCTCGCTGTCAGCGCTTCGATTTCCATCGTCTGAGCAAAGAGGAAATCATCTCTCGGCTGGGCGCGGTGTGCACGGCCGAAGGCGTTGGCTTCGAAGGCGATGCCCTCGACCTTATAGCCCATCGTGCCCAGGGCGGGATGCGCGACGCGCTCACGATGCTCGAGCAGCTCATCGCGTTCGGCGATGGGGAAGTGACCCTGGAGGTCGCAAACGACGTGCTCGGCTCGCTCGATGTCGACGATATGGCCGATATCGTGCGCCATATCGCGCAGCGCGATGCGCCGGCGTGCTTCACGTGGGTTTCGGAATACGTGGAAACGGGCGCCGACCTGGCGCGTTTCGTTCGCGATTTGGCGACGTACGTGCGCGATCTGTACGTGCTCTCCCTGACCGACGGAACCGTGGCAGTCTCTGCTCCGCAGAGCGCGCTCGCGCGCATGGCAGGTGAGGCCCGTATGTTCGGCGTCGATCGGCTGGCGTATATCATGCGCGTTCTGGGAGATTTGAACGCCGAGCTGCGAACGTCGACCAACCCTCGCCTATCGTTCGAAATCGGCCTTACCCGAATGGTCCGGCCGCAAAGCGACCTTACGCTCGAGTCGCTCGCTGCGCGCGTCGAAGTGCTCGAGCGCGCTTTGGCCCAGGGAGGGCTCGGCTCGCAGCAGACCGCATCTGGCGTGCAGGTGACGGCCGAAGGGAATCGTGCGGCCGCGCCCGCTTCGGTTCCTGCGGCGGCCAATGCCGGGTACAAAGCGGCTTCTTGGCCCCGCCAGACTGCCTTGCAGCCCGATTCGGCAGCTGCGCAGCCAGCGGCTCGGCAGGCGAAAGCCCAGCCCGCGACGTCGACAAGCGACAAATCGGCGGAATTTCGCGCCCAGCTCGAGCAGCGCCGAGCCCAAAGGGCCGCAACGCCTGCCCAAATGCCTTCCAGCTCGCCCGTCGCGCAGCCTTCGAGCGCGCCTGCGGCCCGTTCGGCGACAAGCGCGTCGCCTTCGTCTGCCGCCGAGGCGATTTCCGATGAGGTTCGAGCGAAAATCTCCAACCCCGCAGCTCTGCAGCGCGGATGGCAGGTGGCGCTCGCCGATTTGAAGCGTCAGCGCGCGGCATACGGAGCGCTGCTGCTCTCCGCGAGAATCGTTGCGGCGCCCGATGCATCGGGCGTTTCCATCCAGTTCTCTCCAGAGAACTCGTTCGCGTATTCCGCAGCCCAAAAGCCCGATATCATCGCCGCATTGCAAAGCGCCCTTTCGGCGGCTTTCGGCGGGCAAGTTCCGTTTCGCGTCACGCAGGGCGAAGCTGCGCAAGCGTCGTCTGCCTCTGGATCCGCCGCGCCCAAAGCATCGCCAAATCGCACGGCTCCTTCGGCCGCGCAGCGCGCCGAACAGCCCGCTCGGCCAGCTGAGGCGGGTTTCGCTCAGCAGCAAAGCCAAGCGGCGCCACCCTGGGAAGACGATGTGATTCCCTATACCGATGCCGACATCGCGGCGTATATGTCGGAAGACGAGCAGCGCCCTTTTCCTGATCCTGATGCGAGCCAAAGCGCTGGGGCGCCGTCGCATCAGGAACGCGCCCCTCGTCCGCTCGTGAACCAGCCCGAAAAAAAGCCTGTTGAAAAGCACGAGACGCAACCCGAAAAGCCCACGGAGGCGTCGCCTGATTTAGACGACGCCATGCTCGTCATCGGGCCCGACCCAGTGGATCCTTATCCTGAGGCCGTCGCTCTGGGCTTCGACTGCATGCCCGACCCGAAATCGAAATCGAAGGGTATGGCGAAGCCGAAAGGCTGGCCCATGCCGAGTGATTCTTCGGCGTCCAAGGGTAAAGGAAGCGGCGCATCCGAGCGGGGTGCGGACCAGGGAAGCGTAGAGACGCCGCCGACTGTTGCGGCGGATGGCCAGCCAGTCGCGTCGTCTGAGGAACCTGCTTGTGAGGCAAACGGGCCAAGCTTTGGCGCGCCCGCCGTCGATGAGCCTTCGTCCGAGGTACCTTCGCTTCCGCGGGAGAACCGTCCGAACCCATTCGCGAACAGGCCCATGCCGCAAGGCGTAGGGAGGACCGAGGCACCCGCACCCTCCGTCGAGACCGACGCTTCGCGAGGGGCAGACGAAATGCCCGCCGAGGAAATCTTCAAGGCCTTCGGCATACGCCCGAGCGAGATCATCGAAGAACGCTGATCTTGGAAGAGGGAAAGCGCAGTTTTACGGCGTGTTTCGGGGTTGGCGGAATTAATCGGCGCTTCCCCTGGGCGAGGCCGGTGCGCGTTGCTCGGTGTGGTACGCTTTCGTGCGATGCGTGTTTTGCTGCTGCTGAGCGGCTTTGATGAACAGGAGAACCTTTAATGGACATGAAGCAGATGATGCGTCAGGCGCAAAAAATGCAGGCCGAACTCGCCAAGGCGCAAGAGGAGATCAAAGACATGACCGCCGAGGCGACCGCCGGCGGCGGCATGGTGAAGGTTGTTGCCAAGGGCGATATGACGATCGACTCCATCGTGATCGACCCCGCGGCCGTCGACCCCGACGACGCCGAGATGCTGCAAGACATGGTGTGCGCGGCGGTGAACGAAGCCCTTCGCGCGGTTGCCTCGCAAAGCTCCGCTCGTCTTGGCGCGGCTACCGGCGGCATGAAGATTCCGGGCCTTATGTAGGTCTGCCGTGCAGGCGGCTCCATCAATCCAGAAATTGCTCGACGAGCTCGAGCGTATGCCGGGCGTTGGACCGAAAAGCGCCCAGCGCATAGCGTATTGGCTGCTCAACTCGCCGCGCGATTCGGCCCTTCGCCTCGCCGACGCCATCGTTGAAGTGAAAGATGCTGTGCATTTCTGCTCGAAGTGCTTCAATTACGCCGAAGGCGACGTGTGTGAGGTATGCGCGTCGCCGAACCGCGACACCCACGAGATTTGCGTGGTGAGCGAGCCGCGAGACGTGTCGGCGATTGAACGAACGGGCGCATATTCCGGCCTCTACCATGTATTGGGAGGGGCACTGTCTCCCATGGACGGCATTGGCCCCGACGACTTGCATGTGAGCGAGCTCATGGCGCGCCTCGCAGACGAAAGCGTGAGCGAGGTGGTGCTCGCCACCAATCCCAACGTTGAAGGCGAGACGACGGCGGCTTATCTGGCGCGCCTCATCAAGCCTCTGGGCGTCAAGGTGACGCGCCTAGCGAGCGGCTTGCCCGTAGGCGGCGATCTCGAGTTCGCCGACGAGGTGACGCTGGGCCGAGCAATCGAAAGTCGCCGCGTTCTGTAGGCATTTCCGCCCAACTTATGGGGCGTCCGTTCGATTTCCCGCAAGCGTTGCTCGCGCGGGGATTCGGACGGGCGCTCTTTCTTTTTCGCATCGCGTCGCCGTTTATTTACTTTTGTGCGGCGTTTCGCTTCCGCTATGCATCCTCTTATATAAAGATGGCGTTGGATTTCTCTCGCGTAAATTCTCAAATGCCTGGTGAGCGCTTTATGCCGTTCGCGGGGATAATTGCCCCGTATGCTCTGCGATGCATTATTGAATGCCTATTATGCATACTTAACGTAGGGCCGACCCATCGATTATGCATATATGCAAAATAGTTGCATATTGTAGCTTCACTATAGGTGCCAATCGATAGGAATCGGTTGGATTTATAGGCCATGCAAGATAATTTTTTGAAAATAAGTATGCAGAAAGGCGGTTATTTATCCATTTTGCATAAAGGGAAAAAATCGTTCGTGCATAAAACCCTACGACTTTGCAGGAAATTAAGTTATCGCAGGTAGATTGCCTAAAAATAATGCTTGCCTTTTCTTGTCGAGCACGTCATTATGGCGATGCCGGGTTTGGGAAGCCGGCAAGAGAGAGGAAAAGAAGGAGGCTCGTATGAAAGGTATTCATGTAACGAGCGAAATCGGCAAGCTGAAGAAGGTGTGTTTGCATCGTCCGGGCGATGAGCTGCTCAACCTTCCTCCCGACGAGCTCGAGCGCTTGCTCTTCGACGACGTTCCGTATTTGGAAGTCGCCCAGCAAGAGCACGACCGATTCGCCGAAATCTTGCGCGAGCAGGGCGTCGAGGTGCTCTATCTCGAAAAGCTCGTCGCGGAGGCGTTCGACGCGAACCCGAGCGTTCGCGATGAGTTCCTCGACCAGTACTTGGCCGAGGCCGGCATTCGCGGACAGAAGATGCCGATCATCGTGCGCGACTACCTGAACTCCATCGAGGACAATCTCGAGTTCGTGAAAAAGACGATGGCCGGCGTCGCAAAAGGCGAAGTCGACATGCCGCTCACTTCGTCCGTTACGCTCGACGATTTGGTCAGCGGTCACAGCGATAAGCAGAGCGACCTGATCATCGACCCGATGCCGAATCTGTACTTCACGCGCGACCCGTTTGCCTGCGTCGGCAACGGCGTGAATCTGAATCGCATGTATTCGGTCACCCGTAATCGCGAGACGCTTTACGGCAAGTATGTCTTCAAGTATCACCCCGATTACAAGGGCACGCCGTTGTGGTTCCGCCGCGACGCCCCCTTCCACACCGAGGGCGGCGACGTGCTGAACCTGTCCCGCACCGCCTTGGCCGTTGGCATCTCCCAGCGCACCCAGGCTGCCGCCATCGACCTCATGGCCCAAAACATCTTCTGGAAGACCGAGGGCTGCGAGATTGAGAAGATCTTCGCGTTCGATATTCCGAATTCTCGGGCGTTCATGCATCTCGATACCGTGTTTACCCAGATTGACGTGGACAAGTTCACCATCCACCCAGCTATTATGGGCACGTTGCGCGTCTACGAGATGACCAAGGGCGCCGTCGAGGGTGAGGTCAGCATCAAAGAGCACACCGACTCGCTCGAGAAGATCCTGGAATACGCCACTGGCGTCGATGGAATCAAACTCATTCCCTGCGGCGGCGGCGATCCCATTGCCGCATCGCGCGAGCAGTGGAACGA
The DNA here is from genome assembly GCA_963635715.1 of Subdoligranulum sp. CAG:314. Classification (GTDB taxonomy): domain Bacteria; phylum Actinomycetota; class Coriobacteriia; order Coriobacteriales; family Eggerthellaceae; genus Slackia. The sequence continues at coordinate 40,059 of CAVHFS010000006.1, read as the reverse complement.
CGGTTCGAACACGCTGTGCGTTGAGCCTGGTACCATCTGCGTATACCAGCGCAACAACGTCACCAACCAGGTGCTTTACAAAGAAGGCCTCAATCTGCTGGTCGTGCCTTCGGCGGAGCTCTCCCGCGGTCGCGGCGGCCCGCGCTGCATGAGCATGCCCTTCTGGCGCGAAGACCTCTAGGAGCCAAACGGCATCGCCGTGCCGTTCGCTAGCCCCTCCGACAATCGCTCGGAGGGGCGCATTCAAATCCGAAACGAGGAGCAGGAACCTCCTCCGAAGAAAGGAATCAACATGGGTGTCAGTCTCTCCGGTCGTCATTTCCTCCGTCTGCTCGACTTTTCCACCGAGGAAATCGAATACTTGCTGAAGCTTTCCAAGAATTTCAAAGACATGAAGCGCGCCGGCGTTCCCCATCGTTATCTCGAGGGCAAAAACGTCGTGCTCCTGTTCCAGAAGACTTCTACCCGCACCCGCTGCGCCTTCGAGGTTGGCGCCATGGACCTCGGCATGGGCGTGACCTACCTTGATCCCAACAGCTCACAGATGGGCAAGAAGGAGTCCATCGAAGACACCGCCCGCGTGCTCGGCCGCATGTACGACGGCATCGAGTTCCGCGGCTTCGCCCAGGCCGACGTTGAGGATCTGGCGGCAAACGCGGGCGTTCCCGTGTGGAACGGCCTTACCACCGAATGGCATCCCACCCAGATGCTCGCCGATATCCTCACCGTGCAGGAGAACTTCAATTACGACATCAAGGGCCGCACCTTGGTCTTCATGGGCGATTGCAAGAACAACGTCGCCCGTTCGCTGATGGTCGTGTGCTCCAAGCTCGGCATGAACTTCGTCGCCTGCGGACCGAAGCACTGCATGCCCGCCGATGACGTGCTGGAAGCCTGCAAGCCCATCGCCGCCGAGAACGGCTGCACCATCTTGCTGACCGAAGATGTGAAAGAGGCCTGCACGGGCGCCGACGTCATCTACACCGACGTGTGGGTTTCCATGGGCGAGCCCGACGAGGTCTGGGCTGAGCGCATCAAGGAGCTCGAGCCGTATCGCGTCACTTCCGAGCTCATGGCCCTTGCCAAGCCCGAGGCCATCTTCTTGCACTGCCTGCCCGCTTTCCACGACACCAACACGACGATTGGCGCTCAGAAGGCCGAGCAATTCGGCATCACCGAGATGGAAGTCACCGACGAAGTCTTCGAGTCCAAGCAGTCCAAGGTCTTCGACGAGGCCGAAAACCGTATGCACACCATCAAGGCGGTCATGTACGCCACGCTGAAGTAGTCGAGGTGAATCCAGATGCCTTATTTCAAACCGAATGGCAAGCGCGTCGTCATCGCGCTCGGCGGTAACGCCTTGGGCAATTCGCCTCAGGAGCAGCTTGAACTGGTAAAACATACCGCCTCATGCATCGTCGACATGGTTGCCGAAGACATCAACGTCATCGTCACGCACGGCAACGGCCCGCAGGTCGGCATGATCAACAACGCGTTCGCCTGCGCTTCGGCGCATGACGAGAAGACGCCCGAGATGCCCTTCCCCGAGGCCGGCGCTATGAGCCAGGGATACATTGGCTACCAGCTTTCCCAGGCGATTCTCAACGAGCTCCGCAGGCGCGGCATCATGCGATCCACGGCGAACGTGGTCACGCAGACGGTCGTCTATCCCGACGATCCCGCTTTCGAGAACCCCACCAAGCCCGTGGGCGCGTTTCTCACCGAGGAGCAGGCGCGCGCCAAGGCGGCCGAAACGGGTTGGACGTTCAAAGAAGACGCCGGGCGCGGTTGGCGCCAGGTGGTTGCGAGCCCCAAGCCGCGGCGCATTGTTGAAAGCGACGCCATCCAGGACCTTTTCGACGACGGCTATATCGTGGTGTGCACGGGCGGCGGCGGCGTGCCGGTGTTCGAGCGCAATGATTCCTACGAAGGCGTTCCTGCCGTCATCGACAAGGACCGCTCGGCGGCCATGATGGCTGCCACGTTCAAAGCTGACATGCTGGTGATTCTCACTGCGGTCGAGAAGGTTGCCGTGAACTTCGGTAAGCCCGACCAGGAAGACATCGACGTTATGGATGTCGCCAAGGCGAAAGAATACATTGAGCAGGGGCAATTCGCGCCAGGGTCGATGCTTCCCAAGGTTGAGGCCTGCATCGAATACGTCGAAGAATTCCCTCAGGGCAAGGCGCTCATCACGTCGTTGGACAAGGCGAAAGACGCCATCAACGGCGCTACCGGAACTACGATTGTCTCGTAGCTATCTTTTCTACGGCGGGCGCAGCGCTTCGCAGACGCCCGCCGCCGTTGGGCCGGCCTCCTTGGGGAAAGGCTGGCCGGCCTAGGCGCGCGTGCTAGGGGAATGCGTTGTCGCGCGCGCGTCTTTCCCGCGAAAGGGGACTCCCATGGCTGAGAAGACCAAGAAAAAGAGGGAGCCCATCAGCTCCTTCAGTATTTTGCTTATCCTCCTTGTAGCACTTGCCATCATCTCGTGGATCGCCGCGGCGGCCACGGGCGGAACAGTTACCGCCGCATCTCTTTCGAACATCCTCACATCGCCGATTTACGGTTTCACGGGCGCTCCGAGTGACATTGTCGATAGCGCCGCAAACCCCGCGACGTTTCCTGGCGGAGCGCTCGAGGTTTGCTTCTTCGTGATGATCCTCGGCGGCTTTTTGGGGGTTATGACCAAAACCGGCGCCTTGGACAATGGCATCGGTGTGCTGGTGAAGAAACTCAAGGGCAATGAGCTCGTGCTCATTCCCATTCTTATGATTCTGTTCTCTATCGGCGGCACGACGTACGGAATGTGCGAAGAGACCGTTCCGTTCTACGTATTGCTTGCGGCCACTATGTATGCTGCCGGCTTCGACGTGATGGTGGGCTCCGCGGTGGTCTTGCTGGGCGCTGGCTGCGGCGTGCTGGGATCTACCGTGAACCCGTTCGCCGTCGGCGCTGCCGTTTCGTCGCTCGTCGATGCGGGAATCGCCGTTAACCAGGGCATCATCATCGCCCTTGGCGCCATTTTGTGGATTACGACGACGGCCGTTTCGATCATCTACGTGATGCGCTATGCGGCCAAGGTGAAAAAGGACAAAGGGTCCACCATCTTGTCGCTGCAAGAGCAGCAGTCTCAGGAAGAGAATTTCGGCAAAGACTCGAATTTCGACGAGATTGAGCTGACCGGACGTCAGAAGGGCGCCCTCGCCGTATTCGCTATCGCTTTTATCGTGATGGTCGTCAGCTTCATTCCTTGGGAAGATTTCGGCGTTGAGATTTTCCTTGGTTGGTCCGCCGTTCTTACCGGCCTGCCTTTGGGCGAGTGGTATTTCGTTGAGGCTGCGTGCTGGTTCTTCGTTTTGGCGCTGGTCATCGCCGTTGTTGGCGGTTTGAGCGAATCGGAAACCGTGAAGGCCTTCATCGATGGCTGCGCCGACATGATGAGCGTCGTCATGATTATCGCGCTTGCCCGCGGCATTTCGATCCTCATGGCCGAAACGGGCATGTCCGATTGGATTTTGCTGAACGCATCCAACGCTTTGCAGGGCGTCTCGGGACTCGTGTTCGCCCCCGCATCGTGGTTGCTCTACGTGGTGCTTTCGTTCCTGATTCCGTCGAGCTCGGGCATGGCCACCGTTTCGATGCCCATTATGGGCCCCCTGGCCGCGAATCTCGGATTCTCGGTTGAGACCATGGTCATGATCTTCAGCTCCGCGAACGGCTTCGTGAACTTGTTCACTCCCACCTGCGGCGCCATTATGGGCGGCCTGGCCGTGGCCCATGTGCAATACGGCACATGGCTCAAGTGGGTCGGCAAGCTGCTCGTTGTGCTCGCGGCTATCTCTTTGGTTGTGTGCACGGTTGCGATGGTGATTCTATAGGCTGATTTTGCTGGCCTAATGGTTGGCGAAATGCCTGCTCGCTGGATGGCATGCGAAAGCGGATTGAGCGTGCCTCAACTGCGAATTAAGACCTCCGCGCGAGGTTGAGCCTCCGTCGCGTGGCGGTAAAGAAGCGGTCCTTCGGGACCGCTTCTTTTTTGCGCTTTTGGTGGGCGCGCTTCATTCGGCATTCTGGGTGCGTTGCATGCACTCAGGGCAAGGCATCTGTCTGTGGGCGCCTCTTTCGGCTACGGGCGCAAGACTTTCTTCTCCATCCAAATATGCGGTTGGCCCTCGTCTTCGTAATCGACGTCGCCGAAGCGCTTATAGCCCATAAGGCCATACCACCCCTCAAGGCGAGCTTGGGCATGCAGGCATATCTCGGTTGCGCCCGCTTCAATTGCCGCTCGCTCGCATTCCTCCACGAGCATGCGGCCGAGGCCGCCTTCGCGCGCTTCGGACAGCACGGCCACGCGGCCAATGATCCAGCGCAGCGATGCGGATTGCTCGGGGAACGTGCGTGCGCATCCGAGGGCCTTGCCGTCGCGGTAGAGCGCGATATGCACGCAGGTGTTGTCTATTTCGTCGAACTCGTCGGTGTAGCCCTGTTCTTCCATAAAGACGCGTCGGCGGATTTCGAAGGCGTCTTCTTTCGCGACGCTTCCTCTCTTCAATTCGATAGTTGCCATGGCAAGCTCCTTGCATGAGGGGGGGCAGACGGCTGGCCCCACGCATGCGGGGCAAGACGGCTTCGGGTGGCGCTTCCCTAGAAAAAGAAAAAGCAGGCCAAGCAATAATTTAGCGCTTGACCTGCGAAAATTCAATGGTGGGCGATGAGGGATTTGAACCCCCGACCTTGTGCTTGTAAGGCACCTGCGCTCCCGCTGCGCCAATCGCCCGTTCAGTGCTCAAGCATTGTGCCACAATCGTCGGGTTTTGTCAGCGCCCGATTGGGTGCGTCGACAAACTGCGCGAAATGGCCACGAAAATGTTTTTCGACGCGGCTTAGAGAATGCTTTTCGCGGCTTCCCCCCCAGGGAAGTCGCGTGCTTTGCGCGAGGAAAACGCGGGAAAAACGAAAGATTGGAAAAGAAAAGCGCATGCATTAGGACTGGCCTTGGGAAAGGTTCGGGCAAGGTTTCGCCTTCATCATAGTGCTGCCCGCAAAGGCGGGAAAAGCGAGGACGGGGGATGCCATGAGGAAAGCGCGAAGCCTCATCGTTGGCGTTGTGTGCGGAATCGTGTGCGTGCTGGGCCTTCTGTCGTACACGAATGAAGTGCAATCGGCGGCTGCGGCTGAGAGGGCCGAGGCTCTTTCTCGATACGGAACGACGCAGGTGGAGGTCTATGTTGCCACGCGGGATATCTCGCCCGGTTCGAAGGCCGATTCGACGAATTCCGAACGCAGGACTATGCCGAGCGAGCTTTTGCCAGAAGGCTCCGTGACCGATTTGTCTCAGATAGAGGGCGGTTCTGCGCAATCGGAAGTGTACAAGGGCGAGGTCCTGGTCGCGAAGCGCTTCGAGGAAAGCGAGGGTACTTCGATCAGCGTCCCCGATGGGATGTGCGCGGTAAGCGTGCCAGCGAAGGCGGTGTCGGCGATCGGCGGCTCCGTTGCGCCTGGCGACGAAGTCAACGTGTATTCGACGACGGCAAGCTCGACAGACCTTTTGGCGGCGAACGTAAGCGTTCTTTCGACAAGCGTGTCGGCCTCGGCGTCTTCGAAAAAAGAGACGGCGTCGAGTGTGTCGTGGATAACGCTCGCCGTTAAGCCGTCCCTGGTGAGTGAGCTTATAGCTGCCGCCGGTTCAAGCGAGCTGTATTTCACGCTGCCTTCGGAAAAGCTCACGGAAAGCGATATTCGCCAAGCTCAAAAGGCGTGGGAACAGAAGAGCTCGGATGCCTCGGACGTCTCGGGCAAAGAGCAGTCTTCGGATGGGGAAAGCGAAAGCGGTTCGGCGACCTCGGGATTTTCTGGCGGGGTTTCGTTGGCCGCTGCGGATAAGGAAGGGAAGTAATGCGCATGGGAAAACGGGTACTGCTTTGCGCGGACGAAGAGTCGCTGCGAAGCCCAAGGCTGCTCGGCCTTGAGGAAGAATGCCTCTCGAGGATTTCTTGGCTGCAATGCTGCAGCAGCGCCGAAGCGTGCAGGCGCGCGGCGGCGCGACCGTCTGTCGAGGAGATTTGGATTGTTTCGTGCGGCGATATGGAACCGATAAACGTGGCGGCTGCGGTTAAAGCGGACAATCCATTCAAGAAGGTGTATCTGGCGGGCGGCGCAAACAACGGCTCGTTTGCGAGCAGAGTCGCTTCGGCGAGCATAGACGGCATCGTGTCTTCGGAAGCTTTCGTCGAACGGTTCTGCCAGGCTCAACAGCTTTGGAGGGATTCTCGTGACGATTCGGGCGATGCTTCGCCTGGGCAATCTTCGGAGGATTTTCCCAATCGCCCAGCTGAGGGAAATGCTGGAGGAAAGAGGGCTCTTCCCCTTGGTGATTCTCGGGCGCTGCGCGATGGCGCAGGTGCGGTCATTTCAGTTGTGGGAGCAAGCGGCGGCTGCGGAAAGGGAAGCGTGGCCAGCGTTTTTGCCACGTTATGCGCCCGCGCGGGCCTGCGAACGCTTGCGATTGATGCCGATTTGCAGTTCGGCGACATGCATCGCATGCTCGGAATAAAGGAGCCCATCCGAATAGACGACGTGATACGCGACCCTTCGCGCATGTCTCGGCTTTACGAGGATGCCAAGGCAACGGGTAAGCCCTCGCTTCTGGCTGCGCCCCTCAAATTGGAATCGAGTGAGGCCATCGCCGCCGAGCTCGTCGATATTATCGAGGCCGCGCGCGGCGACTACGATGCGGTCGTCGTCTGTGCTGGATCGTTTTGGGATGAAATTCAGGCGCAAATCGTGGAAGCTGCCGATGCGGTTGCCTTTCTCGTGGACAGCAGGCCGTCGTCGCTTGCCGCGACGGTTCACGCCGTTGAGCTATGCGCTCGCATGGGGCTTGCGACGGGCGGCTTCACCTATGTGGTGAACAAGCACAGCAAAGAAAGCTTGCTTTCCGCGGTTGATGTGTCATGCACGTTGAAGGGGGCCGCCTGTGTTGAGCTTTCTGATGGGGGCCGCGATGTGGAGGAGCTGCTCGGGGCCGGCTTTCCCGATGAATTCGTTTCCTCGAAAAATCCCCTCCTCGGTGATGCGCTGGCCTTGCTCTCCCGTTTGCTGCCTCCCGACCAAGCGCAAAAGCTCGAAGAGTTGGAGCTCTTAACCGCAAAGCGCAGGCGGCTGTTCGGAAGAAGGCAAAGATGACGCTTCTATCTCGAGTGCAGTCGGCGCAAGAGGAGGGAGCCTTTCGGGGGACGGGCGGCGACTCGTGGATGCTCGACGAGCTTAAAGACGATGTGGGCCGCATCGTTCCTGGCGATGCGCTCGCTCGTCTGGCGGAAGAAAACCCTCGCCGTGCTCGCAGCGAGCTGAGAAGCGCTTGCCGACAGGCGTTTTCATCTCCGCAGTGGGCGGCTCGCTCGCCTGAGGCGAAAGAGGCGCTCGCTCGGAGTTTGGAGGATGTCGTTTTCGGGCTGGGGCCCCTTCAGGCGCTTGTGGAAGACGAGACAATCACGGAGATTATGGTAAACGGCACATCGTCGGTCTTTATCGAGCGCGCTGGAAAGCTTCATCGCGAACCTCCCGTCTTTTTCGACGAAGCCCAGCTCAGGTCGCTTATCGATCGGATCTTGGCTCCGCTTGGCCGAAGGGTCGACGAAAGCTCGCCCATGGTTGACGCGCGCCTGCCTGGTGGGCATCGCGTGAATATCGTGATTCCGCCCATTGCGGTTGACGGCCCCACCATCACGATTCGCAAATTCAGCGACAAGACGATGTCGCTTGCCGATATGCAGCTTCTTGGGTCGTTTGACGACCGCGTTGGCAGGCTTTTGCGATGGGCTGTTCGCTCCAGGCGAAACATTGCCGTACTTGGGGGAACGGGATCGGGCAAAACAACGCTGCTCAATGCCCTTTCGTGCGAGGTGCCCTTTGATGAGCGCATGGTGACGATCGAGGATTCTGCCGAACTGCGGTTTAGCGAGCATCCCCATGTTGTTCGGATGGAGGCTCGCTGCCGCAATGCCGAAGGAGTTGGCGAAGTCTCCATTCGCGATTTGGTCCGCAACGCTTTGCGCATGCGCCCCGACCGCATCATCGTGGGCGAATGCCGTGGGGCCGAGACGCTCGAGATGCTGCAGGCCATGAACACCGGCCACGACGGCTCCCTTACGACGCTGCATGCGAATTCGCCGGAAGACATGATCGTCCGTCTGGTGACCATGGTTCGCTATGGCTTCGACTTGCCCGTTTCGGTTATCGAGGAAAACATCGCCTCGGCGATAGACCTTGCGGTGCAGGTCTCCAGGTCGCGCGACGGATCTCGGTATATCAGCGCGCTTGCCGAGCTATGTCGCGGCGAGCATGCGCCCTGCGTTGCGCAGCCGTTGTTCTTGCGGGCATCGACGGGAGAGGCCGGTGTTTGGGTTCGCGAGCCGAGCTGGCTCGATGCGGCTCAAGCCATGGGTTTTGTCGAGTGCGAGGAGGTTGGAAGATGGAAGAGGGACTGTTCTTTGCCCTAGCGCTTTCGGGGGCTTTTGGCGTCGCCTTTGTCGCTGGTCGTGCGGCATGTTTGAGCGTGGAGCACGCGATGGGGGCAACGCGCTTCGCATTTCGGACCGAACGAATGGCGAAGGGCGCCGCCGGTTTTTCCTTGAGGGCCCCTGTGGGGCGTGCCTCGGACGTGCTTTCCAGGCTCTGCTCGCACTATGCGCGCAATGGCTTTCCTTCGCTTTCCTCGTTGGGCGAGCGGCTCGTCGAATCACGCATGGGTCAGTCGTTTTTCGAGGCTTCGAAGCTTGCGCGGTCGAAAGGGGTGGAGATGCCTCCGGAATCTGCCGCGACATTGGCGGTCGGGGCCGCTTTGGGCGTATCGGTTGCCTCTCTGGTCTTGTTCAGGTCGTTTATCGCTGCGGTGTGTTCGGTTGCTTTGCTTGTCGCTGCTTCGCGTGCGGTTTTGTCTCATGCCGCCGAAAAGGAACGCATGAGGCTTCGCGAGCAGGTTCCCGATGCCTTGCGCTGCATGGAGGCCTGCATGCATGCGGGTCTGTCGCTCCCGCAAACGTTCTACGAGGTTTCCGAACAGATTGACCAGCCGGCAAAAGGCCTGTTCGCTCAGGTTTCGCGCGATTTGGACTTGGGGTACTCGATGAACGAGGCGCTCGAACGCTTTCGCTCGGTTTCCGATTTGCCCGAGCTCGCCTTTGTCGCGATGGCGCTCGACGTTCAATATGCCTGCGGCGGAAGCGCGTCTCCCATCTTGCGTTGCGCCGAAGAGTCGGTTTCCCGCGATTTGGATTTGCGGAGGTCGTTGCGCGTTCAGACGGCCCAAGCGAAGCTTTCCGCTCAAATCGTGAGCGTTATGCCTTTCGCACTCGTTTTCGTCATATCGGCAGTTGACCCGACGTTTCTCGAGCCATTTTTTTCGAGCGGGTTGGGGGTGTTTTTGCTTGCGTGCGCCATTGCCATGCTTTTGACGGGAGTCTTGCTGGTTCGCCGCATGCTCGCCATCGAAATCTGAAGAGGGGGAACCCATGGAAGCATCTTGGAACATGATTGTTTTGCTTGCTGCGACGGGGGTATTCGCTGCGGCGGCGGGCGCGTCTTTGTGGTCGTTTTTCAAGGAGCGTCTCTTTCTGCAATCGCGCAAGAAGCGAGCTCTTGTGGCCGCGGGAGTCGCGGGGCTCGCCTCCGATCGGCGTAAACAAACAGGTTTTCGGCTTGGCGGGGCGGCGCGCGGGAACGTTGGGGCGGATCTTGAGCGTCACGTTCCCGAAATGATCGACGCTTTGGGGCTTGGCATGCGCGCGGGAATGTCGTTTGAGCGGGCTTTTCGGTCGTATTGCTTCCGATTCGACGACGAACTGGCTCTCATGTGTCGGCAGGCTTGCCTGAAATGGGAAAGCGGCCTGGTCTCTCGCGATGAGGCTCTGCTCGAATTGGGCGCGTTGAGCGGGGTTTCCTCGCTTGAACGCTTTGCAAGCAACTCCATCCGCTGCCTGCGTTTTGGCAGCCCCATGAACAGGACGCTCGATGCTTTGGCGGGCGAAGCCCGCAGCTGCTATCGGGCGAAGATGGAAGAGAAAGTCGCGAAGGCTCCAGTGAAAATGCTCGTTCCTACGGCGGCGCTTATTTTGCCTGCCATGTTGATCGTCGTAATGGCTCCAGTGTTTCTGGGGTTTGTCCAATGAAAGGAGAGAATCATGGAAGCGGCAGAATCGAAGCAGGGGATCGCGGGGTCGTTCGCTCGAGCTTGGCGACGCGGGGGAGAGGCCGTCCGACGAACCACGGCGCGCGCCCATGCGCGCATCCTCAGCGAGAAGGGGCAGGGCACGACGGAATACGCAATCCTCGTTGGCGTGCTCGTCGTTATCGCGATCGTCGCCATCACGCTATTTCGCCCGAAGATCGAAGAGCTATGGGGCGCGATAACCGACGGCATCAACGGCCTTTAGGCCTTTCACTGCGAACGCGGGGATCTCAATCGGGGCAGTCGAGCGTCGAATACGCGATCGTAACCGCGGCGCTCATTGCGGTTGCCACCTGCTTTGCGGCGTTTATCAGGGCCTTATCGGACGGGGCATTCGCCGATGCCGCTTTGTTCTATTCGAGCCATAAGCTTTTGGAGGGAATAGTCGATGTGCTGGCATTTTAGGCAAAGACGCGATGGCTGGGTGAGCGCGGGACAGGCAAGCGTCGAGGCTGCGCTGATAATCCCTCTGTTGCTCGTGGGAATGCTTCTTGCCGTGCAGCCAGCGATTGTGCTCTACGACCGTCTGGTGATGGAGTCTGCGGTTTCCGAGGGTTGCCGAGTGGCGGAAACGTCTTCGTCTGGGGAAGGCGTGGTTCGCGAGTATGTCGAGCGAAGGCTTGCTGCTATTCCCAGCATAGAGGCGTTTCATGCGGGCGCATGGACCATCGAAGTGACGGGGGCCGACCAGCAAAGCGAATACGTTTCCGTTCGCGTTTCGCACGACCTTAAGCCTCTTCCGCTTATGGCGGCGGGTTTGCGCCTCGTTGGTTTCGCGGGAAGCGACGGAATGTATCGCCAAGAGGCATTTCGCGAGATGCGCTCGCATGACGGTTGGGCCTTGCGATCGGAGTTCGGCCTCGATTTTGGGGCGTGGGCGAAGCGCGGAGACGAAAAGGCATGATATAAGAGAGGGGGAACCGATGCGGCGTTCAATTTTCTCGGAAAATGAGCGACGTTCTCGCGGGCGTGTTTGGCATGGCGCCACGTGGGTGCCAACCGATGCGCTGTGCGATGAGTCTGGCTTCACGACGTTCGGCGCCGCTGTGGCCATTCTGCTTTCCTGCTGTCTTTTGTTCTTCGGCTTATGGAGTGCTCGCTCGATCTCTCGTGCGGCTGGCATGCAATCCGTCGCCGACGCCTGCGCCCTCGCCGCCGAAAACGAGGTTGCGGAATTCGACTTGTCGGTCCGCGTCGCCGATGCGACGCTGCTTACGATGTCGCTTACGGGCCTGTCCCTTGTCGGTATCGGCACGGTGTGCTGTTGCGTTCCTGGGGCTCAATCAATAGGAGTCAAGGTACTTGATGCTGGCCGTGCCGTAATTGAGAAGCGCGAAGATGTCGCTCGCGCGCAAGAGGTGGCGCTCAATGCCGCTCAGAAAGCGCTTCCATTGGTGGCTCAAACCCAGGCGCAGCTCGTGAGCGCCGAGAACTCCGAGGCCATAGGGGTTTCGTCTGTCGCATATGTCGAGCTCGTTCCCCTTGATGCGCCGGACGTTTCGTGCGGCGTTGCGAGTTCGGCCCTTGGCGCGGCCGAGGAGGCCCTCGAGAGAAGCGACGAGATTTCCGAGAAATCGCAAGAGGCGGAACAGGCCGCGAAGGCGGCCGATGAGGCTTTGCGCCAGGGTTGGCTCGCCGATTGCGGGGCATATCCCTCGCCATGCATGCGGGAGCGCGCGGAGAGCCTTTCGGACATATCGAGCCTCGAAAATCCCATGGCGAATAGCCCGAATACCTGGTCGTATTCCATGGCCCTCAAACGCGCCAGGGCATATTACCGTCAAAGGCTGAATGCCGAGGCTCCGCTTGACGCAAGCGCCGCTGAGCAGATGCGCAGCGCTTTGCGCGAGCGCTTCTACGAATACGCGAGCAAAAGCCTCGATGATGCCCATGCTGTAGAGAACTCCGATGGGACGGTCGATATAGATTTGCCCATTTTGCCCCGCAATACCGACGAGATGAAATCGACGTCGCTGTATACCGATGCGGTATATCCCGTATCGCAGGGAAAGCTGCACGGATGGTCTGGCTGTTCGGCAATCGAGACGATTGAGGGTCAAGGGTCGCTCTCCCAACTCGATGCGGGGCAATTCTCTCAGTGCGAAGTATGCGGCTTCGATTCCGCATCCCTTGGCTCGGTGGCCTCGGCGTCCACTTCGATCGAAAACGGCTTCGAGTATCACTATCGCAAGGTCGCCGAATCGGCGCGCGACTACCAGGAGTCGAAAAACGCCTCAGCCGAGAGCGCTTCGGAGGTAAAGGCGGCGGTCGGCGATGTCTTCGAGGCGCTCGGCGAGGCGCTTTCCGAAGCGGCTGGGAATCGCGTAGAGGCCTATCCGCCCGGAAGAAACGGATCGCTCGCTGTAATCGTGGGCGACATGGAGGTCGAAGAGGGCAGCTCGTTTTTCGAGAACCCCGCTCTTGGATCCCATGCGGCCATCTCTGCCGCCGTCATCGTCGACGATGCGGAACAAAGCGCGATAAGCGGCCTGCTTTCCGGACTCGAAGGCGAAACGCCCTCGGCCGTCTTCGAGGCAGGAAGTCTCGCATGCGAATTGTGGTCGGCGTTGCTCGGTGCATACGGAAAAGGCGTCGATGGTTTGCGCGATGCTGTGGCGGGCGCTATCGACGCCATTCCCCTTGCCAGCGCGAGCGGCTTGGGCGAATGGGCCGCAGACAAGCTGCTCTCGCTGCTCGAAGACGCGGGTCTTGAGCCCGCCAATATGGCATCGCCGAAGGCGGTTACCTCGAATACGTCGCCGGTGGCAGCTTACGGCAGTGGTCCTGTGGCTTGTGCCATTCGGGCCTTGAAGGAGGAGTAACGCGATGCTCTCTTCGAACGACATACGAAGGAGGGGGCAGATGACCGTTGAGGCGGCTGTTGTGTTCCCCGTTTTGCTCATCGTGGGCTTCATATCTGTGAACGCCTTGGTGTTTTTGGGCGACTGCGCGGCGTTCGACATCGTGGCGCGCGACGCGATACGCCTGCAGGCAGACGACGGCGGCGATTGCGACCGAAGCGCGGCCGAGGTTCGCTCCCGCATAGAGGAGGCCCTTTCCATGGACTATGAAACAGTTTCGGTTTCTTGCGAGCGCACGGCCGTCGGGCATATGGGCTTTCGGGCGCGCATAACGTTTTCCGCTCCATTTTTGAGGGGCGCGCAGGTGTTTGGGGTCAGCCCTCCTGGGCTTTCCCATGAGATTTCGTTTTCCGTGAGCCCCTACCGATCGGGCGTGATCGTATGAAAGTGGCGGTTCTTTCGTCTTTCGCGAGGCGTTTGCGAGGGCTCTTGCCTGGTTCCCCCGCCCGCGATTTCGCCTATGCCGTGTTCGTTCCGTGCCGCGACATCCACACGTTCGGTATGGATGCTCCCATCGATGTCGCTTTCGCCGATTGTTCGGGTCGCGTGCTGGCCACCCACCGATCGGTCGGCTGCGGCAGGCGCCTTCGATGCGTTTCGGCCGTGGTGGCCGTTGAGCGCATGTCGACGAGCGGTCCGTGGTTCGAGGTGGGGGATAACGTATTCGCCGATTTAGAAAGGAAATATCCAAGATGAAGGTATGTCCCGTTTGCGGTTCTCGCTGCTTTGACGATATGGATGTGTGCTATGGATGTCTGCACGATTTTCTGCGCGAAGGCTCCTCACTGGCTTGCCAGGCTGTCGAAAGCGATTGCGAGGCCGAAGTCGAAGAGGCAGTTCTGCCCGCTTCGGTGGTTTTGGATTGCGCAGAATCTTCGAGCGAAAACGGCCTCGGTGGAGACGAGGAAGAGCATTCCCCGTCGCAAGAAATCGGAGCCCCTTACGGCGAAGGGTTGGAGCGCGGCCCAGCTCGCGTGTCTTTGGCTCGCGAGGCGCGCAGAAGTACCCACATTGCGCTTCCGTTGGAGGGATGCTCATCGGAACCTGTGCTTACGCAAGAGTTTCGCCTGGTCATTAGCCTGGAGCCCGCAGTATAGGAAATCGAATGCGCCTAGCTTGCAAGGCGAGCTCGCCAACTATGGGCGTCATTTATGAAAAAGATAGCCCAAGCTTTCATTTTTTATTTCACTAAGGTAACTTTCGTGGTATGGTGAGTAGCTGTAATTACCAGAGGCTTACTTTGGAGGAATGGCTATGGATGGTGTGGCTATGGATGCCGGCGTGACGAATTCGGTGTCTGCGGGCGGCGTTTCCGCCCAGCGGCTGCCGCTCGCGTTCGTCTCTGCGGGCGAAACAGTGAAGGTGGTCAAGGTTCGCGGAAAAAGCGACCTCACTCATCATCTCGAGAACCTCGGGTTCGTTGAGGGGGCCGAAATCAAAGTGGTCGCCGGCGTTATGGGCGATTTGGTCGTTGAGGTGAAAGGTGCCCAGGTGGCAATCAGCCGCCAGGCGGCCAATCATATCGTGACGACGGCTGCCCTGTAGCCAATCGGTATCTTCTGGCGCGCTTGTCGCGCTGGTTCACGCCCAGGTGGGAGTTCCCGCCTGGGCGGATACGGAGCATAGGTTTCAAATTGAAGGAAGGAGCAGGCATGGCGGAAGACCAGGCAAAGACTTTGCGCGACGTCAAAATTGGCGATACAGCTACGGTTCGTCGTCTGACTGGCGAAGGCGCCTTGAAGCGCCACATTATGGACATGGGCATCACCAAGGGCGTCGAAGTGTATGTGCGCAAGGTGGCGCCGCTCGGCGACCCGATTGAGGTGACCGTTCGTGGATATGAGCTGTCGCTACGTAAGAGCGAGGCCGAGAGCATTCTCGTCAACTAACACCGTGGGCGAAAGCCCGTGCGTCAGTTGACGAGGATTGGGCGCATTGGCGCCATTTTTTAGGAAGACGAGTTTGCGTAAGCTAACTAAACTGGCTTGTTACCTGGGGTTTCCTTTCTAAAAAGAAACCTTTGGGCAACAAATTAGCAAGCGAACGAAAGGCAGACAATGGGAATTCGCATTGCGCTTGCCGGCAACCCGAATTGCGGCAAGACGACGATGTTCAACGACCTGACGGGAGCCAACCAATACGTTGGCAACTGGCCAGGCGTTACCGTCGAAAAGAAGGAAGGAAAGTACACCAAGGACAAAGAGGTCACCATCACCGACCTCCCTGGTATCTATTCGCTTTCCCCATATTCGCCCGAGGAGATTGTGGCTCGCGATTACCTGCTTGAAGGCGGCCCCGACGCCGTCATCAACTTGGTCGACGCTACCAACCTTGAGCGCAACCTGTACCTGACGAGCCAAATTCTGAACCTGGGCGTGCCTGTGGTTTTGGCGCTGAACATGATGGACTTGGTCGAGAAAAACGGCGATAAGATCGACGTCGCGGGCCTGTCCAAAGAGCTCGGCTGTCCCGTTGTCCCCACCTCGGCTCTGCGCGGCCGCGGCATGGAAGACGTGGTGAACGCCGCCATCGACGCCGCCAAAAACAACAAGCTCCCCGAGACTCAGATGAAATTCGACGCCGCCGTCGAGGAATCGCTGGCGAAAATCGAAGCCGTTCTGGGCTCGAGGGTCTCTGCCGCGAGCTCCCGCTGGTATGCCATCAAACTTCTTGAGGGCGAGCAGAAAACCATCGACGACCTGAAGCTTTCCGCCGACGATACCAAAGCGGTCGACGCAGTTCGCAGCGCCATCGAGGACAAGCTCGACGACGATGCCGAATCCATCGTGACCTCCGAGCGCTACAACGCCATTTCTCACGTCATCGACAAAACCGTGAAGAAATCGCGCACGGGGCTCACCACGTCGCAGAAGATCGACCGCGTCGTGACCAACCGCTGGTTGGGCCTGCCCATCTTTATCGTGATTATGTTCTTCGTGTACTGGCTCGCCGTTACCGTCGGCACGGGTCCCGTGACCGACTGGGCCAACGACGGCATCTCGGGCGATGGCTGGCTTTACACCGGCAACGCCGCCTACGACGAGGCGACCGAGGAGTACGAGGGCGCGCAAGACCAAATCGAGGCCTATGTCACCAATCTTTACGGCATGGACGAGACGCGCGACGTTCCGACCGAAGAATCGCAGGCTGTTCTCGACGCCTTGGCGGCTGAGGAGCCCGAAGACGATTCCGACGCTGAGGCCGTAGCCGAATACGAAGAGGCCCAAGAGACGATTGCCGCATTCGAGGATGAGGCGCGCTCGAGCAAGGCCGTCGCCGTTGTGGAGGCCGAAGGCGAAGACGGCGAAGACGAGGAAATCGACTTCAACGCCTACAAAGCCGCGACCGAGGTTGCAGAGCCCAATCCTTCCGATTACGGTTTGTGGATTCCTGGCCTGGGCGCCGTTATCTCTGACGCGATGGAAGCGGGAGACGTGGCCCCATGGCTGCAGTCGCTCGTCAACGACGGCATCGTCGCAGGTGTTGGCGCCGTTATCGGCTTCATCCCACAGATGGTCATCCTGTTCTTGCTGCTTGGCATTCTTGAGCTGTGCGGCTATATGTCGCGCGTCGCCTTCATCATGGACCGCATCTTCCGCAAGTTCGGCCTTTCCGGCAAATCGTTCATCCCGATGCTCATCGCTTCCGGCTGCGGCGTGCCCGCCGTCATGTCGACGAAGACCATCGAGAACGAGATGGATCGCCGCATGACCATCATGACCACCACCATGATCCCGTGCGGTGCGAAGATGCCGATTATCGCCTTGGTGTTCGGCGCTCTGGCGACTGGCAATTCCGAAGACGTTTGGTGGGTCTCCCCGCTGTTCTACTTCATGGGTGTTGTCGCCATCATCATCTCGGGCATCATGCTGAAAAAGACCAAGCTCTTCGCTGGTGACACCACGCCGTTCGTCATGGAGCTTCCCGAGTACCATATGCCCACCGTGAAAAGCGTGCTGCTCTCCATGTGGGAGCGCGTGAAGGGCTACATCATCAAAGCAGGTACGATTATCTTCCTGTCGACGATCGTTATCTGGTTCCTGATGAACTTCGGCGATGCGGGCGAAGGCTTCGGCTTGCTCGATTCCGACAATCCCGACTATCTTGAGTACAGCCTCATGGCTGGCCTGGGCAATATCCTTGCATGGATCTTCGCCCCGCTCGGCTTCGACACCTGGCAGGCCGCTGCCACCACCGTCACCGGCCTCGTTGCCAAAGAGAACGTCGTCGCTACCGTGGGCATCATCACCCAGCTGGCCGATTACGGCGAGACCGATGCCGCTCTGTGGTACGGCTTCGCTCAGATGATCGGCGGCGGAACCGCTGCGATCTGCGCCTTCTGCGCCTTCAACCTGCTGTGCGCTCCGTGCTTCGCGGCAATGGGCACCATCCGTCAGCAGCAGCGCTCCGCGAAATGGTTCTGGATCACCATCGGCTACATGACCGGCTTCGCCTGGTGCGTCGCTTTGATGATCAACCAGTTCGTCGGCTTGGCGACGGGCGAGGTCTCCTTCAACTTCTGGACCGTCATCGCCATCGCGCTTGCCGCGGCCATGCTCTTCCAGATTTTCCGTCCCATGCCCAAGCATAAGGCCGAAAAGTCCGAGTAGCACCAATTGCGCGAAGCTCGCGTGAAACAGGGAGGCGCCTCGCGTTCGCGGGGCGCCTTTTGCGTGCGATTCCCAGAGAAACGCCGACCAATTCCGCTAACCCTGCCCGCATGCGGCGAGCGCGATGGGCTCAAACCTCGCTCGTTCGTGCGAGTAAGCGAATTCGGCTTCCGTCTTTCGCCCGCATGCGGCGGGCGCTCAACGTAGGGCGGCCTTGATCGGCGTTCCCCGGGGCGTTCGTGGCGAATATGTGACCCTTGGTAAACAATTATTGCATGGTGGCCACTATCGCCTGAAAAAACGCTAAAGTGAAGGCAGGTCGTCAATCGGATCGCTGGTTTGGTTTGTTGGGCGAGGCCGCCCCGATGGCGCTTTCTCTACGAAGGAATGGCGCGCTTTTGCGTCTGTTGGAAAAGAGGTCGGCTATGAACATGGGCACTGCGATTGCTCTGGCGATTCTCATCGTTTGCGTTTGCTTGTCTGTTCGGCTGCTTATGAAAAAAGGTATGTGCGGCGAGAAAGAGCTTTGCGGCTCGTGCAGCTCTGGGCATTGCGGCGGCGGGTGCTCCGCTGCGGCGAATGTCGAAAAGATGCTCGCCGACGCAGATGCCGCGCTCGCTTCCGCCAAACGGTAAGCTGCACCGTAATCCCGAACCGCTTGCCTGCAAAATTTGGGGACATGCTGAACTCGGTTTCTTCGCCCGTTTTGATGTGTGATAGAGTTGGGCGCGTATAGATTCGCAAGGCGGGGCGCTCGCCGCCGCTCAAGGAGGCAACCATGACGGAATCTCAGACGGGCACGATGCTTGAGTCCCGCGCCAAAGAGCCTTTGAGCCATTCGCTCGAAGACTATTTGGAGGCCATTGTCGATTTGGCTGGCTCTCCCGACGCTCCGGTGCGTGCGGTCGATGTGGCTACGAAGCTCAGCGTTTCCAAGGCGTCGGTTTCCAAGGCCATTACGAATCTGAAGGAAAAAGGCTACGCAGTGCAGCCCTATTACGGCGACATCACCCTCACCGAGAAGGGCTACGAGTATGGCTCGTCCATTTGGCGCAAGCATAACCTGCTGTATCGCTTCATGACCGAGGCCATCGGGATCGACGCCGAAACCGCCAACTACGAAGCATGCCAAATCGAGCATGGCATTTCCGTTGAGTCGTTTGAGAAATGGGAAGCCTATCTCGAAAAACAGGGCATTTCCCTGTAAGAAAAGCCAATGTGAGGGCGCCGTTGCGATAACGGCGCCTTTTTTCTGCGCAGATTCGGCCCTGCCTCGGAGGATGTTCTCGCCGACGCCCGAAGCCCGACGCCCGAAGCCCGACGCCCGAAGCCCGACGCTCGACACTCCCAAGTCCCAAGGCGCCTGCTTCCTTTTATGCGAAAGCGACGTTTCTTCTGCTTGGTGACGGGGCGTCTTCCTCTAGTCGGTTACAGTGGAGTTGCCGAATAGAAGGGGGACGACCATGCATGTCGAGTTGCTTTACCACACGCCCAACCCCGAGCGCGCCATAGCGACGGCCGCTCGTTTATGCTATGCGCCCGTCGGCGCGGCCGAGCTTATGGAAACCATGTCGGAGGAACGCATGCGCAGCGTGCTTTCGACCATCATGGCGAGCGGGCATTTCTCCACCCTCGAGCACGCAAGCTACACGTTTGCGATTGACGGGGTCTCGCGCGCGCTCACGCATCAGCTGGTGCGCCACCGCATCGCGAGCTTCAACCAGCAGTCGCAGCGCTATGTGAAATTCAAGGATGGCGTCGACGTCGTGAAGCCCCCAAGCGTCTCGGAAAGCGAAGAGACGAACGCGATTTTCGACGAGGCCATCAAGGCCGCGACGGAGGCATACAAAAAGCTCCTCGATGCTGGCGTGCCCGCAGAGGACGCCCGCTACCTTTTGCCGAATGCGGCGGAAAGCAAGATCGCCGTCACCATGAACGTGCGCGAGCTGCTGCACTTCTTCAGCTTGCGATGCTGCAACCGGGCTCAATGGGAGATTCGCGATTTGGCCCATGCCATGCTCGAGCTCGTTCGCCCGACAGCCCCCTATATCTTCGCCGACGCCGGCGCCCCTTGCGTGCGAACGGCTTGCCCCGAGGGGAAGATGAGCTGCAAAAACCCCTATCCGAAGGTCAAGCGAGACTAGGCTTTGGGAAACAACCGATTCGAAGAGCGGGGCTTGGACCCCGTATAGGAAGAGCTAGGCGTGCCGAACGAAACGCAACAACCGCAAAACGACCAGCCCCAAACTCGCAGCGCCGTGAAGCGCGCCTTCGCGGAAGACGGCGCCCTGAAGACCCACGTGGGCGGTCAGGCTCTTATCGAGGGTGTGATGATGCGCGGCAAATTCAACTGGGCCGCCGCCGTGCGCGAGCCATCGGGCTCGATTTACGTTGAGGAGCACGACCTGGCGAGCGGCAAGGCGAAAAACGGCTGGCTGTACTGGCCCGTTGTGCGCGGCTGCCGAGCATTCGTCGAAAGCCTGGTCTTGGGGTATAAGGCGCTCGAAATCGCCGCGTTGCATGCCTATAACGACGCGGACGATTCCGCCGCCCAGCAAGACGGCGGCTCTGCTGCTCCAGCGGGCTCGAACACCGCGGACGCACCTTCCGACACCGCTCAGCCCAACGATTCGTTTAATTGGAAGGATAACTTCGGCAACCCCGACGAAGCCATCGATGCGCTGGGAGCCCAGCGCGGGCTCGACGTGGTTGTGGCCGATGAGGAAGCCCCCGCGCCTGCCGAGCACGAGCCCGTCGCGTCGCGCGTGGCCGGCATTGCGACGTCCGACCCAGCCGTCGACGACGATGGCGAGACGTTCGAGTTCGGCAAGAAGGAAATGGCCATCTCTATGGTGCTGGGCCTCGTGCTCGGCGTGGTGCTGTTCATCGTGGCTCCGGCATTCATTGCGAATGCGCTCGTTGGCGAGTATGACGACAAGACCCTTCTGTGGAACGTCGTCGACGGCATCGTGCGCATCGCGGTGTTCGTGTTCTATATCTGGCTCATTGGGCGCATGCAAGACATCAAGCGCATGTTCAGTTACCACGGCGCCGAGCACAAAACGATCCATTGCTATGAGCACGGCTTGCCGCTGACGCCTGAAAACGCGCGTAGCTTCCCGCGCTTGCATGTGCGCTGCGGCACGGCGTTTCTCATCATGGTGATGATTATCGCCATATTCGTTTACACCATCACGCCGCTCAACGGCCTCATTGCCGCGTGGGGCGTGCCCGACGGGCCGGCGAAGCTCGCGCTCGTCATCGTGGCGCGCATCGTGCTCATGCCCATCATCGCCGGCATAAGCTACGAGATCACCGTGAAATGGGCGGGCAGCCACCCCGAGAATCCGCTGGTGAAGGTCGTTTTGTGGCCGGGCATGCAAATGCAGCGCCTCACGACGAACGAGCCCGACGACGGCATGCTCGAATGCGCCATCGCCGCCATGCAGAAGGTTCTTGAGCGGGAGCGCCTCGAGGAGTCTTCGTCGCATTCGGCTTAGGGAGGCGCCAGCCGAGGCTGCTGCTCCCGCGGACTTTGCCGCGGCCCAGGCGATGCTCTGGCATTTTCGCAGGTCGGCGGCTTTCCCCAAAGCCTGTTTTACCAGAAATTTGCAATCCTTTGACGGTCGCTTGCGATCGCAGCCTTAGCGTATTCCATCGACGTTGGCCCGCCGCGTGCGGGCCTTTCGATTTGATGGAAGGAAGCACATGCAGCAGGCTGATCGGGCGACGAAGATCTCCGTCGCCGGCCTCGACTTGTATTACGGCGCGTTTCATGCGCTCCACGGCATTACCATGGACATGCCCCAAAACCAAATCACGGCCTTCATCGGGCCTTCCGGTTGCGGCAAATCGACCTTTCTGCGCACGCTCAATCGCATGAACGATATGGTCGAGGGGTGCCGCATCGAAGGCAAGGTCGCCCTTGACGGGGAAGACATCTACGCCAAAGAGACCGACGTGAACTTGCTGCGCAAGCGCGTGGGCATGGTATTCCAGAAGGCGAACCCCTTCCCGATGAGCGTTTACGACAACGTGGCGTTCGGTCCGCGCACCCACGGGATTTCCGATAAGTCATCTCTTGACGAAATCGTCGAAAACGCCCTGCGAAAAGCGGCGATTTTCGACGAGGTGAAAGACCGCCTGAAGAAAAGCGCGCTCGCGCTTTCGGGTGGCCAGCAGCAAAGGCTCTGCATCGCCCGCGCCTTGGCCGTTGAGCCTGAGGTCTTGCTCATGGACGAGGCGACGAGCGCCCTCGACCCGCTTTCCACGGGGCGCATAGAGGAGCTCGCCATTGAGCTGAAACACGATTACACGGTGATCATGGTGACCCACAACATGCAGCAGGCGGCGCGCGTCTCTGACAAATGCGCCTTCTTCCTGCTGGGCGATTTGGTGGAATTCGACGATACGAACACGCTGTTCGGCCGGCCGGCCGACAAACGCACGGAAGACTACATCACAGGAAGGTTCGGCTAGGCCATGATGCGTTCGGTATTCGACTCCCAATTGCAGCTGCTCGATGCCCAGCTGCTCGTTATGGCGACCTCGATGGAGGAATCGCTGCGCATGGCCATCGAGGCGCTCGAGTCGCGCGACGCCGCCAAGGCTCGCGAGGTTATCGAGGGCGACGACGAAATCGATCGCCAGGAGCGCGAAATCGAGGGACTCTGCCTGAAGCTGCTGCTCACGCAGCAGCCTGTGGCGACCGATCTGCATCGCGTTTCGGCGGCGCTGAAAATGGTGGGTGACATGGAGCGCATAGGGGACCAGGCGGCCGACATCGCCGAGATATCCCTCACGCTCGACGGCTCGCTCGAGGAAAAGCTCTCGAAGCACCTGCGTCGCATGTCCGAGAGCGCCTGCGGCATGGTTCACGATGCGGCCGACGCGTTCGTGCGTCGGGATGTGATGGCGGCGCGCGCGGTCATCGCGGAAGACGCCACTATCAATGAGCTCTTCAATCGCGTGAAGGGCGACATCATTCGCGGCATTCAGAAGGAAAGCGACCCCGCGGCCAATCTGGTTGAGGCGCTTATGCTGGCCAAATATTTGGAACGCGTGGGGGACCATGCCCAAAATATCGCCGAATGGGTAGAATATGCGCTAACGGGACTGTACAAGGGAGAGGTTCTCGGATGATCTATTACCTCGAGGACGACGAGCAAATTCGCAATTTGGCGCTGTATACGCTCGAGCAGACGGGGCATGCGACGCGTGGCTTCTCGCGCGCGAGCGATATGGATGTGGCGCTCGCCAGCGAGCTGCCCGATTTGTTCCTTCTCGATGTGATGCTTCCCGACGAGGACGGCATTTCAGTGCTCAAGCGTCTGCGCGCCGACGCGCGCACGGCCAATATCCCCATCATGATGCTCACGGCGAAATCCACCGAGTTCGACACCGTGTGCGGGCTCGATGCCGGGGCCGACGACTATCTGGCCAAGCCTTTCGGCATGATGGAGCTCATCAGCCGCGTGAACGCGCTTTTGCGCCGCCGCGAGCGCGATGCGGCTGAGGCCTCTACGGCGGGTACGAGCGGCGCGACCCTCGAGGCGGGCCCCATCTGCCTGGATGCCGCGCGCTATCGCGTGACGGTAAACGGCCTGGAGGTTCAGCTCACGCATAAAGAGTTCGAGATGCTGCATTATCTGATGGAAAACCGCGGCATTGTGGTGTCTCGCGACCGCCTGCTCGAGCGCGTATGGGGCTACAGCATCGCGGGCGAAACGCGCACGGTCGACGCGCATGTGCAGACCCTGCGCAAAAAGCTCTCGGAGGCATGCCCCGATGCCGCGACGTATGTCGAAACGGTGCGCGGCGTGGGCTATCGACTGAAGGCGTAAGCCCCATGGTGGTGCAGGTTGTCCCTGATGGGGATGCGTCTTCCGCTTGCGATCGAAAGAAGGGCTCATCTGCGCGTGAACGGAGCGCGAGGGGGCGCCATTCGCTTTCGAGAAACGCCGCCGCGTCCATCATGGCGGCGACGGTCGCCGTGGCACTCGTGTGCGTTGTCGCCTTCGCCGCCGCGTCGTATGCGGCGCTCGATTCGCAGGCGGAAGGCGAACTCGCCGGCCAGGCGCAGCGCTATGCTGCCCAAATCGAAGAGAGCTCGCTCGATGGCGACGAACTCGTCGGCTTCCTTGAGACTCAGTCGAAGCTTGTGGGGGACGAGTGTCGCATCACGCTCATATCGTCTGACGGCACGGTGCTCTTCGACAATGATGTGAGCGATGTTTCCGCGCTCGAAAACCACGCTGCCCGCCCTGAATTCATCGCCGCCGAGCAAACGGGCGAAAGCAGCACGGGGCGCTATTCCGACACGCTTCAGGAAATCACGCTGTACCACTCGATTCGCCTGCACAACAACGATGTACTGCGTTTTGCGACCACGCAGTCGAGCGTATGGGGAATGGTGCTCAAGATGCTTGGCCCCTGCGCGGTCGTCGTCGCGCTGGCGCTTATCGCGGCCGCTTTGGCCTCGCGCTTTCTGGCGAATGCCATCAACGCCGACCTCATGCGCGTGGATCTTGACCATCCGCTCAATTCCCAGGCGCCCGAGGAACTCGCGCCCCTGCTCGTGCGCCTCGACGCGCAGCGCCGTCGTCTCGATGCGCAGGCGAGCGAGCGCAGGCAATACACGGCCAACGTGTCGCACGAGCTCAAAACGCCGCTTACCGTGATTTCGGGATACGCCGAGATTATCGCCGCGGGCATCGCCAAGCCGGAAGACGTGAAGAACTTCGCTCGCACCATTCATGACGAATCGCAGCGCATGAAGGGTATGGTCGACGACATCATCTCGCTGTCGAAGCTCGACGACATGGGCACGGTGGTCAACGCCGATGGCTCGATCGACGCGGCGGCCGGCAGCGATTTGGGCGTCGATATGGCGCAGGAAGTATCGCTCGAATCCATCGCCAACGACGCCTGCGCCAGGCTTCGCCCCTATGCCTCGGATTTGATGGTGGACGTTTCGGTTCGGATCGAGCGCCTCGACAACGAACCCGTATGCGTGAGGGGCAACGCGCGCATCGTCGGGGAGCTGGTGCGCAATCTGCTCGAGAACGCCATTCGCTATAACGTAGAGGGCGGCTCGGCGTGCGTCGAGGTCATCGGCCTGGAAAAAGGCGCGGCCTGCGTGCGGGTGAGCGATACGGGAATCGGGATTCCCCTTGATCTGCGCGAACGCGTCTTCGAGCGGTTCTTCCGGGTGGACGAGAGCCGATCGAAGGAAACGGGCGGAAGCGGCCTGGGACTTGCCATCGTGAAACATGCGGCCCAGGTGCACGGCGCGAAGATCGCCGTTTCGTCGAACGCTCCGCAGGGCACCGTCATAGAGGTGCGCTTTCCCGCGACGGAGTAGCGCGGGCGCGGGCGCCTCGAGTGCGGGCGTGGGCGCTTCGCGTGTGGGCCGCTCGCTTCCTTAACGAATCTTTGACATGCCCCTGACGCGGGCATGACGCGCGGTGTGCAAGATGGGTTTCATGGAAGGGAAACTTCATCCGAAAGGAACGCATACCATGCAGAACCATTCCATGAGCCGCCGTCAATTCCTCACGGTGGCGGGAAGCACCGTCATCCTCGCAGGCCTGGGCGGCTTGGTAGGCTGCTCGAGCAATTCGTCCTCGAGCTCGAATTCCAACTCCTCGAGCACCGAATCCAAGGCCAAGGCACTCACTGGTTCCATCACCGCCGTTGGTTCCACGGCCCTGCAGCCGCTCGTCGAGGCCGCCGCGGAGAAATTCCAGGCCGAAAACTCCGGCGTCACCATCACGGTTCAGGGTGGCGGCTCCGGCCAGGGCATCACGCAGATCGTTCAGGGCGCGGTGCAGATCGGCGATTCCGACGTGTTCGCCGAAGAGAAGCTCGACAACAAATCGGACGCCGACAAGCTCACCGACAACAAGGTATGCGTCGTAGGCATGGGCCCCGTAGTGAACAGCGAAGTCACCGTGAGCGACATCTCGATGGAGAACCTGAAGAAGATCTTCACCGGCGAAATCACCAACTGGAAAGAGGTCGGCGGCAGCGACCTGGCCATCACCGTCATCAACCGCGCATCTGGCTCGGGCACGCGCGCCGTCTTCGAGAAGGCCGTGCTTGCCGGTACCAAGGTGCCCGACAGCTTCACCCCGCAGGAGCAGGATTCTTCGGGCACGGCCGCCAAGATGGTCAAAGACACGCCGGGCGCCATTTCGTATCTGGCGTTTTCCTACTTCGACAGCAGCACGAAGGCGCTGTCGGTCGATGGCGTGAAGCCCGAGACCTCCACCGTCGAGACTAACGATTGGAAGATTTGGGCCTACGAGCACATGTATACCGCCAAAGAGGCCGACGAGGCGACCCAGGCGTTCATCGACTTCATGATGAGCGACGAGGTACAGAACAGCCTCGTTTCCGAAAACGGCTACATCCCCGTTTCGGGCATGAAGGTTGAGCGCGACGCCGACGGCAACGTGACCAAGCTTTAAGCCTCAAGTCATTCGCCCGGCCGCCATCGGCGCGGCCGGGCTTTTCGTATGTTCGGCGAAGGGACGCTCCTTCGCCCGTCCCCGTGAAAGGAAGTGCGCCTCGTGGCAAGAAAGCCCATGCCAAAAAGCCGCGTCGAGCTCATCGGCAAATCGGTCTCGGGGCTGTGCGTCACCCTCATCGTGCTTTTGGTGATCACGCTCGTATTCATGGTCGCCCAGCATGGCTTGGCGACGTTTTTCGTCGACGGCATCTCGCCGATAGACTTTTTCTGCGGCACCACGTGGAACCCCCATCAGGCCGATGCGAACGGCAACCCCACGGTGGGCGCCTTGCCCATGATCGTGGGATCGTTCGCGGTCACGCTTCTCTCTACCGCCATCGCGCTTCCCTTCGCCATCGGCTCGGCCATCTTCGTGGTCGAGATATCGCCGCGTTTCGGGCGAACGGTTTTCCAACCTATCGTCGAGCTGCTCGTGGGCATTCCCTCGGTCGTCTATGGCCTTATCGGGCTCACGGTGGTGGTGGCGTGGTGCCGCGGCTGGTCGAATACCACGGGTTTCGGCATCTTTGCGGGGTCGCTCGTGCTCGCCGTGATGATTCTGCCGACCATCACCTCGCTTTCCATTGATGCGCTCAGCGCCGTGCCGAAGGCGTATCGCGAGGGCTCCTACGGGGTGGGGGCGAGCCGCTGGCAGACCATTTGGCACGTGGTGCTTCGCGCTGCCATGCCTTCGCTGTGCACGGCGGTCGTGCTCGGCATGACTCGCGCCTTTGGCGAGGCGCTCGCCGTGCAGATGGTCATCGGCAATGCGGCCCAGATGCCCGACGGCCTGTTCACGCCCGCCTCAACGCTTACGAGCGTGCTCACGATGGGCATCGGCAACGAGATGATGGGAACGGTCTACAGCGATGTGCTGTGGTCGCTCGCCTTGCTGCTGCTGGCGATGTCGTTCGTCTTCATTTCCGTGATCCATTTCATCGAGCGCAAAGGCGGGTTGCAGCACAATGGCTAGCGAAATCTCACAATCCCAGGCCGTGGCGCGTGCGCGCCGAACGGCCGCGGCCGACAAGGCGGCGACGGGCGTCCTCGGTGCCATCGTGGCCGTTATCTGCGTGCTGCTGGTGTCGCTTATCGCCTATATCTTGGTGAACGGCGCGGGCAAGCTGTTCGACGTGGGCTTTCTCACAAGCAAGCCCGAGCAGTTCAAAGAGGGCGGCGGCATCGGCCCCGAGCTCTTCAACTCGTTTTACCTGCTCGTGCTCACACTCGTGATTTCCGTTCCCGTCGCGCTCGGCGGGGCAATCTATCTGACGGAATACGCCCCGAAAAACCGGCTCACGCATTTCGTGAAGACCGCCATCGAGGCGCTCTCGTCGCTTCCCTCCATCGTGGTGGGCCTTTTCGGTTTCCTCTTCTTCGTGCTGCAGATGGGCTGGAGCTTTTCCATTTTGTCGGGCGCGTTCGCGCTCACGATGTTCAATCTTCCCATTTTGGTCCGCGTGATTCAGCAGGCGCTCGAGGCCATTCCGAACGACCAGCGCGAAGGCGGCCTCGCCCTTGGCGCAAGCCGTTGGGAGACGACGATTCATGTGCTGCTTCCCGCCGCCCTGCCGGCCATCATCACGGGCATCATCTTGTCGGCCGGCCGCGTGTTCGGCGAGGCTGCGGCGCTCATCTATACGGCGGGGCAGTCGGCCCCCATGCTCGACTTCACGAGCTTCGACTTCACGAGCGCGTCGTGCCCATGGAACGTCTTTCGACCTGCGGAAACGCTCGCCGTGCATATCTGGAAGATTAACAGCGAAGGCGTCGTGCCCGATTTGGACGCCGTCTCGAACGGAACGGCCGCGGTGCTCATGGTGTGCATCCTCGCGTTCAACCTGCTTGCGCGCTTCTTCGGGCGCATGGCGTCGAAGAATTAAAACGGCGTTTTTCTTGCGCGCTCGAATTCTGCCGAAGCGCGCCCCGTTCGCTGCTAAACTAGCGATTCATAGCGAAAGGGGCGCGTTTTCGCGCGCATGTGGCAGAAGGGCTTGGATATGGAGCTTCTCGAAGAGCGCATCAGGCGCGATGGCGTGGTGAAGGCCGAAGGCGTTTTGAAAGTCGATAGCTTTCTGAACCATCGGATCGATATCGATTTGCTCGATGCCATGGGCGCGGAATTCAAGCGTCTGTTCGCCGACCGCCCCATCAATAAAATCCTCACTATCGAGGCTTCGGGAATCGGCATTGCGTGCATGGCGGCTCGTCATTTCGACAATGCGCCTGTCGTTTTCGCTAAGAAGGCCCAATCAATCAATCTCGATGGAGAGATGTATCGCACGCGCATCCAGAGCTTCACGCATGGCAAGGTTTTCGACGTCATCGTGTCGAAGAAGTTCATCGGGCCCGAAGACCATGTGCTCATCGTGGACGACTTCTTGGCAAACGGCTGCGCCCTCAACGGCCTGCTCGAAATCGTCGAGGCGGCGGGCGCCACGGTGGAGGGCATCGGCATCGCGGTAGAGAAGGGCTTCCAGCCTGGCGGCGAAAGCCTGCGCGAGCGCGGCTATCACCTGGAATCGCTCGCGATTGTGGATGCGATGAACCCCGAGACGGGCGAGATTCGCTTTCGCCAGCCGGGCGAGCCTGCCCCGGTTCGCGAGCTCACGGTGGAGACCTGCGAAGCTTAAGGGATCCCACCCGTTCGACCAAAGGAAAGGCCTGCAAGCGCAATGCACGAGCGCGCTTGCAGGCCTTTTTCGTTGGGTCGGGACCGCCTCAACGGGGCTATGTGGCGGCTATGCCTCGGGAAATCGCATGGGGAGGGGCTTGCACTGCTGGACTTGGTCGCATTCGTCGCAATCGGCGGCCACATCGTGGGCGACGTCGCTCCATTCGATGGGCTCGCAGCCGATGAACGTGTAAAACCCCACGGCATGCCCGCGCGCGACGAAGCGCAGCTCGCCGAAGCGCTTGCGCGCCTCGTTCATAAGGGCGGCGCCGACGCCCCGGCCGCGAAGCGACTCGTCTACCACAATGGGGTTCACGTGCGCGATGCCGTCGTAGATGCGAATGCGGCAAAATGCGACGACCGTGCCTCGTTCGTCCGTTGCGACGAGGGTATGCTCGAACCCTTCGAGCGTGCCCATGTCGGCCGCCTGGCCCATGGCGACGATTGCTGGGTAATCTTCGGGCGCGGCGGGGCGAATTTCGGCGATCGCGCTCGTTCCGTACGGGCAATCGCGGCGTTTGACCCCCGTGAGGTCAAGGGCATCTGCCGCTTTCTCGTCGCAGCCGTTCGTCTTCAATTCGTCCATTTTCGCGCTCCCCCACTGAGTCGCCGCACACAGCGTCTTCCTTCGCGATTTAGCATATTCCATGCCAAAAGAAAAACTGTGGTCGACTTTTCAAAAAAATATAGTCAAATCCGATGGTTTAGCATAGCTATCGTTTTTATCAACAGATAAAATGGCCCAGTGACTGAAACTGGCATGGAATAACGGCCGAAGACGGCCGTGGGATTCCTGGTGTATTGGGTGGGTTCATTCGGCCGCATGAGCGCGGCGCGGCTTAAACGGGGGAGGTGCGCGTGGGTTTGGGCTCTTTGTCCGTAGAATTAACGCCGAAGACTTCCACGAAAACGAAGACGCGCCTTGCGCCGGTGTCTATGCAGGGCCTCGAAGTGCTTGCGTTGCCCGTAACCTCGCTTCCAGAGCGCATCACCTCCATAGCCGAAACCAACCCGCTGTTTGAAATCAACTACGACGACGACCTGTTCAGCTTCGACGCGCTTCCGAGCGAGCAGGCTTTCGAAGACGCGAAAGAGCGCGCCGAGGCCAAGGCGCGCGATGTGACTGGCTGGGCGGCTCCTCGTCGCACGCAGGGAATCGCCGGCGCAACCGAATGGGACTTTTCGCGCATCCAAGACGACTGCATGGAAACCGAAACCCTGCGCGAGTTCCTTCATCTGCAGGCGACCGATTTGCACTTGGATGCCGCCAGGGCGCGCACGATGGACGCCCTTATCGAAAACGTTACCGACGATGGCTATTTCGAGGGCGACGTGGGCATGGTCTCGTTCGAATGCGGCGTCGACTACGCCGTCGCCGAAGAGCTGCTCGGCGTGCTGCAGTCGTTTCAGCCTGCGGGCGTTGGCGCGCGCGACGTGCGCGAGTGCCTGGCGCTGCAGATACCCCACGACGAGCCGCGGGCGCATGTGCTGCGCGACCTGGTGAAAAACCACTTGGATGATTTGGCGGCGGGGCGCATCTCGGCGCTCGCCCGCGACCTGGGCGTTTCCATCGACGAGATGGCCCGCTTGAAGCGCGAGGTCTTGGCGATGAACCCTCGCCCCGGGGCGTCGTTTTACCAAAAGCCCGACGCCCGCTTCGTCGTGCCTGACATCATCGTGCGTCGTCGCGGATCGGATTTCACGGTGGAGGTCGTGGGCGCTTCCCAAAACTGCCTCACCCTGAACGCCGAATACGTGGCCATGATGGAAGAGGGCGGCCTCATGCGCGAGGCGGCCGATTACCTGCGCGAAAAGCGCGACGAGGCCGATTCGTTCCTGCGCAATCTCGACGCGCGCCGCCAAACGCTGCAGCGTTTCGGGACTTTCCTCGTGGAGCGCCAGTTCAAATTCTTCCTCACCGGGGGCTCGGCTCTTGTGCCGCTTACCATGCAGCAGGCGGCCGATGCCTTGGACGTGCATGTCTCAACGGTGAGCCGCACGGTGCAGGGAAAATATATCCAAACGCCCTGGGGAACGTTTCCGCTGAAGATGTTCTTCACGCGCGCCATGCCGCGCACCACTTCGGGCATGGGCATCGGTGCGCAATCGGTTGTGGGCACGGTTTCCTCGTTCGAGATTAAGCAGATGATAAAAGACCTTATTGCTGCGGAAGACCCCGAGCATCCCCTAAGCGATGCGAAGGTGTGCGAGGCGCTCAACGGCAAGGGGATCGACATAAAGCGGCGAACGGTTGCGAAATACCGCGAGGCGCTGGGGATAGAGGCGCAGTCGCGTCGGCGCTGGTCGCATAGCGCTTAGCCAGGCATGGGCCGCGGGGCGCGGCGGCGGACGGAAGAAGACGGGAAAGGGGTTTGCAGATGTACGATCAGAAAAACCAAGTCGAGGCGTGGCGCAGGTTCATAGCGACAGGTGACATCGACGAGGAGATCGTGCGCCCCGAGATAGCCCGTTCGTGGAAGCGCTGCCGTGTGGCGGGCGTGAATCCCTGGTCGAGCGATTTTCCGCCCATGGACGAGAAGCTGCTCGCGGAAAAGCAGCGCGCCTATGCCCATTCGCTCGCGACGAACACGCCCGTCATGCGCATGGTCGTGGCGCTTCTGAACTGCAACGTTTCGCTCATGGATCAGGAAAGCTTCGTGTTCGGCTTCCAATCGCCCTTGAGCTTCTACCCGCGTACATTCGGCACTTATGTGCTGGAGGAGGTCGTGGGAACGGGCAACGCCACCATCGTGCCGTACGAGAAGAAGCCCGTGCGCGTGGAAGGCTTCGAGCAATATCGCGCCATCGCGCAGACCTATTCGGGGGTGAGCGCGCCTTATCTTGACAGCCGCGGCATCTACTTCGGCGCGATGAACTTCAACGACCCGTTCGGCATGCTGCCCGAGTACGCGCTCGACATGTGCGCCACGGCGGTCGACCTGGCCAATGAGCTGTTTTTGGCGGGGCGCGGCATGTGGGCCAAGCTCTCAACGGCCGAATTCTTCAAGCCGCTCGTGCGCTTGGTGAGCCAGCCCGTGGTGGTGCTCGACCGACGCGGCAACGTGCTCATCGCCAACGAGGCCATGCATTCGTATTTGCCGCGCTACGAGACGTTTTCTTACGGAGCCCAGTCGATCTCTGCGTACCTGTCGAAAAAGACCGGCTTGAAATACCTGATGGAAACGCCGGTGAAAGAGGGCGAGCCCATCCAGGTGGTTTTCAAGGAAGGGCGCAAAAAGGAGGAGCGCGCGCTTTCCCTTCTGCGTCGTTCGACGGTCGATGTGGGCAACGGGCTGTCGTTCGTCGTGTGCGTGTTCGTCGAATCTGCGAATGCGTCTGCGGGCGATGCGAAAGGCAGCCAAGCTGGCGAGGGGGCGGCGCCCGCCGGGGCCAGTCATCAGGAGAAGAGCAGCCGGAAATCGCTTGGACGCGCCTCGGCCAGAGATGTGGTGGACTACGTTGGCGAATCGGACGCGTGGAAGCGCGTCGACAAGCTCGTGCGCAAGGTGGCGCCCATCAAGACGAACGTGCTCTTGCTTGGCGAGACGGGCTCGGGTAAAGAGGTCGTGGCCCGCGCGCTGCATCGCATGTCGGGGCGCAAGGGCGCTTTCGTGGCCATCAACTGCGGTGCGATTCCGCGCGATCTGTTCGCGGCCGAGCTGTTCGGCTACGAGGCGGGCGCGTTCACCGGCGCGAAAGAAGGCGGGTCCATCGGCAAGATAGAGGCGGCCGACGGCGGCACGCTGTTCCTTGACGAGATAGGCGAGATGCCGCTCGATTTGCAGGTGGGGCTTCTGCGCGTTATTCAGGAGCAAAGCGTGACGAGGCTTGGGTCGACTGAGCCGCACCAGCTTGACGTGCGATTCTTGGCTGCCACCAACCAAAACGTGCGCCAGCTTATTGACGAGCGCCGCTTCCGCGCCGATCTGTATTACCGGCTCAGCATGGTCGAAATCGTGCTGCCGCCGCTGCGCGAGCGCGAGGGCGACGTTGCGCTGCTCGTGGACCATTTCAACAAAGACCTGTCCGCTGCCCTGCAGCTGCCCTGCACGCCGATGGGCGATGAGATTATGGGTGTGCTTTCGAATTACACCTGGCCGGGCAATGTGCGCGAGCTGCGCAATGTGGTTGAGCGCAGCCTCATCATGGCGGGCGAGGGCGCGAAGGTCACGCTCGACGATTTGCCCGTTCACGTTGCCAATGCCGTTTCTTTGGGCATGTCGTTTCAAGGGCCGGCGATTTCGATGACGGCCGCGGCGGCGGGCGCAGGTTCAGCCTCGGGGGCGGGGGTCTTCGTCGGTGCCTCGGCGGGTGGCTACGGAGCGCTTTCGGGCTCGTATTCGCCGCGCCCCGTTGCGGGTGGGGCATTTGGCGGCGGTTATGGCTTGCCGATGGGCGGCGGCAATGCGTGCGGCTATGGCGTGAGCGCGCCTGCGCCCGATGCGCTGCGAGGTGGCGCTGCGTACCCGGAGAGCTTCGACACCATGGCGAATTTCGGCCTGCGTCGGGCGGGCGAGCTTTCGCAGATGTCGGGCGAAGCGGCCGCAGCCGCGGCGTGGCAGCCCGATGGGCGTGCCTTTGAGGCCGATGGTGATGGCGGGTTTTCCCCTGCTTCGAGCGCGGGCTTTCCCGGTGGTGCTTCCGCCGTGGCGCCGCGCGATGCCATGGCGGCGATTGAGGCCGACCGAGCGCGCATCGCCGACGTCGTGCGCCGATCCGATGGCGACTTGTTCATGGCCGCCGAGGCTTTGGGCATGCCCTACGCCTCGCTTCGCACCCGCATGGCCGAACTGGGCATCCGCGTAAAGACCTCCGTGGAAATCGAATAAGTTCGATAGGGCGCTCAAGAATCGAAACGAGGGAGGCCGACGGTTGCGGTACCGTCGGCCTCCCTCGTTTCGCTGGACGTTTTCGCGATTAGCTGTTGTTGATAGTCGCTATGAGGGCGTTCGCCCATAAAATCGCCTCGTCGACGGTTGGAAGCACGTCTAGGCCCTCGGCCTGTTCGGCGTACAGCGAGTCCCAATTGGTGCCTTTTACGATGGTGGGAGCCCATGCCTGTTCTTGGCGATACTCGAACAGCCGGACGCACGTTGATTTCGTTTTCGCATAGTCAATTGATCCCTCGCTGATGGCGATCTGCAGGTCGATGAGGTCGTGTGCGCGGTCGCTGCCAGGGCCGCTGACTGCATGGAGCTTCTGGGCCACCTGGTGCTCGAGCCGCATGCAGGGAACGGGTCCAGGCGTTGGGAATCCGAGTTTCTCCAGAATGGCGGTCGCCTCCGATGAGGTGACCATCTCTGGGTCGTCGGCATCTCCAATCTCGTTGTGGCCGACTTCGAGGGGCAGGGTCATCCAGCCTTTGCCGTTGTAAGAGAGTTTCACATCGAACGGTTGCATGATGTAGGCGGTGGGCACGCCCTTGGGCGACGCTGGCTCTCTGTGCACAACCGTGCCAGTGAAACCGTTCCATCCCTCCTTGAGGCTTTCCCTAAGCTGCGAGAGATAATCCTCGAGCGACGACGCCCTCGCGGTGTCGAGGTCGCGTGAGAACCGCGTCGACGTATTGCCGAAGCGAATCTTGAGCGCGTTGCCGCCTTTGGCTGCGCCGTCGGGCAGCATTTGCCCGACGATGACGGAAGCCAGCAGCCGCTTTGTGCGGTATGGGTCCGTCTCCTCGAGCCTGCAAATCCTGTTTATGGTTTTATCGAGATTGACCATGCTGTTCGGTCTTTTCGCCTGCGTCATTCCAGCTCCTTTTCCAGCTCGTTGCATTCCTTCTTCGTTATGAGCCCCTCGCGTTTCGCTTGCTTTGTCGCATCGAGAAGACGACTGGTCATGACGGCGTCCCTGCATTCCCGTATCGCGTCCGCGACGCATTGGGATCGTATGCCCTCGTAGTACGTCGTGCGGTCGTCTTTCTTCGCTGGCACGGCGCAGACCCAGGAGGGCAGCTTGCGCCTTATCCGTTTTGGAGCGGCCACCTTGATGGTTCGAGGATCAACGAGCGCCAGGTTGTGCATCGAGAGCACCGCCGTCCCCCTGAGATAGGATCCTTCACCCACGAGCGCGAGTGCTTCCGCGAAGCCGTCTAAGGGCGTTGGCACCCAATGTGCAATTTTGTAGACGCCGTGGCCGCGGCGCTCGAGCCGCCCGTTCTGGCACCAGCGGCGCAGTTCGACGCTGGTGATATTTTCCTTGCGAGCCTGGGCGGCAGTGATGAGGCCATAGTTGTCTATTGCGATGTCGTATATGTCGTCGAAGTGAGCCATGGCAATAAACTAACACATATGTAACTAAACTGACAGAACAAAAGGCGAAATCCTAATCGATGAACCTTCTCGGCCAGCGCTGCTCCGTTTGAGGCTGTTTTTGCGCCGCTGGCAGCTGGAATTGATCCGTTTGTGTCGGATTCTTATTTTCTGCTGGGTGGTGTTTTCTGCGGCGTTTTATTCGATTATCGCGCCTTTTGACGATAGAGCGCGTAATATCCCCAGTTCAATCGATAGTTCTTCAGTCGCAGAAAGCCCTGCTTCTCCGTCTGCTCGAGGCGAGGCATTTTTGCGCAAAGATTAATCGTTGAGTGATTTTTTTGAGGGAGGGGACTATTGTGTATAATGCTGAGGCGTTGAAGGGATTGGAAAGGTAGCTTCGCGGTTTTCGTGAGTTGGGCCTGGTTGCGCAGCGATGCGCTTTCGCCAGGCTTTTTTATGCGGATGGCATTGCGAGGCGTGAAAGGGAAGATTGTGCGGGTGCGGGGCTTTATGAGCTTGGGAGTTGGCGCTCCTTTTGCGAAGTCGTGCATGCCGCATACGCCCGGTTCCGTTTCTTCATATGCTACGACTTACCCGCGCCGCGCAGTCGCGACAAACGCGTATGCTGCGGCAGATGGCGGGTGCCAATGATTTTTGCAGGATTTATCGATGACCTGTCTCACATTTTGTGGGGGGGGGGTGCCTCGTTGACGACTCAATCAAATAAATCGCCCGAAAACGTTGCTCCGATGCAGCGCAACGGTAATGCGTTGTCGAAACTCCAGGTGGAGAGTCAGAAGTTTGAGGCGTCGATTCGTCGTGCAATGACGGGGGTCCATGCGGTGGCGTTCTCCAAGATCGAGAACGACCGTTTTTGCGGTAAGCCAATGTTCTGCCTGGTAAATGGCGAGTTTGCATTTGACTGCGGAGAAGGCGGTACGAATTCGGTACGAATAATCTGCGGTTTGAACCGTGTATTTCAAACCCTGTATTGCAGGCTGTTTTGTGGTGTCCGCAGTGGAGGGGTGCTCTAGTGACTGCCAATACTGGTAAGGCAAGAACCCTGATTAGAGCTCTGCCGCTTGTCGTACTCGATGTTGTTGCTACGGCTGTCGCATTCATTTTGGCGGCATGGGGCACGGGCACCTTTGACATAGCTCTCTCGGTCCACGGCTTCGCGGGCTATGTGAGCCTGCTCGCCTTCTTCAACGTTGTCATGTTCTGCTTCGGGCGCATGTATAACGTGCTCTGGGAGTACGCAAGCGTGGACGAGGCGGCTCGTATCGTCGTCGTGACCGCCGTCGCCTCCCTTGTGTCCGATTTCGCCGTCGCGCTCATCTTCGGACAGCGCCTACCGTTCCGCATCTACCTCGTTGCGTGGGTCGTCCTGCTGTTCGTGTGCGGGGCCAGCCGCTTCGCCGTCCGCCTGTGCTCCGGTGCGAAGGGCTGGTCGGTTTTCGGCATTAACGAGAAGAGCGGTCTGCCCCGCACGCTCGTGGTGGGCGCAGGGGAGACGGGCTCCTCGGCGGTGAAGCGCATGTTGAACGGCGACTCCAACATTCCCGGCTGCCCTGTTGGTCTCGTGGACGACAACCTGGAGAAGGTCGGCAGCCGCATCCATGGCGTGAAGGTCATCGGCACCTGCGACAGCATTCCGACGCACTGCACGAGTGGCCGTATCGACCAGATCGTCGTGGCCATGCCCGCGGCCACCAAGCCCCAGCTCGACCGCGTCTACAAGCTGTGCATGGAGACCGGCGTGCGAACCCTTGTCATCGACGACTCGCCTCGCGATGCAGGCGGCAAGGCGCCGCTGCGCGAAGTGGAGATTGCGGACCTTCTGGCGCGTGAGGAGAAGCAGCTCGATTTGGGGCAGATGGGCTACGTCACGGGTAAGCGCGTGTTGGTGACGGGCGGCGGCGGTTCCATCGGCGGTGAGCTCGTGCGCCAGCTACTCCCAGCCAAGCCGGCCCAAATCATCCTCTTCGACATCTACGAGAACACGACCTACGAGCTGTTCCACGACATCGTGCACCCCGCCAAGCTGCAGGGTACGGACATTCGCGTTTTCATCGGCTCCATCACGCACCTGCCTGCCATCGAGAAGGTCTTCGAGCTGTACGAGCCCCAGGTGGTGTTTCACGCGGCGGCTCACAAACATGTTCCGCTCATGGAGCGCAACGCCCGCGAGGCCATCGAGAACAACGTGTTTGGCACGCTCAATGTGGTGCGCCTGGCGGACAAGCACGGGTGCACCCACTTCGTGCAGATTTCCACCGACAAGGCGGTGAACCCTTCCAACGTGATGGGCGCCACCAAGCGCATGGACGAGATGATCGTGCAGTACTACGCCGCCAACAGTAAGACGGTGTTCACGGCTGTGCGCTTCGGCAACGTTCTGGGATCCCACGGAAGCGTGATTCCGCTCTTCAAACGCCAGCTTCGCGAGGGCGGGCCCATCACCATCACGCATAAGGACATCACCCGCTACTTCATGACCATTCCCGAGGCCAGCCGTCTGGTGATTACTGCGGGTGCTCTGGCCAAGGGTGGTGAGATATTCGTGCTGGACATGGGCGATCCCGTGAGGATCTACGACCTGGCCGTCAATCTGATCCGCCTCTCCGGTCTCACTCCTGGCAAGGACATCGAGATCAAGGAAGTTGGTCTCCGCCCAGGCGAGAAGATGTACGAGGAGCTGCTCATGGATAACGAGCAGCTGCTGCCCACCGAGCATTCCGAGATACGCGTCTCCACGGCCGAGGCCGACCGGATGGAGGAGATTCGCGAAAAGCTTGAGAAGCTCCAATCCTGTTTGAGCGAGGATAACGATGAGGTTAAGCGCATCCTCGCCGAAGCGGTCCCAACTTATCACCCCCAGTACAACGATTAGGCGCGTATGAGCGAGATTACGACCATAGAAGAGGCCATGGCGGCCGACCTGACATGCGAGGACGCTTCGAAGGTCTATGCGCTGACGTCGGTTCCCGTCGAGGTCGCTCAGGCCGTCGACCTCGACGGGAGGCTCGTCTACCGCTTCGTGAAGCGGACGTTCGACGTGGTGTCGAGCGGCCTGGGCCTCATCGTGCTGAGCCCCGTCATCGTGGGCACGGCGATTGCCGTCAAGCTTACGAGCCCTGGCCCCGTCATCTTCAGGCAGCGCCGCGTGGGGCGCGGCAAGCGCCTGTTCGACATCTACAAGTTCCGCACCATGCGCATCGCCACGCCGAACCTGCCAAGCCACATGATTGACGCCAACGAGTGGATGACGCCGATAGGGGCGACCCTGCGCAAGCTCAGCCTGGATGAGTTGCCGCAGATGTGGAACATTCTGAAAGGCGACATGTCCGTTATTGGTCCGCGCCCCGC
Organism: Subdoligranulum sp. CAG:314; assembly: GCA_963635715.1. Lineage (GTDB taxonomy): Bacteria > Actinomycetota > Coriobacteriia > Coriobacteriales > Eggerthellaceae > Slackia. Next base: position 1,551 of record CAVHFS010000006.1, on the reverse strand, counting down.
GCTCTGGAACCAGTTCGACCTAGTGGCCGAGCGCGACGCCTACGGCGCAAACGACGTGCGGCCAGGACTCACCGGCTGGGCGCAGATTAACGGCCGCGACGAGCTGACCATCGAGGCCAAGTCGGCCCTGGACGGCGAGTATATGTGCCGCCGCTCCGTGCTGTTCGACCTGAGGTGTTTCTTCGGTACCTTCTCGAAGCTCTCGGGGTCCGAGGTCGTGGAGGACAGGGTCGCCGGACACAGCGGGGAGGCGGCCCGATGAGGATCCTCGTTGTGTGTCAGTACTACTGGCCAGAACAGTTTCAAATCACCGATATCTGTGAGGGCCTGGCGGAGCGCGGACATGATGTTACGGTTCTTTGCGGGCTTCCGAACGTTAATCTTTCAGAATCTGAAGGACATGTGCTACCCGAGTACCGCCGCGGCCGGAACCGAGAGCAGGAGCGCAACGGCGTGCGCGTCGTTCGCTCCTTCGAGATCGGCCGCCGGACGGGCGTCGCCTGGCGCACTGCCAACTATTACTCGTTCTGGAAGGGCGCCAACCGCAAGGTGCTCTCGCTTGGCGACTTCGACGCATGCCTCGCCTACCAGCTGAGCCCGGCGATGATGTGCGACCCGGCCCGCGTCCTGAAGGAGAAGCGGGGCGTTCCCTATCTCCTCTACTGCTGCGATCTGTGGCCTGAATCGATGAAGGCGATGCTCGGTGACAAGGGCGCTCCGATAGTGGGGCACTTCGGGCGCGTTTGCCGCAGGCTCTATGCCGCAGCCGACCGCATAGCGGTCGAATCACCCTCTTTCGAGGGCTACTTCGTCGACTACCACGGAATATCGAACAGGCGACTGACCTACATCCCCCAGTTCTCCACCGACGGGGCGGAGCCCTGCCTGGAGCCCCACGACGGGGTCAATTTCTACTTTATGGGGAACATGGGGACGGTGCAGTGCATCCCGTTCCTCTTGGAGGCCTTCGGGCGCGCCCTCGAGCTTGAGCCCGCCTTTGGGATGCGGTTGCATTTCGTTGGCGACGGCGTGGCGCAGGAGGGCGCCAAGGCCTACGTCAAGGAGCACGGCCTGGGGGGCAGCGTCGTTTTCCACGGGCGGCATCCCGTCGGGGACATGCCCCAGTTCTATGCCCAGGCGGACGCCTGCGTCATGGCGCTCGACGACTCGACCCTCATCGGGTCGACCATCCCATCGAAGCTGCAGGGCTACTTGGCGGCCGGCAAGCCCGTGGTGGCCGCGGTCAGCGGCGGGGCCCGGTTCGTGCTGCAGGAATCTAGGTGTGGCTTCGCGGTGGACCCGGGCGACGTCGACGGCTTCGCGTCGGCGCTTGCGGCACTGGCCCGCGATGGGGAGAGACGCATGGAGCTGGGCGCGAACGCCCGCTCCTACTTCGAGAACAACTTCACAAGGGAGGCCTTCCTCGACGCCGTTGAGCGAGAGCTCGCCTCTATAGCGAAAGGACGATAGATGCTCGGCACCGATGCCTTCACCGGCAAGACCCTCATGATCACCGGCGGCACGGGGAGCTTCGGCAACACCGTGCTGAAG
>CAVHFS010000005.1:0-121158 GCA_963635715.1 Subdoligranulum sp. CAG:314 | reverse complement strand
CAAGCCTTGCGGCGGCGGATTTTAAGTCCGCTGCGTATGCCAATTCCGCCACGCTCCCACATCGCGCATTCGTGCCAATGGCACGGTTTTTTATAATAGCAAAGGGAAGCGCCCAACCAGCATGCCCTCTGCTCTTAATTCCGTTTCTCCACTTTCACCACGGCCGCCTCTTTGGCAAGCCGAACCGCGGCGAAAATCGCATATCGAAGCGGAATTCCTCGCGTTTGCGCCCGCGAGCGCCGAGCACGCTGTCGAGGCTTTTATTCGGACAACATATCGCGGGCTGCGTCGAGCACGATGCCGATAAGGATGTCACTTTCGCTTACAGTGAAGCCGTCGATGTTCGCCAAATCCATTACGGCGCCCAAAATCACAAGCCCCGCAGGGAAAATGCCCGCACGCTTCGGCTGAATACCGGCGACTTTCTGGCGCTCGGCAAGCGGAAGTTCCCACATGCGATGCGCCACCTCGTCGAATTCCGCGCGCGTTACGTGCGCACCATGAACTTTCGACGAATCATAAGGAACGAGCGCATCGCGCACGGCGACGACGCTCGTGGGCGTGCCCGCCACAGCCACGAGCCGCTCGCATGAATGACCGCTTTGAAAGAATGGAGCGAGCGTCTCGTGGGCCCAGGCGCGAGCGGCGGCGAGCTCCGCAGAAGTGGGCGGATCGCCCGCCAAAAAGCGCTCGGTCATGCGGCGACACCCAATGTCGAACGAATGGGAATCGCGAAGCGCAAGGCGCGGCACCAATACCGAGGAACCGCCTTCGGCACGCCCGAACACGAGTTCGGTTGACCCTCCGCCTATGTCGGCGAAGAGGAGATCTTGCCCGCGAAAATCGTTCGATGCCCCGAGAAATGACAGCGACGCCTCGCGCTGGCCGGGAATAACCGACAACTCAATGCCCACTTCGCGCAAGCGAGAGACGAAGACGTCGGAATTTCGCGCATCTCGGCTCGCGCTCGTCGCCAGAGCAACAACACGGTCAACTGGTGCCTGGCTTGCGCATTCATCGATTATGAGGCGATATTGGGCCACCTGAGCGACCGTGCGTTCGATTGCCTCGGGTTTCAATTCTCCCGTAGCGTCAACACCTTCGCCCAAATTCGTAATGGCGCTTCGACGCACGATTTGGCGCACGCCCGACGTATCCACGTCGGCCACGAGCAGGCGGCTCGTCACGGTCCCTATGTCAATCGCCGCAATCCGCATGAAGCGTCCCTTTCCTCGAATGGTCGAGCGAGCCAAAACGACAGTCTTCCCCAGCCCACTCAACAATGGTCGGTCAGAGAAACCTCTGGCCGACCATTTACAAGCCAAAATCTATTCGTCGCTATAGCCAAACAACGGATCAAGCAGCGAGGAGTACCACGTCTCGGGGGTCTTGATGTCTTCGGAACTCAGCTGCGAGCGCACGACGCTCGAAGAGCTCTGCTCGCCATCGCTCGAAAGCCCCTCGACCACGCCGGCGGTCTCGCCCGCGACGACCCATCCGAGTTGCTCGCGCGCGGCATCTTGAATGCCCTCGTCGGTGGAAAGCCTGTCGATGTCGTCCTGAATCGCCTGGTTGCGCTGGGAAATCTGGTCGTATTCGGCCTGCAGCCTATCTTGCGTCCTCGACTCCACGTAAAACTGCTGAGCCGTAGGGTACAAAAACACCAAAGCGACTGCTATGCAGATGAAAGCGCCGATCACATAGGCAATAATCGGAGCCGCATGGCGGACTTTCGTCGTTTTTGAAGGCGAAGCTTTTCGAGAAGAACTCGCCTTTTCTTGCTCAAAGCCGCCAAGGTCGGAAAAGGCCCGCTTGTGACTGCGCCCCATCTCTCCCTTGTACACTGCGGCGCGGCTGCCAGCGTCGGAATTCGCCGAAGCGTTCGATCCGAATTGTCGATTGAACATTCTCTCCGCTTTAGCCTTGGCCTTCGCCTTATCGCGCCGAGCCTTTTTAGAGCGTTTTGCCGAGCCGTCGGGCAATTCGTCGGCGTCGTCAGCATCGTTCGGGTCGAAGACATCAAGCGCAGGACGCACAGCAGCGGGCCGCGCATTCTGATTGGCCGCCGTTCGAGCGCCGCGCTGGGCGCCCGACCCGAAGAGTTGTTCGTCCAAATCGTCGAAAGCCGAAAAAGCGGAAAGGTCGATCCTTGAAGCGCCGCGCGACGGGCGCGCGCTCGAGCGCGATGGACGCGAACTCACCCGCGACGCCGCAGCGAACGCCGCTTCTCGATCGCCATCGAAAGCCTCAGCGTCGAGAGGCTCAATGCGGCCCGAACGAGTGACTTTCGAAAAGCGAGACCGCTCCTTGCGAGCGAAAGGGTCGGCCGCAAGGGGGCTCAACGGTTGCGAATAATCGAGACCACGCACGGAAGAGAGGCTTTCCCCCACCGCATGGGAAGAAACCCCATACGTCCGCGAACCGCGTTGGCGCGATACGTTGGAAGAATCGCTTCGCCGAACCCGAGCATCGCGAGCATACGCACGGCGAGAGCCGTCGACAGAAATGATATTGTTCGCATTGCGCGGCATGGGAAAGAGAGTGCTCCTTGCATCGTGGTTCGATTCGTGTGGGTGTAATGCTTCGAGCTATTAAGTGTCGCAATGATACCACGGAACGACCAAGCGACGATAAAATCGTCCCATATTCACGAAGAGATGAAAAGGCCAGGCGAATCGATTGCCGCACCAACTTATGCTGGCACGCGACGCCCGCGCAAAAAACGCAAGCAAACATCGAAAACGCCTGGCCTTCAAGCTAAGCAATGAGCGCTAAATCACGGCAATGCTCCCCGTGGCAATGCTCACAATGCTAATCACGAAAAATACGACGATGGCCACCGTGACCACCTTGTCCACAGCTCTCGGCATGAAAGCCTCGCCGCGCTCCCTTTGCCCATACAGGTACAGCAGGATGCCAGGGGCGAATAGGATGGTGGTGATCATCAGGCCCGTAAGCCCGCCTGCGTAGATCAGGAAAACGGAGTACAAAAAGCCCACGAGGCCGATGCCCCGATAAAACGCCAACTTGCCCCCCGAGACGCTCTCGAAGCCGTCTTTCTTAATCGCGCATACCAGCAAATACAGCGTGCTGAAGAAATACGGAATCAGAATCATCGATACCGAAACGCCGTAGAAGAATTGATACGTTTGCTCCGAGAACAAGATGATAACGAGAAACGCCTGAACAATGAGGCATGTTACCGTCAGCGTGACGATGGGGGCACCCTTCGCGTTTTCCTTCGCGAACACCTTGGGGAACACGCCCTGCTTGGCGGCCTCGTGCGGGCACTCCGACGAAATGATGGTATAGCCGAGCATGGCGCCCAGAAGCGAGAGGCCTACGCCCAAGTTGATGAGCGCCGCGCCCCACGGACCCACAACGGCCTCGAGCACGCCCGCCATCGACGGGTTGGACAGCTCAGCCAGCTCGGCGCGAGGCATAACCCCCATCGAGAGAATCGAAACGAGCAGATAGATGCACAAAATACCAATGAACGCCGTCACCGTTGCGCGACCGACGTCTTTGCTGTACTTGGCGCGGCCCGAAATAACCACGGCCCCTTCGATCCCCAAGAAAATCCAGATGCTCACACCTACCGTGCCCACAATCTGGTCCCACAACGCGGGGCCGTCAGGCTCGCCCCAGAAGTTGTCCATGAAAATGTCGGGGTCGAAATGCGCGCTCAGCAGAATCGCCACGATGGCGACGAACAACGGCACCAGTTTCGCGATGGTGGTGACGATGTTCACGCTCGCAGCCTCTTTCACACCGCGGCTGACCAAGAGCCAGCATATCCACACCACGGCCGAAGCGCCAATAACCGAAGGAAGGTTATTTCCGTCCCCGAACAGCGGGACGAAATACGCGACAGAGGCAAACAGCAGGGTCGTATAGGAAACGGTCGCAAGCAAGGCGGAAATCCAGTAGCCATATGCCGAAAGGAAGCCCATATACTCGCCGAATCCGGATCGCGCATACGAATAGATACCACCCACCAGCGTCGGCTTGTACTTGCTTAGCGCGTAAAAGCACATCATGAGGCAGAATACGCCGATGCCGCATACCACCCATCCGATGAGCACCGCGCCTGTATTCGCCCCAGCGGCGGCCATATCGCCCGCCATGGTGAATACCCCTCCGCCGATAACGGCGGTAATCACAGCCGCGATAAGATGCGGCAGCGACAAACCGTTGGGATCGTTCACCTGAGACGAACCGCTCCGATTCTGAGCCATAGTGAACCTACTTTCTTTTGGCGACTTTTCGAAGCGCCGAACACCCCTGAACAGCACTTCGAGACAACCTCTTCACTATACCCCAGAGCACAGTGGGTTTTCGATTGGAGAAGGTTTCAGTTTCCGCAAAACAAGACAGAAAGGCCCCGACTTTCGCCGGGGCCGAAAAGCCTCATGGCGCCAAGCTCGAAATCTCTGCGCAGTATCGAGAAGCTGCGCGATTCGCAGAGCGGCGCGACTACTGAATGTTGTAGAAGGCGTCTTTGCCCGCGTACTCGCCCGACATGCCCAGCTCCTCTTCAATGCGAATGAGCTGGTTGTATTTGGCGATACGGTCGCTTCGGCACGGCGCGCCAGTCTTGATCTGGCCGGTATTCATCGCCACGGCCAGATCGGCGATGGTGGTGTCTTCGCTCTCGCCCGAACGATGGCTCATGACGCACGCATAGCCGGCCTCTTTCGCCATCTCGATAGCCTCGAGGGCCTCGGTCAGGCTGCCGATTTGGTTCACCTTCACCAGGATGGCGTTGGCCACGCCCAGCTCGATGCCCTTCTTCAAGCGCTCGGTATTGGTGACGAACAAATCGTCGCCTACCAGCTGAACGCGATCGCCGATGCGGTCGGTAAGCAGCTTCCAGCCGTCCCAGTCTTCCTCGGCCATGCCGTCTTCGATAGAGATGATGGGGTATTTGTCGACGAGCTTCTCCCAATAATCGACCATTTGCTCGCTGGTGTATTCAACACCCTCGCCCTTCAGGCAGTACATGCCGCGCTCGGCGTCGTAGTACTCGGTCGAAGCCGGATCCATGGCGAACATGATGTCGCTTCCGGGCTTATAGCCAGCCTTCTCGCATGCCTCGACGATATATTTCAGAGGCTCCTCGTTCGTTTTCAGGTTGGGAGCGAAGCCGCCCTCGTCGCCCACGCCGCCGCCGAGGCCCGCCTCATGCAAGACCTTCTTCAGCGTATGGTAAATCTCGGCGCACCAGCGAAGGCCCTCGGCAAAGCTTTCGGCGCCCACGGGCATAATCATGAATTCCTGAAAGTCGACGTTGTTGTCGGCATGCACGCCACCATTGAGAATGTTCATCATGGGCGTGGGAAGCAGATGGGCGTTCGCACCGCCCACATAGCGGTACAGCGGAAGTTCGCTCGACTGGGCAGCGGCGCGAGCGCAGGCCAGAGATGCGCCCAGAACAGCGTTGGCGCCGAGGTTGCCCTTGTTGGGGGTGCCGTCGATATCGATCATCTCGGCGTCGATAGCACGCTGGTCGCGCGCGTCCATGCCGATGAGCGCTTCGGCAATTTCTTCGTTCACATGGGCAACGGCCTTCTGCACACCCTTGCCAAGATAGCGGCCCTTATCGCCATCGCGCAGCTCAACAGCCTCGAACGCGCCGGTGGAAGCACCCGAAGGCACGATTGCGCGCGCAAACGAACCGTCGTCGAGAGTTACCTCGACTTCGACCGTCGGATTGCCGCGCGAGTCGAGAACTTCTCGGCCGTAAACGTCGAAGATGATGCTCATGAAGATAGCCTCCTTGTTTGGACTAGGGAGCCTGCGCCCCCTCTCTAACAGCGAGATTGTATCTCACAACATGCGCGAATGCCGATGGCAAGGGCGACGAGACGGCAAAGGGGAGCAAATCGGCAAAAACCGGCAATCAAACGCATAGGAAGCGACACCAGCCGGCGCATTCCCTTAAAGAATAATCCCCAAAGCCATGAAGGCGACACAGCTAAGCCCCAGAAGCGCCCATCTTTTCAACCCTTGCTGGGATTTTCCATGCAGGCTCGTCTTCCGCGCGCAGGCTCCGTAGCAACGCGATTCAAGCGCGCACGACAGAGATTCGGCATTGCGGAAAAGCCCCACAAGCATGGGAGTGAAAACCTTTCCCCAAGAAATTGAACGCTCGATGAGATTCCCCTGATCGAAACGGGCACCCCGACAGCGTTGGGAGGCGACGACTCGATTCCATTCATTCAGGCACTCCGGAATGAAGCGCAAGGCGATGGAGAACATCGTCGCGATATCGTCGATGGGCACGCGCAGCAATCGCAGCGGAGAAAGCAGCGACTCAAACGCGCGAACGAAAGAGGCATCGTCGTATGATTGAGCGATGATGAGCGTCGCCGAGACAAGAAGAAGAATGCGAACGCAATAGAAAGCGCCGCGCTCTAAACCGTAGGGAATTTGGGCAATCGCCGTGCAAAGCACAATGAATGAAAGCGGCGCGAGCCCCGCAAGCAAGCGCGCAAGAGAGACTCGGCAATAGGCGCCTGCGCATACGAGCACGCCGCCAAACGCAAGCATGCCGAACCAGGTATCAACGAAGAAAAGCGACACAGAATAGGCCAGGCAACCAAGAAGCGCGAAGCGCGCATCAAGTGCTGGAGATGTTCGCTGTTGTTCAGTTACGAGAGACATGCGCATCAGTATAAACCCGCCGAGGGCGACAACCCCGCAACGGGTTCATGCCGATTCGTATGACGACTCGCCAAATGCGATGGCCGAATTACTCGCCGTCTTTGCTCGAAAAGCGCTGCGAAGCTTCTTTCGCGAGATCGGCAGCTTTGTCGCCGACCTCTTTGGCGGTGTCGACGAGCTTGTCGCCGACCATCTTGGCATCGTCCATGGCCTTTTCGGTAGCCGTCTTGGCGTCATCAATAAGGCCAGGGAAGTTTTCACGTGCCTGCCCCATAATGCTTTCGCCCTTTTCCCTGGCGCTCGCAAGGACCTCGGGAGCTTGCTCTTGAGCCGTATCGATCATTTTGTCAGTAGCGGCCTTCACGTCGCCAGCAAAATCTTGCGCGGCATCGATTGCGCTATTGAGGATTTTTCCGAACTCAGACATGGGAACCTCCTTGCGTCATACGTTTCCCCTTCGAAAATTATGGTAGCGCAAAAACGCCGTCCCGAAGGACGGCGTTTCAAATGCAAAGCTTCTGTTACGAAGACGAGATTTACTCGGCCTTCTCCTCGGCGGCGGGCTGAGCCTCAGCAGCCTCGGGCGCAGCCTCAACAGCCTGCGCATCCTCAGTCTGAGCAGCTTCTTCAGCCTTGGCCTCTTCGGCGGGAGCCTCTTCAGCTTCAACCTTCTTGGGAGCGGCGGCCTTCTTCGCAGCCGGCTTCGCCTCGGCCTTGTCGGCCTTCTTCTTCACGGGCTCGGTCACGAGCTCCATGATGACCATGCTGGCGTTGTCGCCCTTGCGGGGACCAAGCTTCATGATGCGGGTATAACCGCCCTGACGGTCTTTCCACATACCCTGCTCAACCTTCTCAAAGATCTCGCGAACGAGCTCTTTGTCGCCAAGAGCGGCGATAGCCAGACGGCGAGAGTGCAAATCGCCGCGCTTCGCCCAGGTGATGATGCGGTCGACGTCGGGACGAATCTCCTTGGCGCGCGCCTCAATGGTCTTGATGCGATCATTGGTGAACAGCGCCTGCACCAAGGACTTCTTCATGGCCTTGGTATGGCTGGCATCGGTGCCCAGCTTGCGGCCCTTCTTGTAATGCCTCATCGGTTAATCTCCTCGTTATTGCTTCAAGTTGAGTTCCATGGAGATCAGCTTGTCTTTGACCTCTTCGATGGACTTCGCGCCAAAATTGCGAATGTTCAGCAAGTCGTTCTCGGAGAATTCGACCAGCTGACGCACCGAATGGATGCCCGCGCGCTTCAAGCAGTTGTAGGAACGAACCGAGAGGTCCAAATCCTCGATCTGCTTGTCGAGCTCGGCGTTTGCCTCCTGGCCTTCCGGCGCGAAGATGGACGGAATCTCGCCCTCTTCCTCGTCGGCAATGTCGGCCAGCGAAAGGAACGCACCCATGTACTGGTTGATGATATTCGACGCGCGGCAGACCGCCTCGTTGGGATCAATCGATCCGTCGGTCTCAACTTCCAAAACCAGCTTGTCGAAGTCGGTGCGCTGACCCACGCGCGTATCGCTCACCGCGAGGGTGCAGCGACGCACGGGAGAGAACAGGCTGTCAACATGGATGATGCCGATGGGATCCTCGGTGCGCTTGTTGCGCTCGGCCGAGACATATCCACGGCCCACGCCGATGCGAATGCTCATGTTCAGCGTGCCGCCATCGGCAACGGTGCAGATGACGTGCTCGGGGTTGACAAGCGTGAATTCGGTGGGAACCTTCACGTCGGCGCCGGTCACCGTGCACGGACCCTCGACCGAGATAGTGGCCGTGGCTTCCGTATAGTCCTCGCTCAAAGGCTGGAATACCAGGCCCTTCACGTTGAGGACGATGTCAGTGACATCTTCGATGACGCCTTCAGCAGTCGTGAACTCATGCTGCACGCCCTCAATCTGGATGGCCGTGGCTTTGGCCCCGTCCAGAGACGACAGCAAAACGCGACGCATGCAGTTGCCCAGCGTGTATCCGAAACCACGCTCAAGCGGCTCGACGATGAAGCGGGCGACGGTGTCGTTCACTTCTTCGGTTGTGACAGTTGGCCTCATGAACTCTGCCATAGTTTGTAAGCCTCCTTAAGCCGCGGTTAATTACTTCGAGTAGAGCTCGACGATAAGCTGCTCGTTGATGTCCAAATCGATTTGATCGCGGTTGGGGAGAGAGAGCACATTGCCCTGGAGCTTCTCGATGTCGACCTCGAGCCATGCAGGAACCTGCATGCGCTCGTTGGAAACGAGAGCGCTCTTGATCACGAGCATCTCTTTGGCCTTGTCGGCGACAGCAACGACGTCGCCGGGACGAACGCGATACGAAGGAATGTCGACGCGCTTGCCGTTGACGGTGATGTGGCCGTGGGTGACGGTCTGGCGAGCTTCTTTGCGGGTGCGAGCGAAGCCCAGACGGAAGACCACGTTGTCGAGACGGGACTCAAGCATGCGCATGAGGTTCTCGCCCGTGATGCCAGGCTGACGCTTTGCCTTCTCGAAATAGCTGTGGAACTGCTTCTCGAGCACGCCGTAGATGAACTTCACCTTCTGCTTCTCGCGCAGCTGCAGGCCGTACTCAGATTCCTTGCGACGACGCTTGGGCTGGCGAATGGATTGCTTCTTGCTGCTGTAGCCGAGCACGACCGGATCAATACCGAGCTGGCGGCAGCGCTTAAGAACCGGAGTTCTGTTGATTGCCATAGTGATTCGATCCTTTCTAAGCTACACGCGGCGACGCTTGCAGGGGCGGCAGCCGTTGTGCGGAATGGGCGTGCAATCCTGGATGCTGGAGACCTCGAGGCCAGCAGCCTGCAGGGAGCGAATAGCGGTCTCGCGGCCCGAACCGGGGCCTTTCACGAAGACGGCGACCTTCTTCAGGCCATGCTCCATAGCGGTTTTGGCGGCCTGCTCGGCAGCCATCTGCGCGGCGAACGGCGTGGACTTACGAGAGCCCTTGAAGCCAACGGTGCCGGCAGAGTTCCAAGAAATCACGTTACCCTGGGGATCGGTGATAGAAACGATGGTGTTATTGAAGGTGCTCTTGATGTGAGCCTGTCCCACCGCAATGTTCTTGCGCTCAGAGCGCTTGATGCGGGTGCGAACGTTCTTTTTAGCCATGTGTCAAACCCCTACTTCTTCTTGCCGCCGATTTGCTTGCGCGGGCCCTTGCGGGTGCGAGCGTTGGTATGGGTGCGCTGGCCGCGAACGGGCAGACCCTTGCGGTGACGGAGGCCGCGATAGCAGCCAATCTCCATCAGGCGCTTGATGTTCTGCGAAACCTCGCGGTGCAAGTCACCCTCGACGGTGAGGTTCTGGTCGATGTATTCGCGAATCTTCTGCAGATCGTCTTCGGAAATGTCCTTGACGCGGGTGTCGGGGTTGACGCCGGTTTCTGCGATGATTTTCTTGGCGGTCGTGTTACCGATGCCGTAGATATAAGTCAGACCGATCTCGATGCGCTTCTCGCGAGGGAGGTCGACGCCGAAAAGACGAGCCATGGTATATCTTCCTCTCTCTTCTTAGCCCTGGCGCTGCTTGTGACGAGGGTTCTCGCAGATAACGAGGACCTTGCCATGACGCCTAATGATCTTGCACTTGTCGCACATCTTCTTGACCGAAGGACGGACCTTCATGCTTGTCTCCTTTTAATGTGCGGCTTCCCTTTGGCAGACGGTTAAGAGCCTCTGGGGAACCATTTGCTTTCAACTCTATGAAACACGCCCAGCCGCAGGCGATGTTTTCTTGATTGTTCGGCTTTCGCCGACGGCGCTTCGCGCCAACCAGACTCGGTGTGAACGAGCCAAACTGGAACGCTTATTTGAAGCGGTACGTGATTCGCCCGCGATTCAGGTCGTAAATCGAAAGCTCGACGGTAACCTTGTCGCCAGGCAAGATTTTGATGTAATGCATGCGCATCTTGCCGGAAATGTGAGCGAGAATCTCGTGGCCATTTTCGAGCTCGACCTTGAACATTGCATTCGGAAGAGCCTCCAAAACAGTGCCCTCGAGTTCGATGACGTCTTCTTTAGCCAAGAATCTTCCTTTTCCCAAATCGTTCCACTTGTGCGCTCCGCCCATGCGAACGCAGCAGCCGAAGACTTTACCAGAGGTAAAGGCTCTTTACGGCTTCTGAGGACGAAGTTTCACGCGGACACCACAAAACAGGCGCCAGCGCGTCGCACGAGCGAATCTTAACACGTTTTTTCTCGCATCTCAGAACCTCCAACTGCGTTTTTCCTCTTTTTATGAAACTTTATTTTGGGAACTGCATATAATTCCGTTCTTAAGTTTCTTTTAGTAACTTTTAGAAAGGGGCAAGCCGCAAACGCTTTGGAGAAACGAGTCGGAAAGAAGGCCTTCTGAAAACCCCGAGTGCTACAATGGTTTCGTTCTTAGGCACGCCGAACATGAGCGCGCCGGCTACGATGATTGGAGTTGCCATGTCCAGACAATACAAGCGTATTTTCGCCGCGCTTGACGGAGCGAAAACGCAGGAGATAGTCGCCGAACGCGCAATCGAGCTCGCCGCAAGCGAGCATGCCGAGCTTTTGTTTGGGCACGTGGTTGATTCGGTGCCCTACGAGGCTGCCGGAACCGATTTTGCGGCGCTTGCCAACGATATGAAGGCCAAACTTGAGGAATCCCTCGGCGACATCCTGGAAGCGGCCCGCAATAATCCCGACATTCCGTCGGTGAGCGTTGTCGTGAAGGCGGGTCGCATCACGGAGACCCTGAGCGAGCAGCTCATCCAGCCGTTCGATCCCGATTTGGTCATTTGCGGCGAGCGCGGCCTGAGCAATATCAAGTATGTGTTCGTCGGTAGCGTTTCCACGTATCTCATCCGCAACCTGCGCTGCGACGTGTTGGTTGTTAAGCAGGACTAATCAGACAGAAAAGAAACGGGCACCGCGATGCCCGTTTCGTTTTAGCTTTTAAGTTTCTTCTAGTAACTTACAGACTTATAAATAGCTGATTTCTTTTCTTAACTTTTTCTCAACAGCCTCGCCTGAACCCCATGTGTTATTCCAACTCTTCGTCCAACGCGGGCAATCGGAGAATCGCAGGGATGCTCAACGCGAAGCACGCAGCCACCGCGAGCATCCATATAACATAATTCTCGCCCGATACAGCGACGATAACCAAAGGGATCGCGTAAGTTGCGATAAGGCTCGCCGATCCGATAATGCCGCCAGCGCTTCCCACAACTCCCGCCAATTCCGGCAAACGGCACGGGATGGCCTCTATCAGGGGCGCCGTCATAGAGGAAAGCGCTCCCACGGCGAACAGCACCACTGCACTCGGTGTTGCCAATTGCATGGCAGAGAGGCACATGAGCAAAGACGTCGCAGCGGCGCACGCCACCAAGGCGCGTTTAATGTGAAAAGAGCGCATGCACAATGAGGGGCCAAACAGGCAGCCGATGATTCCTCCGAGGGTCACCGCCATGGCAAGCTCATTCGCTGCGCTGGGAGTCATGCTCTGAGATAGGGCCTGGGGCATGAAGCTGAGATAGGCGGTTTTTGCGGCAAGCCCCACGCTTGTCGCAAACGCGACGAGCCACATGCCCTTCGACTTCGCGGCCTTGGCGAAACAGGCAAGCGCGCCCATCTTCTTGCCGTTCGTCATCGCAAGCTCGATTTGCGGCGCCCCCTTCACATCGATTGAATCGCCTGGAGCATTCGCCACCAAGAGAAACCACAGTATGGCGCATGCCAGCAATGCAACGGCCGATATGAGAAAAGCAGCTTGCGTAGAAGGCACGACCGCGCTCGTATATAAGGCCGCCATAGCGCCCAACCCCGAGCATGCGTAGTAGACGCCGATAGCCACGCTCACCCTATCGCCAAACCAGGCACCGAGCAGCCGCATGACATTCGCATTCATCGCGGCGGGCGCGAACCCCAGAAACACGGTACACGCCAAAAGGGCGACGTAGCTTTGGGATTCGGCCCGCGCGAACGCGGCGCAACACGATATGGCGAGCGATATTCCCACAACGCGACGAACGCCATATTTGTCGGCCAGCGACCCCAAGGGAATCCCCACGAAGGCGGCGAGCAGCATGGGCGCGAACATCAGGTTCGCCAGTTCGACAGAGCCTATCTCGAATGCCGGCCCAAGGCGAAAGGCGAGGGCCGATGCCTGGTATTGCATGAGATAGGCGACAAAGATCACCGAGCCTGCAACCGCAAGCACGACCCAGCGCCTCGATGGTCCCCCGTTGTTCATATCGTCCCCTTCGACATTGCAGGAATGCGCCACGAGGCATCTCGCGGCGCATTCCAAGAGACAGAACGAATCGCTCGCTACTCTTGTTTAGCGGGCGCCGCCTCATCGGCGGCAATCTTGCGGGCGATTGCGCCCTTAGGACCAAGCTCGGGAAGCAGCAGAATGAACAGACCAGAAATAAGGAACACAGCGCTCTCGAGGCCAAGGTTCAGCACGTAGGAGCCAACAGCGACCGAGGAAACCAGCACGGGAACGAAATAGGAAAGCAGCAGGCCAACGGTGGAAATGAGACCGCCGGCAGAACCCGCGTACTTGCCACGAATCTCGGGCAGCGCGAACGGCATAGCCTGAACGATGGGACCGTTGATGGCGCCGAATGCACCGGAGCACACCATGACGGCCATGAGAACAGGGATTGAGGGGATGCTGCCCGACATGATTACGCCCGCCCAGAAATACACCATAAGCAGGGTGCCGATGATGAAGGTAACGACCAGGTAGGGCTTCCATTTGCCGAGCTTCGCACACACCATGGGACCGACGAGCGAACCGATGATGGAGCCGAATGCCGCGCACGATGCGATGATGCCAGCAGTTACGGCGTCAACGTTGCAAGAGAGAATGAGCGCCTGCGGGATGAATGCAGCAAACGCGGTGCACGAAGCCAAGGACAAACCGTAGCTAAAGGCGATGAGCCAGACGTTGCGGCTTTTCGCGGCAACCTTGAAGTACTTCAGCGGAGACTCGCCGGCAGGAGCGGCCGCGACTGGCGCACCTTCGGGAGCGTCTTTGAGCAGGATGAACCATATGGCGGTCACAACGGCGAGCGCAACGGCCGCGGTGAGGTAGCTCATGAACACGCTGCCGAACATGGGTGCGACCATCTGGGCCAGGATAACGCCCAAACCAGCAGAGCCGAAGAAAAATCCCATAGCGACCTGGGTTTGCTCCATAAACCAAGCGCTGAAGATTTTCACGAGGTTCGAGTTCAACGAGGAAATACCCGCGCCCAGCATGAACATGGAGACCATCTGCAAGGCGAACGAATCGCCAAACGTGCGCAAAAACGCGCCGAGCACGGCAATGAGCATGCACGCTTCGACAACCTTTTTAGGACCGATTCGATCGCCCAACGTGCCGGCCGGAATGCTCAGAAACACCGCCGTGAGCATAGGCATAAGCATGAGCATTGAGAAACCGGCCTCGTCGATGGAGAACATCGGCATGATGTAAACCGCCAGCGCGGAAACCTGATACTGCATGTAATTCGACAGCACGCATACCAGGCATACGACGATCATAACGACCCAACGGTAGGGAGAGAGTTTTGGCTTATCCATGGTGATCACCTGGTTCCTATTCGCTCAGGAGGCATTCGTCGAACGCGGGGCGCAGCAATTCGCGATCGGTCGCATTGCGGTCAAGTTCCACGTGCCACTCGTCTTCGCCCATGACCATGCATGCGCGCCGGTCGCCATACGTCGGCCATGCGAGCCCATCTGGACCGGCAGGCTTGCCCGTTGCAGCAAACGCCGCCCAAGCATCGTTCATTTCGTCGGCCAAATGCAGCGGAGGCACCTCGCCCGTGAGATTTTGCGCCAAGTCTTCCAGATGCGTGTTGTGCATGACGAACGGCAGCTCAATGGCGTGGCACGACCCCATGCCAGGCACTTTCGAGGCATACGTGAATAGGTAGAAATACACATCGTCGTGAGACGACTGGAATTCCGACATAAGCTCGGAGCCGATGATGAATCCAATCTTGTTGGTGTAATCCATATAGCGTTGCGCAGGGTCAGCATCGGGGTGCGCTTCGGCGAATTCGGCTTCATATTTGTCGCTGTCGAGCTTGCCATCGAAATGGAACACCGCCTGGTGACGCCACCATACGGGCATATCTTTCACGATGTCGTCGAAATACAGACCCCAGTAGTTGAACTCGTCGGCGTTCGTGCCGATCATCAACGTAACGCCTTGCGCCGCGCCCTCTTTGAACGCCTTCATCGGCTTGCGGGGGATGTAATTCCCATCGCATGTCGGACCGAAGATGAGCGAGATGTCTTGGATATACTTGTCGAAGAACTGGTTGTTGAACACGTCCATGATTTCTTCGGTGCTTTTCTCGCACATCTCGGCCATGTTCGAGCAGCCCATCATGTTCATGAAATCTTCCGCATACGGGGCGGTATTTTCGGGGGAATTGTAGATCTGAATGGGCCCCGATTCGCAAATAACCTTATGGAACAGGCCTTTTGCAGCGGGCGTGACCATAAGCAAGCCAGCGCTGCCAGAACCGGCCGACTCACCGAACAGCGTAACGTTTCTGGGGTCGCCGCCGAAGCTCGCAATGCACTTCTGCACCCATTTCAAGGCCGCAACCTGGTCCATGGCCCCCAAATAGCCCGATTCGCGATACTCCTCGCCGCCTGGAACGCTCGCGAAATTCATGAAACCGAACAGATTGACGCGATAGTTCACCGTAACGATGATGACGTCGTGGCGATCGGTAAAGTTCGTCCCGTCGTAGAGGGGGTCGGAAGAGCCGCCCTCCACATAGGCGCCGCCATGTAAATACACCATGACGGGTTGGTCCTTCTTCGTTGAATCCTTCACCCAAACGTTAAGCGTAAGGCAGTCCTCGCTTTGCTCGCGCTTCGACGCGGCCATCACGGGGTCGAATTTCTGCATTGCCGAGTATCCGAGCTTCGTGCAGTCTATTTCGGCATCGCTGACATCTGGCTCAACGGGCGGCTTCCAGCGCAAGCTCCCCAGAGGCGGCTTGGCGTAGGGAATGCCCAAATACGCCTCTCCCCCGCGGGCTGTACGGATTCCCCTAAGCACGCCATAAGGGGTCTTTACCCTCAGATTATCCATGATTCCTCCTTTTCCCAAGTGGGGCAACCTACTGGCCGCCATCGAACGAAACCAAGGGTACGGCCTTGTTTCGCACCAGGGTCAAGCGAGGATTTCTCTTTCTGGGATATAATTCAATTGAAATCGTTTTTCCAGATGAGAACCGTATTTGTATTCCAATAGCGATTCTGGGATCAAAGAAAACGATTACGATAAGCCTTGTATTGCACAAGGGTTGAGGAGAGATTGATGAATACCTATCGAAACGCGCAAAACGACATCGAAGCCATCGACCCCATACGCGGAGCCTCAATCAAGCAAACGGCACGCATCTACGGCCTCACCATTGACGCCCTGTATTATTACGAGCGCATCGGGCTCGTCATTCCCGCGCGCAACCCCGTGAATGGCTACCGCATGTATCGCGGCGACGATTTCTTTAGGCTCAATGTCGTGACCGAACTCACGAGCATGGGGTTCACGCTCACGCAGATTGGAAAGTACCTCGATAGCCACTCGCTCTCCTCGACCATGAAGCTGATGAACGACGAGCTCGCGCTGATCGATGCGGAAATAGGCCAGCTCAACGAAAAGAAGGGCAGCGTTTTCGAGAGCATGCAGCGCTACGCAAACGCCATGGCCGAAGCGCGTTTAGAAGAGATAGCCATCACGCATATTCCGAAACGCGAGTGCCTGCTGGTATCCGAGAATGCGCCCCAATACGACGCGGTGCCCCGCGCGTTCGCGGAGTGCGCGAAAAAGCACGGGGTGAAGCTCGGGGCGCTGCATACTACGCCGTGCTACATGGTCGACACATCGCAACCCCTCGAAGCGCTTGGCTGCTTTGCGCCGCGAGCGATTCTTCTGTATTCAGAAGCGCTTCCCTGCAGGGCCGATTTCAAAATCGACGCGGGACTTTATGCCGCATGCACATTCCAGGGCTCGTTTCGAGAAATCGAGCGCCACTATGCGCGCATAGTGGCGTATATCGAAGAAGAAGGCTATAAGGAAGAGCCTGGCGCTTTGGAGTTTTGCCTCATAGGCGAGTACGAATCGAATGATCAAAGCGAATATGTAAGCCGACTTGAAATACCCGTATCGCCAGTTTAATGATATTAGTTTCTTTTAGAGACTTAATTTCTAAAAGAAGTTTCGAATTAATTCGATACTGCCATTTTAATCAAACAGGTCGAAAGACAACCTTGCGCCGTTCTCACCAGTGGCTGTCGCTTCAATTACGCG
This sequence comes from Subdoligranulum sp. CAG:314, assembly GCA_963635715.1. Lineage (GTDB taxonomy): Bacteria > Actinomycetota > Coriobacteriia > Coriobacteriales > Eggerthellaceae > Slackia. The sequence continues at coordinate 104,182 of CAVHFS010000005.1, read as the reverse complement.
CGTGTCGTCTTCGTTCACTTTGAAATTCAGTACCAGGCAGTCGTCGGGCGCGGCTTCTTCGAATTTGTCGCCCCACTCCACAAGCGACACCCCATCGCCTTCCGTGATGCCGTAGTAATCGATATCTTCGAGCTCATCGGCATCTTCCAAGCGATAGAGATCGAAATGGTACAGCGGCAGGCGTCCGCCGTAGTATTCGCACACCAAGTTGAACGTGGGGCTTGTGGGAACCTCGGCGATGCCCAGGCCCGCCGCGAAGCCCTGCGTGAAATGCGTTTTGCCTGCGCCCAAATCGCCCACGAGCAAAATCACGTCGCCCGCCTGAGCGCGCTGCGCGATTCGCCCGGCGAGCTGTTGGGTTTCTTCGACGCCATGACTGATAAATGGCATTGCCTCCCCTTCCGACATAAAAGATGGGTCAAAGGGACTGTCCCTTTGACCCATTAATACCGTACATTCGCAATAATGTCAGCGAAAAGCCACCCAGTGCCCCAGGTTGGCTTGAAAGAGAAGCGACGCGTACTTCGGTACGCGAGCGCCGATTGAAAGCCAAGATGGGGCGCCCGGTGGCTTTGCAGCGTCGAGCTTTTACGCTGGCTGTTAAGCCAACGTAAAGTCTTTCTCACCCTTGAAGACGGCGAGCGCGTCGGCGACCTCGTAGTCGGCGAGCGTAATGGCCGAAATGGCCTTGGTCAAACGCACGGCCTCGTCGAGAGAGCGCTGGTGAATATTACGACCAGTCGCATTGCCGCACGCATGGCCAATATGGATTTGGTCGTGCAGCTGCGTAAGGAAGGTCTCGGCGTCGACGGTGGAGCCGCCCGCGCACACCAGGCCCGTGCGACCTGCTGCGGCGCTCGCGATGGCCAGGCTCTCGGCGGACGTGGCCTCGTCGGTTGGCTTCGGCGGGTTCACCTTCACGAAATCGGCGCCCAGGCACAAAGCGACGCCGGCAGCGCCCGCGATAAGAGCAGGGGCCTTTTCATCGGTGACGGCCTTGCCGCGAGGATAAATCCACAGCACGACCAGCAAGCCAGCAGCATGAGCCTCGGCAATCAGCTGGCCAGCCTCGGCGAGCATGGTGCTTTCGTATTCGGAGCCAAGATAGATGGTGTAGCCCAGGCCCACGACGTTTACGCCATTGGCGCGCATATCGAGCACAGCCTCAAGATCGTGCAGCTGCGGGCTGTAGGGATCGTCCTGCGAAGTCTTCACCAGATTGGTCTTGGAATTCATCTTCACCAGGTAGTTCACCTGCGGATAATCGGCCGCATAGCGAGCGATGAGACCGCGCTGGCCAGCGCAGACGCCGCATACGCCCTCGCTGGCGATTTTGAAGAGATGCTCAGGGTCAAGATCGGCGGGATCGATGCCCTCGCCGTAAAAATCGCCATTGAGGTGCTCGACCTTTTGGTCGCAGGCGAACAGCATCAAACGGCCGGTGCCACGCGTGGCGGCCATGTAGTTGTCGATGTACGTCTCGCGAGCGTCGGCGCTCACGTCTGCGGGAACCTTCACCTGATCACGGGTGATTTCGGGCATGTCGTTCCTCCTCATGAAGACATAGTTTGCGAATGCCTGCGCGGGCAGTGCGCCAGCGCCTAGACGCACCTAGTGTAGCGGAAGGCTATGCGAGCATGAAGACTTTCACGGAAACGGCAGCCGCCAAGCCGCCGGCGGTTGCCGCCGGCGCGCATTCGAATCGGCCGGATGAGCGGCTCGCACTCATTTCGCGTAGGGAATTTCCGGAAACTCAGGCTCCATCGCACGCTTGAAGGCATAGGCCTCGACGCGCTTGGTAACGCGCTCGACCTCATCGGCGTCATAGCCCGCAGCCACCAGCTCCTCGGGCGTCATGCCGCGCTCTTTGTAATCGATAAGCAGCTTGTCGAGCTCGACATACGACGAGCCCAACGAAATCTCGTCCTGCTGGCCTGGCGCAAGCTCAGCGCTTGGCGGCTTCACGAGTACATGAGCTGGAATAAGCGCCGGTTTCCCAAGGGCCTCGGCCCGAGCATTCACCCAACGCGAAACCGCATACACGTCGGTCTTATACAGGCCCCCGATAGGCGCATATGCGCCAGCCGTGTCGCCGTAAAGCGTGGAATAGCCCATCATGGCTTCACTTTTGTTGCCCGTATTCACCATCATCCAGCCATGGTAGTTCGCAAGCGCCATGAGCACCACCATGCGGCAGCGCGCCTGAGTGTTCTCCCCCGAGGTAGAGCGATCGAAATTCGGGCAGAGCGCGGCAAGCTGGTTGGCGAATGCCTGATATGCGTCGACGATGCTGATGCGCTCCACATGAAGGCCGAGATTGTGCGCGAGCTCCTGCGCGTCGGCAAGCGAATGCTCGGTTGAATACGGCCCCGGGAGCATATAACCGTGGACGTTTTCGGCGCCGAACGCCTCAACGCACATGCAGGCCACAAGGCTCGAATCGATTCCGCCAGACAGGCCAATCACCACGCCCGTCGCGCCCATGCCCTGCGCGTATTCCTTCAAGCCGTTTATGCATATAGCATATTGTTCTTCGGGTTGCATATCCTGCTCGCTTTCTTCCAGATGATTGAAGAAGTCTAGCGCATCGCTGTTACCATGCGATTACGCGTTGCCGAACTATGCGAAAGGCGGACGCGCGAACGCGACCGCCTTGAAAGCTGTTTCTTCGATTCTGCGCAAGTATCTCGCGAACCATCGCGAAACGGCGCTACGACTCCTGCATGGCGCGAATGCGATCGCGCAGCCAATCGGCCCACGCATCGACGCCCTCGCCTTTCGTGGCCGCAATGGGAAAGATAGGGGCCTTCGGGTTGAGCTGGGCGACCTCGCTGCGAAACGCCGACTCGTCGAAATTGAACACGCTCATCGTGTCGACCTTATTCAGAATAATGGCCTCGCTCGCCTGGAAGACGCCCGGGTATTTGAGCGGCTTGTCGTCGCCCTCGGGAACCGAAAGGATCATGACCTTGGCGCCTTCACCCAAATCGAAATCGGTCGGGCACACGAGATTGCCGACGTTTTCGACGATAATGAGGTCGAGATTGTCAAGATCGAGCGCGTCAACGGCTCGTCGAACCATATCGCTTTCCAAATGACAGGCGCCACCCGTGTTGATCTGCACGGCGGCAATGCCCTGCGCGCCGATGCGCTTCGCGTCCACGTCGCTCGCGATATCTCCTTCGATAACGGCGATGTTGAATTCGTCACGCAATGCCTCAATCGTGGCCAAAATAGTGGATGTCTTACCCGAACCAGGGCTCGCAAGCAAATCGAGCACGAACACGCGCTTTTCTTCGAACAGCGCTCGGTTTTCTGCCGCCAGGCGATCGTTTTTGTCCAAAATCGGCTGTTTCATGTCTATCTGCATGGGCTGTCCTCCTCATTCGCCGTTTCGGCTGCTTACAGTGTAGTGCATCGCGCCGCAGGCAAACGTGCGACATAGGGCAACGGCACTTCTTCTGCGGAAGCGGCGGGCGCATGCGACGCGTAAAGTTTCCTTAGGGAAACGAGCATATACTCGGGATGAGCGCTACAATGCCCTGATACGAACGCGACCCGCCATGGGTCGCTCACATCGCCGATGCGAAACGAGGACTGACATGTACGACGGCGAAGGCCAGCCTGGCCGCAACGATGAATGCTGGTGCGGCAGCGGTAAGAAATACAAGAAATGCCACTGGAAGACGGATGAGCGCCTGCAAGAACTCTACGACAAAGGCTTCGAGGTTCCCACGCGCGACCTGCTGAAAGGCCCTGGCGACATTGAGGCCATAAAGCGAAGCGCCGCCATTAACGTCGGCGTGCTCGACATGGTGGCCGAACGAATCGGGCCGGGGGTTTCCACTGAGGAAATCGACCAGTGGATCTACGACTACACCATTGAGCATGGCGGAACGCCGGCCGATTTGGGCTACGGCGGGTTTCCCAAAAGCGTGTGCACCTCTATCAACGACGTGATTTGCCACGGTATCCCCTGCGAAGGAGACGTGCTGAAAGAGGGCGATATCGTCAACGTTGACTGCTCGACCATCCTGGATGGCTACTACAGCGACTCTTCGCGCATGTTCTGCATCGGCGAGGTCTCGGAAGAGCGCCGCCGATTGGTTGAAGAGACGAAAAAGGCGGTTGAGGCGGGCCTCGCGGCCATCAAGCCCTGGGGGTTTCTGGGCGACGTCGGAGCCGCCGTGCACGAATATGCCAAAGCGCAAGGGTATTCGGTGGTTCGGGAATACGGCGGACACGGCTGCGGATTCGAATTTCACGAAGACCCCTTCGTGAGCTTCGTGAGCGAACCTGGAACAGGCATGGTGCTCGTACCAGGCATGACGTTCACCATTGAGCCCATGGTGAACGCAGGCGCGCCCGATATCGATTCAAGCGACCCGAATGGCTGGACAGTGAGAACCGCCGACGGCAGCGATACCGCCCAATGGGAGGTTCAGGTATTGATTACCGAAGACGGTTACGAGCTTTTGAGCTGGTAGCGTAGCGGCTTGCGCCCGCCACGCCCGCCAACCGCATACCCCTACCCTCACAACGTTCCAGGCGTTCGGTCCGGGGCATGCGGTTGGCGGGCGCTTTTACTTTTGGAATGGGGATACGCGAATCCCCGCCGCCGCCTCCCGAAAAACGAAACGCCCCAGATGGGGCGTTTCTTATGCTTGCTCTTCGTCGGGGATGTCGACTTCTATCGAGTCGATCCGCAGCTCTTTCCCCTCGATAAGGTCGGCGAAGCCGCCGCATTCGGGACACATCACATGGAAGCGATCGTGCGTGAATTCGCACCCGCATTCCACGCAGCGGCTTTTTGGGGGAACCATGGTTATCTCGAGCTTCGACCCGGAAAACAGGGGATCGCGTTCGGTGATTGCCTCATAGGCGAATGAGAGCGCGTCTTCTATAGCCTCGGTCATTTCACCCACGGAAAGCGACACCTTCAGCACCTTGTCGGCATGGTTTGCCTCGGCCGCCGCACGCACGCTTTCGACGACGCCCGTCACCATTCCCAGTTCGTGCATAGGATTCCTTTCCGCCGCTCTGCCGAACGGCGGAACGGGCTGTCACTGCGAAGCCGCCTAGCACGACATCTTGGTTTTCGGACTTCACCTCGCATACCGAAGTACGCGCTGGCTCACCCTCAAGCCAATCTGCCATACTAGACGGCTTCTCGCTCGCTATTTCTCAACCTGCAACCCGACATTAATCGTCGAGGTCGAGATGCTCTTTCAATTTCTTCTTGGCCTTCTTTTTCGTCTCGTCCCACTCAGCGGCGATTTCGGCATCTTCGGCCGCCTCGCGGGCTGCTTGCTCTTCGCGCTTCTTCACGCGCTTGCCCAAAACGATGCGCGCCACAAGCAAGCTGAGCTCGTAAAGGACGATCATCGCGCCGAACATGAGCAGCATGGTGACTGGCGAGGCGTCGGGCGTGGCCATAGCCGAAATGACCATGAGCACGATATAGACGGTGCGCCACGACGAGCGCAGCTTCTTATACGAAACGATGTCGAAAATCACCAGGTAGAAAACGACGAGCGGCAATTCGAACGCCACACCGAAGCACAGCTCGAAGTTGATGATGACGTCGACCCAGGATTTCGCATCGGGCAGAATCTGCGCGAAGCCGCCCGCCTGGTCGGTAAGCCATTGCACGGCCGGATTCAGGATGAACAGGTAGCAAAAAATCGTACCGAACATGAAGAGGAACACGCCCACGGCGAACGTGGGGATGAACCACCTGCGCTCGGAGGGCTTCAGTGCTGGCAGGAAAAAGGCAAGCACCTGCCACAAGATGATGGGCATGCATGCCACGACCGCGGTCCACAGAGAGACCTTGAAGCGAATGGTGAACGACCCGAAGACGTCGAGCACGTTGAGCACCACGTTCCCTGCGTCGTCTTTCGGCAGGTAATCGGCAACGGGCAGACACATGAACTGGATAATCGTCGGCGTGGCCATGTAGAAAATGCACATGGCGATGAACAGGGCGACCACGATGCGCACCAGGCGCATGCGAAGCTCTCCCAAATGGTCGAAAAGCGGCATTCTCGCCGGACCGATAGGCATCTGCTATTCCTCCTTCTGGGCCGCAGCGGAATCGGCGGCTTCTGCAGCCTCGACAGGCTTGGCTTCATCGTCGGCCGCAGCAGGGCGACGCTTCTTCTTTTTCGCCGGCGCGGCGGCTCCCAAAATCTCGTCGGCGAGCGCCTCATCGGCAGCGCGCTCGGCGTCGGAAGCGGCTTGGGCCTCTTGCGTCGCCTTCGTGCGGGCGGCCATGACTTTCTCGTGCACCGTGGCGGGTTTGGTCGCGGCCGCAAGCTCTTCAGCTTTGGCCTCGGCGGCAGCCACAGCACCCGCCGCCGCGGAGTCGGATCCCTCTCCTGCGGAAGCGGCCTGATCGGCGGCAGCCTTGGCCTGCTCCGCTTCGGCCTTGGCGGCTTTGGCCGCCTCGGCCTCCTTCGCGGCCTCGGCGCGCACCTCTTTCGCGGCCTCGCTTGCGGCCTCGCGCTTCTTCTTGTCGGCGCGCTCCTTGTCGTATTTCGCCTTGCGCGACGAGAACGATTCCTTCTTCTCGATCTTCTGCTTGTTCTCTTTATCGATCTGATCCATCGGATTCTTGACGGAATCGTCGGTCAGGGGATCGTAGATTTCGGTTTTGACGACCTTGTTCATCTCGTCTTGGGCGCTGCGGAATTTCGAAATCGCCTTGCCGGCGGTCTTCGCGATAGCAGGCAATTTGTCGGGCCCGAAGATGAGAAAGCCGAATAAAAGAATGAGGAAGAGCTCTGTTCCACCGATACCAAACACGGGATGACCTTTCCATTCATGCAGACAACCGCGCTATCTTACCACACGCACGCGCGGCCCCGTCGCGCAAGAGGTCGTGAAACGCCCTCCATATCGAAGACATGCCGCATGCATATTCGGTCCACGTTTTGCACACTCCAATACGAGGACATAAAGAAAGACCCTCTCCCGTTTAAGGGAAAGGGTCTTTGGTGCGCAATCGCTTCAGCGTGAGCGTCGCGAATCGTTAAACGGCCTCGACGCCAGACTCGCCCGTGCGAATGCGGATGACCTGCTCGACGGGAGATACGAAGATCTTTCCGTCTCCTACCTCGCCCGTTCGCGCCGTGTCGCAGATAAGCTTCACGGTCGAGTCGACCTTGTCGTCCTCGACGACCACGGTGAGCATAATCTTCGGCAGCATATTCACGATAACCTCGCTGCCGCGGTAGTACTCTTTCCAACCGTGCTGATTGCCGCAGCCCTGAACCTGGCTGATGGTCATTCCCTTGATTCCAGCCTCGAGGAACGCATCCTTGAGCGCTTCGAGCTTAGCCGGGCGCACGATGGCTTCAATCTTTTTCATCGACGTGCTCCTTTCAATTCAAATCGAATTCCCAAAGATTTAGTCAAGACCGTTGTATGCGGGATACGCGCTTTCGCCATGCTCGCGAGCGTCCAGGCCCTCGGCCTCTTCTTCGGCGGAGACGCGCAGGCTGCCCTTAAAGATTGCCTTCACGATGAAGCCGATGATGACGGACATGATGCCGACGAATGCGATGGTGATGAGAATGCCTTCGATCTGAGCGATGAGCAGCGTGGGGTCGCCCGTGTAGAGCAGGCCGCCGAAGTCGGTCCAGGAAAGATCGGGCACGCAGAAGATGCCGGTGAGCACGCCGCCGACCATGCCGCCGATGCCGTGGCAGCCAAATGCGTCGAGTGCGTCGTCGTAGCCGAGCTTGGGCTTAAGGAACGCCATGGCGCAGTAGCAAATCGGGGAAACGATGAGGCCCATGATGACGGCAGCCCACACATCCACGAAGCCTGCGGCCGGGGTGATGACGACCAGGCCAGCAACAACGCCGGTGCAAGCGCCGACGAGGGTCGCCTTGCCGGTGCGGATGCGCTCAATGAGCATCCAGGAGAGCATGGCGGCGGCAGGAGCCACCATCGTGTTCAGGAACGCCAGAGCAGCAACGCCGTCGGCAGCGAAGGCGGAAGCGCCGTTGAAGCCGAACCAGCCGAACCACAGAAGCGTAGCGCCCAGGGCAACGAACGGAATGTTGTGCGGGCGGTAGCTCATCATGCCATAGCCGCGGCGCTTGCCCAGAATCACGCACAGGATAAGACCGGTAAGGCCAGAGGAGATATGGACAACGTCGCCACCAGCGAAGTCGAGCGCGCCGATGGTGTCGCCGATCAGCGAGCCGTCGCCGCCCCATACCATGTGGGCGAGCGGAGCGTAGACGAGCAGCAGCCAGATAGAGACGAAGACGAGCACCGCGCCGAACTTCATACGGCCAGCCAAAGAGCCCGTGATGATGGCGATGGTGATGATGGCGAATGCAGCCTGGAATGCCACGTCGACGAGCGCCGGGTAGGTGTCATGAGACAACGCCGAGGGGTCTTCTGCGAGCAAGTTGTCGAGCAAGCCCTGGCAGAAGATCTGGTCGAAACCGCCGAAGAACGAGATGGAACCGTCTCCGCCATAGGCGAACGACCAGCCGGCGACGACCCACAGCACGCCAACGACCCCGATGACGGCGATGGACATAAACATCGTGTTCAGCACATTTTTCCGGCGAGAAAGACCGCCATAGAAAAATGCCAGAGCCGGCGTCATTAAAAACACCAGCATCGCGCCGAGAATCATGAATCCGGTTGTTCCCGTATCAAACATGATTGCTCCTTTCCTGCGATAGGCGCTTCGGCAAAGTCGGCTGCGAATCGAGCGTTCCCCTTACGCCCGAAACTTCCGTCGGGCGTAAACCCTTGGGAAATGATCAATCCGCATACGACGCACCGAGCGCCCAATGGATATGACGTCATCCATTATGGAAAGCAGACGGGAGCAACCAGGCCGCATTTCCGTGAGTTAACGGCCGAAAAACGAAGCCGTAACACGAGCGAAACCGACGTTACAGAGGCGAAATAATGGGTTAATCGAAGCGAAATATTCAAGAAATTCTGCCGCGTTCGACCTTTAGGCGGACGAATCTGCAGCCATCAAAAAAGGGGCCTGAGGCCCCTTCAAAGAAAGCGTTCGATGCTAGTTTTGCCACAGATAGCCGGCGCCGCGCACCGTCTCTATGTGCTGGGCGACTTCGGGGCCGAGCTTCGCGCGCAAGCGTCGCACATGCACGTCGACCGTGCGGCTTCCGCCGTAGTAATCGAATCCCCATACCTGGGAAAGCAGCACCTCGCGGGAATAGATGCGCCCAGGATGCGTGATGAGAAACGAGAGCAGCGCGTACTCCATAAAGGTAAGGTCCACGGGTTCGCCGCTCACTTTGACCTGGTAAGTCGCCAGATTCACCGTGAGGGCGCCCACATGGATGAAGTCCGCGTCGCTCGTCATTTCGCCTGGCCACAGCAGACGGCGACAGCGCAGCTTGATTTCGTCGTCGCTCGCCGCGCTGCAGGCGAAATCGCTCGTCACACGCACGGGAAGCCTCACCGACTTCATGCGCGACTCATCGAGCATCAAAAACAGCGAGGCCTCGCCACCGCTGGCAAGCTCGGCTTCGATGGCCGAAATGTCGCAGCCGCCGTCGGTGTCGTCTATCACAAGCAAGTCGACGCCCAGGCCGTGGCCGGCCGATATCGCCTGTGCCGCCGGAACCTTCAGCGCCCGAACGTCGGCATCCATGGAAGAGAACAGCGACGACGCCCTATCGAGCGTAATCGTGCGCCCGCATGAAACGAGAATCGTTTTAGAATGCATAGCAGCGCCCCCTTACAGCCTTGCCAGATAGCGATCGATTTCCCATGCGCTCACATGGCTGCGATACGCTTCCCATTCGCAGCGCTTCGCGGCGATGAGCCGCTCGCAAAGCGCATCGCCCAAGACGTCGTGCATGAGTTCCGATTTCTCGAACTCATCGATGGCCTGCGACAAATCGGAGGGAAGCATCTTCAGACCGAGCTCGTCGATTTCGGCGCGCGAAAGCTTGAAGAGATTCTGCTCGACCGGCGCGCACAGCGAAAGCCCCTCTTCGATACCCTTGAGGCCCGCGCCGAGCATGGCCGCATAGGCCAAATACGGGTTGGCGGCGGAATCGACGCTGCGGACCTCGACGCGCGTCGAGGTGGGCTTGTTCGGCTTGTAGCGAGGCACACGCACCATGGCCGAGCGGTTGCGATTGCCCCACGACACGTGCAAAGGCGCATCGAAGCCAGGCACCAGGCGCTTGTACGAGTTCACGTACTGATTGGTGATGAGCATGTATTCGGGCGCGTATTTCAGCAGGCCAGCGATATAGCTTTTCGCGATGGAAGAAAGTCCCATGCCTTCGGGGTCGTTCGCATCGGCGAATGCGTTTCCGTTCTCGTCGAACAGCGACTGGTGCACATGCATGGCGCTGCCCGGCTCACCCTCGATGGGCTTAGGCATGAATGTCGCATAAAGGCCCTGGGCCGCGGCCGTTTCCTTGATGACCAGCCTCGCGGTGGCAACCGCATCGGCGGCCGAGATGGCATCGCAGAATCGCAGGTCGATCTCTTGCTGGGAAGGCGCGGCTTCGTGGTGCGAATACTCAACGGGAATGCCCATCTTCTCGAGCGTGAGCACGGTCTCGCGACGCAAATCGGCCGCCTTATCGAGCGGCGCCAAATCGAAATAGCCGCCCTGATCGATGGGCTCCGGCGCCGTATCGCTTTTGAAGCAGAAGTATTCGACCGCCGTGCCGATGTTCACCGAATAGCCCAAAGAGGACGCGCGGTTGAGCGTTCCCATGAGGATATGGCGCGAATCGGTTGCGGCATAGGCTCCGTCGGGCGTGCGCAAATCGCAGAACATGCGCGCCACGCCGTCGTCGGCCGGACGCCAAGGAAGCACCTGGAACGTCGAGGGGTCGGGATGCACGAGCATGTCGGAATCCTGCAGGCGGGCAAGCCCCTCGATCGCCGAGCCGTCGAAGCCGATGCCCTCTTCGAAGGCCGCCTCGATGTCGCTCGGAGTGATGGCGACGTTTTTCAGGTTGCCGAAGATATCGGTGAACCACAGCCGCAGGAAGCGGATATTGCGCTCCTCGATTTGCTTGATGACATACTGCTTGGTATCTATCATTTTTCCTCCTGACAGCTGGTTCTGGCAGGTGCCGCGCCCCAGAACTCGCCCGCCCGCATAGGGCCTAAAGCCGCTTAGCTTGCAGAAATCAAAAACCTTCAGGGCAATCCATCTCGCCGGATTCGCCCCGTCGTGGCCCTTTTCACGTGGCGATGGAAACGGGCCGCAATTACCAGGAATAATAGCATCGGGCAGGTTTGCGCAGGTGTTAAAGAATTGTTACAGAGAAGGCGCACGGCTTTTCGCCTTTCGAACCCACCCAAAAGGCGGCCGCGGTGCTTCCCTAGCCGTTACGTGCCAACAGGTTGTTTGCATCGGGATGGTGACAAACAGGGAGACTCCCGCCAAGCTGTGGGTTGTCAAAAACGCAGCGAGGAAAGGGGCTCCCATGTCCCAGCCTCAACCGAGAGGAACCCCTACTCCCTGACCCCGGCATCGACCCGCTTACCGTCGAGCACAACGCGGACGATGCGGGCGACAAAGTACACGGCAAAAACGACCGTGTAGACCGTAACGCTCTCCATGGCGGCCAGACCACCGAAAAGAGCACTCGGCAGCAGCATGAGCAGGGCATGTGCGAATACCAGGACGTAGAAGAGGTACGCCCACCTCTGGACCTTGACCCAGGTCTGAGCACCCATACGCGCTTTGACAGCCCTGAGCGAGGTGACCCCCAGCACGACCAGCAATACCGTCAGAACGGCGGCTACGACAAGACCGGCGACGACAAAGGGAGTAACTATCACTCGGGGGACGTAGGAGACCGCGTAGGCGCCCATATGCCCCAGCGCGAGGATGCAGGCGATGACGGAAAGCTCACCGCGCACGGGCTGCAGACGCCTGCGCACCCAAGAACCTTTGGGAAACACCCCGACATACATGACGACGGCGAAGAGGCTAAAGGAAAGCCCGCACTTGCGCATCAGCTCCAGCATGGCACTCCACACAACCCACAGCAGCAGCCCTTGAGAACCGATGACGAACAACACGTCCAGCACAGCGGCTAGCGCATAGAAGACCGCGGGGCAGCGCCTCAGCGGTTCGGCCGAAGCAAGACAGAGCGCCGCGGTAAGCACCAGGATGAGCAACAGCTCCATCACGACACGCCTCCTTCCGGCAAAGCGAGCAGCTCCAGGTTCATGCCCGACTTCACCAGAAGGCGCTGTTCCTGGCGCGGGGGTACTTCTCCACTTCCTTAGGGAACGCTGGGCGGAGCCCAACCACGGACACCCCTTTCGTCAAGACGAAAAAACAAGATTGGGCACGAAGTGAAGGGCAGAGATAAGCGGTGCCGCAACGTCAAGACCCCAAACCCGACAAGGTATAATTCGAAACATCGAACGCAGGCAGGAAGGCAGTCCGAATGAACCTAGGCAGCGAGAGCGAGACCGTCGAGTTCAAGAAGTCAACAGGCGAGCATAAGGAAGCCCTGCAGGTCATGAGTGCCATGCTTAACAAGCACGGCCGAGGCGAGCTCTACTTCGGCGTAAAGGACAACGGCGAGATCGTCGGGCAAGATGTCACGGACGCCACTATCCGCCAAGTCACGAGCTGGATTTCCGACAAAATTGAACCATCCATATCTCCGACCATAGAGCGCCTTGACAGCGATGACGGCGAAACATACATCCGCGTGGCGTTCTCCGGCATGGACGCACCATACTCCGCGGACGGGCGGTACTTCACGCGCGTCGGGACATCGAACAAGCAGATGGCCGCATCGGAGCTGACGGCGATGATCATCGAGCGCGACCGCGCCCGCAATCCCTGGGACTCGCTGCCATCCGGCAAGCCCATCGAAGATGTCGACGAGGCGGCCGTGCACGAGTTCGTCGAGATGGGCAAAGCGGCAGGCCGCATCGGAGACGGACCGGCCGACGCGAAGGGCGTGCTCAAGCGCCTCGGCATGGTGTCCTCAGACGGCACGCTCACCAACGCTGGCGCCGTGATGTTCTGCCACGCGCCCATACAGTACCCGAGGATGAAGCTGGGCCTGCTCGCCGGAAACGACAAGCTCGATATCTTCGACCTCCAGCAGGAGGGCTTGCCGCTTATCCAGCTGCTCAAGAGAGCGGAGTTCTTCGTCGTCTCCAATATCAGGCGCAGGTTCGTGTTCGGCGAGCCTGGTATGCAGCGCCGCGAAATCCCCGAGATCCCCAGGGAGGCTGTGCGCGAGGCCATCGCCAACGCGCTGTGCCACCGCGACTACACCACGGGCACCGCCGTCGAGGTGAACGTATACATGGACTTCGTCGAGGTGGTAAACCCGGGTCTCTTCCCCGAGGGGGACTCGCCCGAAAACCACCTGGCAGGAGGCGACGGCGGCCTCAAGCAGAGCAACCCGGGCATCGCGCAGGCGCTCTTCCGCTCGGGAATGATTGAGCAGTATGGCACGGGCATTCCCCGCATCAAGCGCTATTGCGACGCCGAGGGCGTGAAGTTCGGCTACAGGCAGACCGCCAACACCACCGTCATCCGTTTCGACCGACCAGGCTCACAGGTCATAGAAGAGCCCCCTTCCAGCACAGAAAGTGCCGAGAAGCCACAAGAGCTCGAAGGGTCGTTCGATCAAGCTGAAGCAGCCGCCATGAGAATCGCCCGCAAGAACGGCAGAGTGACGAAAAAAGAACTCATGGAAGGGGCTGGAATAGGGAGAACGAAAGCAACGGGAACCCTGAAGAAGTTGGCCGAAAAGGGATCGCTCGTATGGGTCGGCAGAAACGCAAGGGACCCCTACCAGTACTACCGCCTCCCCGATGTCGACTAGACGACTCAGCTGACCGCAGCTGACCGCAGCTGACCGCAGCTGACCGCAGCTGACCGTTTTGCACGCAAGGTTATCAAACCCCGCTGAGCCGCCATCGATAGAAATCCCTGCTCATCAGGAGAAGCGAAATAATGCTACACCCCCAAGCGCTCGGCCATGACTCGATTGGCGGCGAGCTCTATTTCGTCATCGAGGGGCGCGAGCTGCAAGGCATCGCCACGGCGCTCGAAGGCGCGAGACAGCAGATAGTCGGCCACCTGCGGATTTTTCGGCAACAAGGGGCCGTGCAGATAAGTGCCAATCAGGTTGCCCTGATGCACGCCTTCGAAACCGTCTTCGCCGTTGTTGCCGAACGTTTTGCCCAGTACACGGCCAAGCGGCGTGACGCTTGCGCCCAGCGTCGTGCGGCCACCATGATTTTCGAAGCCCACGATGGGCATGTCGCAGATGTCGCTTTGTATGACGGCGTTGCCGATGAGGCGACCCTCGCCGCGCACCGTTTCCATGTCGATGATGCCCAGGCCTTCCACCACCACATCGTCCATGGCATAGCTATGGCCCAGAAATTGATAGCCGCCGCATACGGCCAAAAGCACGCCGCCGTCGGCCACATAGGACGAAAGCTCGGCCTTTTTGCTGGCCATGGCGTCCTTCACGATCAGCTGCTCGCGATCGGCTCCGCCGCCGATGAACACGATGTCGGCTTGGGCGAAATCCATCGAATCGCCCATGCCCACCTCGCGAATCTCCACGGGCAAGCCGCGCCATTGCAGGCGGCGCGTGAGGGCGATCACATTGCCGCCGTCGCCGTACAGGTTGAGCAATTCAGGAAAAAGGTGAACGATGACCAGCGGTTTTACATCATCACGAACTGGCGGCATTTCCGCCCACTTCAGCGAATTCGACATGGACTACTCCTCCCCCTTCGCAGACGTTGCCGCAGCCTCGAGCTTTTCGAGTTCGCGGCGCACGGCGGGCAAAGCCGTATAGTTCGCGATGATGTACACCTTGCCGTCGGCCGCTTCGGTCGCGGCAAGCACGTCAGCCACGTTTTGCACGATTTCGGCCTGAATGCCCGCGTATTTCAGGCGCACCTGCATATCGTTGGCGCGCGTGCCGCCCACAAACGCCCGCAGTCCATCGATGTGCGACCACCGCTCGAAGTCGATATCGAAAAACCACGACACGTCGTGGCCGTCGGCGTCGTTGTCGTTGACGAACAGCGCCAGCACGCGACCATGCTCATTGAGCACGATGCGGATGTTTTGGTTGAAGCCCGTGGGGTTTTTCGCGAGGTTCGTCATGACCCGGCGTTCGCCCAAATCGAACGTCTGCAAGCGACCGTTCGTGGGGCGATATTGAATGACGCACGCCTGGTAATTTTCGAACGAGACAATGCTCGAGAGCTTCGAGATGGCATAGGCTGCCAGCACGTTGTACACCATATAGGCGCCCGTATGCCCCGTTTTCACCGTATGGCCGTCAATGTCGAACGCGAACCCATCATCTTCGAGGCGCACGTTTGTGGCCGCAAACGCAAGTTCCGGGCGCGACCAACCGCAATCGGGACAATGGTAAGCGCCCAGCTGGCCATAGTGCACGTAATCGTATTCGAGCGCCCCGCCGCACTTCTGACAGAAGCGGCTATCTGAAATGCGATCGGTCGACAACCCCATGTCGCTGGCGATGCCAAACGCGAGCGACTTGTTGGGAATGCGGTCCGCAATGGCCGCGCACAGCGGATCGTCGCCGTTGAACACGAACGTGGTTTCGGGTGTCTTCGTGAGTGCTTCAGCGATGGTGTCTTGGATGCGGTCGATTTCGCCGAAACGGTCGAGCTGATCGCGAAACAGGTTCAGCAGCATGAAATAATGCGGGCGCAAGCGCGGCAGCACGTATTTGGTGTACATCTCGTCGCATTCGAAGCAGCCGATGGGCGCCGCAGCGGCGCTGCCAGCGTCGACGACCTTCGATGTATCGGGCGCAAGCATAAGCGAGGTCACGATGCCCGATTGCAGATTGTTGCCCTCGCGATTGCAATACAGCGCAACGCCCGCCGTCTGCAGGCAATCGGCAACGAGATTCGTGGTGGTGGTTTTGCCATTCGTGCCCGAAATAACGGCCACGGGGTTCACCTTTTTCGCAAGGTCGACGAGCACCGCAGGGTCCACCTTCAGCGCCATCGCGCCCGGAATGTTTCCCGCCGAGCGATGCATGAATGCCTCGCCGCCCCATCGGGCCGCACGCCCGAGCGCTACGGCCGCCGCCGCACGAATTCCCATATACGTCACCTCGCGAATGTCGACAGAGCAAAGAAGGGGCCCGCGGCCCCTTCGCTTCGCGCCATTCTAGCATTGACATGCACGGTGCATACGGAGCCTGTTAAATGCCCGAGCATTTAACAGGCTTCCGAAAAATCATAGATCAAGAAAAAGTCAGCGAGCATGGGCTCTGGCGAGTGCAGTTCGGGCGAAAGCAAGGCAACGCGTACTTCGGTACGCGAGCCGCAGCTTGAACCCGAAATGCGCCGCCAGAGCCCAGCGCAGCGTCGGCGCATTAGGCCGACCGCAAGGCCGATCTAGCAGTAAAACAGCAGGTCGTCATAGGTGGGAACAGGCCAGTAATCGCGGGCGACGATAGGCTCCATGGCATCGACCGCCGCTCGCAGTGAGTCCATGGCCGGACGCACTTCATGGGCATAGGCGTTCGCCCGCCCTTGCGAATCGGCGATGGCCTCGGCCGCCTCGTGAGCCTCGCGCAACGCATCGAGCCCGCAATAAATCGCGTCGACGCCTTCGGTCAGCGTGGCCAGCTCACGACGCTCATGCTGCATGGGCGCATCGGGCATCGCCGCCGTCACCGTGGTGATGCCCTTGGCGATTTTCGTGGAATACGCGCTGATCACCGGCAAATACGTGCGGCGCGCCATAACCTCCATGGTCTTCGCCTCGATATTCATGAGCTTGTTGTACTTCTCGAGCTTCACCTCGTAGCGGCTATGTGCCTCAACGCTGGAGAGCACGCCCATTTCCTCGAACAAGTCGATGTTCTTCTGTTCTACAAAGCACGGCAGCGCGTCGGCCGTGGTGGGGAAATTGCACAGACCACGGCGAACGGCCTCTTCGTGCCATTCCTCGGAATAGCCATCACCCGAGAACAGGATGCGCTTGTGCGCCTGCAGGCTTTGGCGTACCCATTCCAACGCGGCATGCTCGAATTCCATATCGCCGCGATTCTCCATGGCGTCGGCGAAATCTTTGAGCGATTTGGCCACGGCGGCGTCGAGCACCATGTTCGCGTCGGAAACGTTCACGCTCGAGCCCGGCATGCGAAACTCGAACTTGTTGCCCGTGAACGCGAAGGGGCTCGTGCGATTGCGGTCGGTGGTGTCGCGCTCGAAGCTCGGCAGCACGTCAACGCCGAAGTCGAGCTGCTCGCGCAGCGTATGCGCGGCCCTCTCGCCGCTGGCCAGCGCGTCGATAATGGAAGAGAGCTCGTCACCCAGGAAAATCGAGATAATCGCCGGCGGGGCCTCATGCGCGCCGAGGCGATGGTCGTTTCCGCAGCTGGCAACGCTCATGCGCAGCAGGTCTTGATAGTTGTCGACCGCCTCGATGACGCAGGTCAGAAAGACGATGAACTGGAGGTTCGCCTCGGGCGTATCGCCTGGGTCGAGCAGGTTTTCGTCCTCAGTTCCGATGGACCAGTTGTTGTGCTTTCCCGACCCGTTGATTCCCTCGAAGGGCTTTTCGTGCTGCAGGCACACCAATCCATGATGGCTGGCGAGCAGCTTCATCATCTCCATGGTGAGCAGGTTCTCGTCGACCGCGCGATTCGCGTTGCAGAACACGGGCGCAAGCTCATGCTGGCAGGGCGCTACCTCGTTGTGCTTGGTCTTCGCGGCCACCGCGAAGCCCCACAAAACGTCGTCGAGCTCCTTCATGAACGAATTCACCGTGGGGCGAATGGCACCGAAATAGTGCTCGTCAAGCTCTTGACCCTTGCATGGCGGCGCGCCGAACAGCGTGCGCCCGCATACGATGAGGTCTTGGCGCTTCTCGTAGTCTTTTTCGGAAATGAGGAAATACTCCTGCTCGGTGCCCACGTTCACCGTGATATGGCGCGGAGTTTTGCCGAACAGAGCGAGCACGCGCTTCGCCTGCGCGTCAATGGCCGCCATGGAACGCAGAAGCGGCGTTTTCTTGTCGAGCGCCTCGCCGGAATACGAGCAGAACGCCGTGGGAACGCACAGCACCTCGTCTTTGATGAACGCGTAGCTCGTGGGATCCCATGCCGAATAGCCGCGTGCCTCGAATGTCGCGCGCAGGCCGCCATTCGGGAAGCTCGATGCGTCAGGCTCACCCTGCACCAGCTCTTTTCCCGAGAACTTCACGATGGCCGTGCCGTCGCCCACGGGGTCGATGAACGCGTCGTGTTTTTCGGAGGTGATGCCCGTCAGCGGCTGGAACCAGTGCGCGAAATGCGTGGCGCCGTGCTCGATTGCCCATTCCTTCATGCCGTGGGCGACCGCATTGGCCACATCCAAATCGAGCGGCTTGCCTTCCTTCACCGTTTTCGAGAGTTTCTTGTACACGTCGGAAGGCAGGTACTCTTTCATCACATGATCAGAGAAGACCATGGTTCCGTAACGGCTCGTGAGGTCGGCGTTCATGCGGGCTCCTATTCGATTGCGCGCGTATGCGATGACAGCGGCGGGATCGTTCGCCCCATTGGCCATTTGAAAAGCGTGGCGTCTTCACAAATGTTTCCGCTGCGTTACGTGAGCCATTCTAACCGCCCGTGCCCGCTTTCGCCGCCTAAAGCGGGCAAGCGGCAAAATCTATACGATTGAGAAGCGATGTGTTCCCGCACGAGAGCGCACTATCGGCGGGCGTCGCCTTCAGCCTCAAGGAAACGCTTCGTGTCGCGATTCTGGAAAAACGCCAGGCCAAGCGTGCAGGCAATCGCACATGCGATTATGCATGCAGCCCCGATGAAGGCAACCTCGAAGCCCGCCAAGTCGATAACGGCTCCCCACAAAAATCCCGAGCATACGCCCGCGACGTTGGCCGCCATGGAGATGCGCGCATAGACGATGGGGTACTCAAGGCCGCCGAAAGTCTTTCGCGCAAGCGACGGCGTCATGACATTCGTAACACCGTAGTAGATGCCGTAAGCGAAAGCGCCAACGGCAATCACGATAGCGGCGTTTCCCGCACCACCGAGCAAAATGAGCGCCGCACCCACGATGCCGATGGCCATGCAGGCGATCGACCCCGAAAACGGATGCCTTTCGCCAAGGTAGCCCAACCCGAGCTTCGTGCCCGTTTGGGCCGCCATGGAAAGCGACGTCGCCCATGCGCCGAGCATGGGAACGGCCGAGCCCACGGCGAGCGTATGCACATACGATGGCACCATGCCGTTGAGATACATGCCGAAATTCAGGCAGAAGCAAAATCCCATGATGAGATAGAACTGGGGCATCTTGAACGCCTCTTTCGCGGTTATGCCCGCGCGCGCCCTGGGGTGTTCGCCAGGCGCAAGCTGGGCAGCAACGGCCGCAGCATCAATCGGAGCGCCTTTGGCATCGCCGGACGCCGCGGCCTCGACTGCGCCATGGGGCTTGAGGCCCTTGTCGGAAGGCCTGCTCGCAATGCAGAAGATCATAATCGGCACACAGAGAAGCGTGATGAGGGCGAATACCCGATAGGTCCACTGCCAACCGACAGCTTGAATCAAAGCTCCGCCGACCGACGCCCACACCATGCCCCCGATGCCAGTGAATGCCGCGACGAGGCCGATGTAGAACCCTGCATTTTTCTCGAACCACCGCGTGATAAGCGTCGCCGGCGCCAGATAGATAAGCGTGCAGGTGCCAAAGCCCATGAGCACGCCGCATAAAAGGTATTGCCACAGCTGCGTAGAAAACGAGACCAGGAAAAACGCGAGCGCGGCGACGGAGCACGAAGCCGCCAAGCACAGGCGAGCGTCTCGATTGTTCAAAAGCCGCCCCGCAAAAGGAAGGAATATGAGGCCGGAAAGGCAGGCGAGCGGCGTGAAATAGCTGAGCACCCCTGTGCCGACGCCTAGGTCCTGCGCCGCATAGGGATAGAAGATCCCAGCGCAGCTATGCCCAAATGAAACGGGGCAAAACATCGTCATGACGAGGGCGAATACGACAAAATATCCGAAATGGGGTTTGCGGGATCCCTGTTCGTTGGTGTTGTTCACAGCGAGCCTTTCGTAGCCCTTACCGAATACACATTCAGGAACCATTAGCAAAAATCATGCCATGAGCCACCCAATCTGCCTGCGCGCGAGAGTCCCCAGCAAGCCGTCCATGCGCGCTTAGGCGTAATTAACCGGCGCTTCATAAGAGGCAACGGGCATTGTGCTATGGTTGAGCTCGCGTCAACTGAGGAAAACGCGAATTTCGAAGGGAACGACGATGGTCTCATCGACAATCGAAAAAACGAGCGAGCCCGAAGAGCCTTCAAAAGAAGCCGAACGGACGACCCGCATCTTGGACCTTGCGAGCAAGGAAGAGCGCACCATCATAGCGCAGAGGCGCTACCTGCACGAACGGCCCGAAGTATCGAAGCACGAAGAGAAAACGGCAAATACGCTTTGCCGCCAACTCGCCAAAATGGGAATCCCCTACGAACGCGTGCGAGGAAACGGCATTATCGCAACCATCGCAGGCACGGCGCCCGACGCATACGATTCCGAGGGAAAGCCGCGCCGCAGAATCGCCTTGCGCAGCGATATAGACGCGCTTCCCGTAAGCGAGCAAACAGGCGCGCCCTACGCTTCGCAAAACGACGGCGTCATGCATGCCTGCGGCCACGACTGCCACATGGCGATGCTTCTTGGATCGGCCCGCATTCTGCAGCAGATGACCGACGATCTCCACGGAGAGGTGCGCCTGCTTTTCCAGCCCGCCGAAGAATGCTCGATCGGCGCGAAGCTCATGATTGCCAGCGGCGCACTCGATGGCGTGGACTCGATTTACGGCACGCATATCTGGAGCGAAGTCGATGCTGGCGAAATCTCATGCGCCCCAGGGCAGCGGATGGCGAACACCGATTGGTTTCGCATCGACATCGAAGGGGAAAGTGCGCATGGCTCCATGCCTCACAAGGGCATCGACGCCGTCGTGGTGGCGGCAGAACTCGTGGTGGCGCTTCAGGTGCTCGTGAGCCGCGATGTGTCGCCGTTCGAACCGCTCGTCGTTACGGTGGGAGAAATCCACGGCGGCGAAGCGCGCAACGTCATGGCGGGATCGGCCTATCTTACGGGCACGATTAGAACATGGAGCGACAAGACGCGCAAAGATATGCCCAACAGGCTCGAGCGGCTCATTCGCCGATCGGCGACGGCTTTCGGAGCCAAGGCGAAGCTCACCTACGAAGAAGGAAACGCCGGCCTTTCCAACGATAAGGAATGCGCCGAGCGAGCAGAGAGGGCTGTGACGAAGCTTTTCGGGAAAGACGCCCTGAGCGATTACGAAGGCACGCTGGCTGGGGAAGACTTCAGCGAGTATCTCAATATCGTTCCCGGCGTCTTCGTGTTTCTGGGTTGCAGGAACCCGAACGTCGGCGCCATTCATCCGCAGCATAGCTGCTTTTACACGGTCGACGAGAGCGTCCTGAAAAACGGCGCCGCGTTGGCAGCGCAATACGCCATCGATTTTCTCGCAGAATAGCCCCCAGGGCGACGGCTGACCCAGATCGAGAGCGCGCCGAACGCGAACGCCGAGGCCCGCTCAATGCCAATCGCCTCCCGCCCATATCGAAAAAGCGCCGCCTCGGTTTTCCGAAGCGGCGCTTTCGTTTATGCGAAAAGCGAACTACTACTCTTCGTCTTCAGCGTTCGAGTCGGCCTCGATCTTCGAGCTCGTCTCGCCGAAGCCCAAATCGCCCAGACCGCCCAAAAGCGCGTCGAGCTCAGAAAGGTCGCGATGGTAGCTGCGCGGAGGCAGCGCCTCGCCCAGCATCTCCTCGCCCTCCGTATTGAAGGTCGCAGGAGCGTCGCCGCCGATGAGAATCGTGTCATCGGGGCTGAATACCATATCGAGCAGCTGGCTCATATCGTCGTTCGACGCAGACAGGTCGTCCTCGATAAGGTAATTCAGCGAGTGCTCGGAAAGGCCAGCCTTGAGCTCCTCGAGCGCCTTGGCGCCAATGCCTTCGATGCGCAGAAGCTCATCTTCGGTGTAACCCACCAAATCGCCGACGGTGTCGATGCCGGCCTCGCTGAACTTATTAGCCCAGCGCTGCGAAACTCCCAGGTCGTCATAGAGATACAGGCGTGCATCCTCGTCGGAGAGCTGATTGGCGCGACCGCCGCGGAAGCTGCCGCCTCCGAAGTAGCTGCCGTATCCGCCCATGTAGTTCTCGTCGAGCGACCAATCCTGCGGCTGAGGCAGCAGGTCTTCGATCTCGCGAAGCTCGCTGGGAGCGTAATCGGGAAGCGCCTCTTCGCTCGCGGGACGCACAGGAGCGCCCTTGTAGGTAAGACCGACCTTGTGGTAGCGCGGAAGGCCCGTGCCAGCAGGAATAGGCTTGCCGATGATGACGTTTTCCTTCAGACCCGCAAGCACGTCGGTCTTTCCCTCGATAGCGGCATCGGTCAAGACCTTCGTGGTCTCCTGGAACGATGCGGCCGAAAGGAACGAATCGGTGGCAAGCGAAGCCTTGGTGATGCCGAGCAGCAAAGGCTGTCCGACCGGCGGGTTTTTGCCCTCGGCGATAAGCCCGTTGGCGATGCGGTCGAATTCGTGGCGGTTGACCTGGCGGCCGGGCAGAAGCTCGGAATCGCCGGAGTCCAAAACCACGACCTTGCGCAGCATCTGGCGAGCGATGACCTCGATATGCTTGTCGTTGATATCGACGCCCTGGGAAACGTACACGTCCTGAACCTGCGCGACGATATAGCGAAGCGTGGTGTTCGGGTCGGTCAGGCGCAGCAAGTCGTGCGGGTTCACAGAACCCTTCGTGAGCTGCTGGCCAACCTTCACCGCGCTGCCGTCGATGATTCCAGGAAGCATCTGGGCGCGCGCCGAAACGACGTACTCGCGGAAGTTGCCCTCGGTGTCGTGGATGGTGAGCGTCTTGGTCGTCTTGTCGCCGGAAATCTGCAACGTGCCGGCGATTTCCGCCAAAACAGCCTGGCCCTTAGGCTTGCGAGCCTCGAAAAGCTCGGTAACACGAGGCAGACCGTGCGTAATGTCGTCGCCAGCGACGCCGCCAGCGTGGAACGTACGCATCGTGAGCTGCGTGCCCGGCTCGCCGATCGACTGCGCGGCGATAATGCCGACAGCCGTGCCGATATTCACCGGGCGACCGGTCGCCAAATCCCAGCCATAGCACTTCTGGCAAACGCCATGCTCGGCATGGCAGGTCATGACCGTGCGGATGACAATCGTGTCAATGCCAGCAGCCTCAAGCTCTTTGAGCTGGTCCATGTTCTCGATGTAATCGCCGGCGAGCATGCTGCCCGTATCCTCAAGCAGGCAGCGGCCAATGAGGTTCTCGTCAAGGTCGCCCTTCTCGGTATGCAGCGGGTACGGAACGCCCTCGGGGGTGCCGCAATCGATCTCGCGCACGATGACGTCTTGCGCGACGTCGACCAGACGACGAGTCAGGTAGCCCGAGTCTGCGGTACGAAGCGCGGTGTCGGTCATACCCTTACGAGTGCCGTGCGTTGAGATGAAGTATTCCAGAACGGAGAGGCCCTCGCGGAAGTTCGACTTAACCGGTCGGTCGATCGTTCCACCCTTGGTGTTGCCCATAAGGCCACGCATACCAGCCAGCTGACGAATCTGCTTGATGTTACCACGAGCGCCAGAGTCGGCCATCATGTAGATGGGGTTGTACTGGTCGAAGTTCGCGGCCATGGCCTCGCCGATTTCCTCGGTCGTGTCGTTCCAAATGTCAACGACCTGCCTATGGCGCTCTTCGGGGCTCATCATGCCCATCTCGTAGTCTTCGTCAATCGCGTCGACCTTGGCGTCGGCGGCGGCCAGCAAATCGGCCTTGTTCGGGGGCATCGTCGCATCGAAAATCGACACTGTGATGCCAGCCTTGGTGGCGTAGTGGTAGCCGGCGTTCTTCAGACCGTCAAGAATGGCGGGCATCTCGGAAACCTCGTAGCGGTTCGAGCACTCCTCGATAAGGCGGCCGACTTCCTTCTTGTTCACAACGTAGTTGACGAACTGGTGGTCGTCGGGAAGAACGTTGTTGAAGATGATGCGGCCGATGCTCGTCTCGAAACGCTCGCCCGCCTTGACCTCTTCGAAGTCGGTGAACGACTTGGCCAGCTTGAAGTCGCGCGTCGCACGCACGGAAATCTTGGCCTGAATGTCCAAGCCCGTGCCCGCCTCGTACGAATCGAGGGCATCTTTGATGCTGGCATATACGCGGCCTTCGCCTGGGAAGCCTTCGCGCACCGAGGTGAGGAAGTACATACCGATGATCATGTCCTGGGTAGGAATGGTCAGCGGACGTCCGTGAGCAGGCGATTTGATGTTGTTGGACGAAAGCATGAGCACGCGGGCCTCGGCCTGAGCCTCGTTGCCCAAAGGTACGTGCACAGCCATCTGGTCGCCGTCGAAGTCGGCGTTGAACGCGGTGCAGACCAGCGGGTGCAGCTTGATGGCCTTGCCCTCGACGAGCACCGGCTCGAAGGCCTGAATGCCCAAGCGGTGCAAGGTGGGTGCGCGGTTAAGCAGCACGGGGTGGTCGACGATGACTTCTTCGAGCACATCCCACACATAGCTCGCCCCACGGTCGACGGCGCGCTTGGCGGCCTTGATATTGGCAGCGTATTCGAGCTCGACCAGGCGCTTCATAACGAAGGGCTTGAACAGCTCGAGAGCCATCTGCTGAGGCAGGCCGCACTGGTGAATCTTCAGCTGCGGGCCAACGACGATGACCGAACGGCCGGAGTAGTCGACGCGCTTGCCGAGCAGGTTCTGACGGAAGCGGCCCTGCTTGCCCTTGAGCATGTCGGAGAGCGACTTCAGCGGACGATTGCCCGGGCCCGTAACGGGGCGGCCGCGGCGACCGTTGTCGAAAAGCGAGTCGACGGCTTCCTGAAGCATGCGCTTCTCATTATTCACGATAATCTCGGGAGCGCCCAAATCGAGCAGGCGCTTGAGACGGTTGTTGCGGTTGATCACGCGACGATACAGGTCGTTGAGGTCGCTCGTTGCGAAGCGACCGCCGTCGAGCTGCACCATGGGGCGCAAATCGGGCGGAATCACCGGAATGACGTCGAGGATCATATCGGAAGGTTTGTTGTCGCTCTTCAGGAAGGCGTCAACGACCTTCAGGCGCTTGATGGCCTTGGCGCGCTTCTGGCCCTTGCCGCCATCGATGGTCTCTTTCAGCTCCTCGGCAACGGCCTCGAGGTCCATGGCATCGAGCAAATCGCGCACAGCCTCGGCGCCCATGCCGCCGCGGAAGTAATCGCTATAGCTCATACGCATTTCGCGATACAGAGCCTCATCAGCGATGAGCTGCTTGGGGACGATCTTCAGGAAGGCATCGAAGGCCTCGCTGCGAATCGCCTTGCGCTCGTTATATTCGTCGTAGATGTCGGCGATTTCGGCCTCGACCTCTTCGGGCTCCATACGCTCGTCGTCGTCGATATCGTCGGCGAACTCGTCGTCTTCGGCAACGTAGTCCGTAGACAGACGGCGCGTCGCCTCGACGAGGCGGTCGCGCTCAGCGTCGAGCTCTTCGAGGTCGGCGGCGAGCTCCTCGCGAAGCTCTTCGACATCCTCATCGCGAGCCTCGGTATCGACCCAGGTCACAATGGAGCTTGCGAAATACAGAACCTTCTCGAGCTCCTTGGGGGGGATGTCGAGCAGGTAGCCCAAGCGGCTCGGCGAGCCCTTGAAGTACCAGATATGGCTCACCGGCGCGGCGAGCTCGATATGGCCCATGCGCTCGCGGCGAACCTTGCTGCGGGTAACCTCGACGCCGCAGCGCTCGCACACGATGCCCTTGAAGCGAACGCGCTTGTATTTGCCGCAGGCGCATTCCCAGTCTTTGGTGGGGCCGAAGATTTTCTCGCAGAACAAACCGTCCTTTTCGGGCTTGAGCGTGCGGTAATTGATGGTCTCGGCCTTTTTGACCTCGCCATGCGACCAACTGCGAATATCCTCGGCGCTCGCGAGAGAGATGCGCAGGGCGCTGAAGTTGCTCACGTCGTAATCGCTCATTTACTATTCCTCTCCTTCACCGGAGGTGGACTCGGGCAGATCAGAGCCGATAAGGCTCTCGACATCGGTATCGTCGCCAGTCAGGCCATCCATCATGGAATGCAGGTCGGCGGCAATGTCGCGAAGCGCGTCGCTTTCCTGGCTTTCCGTCTTGGCGGCGTCGGCCATCATGTTCGAAAGCATGTCGCTGTCGCCTTCGTTGTGATGGCGGCTCTCCATGGCGGCCTTGGCTTCAAGCTCGGCGGAGTCGAAGTCGATGGCGCGATGGTCTTCGCCGATCATCTCGACGTTAAGGCCGAGCGACTTCATTTCCTTCAGCAAGACCTTGAAGCTCTCGGGGACCTCGGCGGGCGGAATGTTCTCGCCCTTGACGATGGACTCGTACGCCTTCACGCGGCCCGCCGTGTCGTCGGACTTGATGGTAAGGATCTCTTGCAGCACGTTGGATGCGCCGTACGCGTACAGCGCCCAAACTTCCATTTCGCCGAAGCGCTGGCCGCCGAACTGAGCCTTGCCGCCGAGGGGCTGCTGGGTGATGAGGCTGTAAGGGCCGGTCGAGCGGGCATGGATCTTGTCGTCGACCATGTGGCCCAACTTCAAGATATACGGGAAGCCGACCGTGATGGGCTCGCGGAAGCGCTCACCCGTGCGGCCGTCGTAGAGCCAGGTCTTGCCGAACTCGTTGAGTTGCGGCACAAACTCGTCGCGAGCCTTGTCGCCGTATTTCTCGTGGTTGATGTTGATGAGGTTGCGGTTCGCCTTCTTGATGACGTCGACGATTTCCTCTTCGGTCGCGCCGTCGAAGACGGGGGTCGCGACGTACTTCGGACCGGCCACGGCCTCGTCGCTCTCGGCGTCGTCGGACCAGCCCCACTTGGCCGCCCAGCCGAGGTGGCATTCGAGCAGCTGGCCAACGTTCATACGGGAAGGAACGCCCAGCGGGTTCAGCATGACGTCGATCGGCGTGCCGTCGGCGAGATAAGGCATGTCCTCAACAGGCAGAACACGAGAGATAACACCCTTGTTGCCGTGACGGCCGGAAAGCTTGTCGCCCTGCTGGACCTTACGCTTCTGAGCGATGTAGACGCGAACGAGCTCGTTGACGCCCGGCGCCATCTCGTCGCCGTTTTCGCGGCTGAAGCGATAGATTCCAACAACGCGTCCGCCAGCGCCATGAGGCACCTTGAGCGAGGTGTCGCGAACTTCGCGGGCCTTGTCGCCGAAAATCGCGCGCAGCAGGCGCTCTTCAGCGGTGAGCTCGGTCTCGCCTTTCGGGGTGACTTTGCCCACGAGCACGTCGCCCGGGAAGACTTCGGCGCCAACGCGGATGATGCCATCGGCATCGAGGTCAGCGATCATATCTTCGGAGATATTGGGGATCTCGCGAGTGATTTCCTCAGGGCCAAGCTTGGTGTCGCGCGCGTCGACCTCATATTCGGAAATATGAATCGACGTGAGCAGGTCTTCGGCAACAACGCGCTCGGAAACGATGATAGCGTCCTCGTAGTTGTAGCCTTCCCAGGTCATGTAGGCGACCATAAGGTTTTGGCCAAGCGCGAGCTCTGCGTGGTCGCAGCTCGGGCCGTCGGCGAGCACGTCGCCGGCATGCACTTCGTCGCCGGGGCGCACGATAGGCTTGTTGTTGATGCAGCCGCTCTGGTTGGAGCGCTGGAACTTCGGCACCAGGTACTCGTCGAATTCGCCCGCGTCGTTTTTGATGATGATGGTGGAACCGTCAACGTAGTCGACAACGCCGGGGTTTTGCGCCACGAGTACTTCGCCCGAGTCGACCGCGATGCGGTGCTCGATGCCAGTACCGACGAGCGGGGCATGGGGCTGCAGCAAAGGCACGGCCTGGCGCTGCATGTTCGAGCCCATGAGCGCGCGGTTAGCGTCATCATGCTCAAGGAAGGGAATGAGCGACGTCGCGACCGACGTCATCTGGCGCGGAGAAACGTCCATGTAGCCAACGCGCTCGGGAGAGACCTCTTCGGGCTCGCCGAAAACGCCTTCAGCGTCGCGCGTGCGGCAGAGAATCTTCTCGGAGGGCACGAATTTGCCGTCGATGGTCTCGCCGAAGATGCGCGTCTCGGGGTCGAACTTCTCCATGGCCTGAGCGATGGCGTAGTTCTCTTCCTCGTCGGCGGTGAGATAGTCAACCTCGTCGGTGACCTTGCCGTCGATGACGCGGCGGTACGGAGTCTCGATAAAGCCGTAGCTGTTCACGCGAGCATACGTAGCCAGCGAGCCGATAAGACCGATGTTCGGGCCTTCAGGAGTCTCGATCGGGCACATGCGGCCGTAGTGCGAATTGTGAACGTCGCGAACTTCGAAGCCAGCGCGCTCGCGCGACAGGCCGCCCGGGCCCAAAGCGCTCAGACGACGCTTGTGCGTGATGCCCGCGGCGGGATTCGCCTGGTCCATGAACTGAGAGAGCTGCGACGAGCCGAAGAATTCCTTGATAGCCGCCACGATGGGTCGGATGTTCACGAGGCTCTGCGGCGTGATTTCGTCGGGCTCCTGCATGCTCATGCGCTCGCGGACGACGCGCTCCATGCGCGAAAGGCCGATGCGGAATTGGTTCTGGATGAGCTCGCCGACCGTGCGGATGCGGCGGTTGCCGAAATGGTCAATGTCGTCGACCTGGTAGCCCTCTTCGCCGGCGTGCAGCGCGACGATATAGCGCATGGTCGCGACGATGTCTTCGACCGTGAGCGTGGAGTCGTCTTTCTCGGCGTCGAAACCGAGCTTTTTGTTGGCCTTATAGCGGCCGACCTTGGCGAGGTCGTAGCGCTGGGGATTGAAGAACAGGCCGTCGAGCAGCGTACGCGCGGAATCGATCGTAGGCGGCTCGCCCGGACGGAAGCGCTTGTAGAGCTCGATGAGAGCCTCTTCTTTGGTGGTCGCGGGGTCGCGGTCGAGCGTGCGCAGCACCATCTCGGAGTCGCCAAGAATCCCGATGATCTCTTCGCGGGTGTCGGCGATGCCGAGGGCGCGCAGAAGCAACGTGGCCGGCTGCTTGCGCTTGCGATCGATGCGAACCGAAAGAATGTCGCGCTTGTCGGTCTCGAACTCAAGCCATGCGCCGCGCGAGGGGATGACCTTGGCGCCGTAGATGGTCTTGTCGGAAGTCTTGTCGCGCTCGGCGCTGAAATAAATGCCGGGAGAGCGCACCAACTGGGAGACGACAACGCGCTCGGTGCCGTTGATAATGAACGTGCCGCGCGGAGTCATGAGCGGGAAATCGCCCATGAACAGGTCGTTTTGGTCTTTGATTTCGCCAGTCTCGCGATTGACGAAGCGAATCTTGGCATAAAGAGGCGCCTGATAGCTGACGTCTTTTTCCTTGCACTCGTCAACGGTGTACTTCGGCTCGCCGAAATGATGCTCGCCAAGCTCGACGCACATATCTTTCGTCGAGTTCTCGATGGGGCACACATCGTTGAATGCATCGGCAATGCCCTGCTCCATAAACCACTTGAAGCTTTCGGTCTGGATGGCGATGAGGTTTGGCACGTCGACGATGCTTGGGATTTTCGCAAACGAGCGACGCTCCCTGTACATGCCGGCGCTGGTCTTTTCTGCCTTGGCCACAGGTCTTCCTTCCTTCAGGTAAAAAGACGATATCTTGCCGCTTCGAAGGGCCCATCGGGCTTCTTAGCGGTTAATTACGCAAACGAAATATTTAAACATAACAGCAATTTAAGTCAAGACTTTTTTTCACGAACTATGTTGGTTTTCTGCTTTCGATTCCTTTTTTCAAAAGCATGAACAGGCAAAACGGAAAGTGAGTTTCTTTATAAGCTTTGGTTTCTTTTAGTAATTAAAGGCGAATTCCAAGCTGGGGTCGTGAATCGAAATGCCAACGAATACGAAAACGCCGCCTTTGAAGGGCGGCGTTTCCTATGTGAATGCGTGCGGCTCCATGGAGGCGTGGATTTGGGAAGTATCAACGCGAGAGAGAGGAGGAGCCGCGCGCATTTACAGCATATGTTTGGCTCTTACCTGAGCGGCCGAAGTGTCGAAAGCCCGATCGATGGCAAGCTCCTCCGCAGATGGGGCGTCGCCCGTATCGAGCAGGGTCGCGGCGACGGTGCAGCCGACGATGATGGCCGAGCCGAGAATGCCCACCGCAGAGAGGGTCTCCCCCAGGACGAAGAACGAGACGATGGCCGTGACCACGGGCTCCGAGCACAAAATGACAGAAACGGTTGCCGCGGGAATATGAGAGAGCGCTTTGTTCTGCAGCCAAAATGCCAGGCAAGTGCCGGCGATGGCCAGAAACGCGACGGCAGCCCACGCGCCGATGGAGATTTCGCCAAAGGCGGGCACCGGCTCACTTGCCACCGCGCCGCCGAGCGA
This sequence comes from Subdoligranulum sp. CAG:314, assembly GCA_963635715.1. Lineage (GTDB taxonomy): Bacteria > Actinomycetota > Coriobacteriia > Coriobacteriales > Eggerthellaceae > Slackia. The sequence continues at coordinate 73,750 of CAVHFS010000005.1, read as the reverse complement.
GAACAGAAACGCTCCACCGGTTTGCACGGCCGACATTGCGGCAGGGCCAACCTCATCGAGTCCGCGCTCGGAAAGCACGATGCCCAGCGCAAAGAGCGCCGACGAGCCCAGGCCGACGAATTCGCCCATGCCAAAAGACAGCTCGCCGCCGTTGCAGCACAGAAGGTACAACCCCGCGAGCACAGCGATCTGCAAAACCACGGTGCTCAGGCGATACGTGCGGCGCATAAGGGCGAACGCGATAATCGGGGTGAACAGCATGGGAAGAGAGATGAAGAACCCCGCATTGGTGGCGCTGGTCATATCGACCGCGAGAGCGCTCGTGATGAAGGCCGCGGCGTACACCACCCCAACGGGCAGCCATGCGCGCGGGCTCGACCCACGCAAACCCGCAACAATCTGCTTGCCGAACAGCAGCATGAACAAGGAAAACGCCAAGCCGAAGCGCAGAGTCTGGCACCATAGCGGAGAAATCTCGCCATAGGCAACCTTCATCACGACGTTGTCGACCCCGTAGAAGATCGCCTGCGCCACGACGAATGCCGCGAATACCATGTTCTTCCCCTGCGTCACTTTCCGCTGCTTCCTTTCGCTCTTACTTCGTCTGAAGTGCAAGCGGCCCCAGGACCTTGCTCGAAGGCCTTGAAACCACTTGCATTTTTTGGGTGTCTTCGGGAATTCAGATGCCGAGAGGCGGTCGCCATCGCCTTTTCGACTTCCCGATGAATTGCATGGTACGACCCTCTTGCTTAAAAGTAAAACTAGAGTATTTTGTAATAATAAAAGAATCCCTTATACCCCTTGATTCCTTGAACAAAAAAGGAATCGCCAGGCGAAACGGGAGGTTTTCATGGCATCGAAATATGAAGCGTTTGTGTTGGCAGCCGAGACGGGAAGCTTCAAAAGCACCGCCGAGCAACTGGGCTATACGCAAGCGGGAATCAGCTACATGATGAACTCTTTGGAAAGCGAAATGGGAACGGCGCTGTTCGTGCGCGATCATTCGGGCGTGCGCCTCACCGAAGACGGGCGCAACCTTTTGCCGTGGATCCAAGATGTCTGCACAAGCGAGAGAGCCTTGCAAACGCGCCTGAGGGAAGTACGCCGCGTGGAAAGCGGCACGGTGCGCGTGGCAGCCTTCGCGTCAACGGCCATCCGATGGCTGCCAGGGATCGTGGACGAGTTCACGAAGAAGCATCCCCATGTACAGCTCGAATTCGCCTGCTACGAAAACCAGGGGCTTCTTGAGGAAGGCGTGCTCCATGGAGATTTCGACTGCGGGTTCGTCGTGATGCCGCCGAAGGAGAAATTCTTCGCCATACCGTTGGTCCAAGATCCGATCTATGTGGCGATTGCGCCCCACCATCCCCTTGCGCAGCGGGAATTCTTCCCGCGCGAGGCGCTCGCGAAAGAGCCCTATATCAAAATTCGCAACCCTGGCTATACCGAATTCGACGCCGTGTTCGACCGCCACGGCGTTACGGCGAACACCCGATTCGTCATGGACAACGACTTCGCCGTTATGGGCATGGTGAACAAAGGGCTGGGGTTCAGCCTGTTTCCGAGGCTGCTCTTGCGCAAGGCCCCGTTCGAGCTCGCCCGCCTTGAGCTGGAAATTCCCACGCATCGCGAATTGGGCATCGTCATGCGGTCGTGGGACCGAGCGTCGATGGCAGCGAAGGCGTTCGTGGAAACGGTACGGACATGGGTATTGTCCTGGGAAGAAGGGGCGAATTTCGACGAACGCTGGGACAACCTAGGATAGAAATCATAACAGCAGAAAAGCGCTGGCTAAGACTCGCTGGCGCTACGGCCCCACTGGACCCGGGCTACACCGTTAGACCGACGGTCATGTGGGCCATATAGAAGGCGAAGCGCATGATGAATATCCCGGCGAACACGAAAGCGCAGCCGAAGGCCAGCTTTGCGGTTACCGCGTCTAAGCGAATCGAGGTGGCCTCCCCCTCGATTCTGGGCAGTTCCGCAGCACTAGCGCTTTCACTGGCGACTTCCGCACTACTGGCGATAGCGATGCCCGCGTCCATGCTTTCCCTGGCCTTCTTGGCCTTTCGCAAAGTTGCCCCCGTGAAAGCGAGCCCTATACCGCAAAGCAAGGCGAAAGAGACGACCATACCCACGTAGCAAGGAACGAGCTGGTCGACATCGACGATGGAATTTCCCATTTCTCGAAGCGCCGTCCATTGGAGAGCGTACGCAACCGTCGAAGCAACCAGCGCCATAAGCGACATCGCCCAGGCAAGGATGCCGAACTTTCCAAAGAGCGGCTCCCATCGGGCGCAATATAAAGTCACCGACAGCACCAAAGGACCGCCAGTAAACGCATTCAGCCAAATGAGCGCAGGGGCAGACGGCATGCTCCACGTGGGAATAGTATCGACCGAATACGCGAGCGAGATCATCGCGACAAACGCTGCGCCCAATACAATCTGCAGCGCCAGCAAAACTCGCTGGAATGCCCTAATGGGACGCAAGACGAACGAATAGAGCCAATACAGGCCAACACAGCCCAGAAAAAGAACCGCAGCGAAAACCTCGTTTGAAAGAGGGCTCGCCCCCACGCGAGACAAAACGTACAAAGCGTTCGAAGGATTGCCCAGATGCGTTGCCGACGCGACGAGGCCCACCATGGTAAACACCAGCGGAATGCACAAGCATTTATTTACGCGAGCGCGCGTCGCTTCGTCCATCCGGGAGAACAGGAGAACGCACGCGAGCGCCATGATGGCAACAGCCCCCGACGGCGCCAGCGTCGTAAACAAAACCAGCGTCACTTCGCCGAGGGCGTTTTCAAAACCCATCATAGCCAGCAACACTCCTTTGCAGAATCGGCACCCGCCTTCCACGCTCCGCCATGCGCACGCAGGATTGGCGATATCGATCGACGCCTCCCTAAGGAAGCGCCGATCGATATCTGAGCGATTCTAGCTTACATATAAACCAACACTCAGCTGGATAGCGTAGAAAGCCATGCGGCATGCCAGAATGCCGGCCAAGGCCACAACGGTAGATACGCCGGCAGCCGCGGTCGCGCTCGAAGAGCGCAGCGAGAGAGCCACGCCAGCAGCAGCCACAACCAGCAAAACAAAGCCAACGGCCATGGGAGCCACGGCATCGGCAGCCAAATCGGAGCCCGACGTGAGCGCATTGCCCATACCCGAAACGCTCGAGACTTCAATCGCGAGCCCCGCGATGCCCAATGCCAAGCCGACAATGGCGATTGCCAAAACGGCCGTTTTGAACGAGGTCTTCTTAGCATCGTCCAGCGCGCCAGCGCAGGCGAGCACAAGCAGGCCCAGTGCAGCGCCGCCCAGCAAAGCGAACCCGAGAATCTGCGCGGGCACGGCGGGCGTGTTCCACGACGCTATGGTGTTCATCATGTAAGCCGCTCCAGTAAAGCAGGCAAACACGCAGGCCATTGCCGCCACGACCCAAGAAAATCCTTTGCGCGCGCCACCCGAGAGCTTCCCGGAAATCGCCAAAACCCAATACACAACAGCAAGCACGGCGAAGACGCAGCCCGCGACCAGCTCATTGGACAAAGGTGATGAGCCAATGCCCGCAAACACGCCGAACGCATGCAAGGGGCTTGCCAAATGGAAAAACGCGCAGACGAAACCGACGATGAGCACCGCGATGGGAAGCGCCGTGATCTTATCGATGCGCCCGTACTGCTCATCCGAAAACGCTGCCGCGCTAAACGCCAATGCAAGCGTAACGAACGCGCCCGCGCCAACGGGCGCGAACGTCGTGAATAGAGCCAGAGGCATTTCGGCCATCATGCTACATCACCTCCAGGTGATTCATGACCTTGGCACCTTCGGCACCGCAAGGTTTGGCGCCGGCGGGCTTGGTCGCAAACAGGTTCGGCGTGGTGTACGACGCTTCGGGCAACGGCGCGAACTCGGCGCGATCGCCCTTCTTGCTCATATCGTCAACGTCGCCGAAGTCTAAGGCATGCATGGGGCACGCCTCCACGCAAATGGGCAGTTTTCCTTCTGCCACACGCTCGGCGCAGCCGTTGCATTTCACGCTGTGGCCCTTTTCTCGATCGACGCGCGGCGCGTTATACGGGCAGGCCATATGGCAATAGCCGCAGCCAATGCACCTATCGGCATCGACCGAGACCAATCCCGTGTCGGCGTCTTTATGCATAGCGCCCGTCGGACAGACCTTCGTGCATGCGGGATTGTCGCAATGATTGCACGCGACCGAGGTGTAATACGCATAGGTATCGGCGCTCCAACAGCCATCGCCGTCTTGCTTCCAAGAGCCGTCGCAAACCTCATAAACGCGGCGGTACCAAAATTCGCACGTCAAATCGTGATAATCGGCGCAGGCCAACTGACATGTTTTGCAGCCAGTGCAGCGTTCGCCCTGAAAATAGAATGCTTTCTGCGTCATCTTCGCCTACCCCCTCTAAGCCTTCTCGACCTGACCGACGTTGCTGTGCTGCGGATTGCACTTGCCAAGCGGTGTGGGCTTGGCGATGGTGAGCGTGTTAATGCAGCCGCCCTTGTCGATCTTGTCGCCAAACATGTCGGCATCATGCCAAGAGCCTTGCGGAATGAAGACGTGGCCAGGCATCGCGCGGGGCGTCACCTTCGCCATAATGCGAATTTCGCCGCGATCGTTGTAGACCTTTACGGTGTCGCCGTCTTTGATGCCGCGTTCATCGGCGTCGATGGGGTTCATCCATGCGAAATGCGGCGCAGCCTCTTGAACGATGGCGTTGTTCGCATAGGAGGAATGCGTGTGGGCCTTGTAGTGGAAGCCCTGAATAAGCAGCGGATACGTATCGCTTAGATCCTTGTAGCTCTCAAAACCCGGCTCATAGAACGGAATGGGCTCGACCGTCCCCTCTTCCAAATCCCAGGTGTCGCGAATTTTCGCCAAGCTCTCCGAGTAAATCTCGATTTTGCCCGAAGGGGTCTTCAGCGGGTTCGCCTCAGGATCGGCGATGAACTTTTGGTGCGCGATGAGCTCGCCAACGCGTTCTTCCTTGTAGAAGCCCATCTCGACGCCCTCTTCCCACGTGGGAATCTGCGGGTTCTTCGCACGGAACTCCTCGTAGATCTTCTTCGACCACTCTTCGCGAGTCTTGCCGCCATCGGTGTATTCGTCGTAGATGCCCAAACGTTCCGCCAGATCGCAGCACACCTCATAAATGCCGCGGCGCTCGAATTTGGGCTCATAGACGGGTTGCCCGAATATGATCGACTTCACGTTGTCGTTATAGGGCGCGCCCACAATGCTCACCTGCTCCTGGCTGGTAAGATCGGGCAGCAAGATGTCCGCATATTTGCATGAGTCGGTCATAAACACATCGCAGCACACGATGAACTCGCATTTCGATTCATCGACCAGGACCTCATGCGTATGGTTGATGTCGGAATGCTGATTGGTAAGGGCGTTGCCCGCATAGTTGAACAGGAATTTGATGCCGTTTTGGAGCTTTTCGGCGTTCATGATGCCCGAGTTCAGATTCGTCATGGTCTCGGGCTCTTCGATGGCCTTGTACCACAGGAAGAAGGGAATCTGGGTTTTCACTGGGTTCGTGCCCGCGGGAAAGCTCGACATGCCGAAGCCTATTTTGTTCTCGCGGCGGCCGTCGTTAGTGCCGGGCTTGCCGATTTGCCCAAGCAGCTGCGGAAGCACCATGATCGCGCGTCCCGTAGCCTCGCCGTTTGAGTGGCGCTGCGAACCGTAGCCCTGGGTGATGAACACGGGGTCGGCCTCGTGCATCTCGCGGGCAAGGTCGATGATGCGCTGTTCGGGGATTTGGGTGATTTTCGCCGCCCAGGCGGGAGTCTTCGGCACCTTGTCGTAACCGGTTCCCAAAATATAATCCTTGTAGGAAGCGTTTTGGCCCTTCGCCGATTCGGGCATGGTTTCTTCGTCGTAGCCAACGCAGTATTTGTGCAGGAATTCCTCGTCAGCCCAACCGTTGTTGATGATCTCGTACGACAGAGCCGCGCAGAGCGCCGCGTCGGTTCCGGTTCGGATGGGAATCCATTCGGTGTTCTTGCCGCAGGCGGTGTCGTTGAGGCGCGGGTCGATGTTGATGATGCGCAAGTTGTGGGCCTCACGAGCGTACACGAAGGAGTTGCCCTGACCCGTGCCTCCCATTCGCGTTTCCACGGGGCTCGATCCGAACATAACCACGAGCTGGTTGTCTTGCAGCGTATGGAAATTGCTGCCGTAGCCGCCCGCGTCTCCGTACGTATAATACGCCGCGCGCATAAGCTGCCCGTTGCTATAGGTTCCGTAGTAAGTCATGCGCCCGCCGGCGAGATTCATCAAACGAGCCACGGGGTTCGACCCCCATATACCCATGGTAACGCCCGAAGCGTATTGAAGATACATGGACTCATCGCCATAGGTCGAGCGGATGCGTTTCATCTCGCTTGCGATAGTGTCGAGCGCCTCGTCCCAACTGATGCGTTCGAATTTCCCCTCGCCACGTTTGGCGCCCTTGACGCGCTTCATGGGATAGTTCAGGCGATCCGCGCTTTGCAGCCAGCGACGCGACGAGCGGCCACGCAAACAGGCTCGCATCTGAGGATCCTTGAACTCTCCCGAGCCCGTGTTATCGGACTCGATGTACGTGATTTCGCCATCTTTCACATGGCACTTCCACACACAGCAGCAACCGCAGTTAACTGCGCAATGCGTGTATACGATTTTCTCTTCGGAATCCGCCTGGGCGGGTTTCGCCGAAGAAAACAAACCCGCGCCCATCGCGGCACCACCCCCAGCGGCCGTGAGAGCACATAGAGCGCCCGTCGATTTCATGAATGCGCGCCGATCCATGCTTGGTAACCCCCGCATCATAACCTCTCCCCCTTCTTTCCTTTTCGCCGATTGTCGAATCTGGGAAATCAACGATTGGCGAACTTGCGACGAAAGCGATTCACGCTTCCCGATTCGCGGCGCAACAAACGGCCCCATTGGGTCGCACAACCGCGAATCCGACAACGCGACCTTAGCCCCGACAGGGGAGCAACTTGTCACATAAAACGTGGGAATTTTAAGTTTTACCAGGTCAGGAGGTATTGATGCTCAGAGGGGGTGACGAAGGTCCGCGCTAGTTTTAGCTATACTGAAAATAAGCGCAAGCCGTATTCGACTCCGCTTGCGGCCAAACAGAGACCTTCACTTCAGCAAAGAGTCGCCCAGAAAGAGACAATGGCCAAACAGCTCGGAAACGTAGCAAGCGCCTTGAAGCCAAACGTGGCGACGCTTTCTTATGCGCTTTTTTTGGCAATTAACGCGGCTGGGGTTTGGGGCGGCGTTTTTCCGTTTCTTCCTATTAGCTTTCAAACGCCCGACATTATGTTCTGGTTCTTTTTGTCCCAATCGGTGGCCTTTACCGCGAGCTATTTTGCGAGCGCCGTTGGCGTGTATTTCTTTCCTGGCGCCACCCGAAGATTCATGGTCGCCCTCTCAAGCGCGCCGTATCTACTTGGCTGGGTTTGTCTCATCGGGGCAATATATCTCCATGCCTTCGATCTCATGCTCGTTGTCATAGGCGGCTCGCTTTTGGGTCTGGGCTCCGCTGGCTTTTACATGCTGTGGCAACGGCTCTTCGCGGGGTTCGAGGCAGAGCGGGGCAATCGCGACCTCATTCTCGGAACGGCGTACGGCGCGATGCTTTATTTCGCGCTCTATGCCATTCCTCAGGCGGTTACCGCATTTCTTATTCCCGTTGTGTTTTTGCCGCTGTTCGCTTTGGGAGCCGTGCTCACAGGCCGCCGAATAGACCTTTCCCAGCCAATGTTCGACGATATTCCCCACGAACACCCCAAGGTCTATCGCAACGTCTTGCGCGATTACTGGCGAAGCGCCCTATGCGTTGGAGCCATTGGATTTTGCGCGGGAGTGATGCGATCGTTCGCAATAGGAGAGCCCTCTGTCGGTGTGCTTGTGAATAGCATGTCGATGATAGGGTGCTTTACGGCGAGTATGCTCATGCTCGTGCTATGGCAATTCAAGAACATCCGCCTTAGCATCGTCGGGACATACCGCATCGCATTCCCTATGCTTATCTCGGCGTTTCTGCTCATGCCGTTTTTGGCCAGCGAATACGAGCGCTGGTTGGCCGCCATTCTGTATTCCGTTTACAGCATCGCGATAACGATAACGATGATTCAGTGCGCGCAAGCTTCGCGAGATCGAGGGATCAATCCCGTCTTCATCTACGGCTTCTTCGGAGGCCTCGTTTATTTGCTCCATGATATAGGCTTCATTTCGGGCACCTTCGCCGAAAGCCTCCATATTGCGGGAATCGACCCCGTAGCAACGATCGCCTTAGGGTCTGTCTACTTGTTGGGGCTTATGTTCTTTATAGGCCAAGGGGGCTTCAAGCGGGTCTTGAATCCTGGCCATGCCGACAACATAGAACTCCTTAGCATGTCCGAAGTTCGTCCAAAGAGCAAACGGAAAAACGAAGGGGAGATTAGCCGAGAAACGGCACTCGCCGGCAAACAGGAAAAGCACGCTGCGGCCCAGGGCAAGCGGTACAAGCGCGAAACCGCAGCGAGGGCTTCGAACGCCATCGCGCCAAACTATCAAGACCGATTGTCCAAGCAGGCCGCCTTGGTGCGAGACCACTTCCGCCTCTCCGCGCGCGAGACGGAAGTGATGGAGCTTATCGCACGAGGGAAAAGCGTCGCGCGCATTGCCGAGCAGCTCATCGTTTCCGAAAACACCATCCGTACCCACAGCAAGCGCATTTACGCCAAGCTCGGAGTGCACAAGAAACAAGAACTTCTCGAATTGGTGGAATCCTTCGATCCGCACGATTTGAAAGATTAGGGCGAACGGCCACCATACATGCAGAAGGCCCGCAGCTCCGATCAAAGAGCTGCGGGCCGTGAACGCAATGGGTTCCCTAAGCCGAGCGTTTCCTAGAAAAGGACCGATTAAGGCCGTCTTGCCCATCATGCGCGAAGCTAGGCGGAATTGGCCGAAGCTTTCCTAGCGATACAGGCGCCTTTTCTCGGGCTCGATGCTAAAGCGCGTCGCCCAGGCGTCGAGGGTGATTGAGGCGAGCTTTGCCAACCCAGCATAGAAATCGCTTTCCGCACCCTGGGCGAACAATTCCAAAAAGCGCGGTGCCCATGAAAGCAGGTGATGAGAGAGCAGCTCGTCAATCTGATCGTCCGCAATGCCCTGCTGAACCGCGAAGGAAAGCATGAGCAGGATAAGCCCGAAATGGTCTTCTGGCTCCTTTTCGGGAAGATTGAGCACCACCCCGTTTTTCCGCATCCATTCGCGCAGCTCGAGCGTCTCGTTTCCGAAGATTACGTTCTCCGAATCGAGATACACCGACCCCCAGGGAGGCGCAGGAAGCCGATAGGGCCCAATGAAGAGGCGATTAAAGTCGAGATGCAGCTCGCTTGCAGACAGCTCTTCGCCCGACGCGCCCTCGCTTGCGCCATAGACGGCATCGCGAACGATGGGGCCCTTGAGCTTCTCGATAAGCTCGCCCGATTCCGGTTGCGCACTCTCCCAAGCTTGCTGCGCCTCGTCACCGGCGAGCATGAGCAATGCGGCCCTTCCGCTTTCGGTCGCAGGATCGTGGTAGAAAAGCGAACCCAGCGTGGCCGCCTCGAAGGCGATTGAGTCGTAGCCTTTGCTCATCTGTTAACCCCTTTCCGAACATGGCGTCCATGGCGCCTATGAAAGCGACGGGCGCCTGCGATTGAAACAAGCGCCCGTCAACGTTCGATTATACCTATGCCGAAAACGAATCGACTAAGCCAGACCCACCGTAAGATACGTGCCGTAGAAGCAGACGCGAATGAGCGCGAACGCGACAACGGTAGCGACGAGCGCAAGCGCGGCGAGCGCGGGTTTGGGCTGCTCGAACTTCAAGAAGCACGCGGCAACCAACACGGCGGCAACGCAAGCGAGAAGCGCGCCGACCACCGCGCATGCCCAATAAGAGCCCATGGCGGACGCGAGCGTCGTGCCTGCCGAACTCAAGGCGTCGGCAGCGATGGCGCCCTGGGCAAGCACCACGACGGCGGCGCCCACGGCGCCGACAACGGCGCATGCCGAGACGAGCTTGCCAAGCGAGCCCTCATTCACGCCCGCGAGAGAGAGCGCCAACGCGGCAATCGAAGCGCCGCCCGCAACCGCCAAGAACACCTGGGAAATCCACCCGCAGGGGCTGTTCCACACGATGATCGTGGGAATCGCGTAGGCCAAGCCCGTGAACACGGCGGTCGCAAGCGCCAAAATGGCCATCGCCACCCCGAAATACAGGGGGGTCTTACCCGCGGGATGCTTCGCCATAGAGACGATCCACAAAATCACGGCGACGGCGATGGAGCCTCCCGCGACCACGATTTCATTGGACAAGGGAGAGGTGCCCAAGCCGCCGATCATGCCGAACGCATGCTGGGGCGAACCCAAATGGAAGAAAGCCGCAATCAGGCCAACCGCTAGGAAAACGACGGGGATGGCGCCGAGCGCATCGAGCTTTTTGGCCGCCTGGCCATCTTCTGCCACGCCGCGGGCAATAAAGATGAGCGCGCTTGCGGCAAGACCCATGGGAACGAGCAGCGTGAAGATAAGCAGGGGCAATTCGTGGGAAGCCGTTTGGAACAACATTATTCGACCTCCTTGGGGTTCATGACGCAGCCTTCGTGCGTACCGCCGTCGTGCGAGATGGGGCAGGCATCGAAGATGGTCGTGGGATTGGTGTAACTCGGATCAGGTAGAGGAGCGATCCAGGTGCCTTCGCCGTGCTTTTCCTTCATTTCCTCAACCGTGCCGAAATCGATCGCGTACAGCGGGCATGCCTCGGCGCAGATGGGCTTTTCGCCTTTCGCGACGCGGTCGGTGCAGCCGTCGCATTTGCGCATCTGGCCAAGCTCGCTGTCGAACGACGGCACATTATAGGGGCAGGCCATCTCGCAATACTTGCAGCCGACGCACATATCGTGGTCGACCGAGACGAAACCGCGCTCGTCGCGATGCATGGCGCCCGTGGGGCACACGCGCATGCAGACGGGGTTTTCGCAGTGGTTGCAGTTCATCGAGGTGTAGTAGGTGAACACCGACTGGGTCCACGTTCCGTCCTCGGCCTGCTGCCAATCGCCGCCACCGTATTCGTAAATCTTGCGGAACGCCACGCTCGACGACAGGTCGTGGTAGTCCTTACATGCGAGTTCGCATGTCTTGCATCCCGTGCAGCGGGAGGCGTCGAAATAAAATGCATACTGAGACATCGTCTATACCCTCCCTCTTCTAGGAAATCTTGCGAACGCCGGCAATATTGGAGTGCTGCGGGTTGCCCTTCGCCAAAGGCGAGGGATGCATATTGGTGAGCGTGTTGATGCAGCCGCCCTTATCGATGCGATCGCCGTTCATATCCGCGTCGCGCCATGCGCCCTGGGGAATGGCCAGCGACCCGGGAATGATGCGCGAGGTGACCTTGGCGGGAATGTAGACTTCGCCATGCTCATTGAACACGCTTACCGTCTCGCCGTTTTCGATGCCGAGCTTCGCCGCGTCGAGCTTGTTGATCCAAACCTCGGTCGGCGCCGCCTGCTTAACGACTTCGACGTTGCCCCACGAGGAGTGCGTGCGGGCCTTGTAGTGGAAGCCGATGAGGGTAAAGGGCATCTCTTCGGTGCAATCCTCGTAGCTGTCGACGCCGGGGGTATAGATGGGAACCGCGCACAAAACGTCGCGATCGTCGTCGAACTCCCAGGTCTCCACGAGCTTTTGCAGTGCCGAGGAGAAAATCTCAATCTTGCCCGAGGGAGTGGAGAGCGGATTTGCCACAGGGTCGTCGACGAAGCTCTTCAGAGCCGGGGTATAGCCCTTGGGGTTGCGATAGTGGAACTCGCCGATCTTGTAGCCCTCTTCGTAGCTGGGCAGACGGGAATCCTTCGCCGCGGCGCCTTCGTAAATCTGCTTCGTCCAGCCCTCTTGGTCTTTGCCATCGAGGTATTCGTCGCGAACGCCCATCGCCTCGGCGATATCGGCGCACACGTCAAACGCGCTGCGGCGCTCGAACTTCTCGCCGGTCGTGGCGGGGCTCGCGAACGTCACCGAGGCCACGTCGCCCGACCAGCCGTCGTTGATGATGCCCTTCTGCTCAGCGCGCATAATGTCGGGAAGCAGGATGTCGGCGTACTTGGCCGCGTCGTTCATCAGCGTCTCGAATACCAGGATGAATTCGCATTTGCTCTCGTCAACCAAGATGTCATGCGCCTTGTTCGCATCGGAATGCTGATTGGTGAAGCAGTTTCCGCCATATTCAACGAGGAACTTGATATCGGTGGAGAGCTTCTCGGCGCCGACGACGCCGTCGTGCGTGGCGGTCATGGTATGTCCGTGGTCGATGGCGTCGGCCCACGAGAAGATGGAAATCTGCGTCTTGCAGGGGTTCGTGCCGCTAATCCAGGGAATGCTGAACGAATACGACCCCACGTCGAGGCCCGTCGAGGTGCCAGGCTTGCCGATTTTGCCCACCATCACGGGAAGCAGGCTTACCGCCATGGAGGCGAGCTCGCCATTGGAGTGTCGCTGCACGCCGTAGTACTGGCCCACGAACGGAGCCTTGGCCTCGGCGAGCTCATGCGCGAGCTTTGCGATGCGCTCCGCCGGAATGAGCGTAATCTTCGAAGCCCATTCGGGAGTCTTCTCGACCATGTCGTAGCCCGTGCCCATGATGTAGTCGCGATACGACATATGCTTGCCCTTGTAGGCCTCGGGCATGGTGTTCTCGTCGAAGCCCACGGTGTAGGTATCCAAGAAGTCCTGGTCGATGAGGTCGTTCACGATCAGCTCATGGGCGATGCCCGCCACGAGAGCCGCATCGGTGCCAGGGCGAATGGGAATCCACTCGTCGTTGGTGTTGGTGAGCGTGTCGTTGTAACGAGGGTCAATGTGGATGTATTTGGCGTTCGGGTTCATGCGATGGGCCCAGTTGTAGCCATGCTTCGCCTCGCCCGTCGAGCCCATCATCATGTCGGAAGGCGACCAGCCGATGCACAGCACCAGGTCGGAATCGATGATGGCATACGGCGTGGAAGCGCCGCCCTTACCCCAGACATACGGCTTGACCTTGGTGATCTGCGCAGCCGAATAGGTTCCGTAATAGCCCAGATACCCGCCGGTCACAGAAAGCAAGCGCCCGATGGGACGACCCGTGAGGCTGTATACGCCAGATCCGAGCGTCCAATACACGGCCTCGGGGCCGTAATTGTCGTAGGTCTTCTTCAGGTTCTCGGCGATGGTGGAGATCGCCTCTTCCCACGTGATGCGCTCGAATTTGCCCTCGCCGCGCTTGCCGACGCGCTTCATCGGGTACTTTAGGCGATCGGGATCGTTAATCCAGCGACGAACAGAGCGCCCACGCAGGCAGGCGCGGAAACGGCTGGTTTCGTCGTTTTCGTCCCATGCCTCGGTCTCGGATTGGATCCACTGGATTTCGTCATCTTTGACGTGGAACCACAGCGGGCAACGGCTCGCGCAGTTGCATGAGCAATGCCCCTGAACGACTTTTTCCTCCGCAGCCTCTTGGTTGGTTTCGGTCGCATAAGCGGGCTCGACTTTCTGGAACATGTCGTCCAAAGCGATTCCGCTTGCAGCCAAGGCGGCGGCCGCCACGCCCGTCCCTTTTACGAACGTACGGCGAGACACGTTGGCCTGCTCAACATTTTCCATGCATACCCCCTTCTTCCTTCACTCTTCGATTTCCCCCTCTTCCCGAATTCGAAAGGCAAAATCGGGAAGACCTTGGGGAAACTATACGAAGAATCCCGCGCCAGATTAGTCACATAATTCATGTGATTTGGGTACCACAACCATATGAACTGGGCAAATGAAAATCAATGTGACAATGGAATGTGACAGCATTCTGGAATGGGACAAACTGATTCCTTTATACTTTTGGGCAGACAATACAGCACGAAAAGCGGCCGACGCGCACCGTCTTTGAGCATTTCCCGAAACGCGAAATGCTCGGTAGCGCATAGGCACTTGCGTATATGAAGGGGGATGGTCAATGCGAAAAGCTGTTGCGAGCGACGCCTTGCGTGTCCCCCAAGCATATAGGCCCGCCATCGAGAGACTCGCCAAAACGAACGAGGAAATGCTCAAAACCGCGGCCTCGTTCGGCCTGCCCATCGAAGACGCCGAAAAGGCGAAGGCCCGACGCGAGCGCGAGAAAGAGCTCGCCGAGGAATTGTGCAATCGGGGATGCATCTTTCGCAACGATGGAAAGAGCATCGTCGCGGGCGCGCTCTCGCCCGCTTGCGAGCGCTGCCGAACCGGCCTGAGAAGCGTCTCTTCGTTTCTTTCGCTTTCCTGCCCGCGGTCGTGCTGGTTTTGCTTCAACGAAAACCAGCACGACTTCGGGCGCTACCGAAACTCGCTCAAAGACTGGCGAAACGAGCTTGACGCGTATGCGAAGAGCATGGGCAAGCTCGACTATGTCGCACTCACCGGCGGCGAGCCGCTGCTCTACCCCGAAGAGACGCTCGCCTTCATACGCCGCGCGAAAGAGCTCAACCAGAAAGCCCATGTGCGCCTCTATACCTCGGGGTGGCGCCTCGATTCCACACTCGCAACGAAGCTGGCCGACGCCGGCCTCGACGAGATTCGCTTCAGCGTGAAGCTTCCAGGCGAGGCGGAAGAATGCGGGCGATGCGACGAGCCGCTCGAGGCGCAGCTCTCCCGCATAGAGAGCGCCATCGGCTCCATCCCCTGCGTCATGGTAGAGATGCCCGTTATTCCCGGCACGCAAAGCCTCATGCGAAGCCTCCTATCGAGGCTCGACTGCATGGGAGCATACGGAATCAACCTTCTTGAGCTTTGCTTCCCTCTGCACAATGCCCACGCCTATGCCCGCCGAGGGCTGGTTGTAAAGCGCGACCCCTACCGCATCGCCTACCAATACGGCTATGCGGGCGCGCTGCCCATAGCCCAAAGCGAGGAAGAGGCCCTAGACCTTATGAAATGGGCTCTTGACGAGGGGCTTTCTCTTGGAATGCACTATTGCTCGCTGGAAAACAAGAACACGGCGCAGCTTTTCGAACAAAACCATGGCGGAAGCGTGAGCATTCCTCCCTACCGGTTCTCGGATGCCGACTTCTTCTACAAAACCGTTCGAGCGTTCGGCGACGACGCACGGCGAGCGGCGCGCGAGCTCGACCGAGCCGGCGAGGCCTACGAATGCGACGAAGCCTGTTCCATGGCAGCCTTCGACCCCGCGCTGCTCGGCCTGATGAAGCCGTTGATTGCAGATGGAAAAGACTGCACGCTTTTCCTGTCGTCTGCGACCATAGAGCCCACAGATGGCGGCGAACGTTTTCGCGAAGTTGGCCTGCACGTTATAGAGCCGCAAGACATCGCCGGCGTTGCGAGCGGCGAAGTCAAAGGCGGGAGCCTCTCCTCTTCCCCGTTCGGCCCCGACACGCTTTCGCGCAACGCAAGCGATGCAGAAGCGATGTGATTGCGCCATGGGATTCAACGTAGGCATAGAGCAGGGAATCGAGCAAATAACGCTCGCGTTTTTCACCACGCTGGCACCCGCCAGCACGCTCGCGTTCGTGATTCTTGCCGGATTCCTATTCTTCGGGAAGCTGGACGAAGCAACCCACACGCGCGTGCAGAGGCTCCTCATCGTGCCCATTGCACTCGGCATGATGGGATTCATATTTTCCGCAAGCCATCTTGGCAAACCGAGCAACGCGCTTTATGTCGCACGGGGCTTCATGCGCTCCCCTCTATCAGATGAGGTGGTGGCTTCGGCGGCATTTTTCGGCCTCGCCTGGATTTATTGGTATCTCTGCTTCAGCAAGAAGGCTCCCAAAGCGCTTGGCACTGTCGTGCTGAGCGGCGCCGCTATTGCGGGAGCCGTTCAGATACTCGCCATATCGAGCGCGTATTCCATCAATACCATCAGCACATGGAACAGCGTGTATGTTCCGGTGAATCTTATCCTTGTGGCAATCCAAGGCGCCCCTCTGCTCGCAATCGCCGTGCTCTCGTTCGCAAACGTCGATGCGCGCAAGGCCTTCGCCGCCATGCTTGCGATTTCGGCGCTCGCAAGCGTATGCGCCGTCTTATGCCAAATGGCCCAAAATGCAGATCTCTCATCGCTGCAGAGCTACTACGAATTCGGCTCCGCTGAAAACCTCGTTCCATGGTACGGGTTCGCCATCGCTGCCTCGGCTTTCTGTTCAATGGCGTCAATCGCAATCGATGCGGCGTTTCTTTTCCGTGCGCAAAAACGCATTCGCGTCGCCTCGATCGCGGCATGCGTCATCATGTTCGTGGGAATCTTCCTCATGCGCTTCGCCTTTTACTGCATGCACTTAAGAGTGGGGCTGTAATCGCATGGGCAGCGCATGGGGCAATCTTCCGAAGGCGAATATCTCGGTTTTGGGGTATGCGCTGTTCATTACGATCAACGCCACATCGCTGTGGGGCGGCGTGTTTCCCTTCTTCCCCGTGGAATTCCATACGCCCGAAGTCACCATGATTTTCTCGCTCGCGCAATCTTTGGCGTATTGCTCGACGTTTTTCCTCACGATGCTCGTCATGTATTACCGCCCCAAGCTCATCCAAAAGACCATGGTGTTTTTGGGAGGCATTCCCATCGTGCTGGGCACATGCTGTCTCATAGCGGCCATGTATGTGCGCGCTTTCACGTTGGAATTCGTTGCGGTAGGTGGAATTTTGCTCGGCGCTGGCTGCGCTGGGTTCGCCATGGCCTGGCAACGCTATTTCTCGTCGGAAACGCCCGACAGGGGCACCTATTTCCTGCTGGCGGGAACGGCATGCGCCCCGCTCATCTTCTTCTCGCTGTATCTCATCCCCCGGGCGGTGACCGTCTATCTGGTTCCGACGGTGCTCGTTCCGCTTTGCGGGCTCTGTGCGATTCTCGCCACGAACACCATCGACCTAACCCAATCGCAGTTTTCCGAAGTGCCTTGCGAGCACCCGAAAGTGTACAAGCGGCTCATCGGCGATTACTGGCGCAGCGCGATAGGAATCGGATCGTTCGGCCTTGTCTCGGGCCTTGTGCGAGCCATCGCCGTCGCCGACCCCTCGGTCGGAGACGTCACGAACGCGGCGACCATGATCGGCGCATTCATCGCAGCCGTAACGCTCATCATCGCTTGGAAGCGATGGTCGTTCCAATTCGACTCGGTATCGATTTTCAAGGCGATTTTCCCGCTCGCCATAACCTGCCTGGCCGTCTTCGCGTTTTTGGGACATTCCTATGCGTCGGAATTCGCGGGCGTTGTGTACATGCTCTTTTCGGTGGCGAACCTCATCATGCTTCTGCAATGCGCTCAGGCCTCGCGCGACCGCGGCGTAAACCCCGCATTTCTCTTCGGCTTTTACGGCGGCATAGTCTACTTCATGCAGAACGTCGGGTTCATTTTTTCGTATTCGAACGGAATCGCGACCCAATTCGGCCAGGAGGCGCTGCTCGCGATCGTCGTCGTAGGGTTTTGGACACTCGGCATGGCTCTAGTTCTGCAATACCAAGGCGACGCATCGATGCGCGCGAACGCCTCGGAGCAAGCGCGGCCGAGCCTTCCCGACCCTATCGAGTTCGTATCGCCCCGAAAAACGACAGGCGCCGAAGAGCAAGAGCCGAAAAAGCAGCCGAAGCCGAAAGAGCGCTTCGACGAGCCGCAGATTCGCGACAGGCTCTCCAAGCAATGCAAACGCTTGCAGGAACGCTATAAGCTCTCGAATCGAGAAGCCGAAGTCATGGAGCTCGTCGTTCGCGGAAACAGCGTCGCTCGCATCTCGGAGATGCTCTTCATCTCGGAAAACACCGTGCGCACGCACACCAAGAGGATTTATACGAAGCTCGATATCCATAAACGCCAAGAGATACTCGATCTTATCGACCGGCTCGACGCCTAAGAAAAACGCCGAGGCCAGATGACCTCGGCGCAAAAAATCGGAAACCGCACGCACTGCGGTTCCCCCCTGATGAAAATCCTAATTCTTGAAGCTGTGGATAGGGGCGGGTATGCGCCCGCCGCGTGTGACGAACGCCTCGCAGCTCGTCTGGTTCACAGGAATGATGGGGGCATAGCCCATAAGGCCGCCGAATTCGGCCATGTCGCCCACGCCCTTGCCCTCAACGGGAATGATGCGAACGGCCGTGGTCTTCTGGTTCACCATGCCAATAGCCGCCTCGTCAGCGATAATGCCCGAGATGGTGGCCGCCGTGGTGTTGCCAGGAATAGCGATCATATCAAGACCAACCGAGCATACGCAGGTCATGGCTTCGAGCTTCTCGATGGTCAAGCAGCCATTCGCCGCGGCCGCGATCATGTTCTTGTCTTCCGACACGGGGATGAACGCGCCCGAAAGGCCGCCCACATAGCTCGACGCCATGATGCCGCCCTTCTTAACCTGGTCGTTGAGCATGGCAAGCGCCGCCGTGGTGCCAGGCGCGCCCACTTGATCAAGGCCGATTTTTTCGAGCACCTCGCCCACAGAGTCACCCTGTGCGGGCGTGGGCGCCAACGAAAGATCGATGATGCCGAACGGCACGCCCAAACGTCGGCTCGCCTCTTGCGCCACGAGCTGGCCGACACGCGTAATCTTGAAGGCCGTTCGCTTAATCGTCTCACACAGGAATTCGAAATCGCGTCCGCGCGCGACATCGAGCGCACGGCTCACCACACCTGGGCCCGAAACGCCCACGTTGATGACCGTGTCGCCTTCCGTCACGCCATGGAAGCCGCCCGCCATAAAGGGATTGTCATCGGGCGCATTGCAAAACGCGACGAACTTCACGCAGCCATACGAATCGTTGTCGGCGGTGGCATGCGCGATGTCTTTGATAATGTGGCCCAAAAGCTCGACGGCGTTCATATCGATGCCCGTCTTCGTGGAGCCAACGTTGACGCTCGAACATACGATGTCGGTCTCGGCAAGCGCCTGCGGAAGCGAGCGAATGAGCAGCTCTTCGGCGGGAGTCATGGCCTTATTCACGAGCGCCGAATAGCCTCCCAGCAGATCGACGCCAACCTCTTTGCCGGCGCGATCGAGCGTATGGGCGATTTTCACAAAGTCTTCCGAGCTTTTGCAGGCCGAAGCGCCCACAAGCGAAATCGGCGTCACCGTGATGCGCTTGTTCACGATGGGAATGCCGAAATCACGTTCGATTGCCTCGCCCGTCGCCACCAAATCGCGAGCGCGGGTCGTAATCTTGCGATAGATGCTCTCGCACAACTCATCCACGTCGTCGCATGCGCAATCGAGCAGGCTGATTCCCATGGTGATGGTGCGAACGTCGAGCTTCTCCTGCTCGATCATCTGATTGGTCTCGTGGACCTCCATAATGTTGAGCACGAAAGCCCCCTAGATCCTATGCATGGAAGTGAAGATTTCCTCGCGCTGAGCACGCACGCGCACGCCGATTTCTTCGCCTAAGCTCTCAAGCTCAACGGCCATGGCGCCAAAACCCTCGTCGGCACCAGAGTAATCCACGATCATCATCATGTTGAAGAAACCGTCGATGATGGTTTGCGAGATATCGAGCACGTTGACTTTGTGCTCCGAGAGATACGTGCATACGCGGGCGATAATGCCCACAGTGTCTTGGCCGACCACGGTGATGATGGCTTTATCCATTGCGAACCTTTTCCTTCGGAGTTTTCCTGGCACTTTAGCGTAGTGTAGTATACGCCATTCCGCTGTGCGTGCAGTTTAGCGCCTGCCCACGTATAATGCACGAGTTTGCATATTTGACCGCGAATGCGGCGCAGTGGCGCCGCTTGAACTGGAGTGCACGTGGACGCTGGCAAAACCGCAGAGTCGCGCGAGAAATTCGGCTCGCGCATCGGATTCATACTTATCTCGGCAGGCTGCGCCATCGGCCTTGGCAACGTATGGCGCTTCCCTTATGTCTGCGGCGAATACGGCGGCGCGGCGTTCGTCTTGCTCTACCTGGTGTTTCTCGTAATTTTGGGATTGCCCATTCTCGTGATGGAATACGCCGTTGGGCGAGCGAGCCAGAAAAGCTGCGCACGAAGCTACAACATTCTCGAGCCCGCCGGCACCAAATGGCACTGGTATAAATGGTTCGCCTTCGCGGGAAACTACATCCTCATGATGTTTTACACGACTGTCGCGGGATGGATGCTCGCCTACGCCTTCAAAATGGCAACGGGGCAGATCAGCGGCCTTGGAGATTCCGCTGCCGAAAGCGTCGCTGGTGCGGCAGAGGCCTCTTTCGCCGAACTTCTGGCGGACCCGTTCCAGATGATGTTTTGGATGGTCATCATCTGCGGAATCGGCTTTTTCATCGTCGGCCTTGGCTTGCAAAACGGCGTCGAGCGCGTGACGAAGGTCATGATGGCATGCCTGTTCGTGGCCATTGTCATTTTGGCCGTGAATTCAGTTATGCTGCCAGGCTCTCAAGCAGGCCTTGAGTTCTATCTCATGCCCGATTTCGGCAAGATGGTCGAAAACGGCCTGGGGGATGCGATATACGCCGCCATGGGCCAGGCCTTTTTCACGCTGTCCATCGGCGCATCGGGCATGGCCATCTTCGGAAGCTATATCGGACGCGACCGACGGCTTACGGGCGAAGCGGCGAGCGTTGCCGGACTTTCGACGCTCATCTCGCTGCTCGCTGGGCTGATCATCTTTCCCGCATGCTTCGCCTATGGCGTCTCGCCCGATTCGGGCCCTAACCTAGTGTTCGTCACGCTGCCCAGCGTTTTCGACCAAATGTGGGGCGGACAAATCTGGGGCACGCTGTTCTTTATCTTCATGAGCTTCGCCGCGCTCTCCACCGTCATCGGCGTGTTCGAGAACATCGTGGCATTCTGCATGGACCAGTGGAATATTTCGCGACGTGCGGCCGTGGCCATCAACGCCGTGTTCATCATCGTGCTGTCGACGCCGTGCGTGCTCGGATTCAACGCATGGCAAGGCGTACAGTTCCCAGGCATCGGAGACATTCAAAGCCTGGAAGACTTCATCGTGTCGAACAACGTTTTGCCACTGGGCGGCCTGGTGTACGTTCTGTTCTGCACGCGCCGATGCGGCTGGGGTTGGAAGAACTTCCTCGCCGAGGCCAACACCGGCGAAGGACCGAAATTCCCCGCATGGGCGCACGCATGGATCGCCTACGGCATTCCCGTGCTCATGGTGGTGATTTTCATCATGGGATACATTCCGAAGTTCCAAATCTGGCTGGGGTTGTAAGCCATCAGGGCGTTTGGCCGTCAGGCCCAGGCGGACCACGGAGGCCACGGCTCGCTACCGCTTCGCCCTTCGGGCTTCGCTATGCGCTCGCCTGGCTGCGCTTAACCTTGAAATAAAATCAGTTTGAGCCCAGAC
This sequence comes from Subdoligranulum sp. CAG:314, assembly GCA_963635715.1. Taxonomy (GTDB): domain Bacteria; phylum Actinomycetota; class Coriobacteriia; order Coriobacteriales; family Eggerthellaceae; genus Slackia. Next base: position 52,378 of record CAVHFS010000005.1, on the reverse strand, counting down.
GACCTCAGTAGGCCCGCCTGGGCCTGACGGCCAAACGCCGAAGTTGCAGCATGATTCTTTCTGCCGCCGGCGGGCACTCAAAGACCGTCGGTGTTCAAACTTGTTCTTTATTCCAAAACGAAACACCGCCAGGCGAGCGCATAGCGAAGCGGTAGCGAGCCGTGGTCTTTGAGTGCCTGGCGGCGGCAGAAAGAATCATTGAGGATTTATGCCAACGTATAGCGGTTAACGTCGTTGGCGTCTGCCCCGCGCATAATGCGGCCTTGGGCTATGAGATGGTTCAGGATGATGATGCCGCCTTCGACGATGCACCATTTTTGAGCTGGGTAAATATCTTCCCATGCCTGCGGCACATTCCAGGTGAGACTCTTCACCACGTCGGCGCCCGTGGTACCAGGATGCTCGGCGATATAGGCCAGCGCCTGTTCGGTTCGCTCACGATGATGCTGCTCGAGCCATTCGATGCGCTCGCGCCAATCGGGGCGAATCTCACCGTGCGAATGCAGCAGCATCGAAATGCCCAGGTCGAGCACCTTCTGCAAATTCGAGAGATATATCCCCATCGTGTCGACGATGCCTAAGCGCAGGCCGAGGCCAGGAGATATCGAGAACAGAATATGATCGCCCGAGAAGAGCATGCCCGATTCGCGATGAAGAAGCGCGAGATGCCCCGGCGTATGGCCGGCGGCGTCGACGACCTCGAGATTAGTCGTTCCCACCTGAATTGTGTCGCCCTCCCCCACGAAATGGAGATTGCGCCCTTTCGGGTCGAAACTCGGAATGCCCATGCCGTAACGAGCCGACTTATGGACCAGTTCGCAATCGAAGCCTTCGGCGCTCACCTGGGCTTCGGTAATGCGCAGATATTCGGGGTCGCCCGAAGCGGCCATAAGATTGAAGTCGGTGAGGCTCAAGCAGATCGGAGCCGAAAGCGGCGCTATGCGATCGATGAGGCCCGCATGGTCCATATGAAGATGCGTGAGGAAAAAGGACATGCGCCCGCGGTCGATTCCCAACTCGTCGATTGCCGCATTCAAAATGGCGGCGCCCTCATCGGTCGGGGCGCCCGTATCGACGGCGAGGCATTCGTCGCCATCGCAGATCAGATAGCAGTTTGTCTCGGAGGTCGAGATATTGAGAAACGGGACGCGCACGAGATAGACGCGAGGGCTTTCCGATATCTGGCGGTAATGCTTGCCCACGGCGCGCTCCATGCCATGCGAAAGCGCCCCTGCCCCCGCAAGGGTTCCCGCACCAAGCGGCGCGATTCCTTCCCTTTTCACCATGCGTTCCCTTCCTGCGCAACTGCGCATTCGCTCATTCCCCTCGTATCTTACGCACCTTCACCCACAAATCGAGCAGCGTGGATAAAAATCGACCAAACGAGCCCCGAACGGCACAAGGGAGAAATCGCAATCCCTTTTCTCGCGATGCAAATCGACAGCAAACCCCGAGATATCAGGCAACTCTCGGGGATCCACGCTGTCGCCGGGAAGCAATCAGCCCTCCCTCGAATTCCGCATTCTGAGAATTTTTGAAAAATCTCTTGCATATCGCTAGGCGGATATGCAAAATAAGCGGCACGCTATCGCACGCTAAAGCACGATAGCAATGGCAAAACGCCAACACGCCAATTCGATTGATGAAAGGAGCCAGAGCATGACCCTCGTTATCCGACAGACGCGACGACGATACAGGAGCATGCCCTAGCCCTTTGTGCAAACACGCACTTCTTCAGGCAGCGCACGCTCCGTTCTCGAAACGCCGTGCGCTGCTTTTTTATTGCCCAAAACAGGCGCGCGGTCGTTTGCGCACACGCCGCGCTTCAATCGATCGCAACCATTTCTCAGAAAGGAAAACAACCATGGAATCCAAGAAAACCGCCTACACCTACCTCGCCGTCACCGTCGCCTTCGCCCTGTGCTTTTTCGCCCTCTGCGAAACGCCCGTAATCATCTCGCTGCTCTAGTTTTCGCCCCGCCACGCGGAAGGGGCCCTGGCCAGATTTCCTCACAACGTTCCAGGCGTTCAGGAATCTGGCCAGGGCCCCTTCCGCGTTTCCTTTTAAACCATCGAAATATTGCCCGAATGAAGTTAGAGGGCGGTCTACCTGGATTTTCGAACGCCTGGAACGTTGTGAGGAAATCCAGGTAGACCGCCCTTCAGCGACGGGATTATTTCTTTTTGCGCCTCGTCCTGAACGCCTCCATAGGCTCGATCCTCAGGCCTTGTTTGTTGTAGCTTATGGCTATGTTGCCTTGAATGTTGTTCACATAGCCCGGTTTGCCCAGCCCATTCAAGCACGCCTCTATCGACGTCGTTTCGACGCGCGCGTCGCGACCCAGCATAAGAGATAGCACGCGGTCGATAACGCGCCGCGCAAGGGGGCGCTCGACCTGGGACAATTCGGGCGATACAAGAAAGCCTTCGCTGGGTAGTGTACCGAGGGGGCGCACCTTGGAGAGCAGGAGTTCGCGAGCCTGGCTCGCCAGCATATCGTCCTCGGCGGCAATGAGGTTCATCGTGCGCGTCAGCGTTTCAAGCAGACGCGGGTTGCGTTGCTTCGCGCGAGGCACGATTTCGTGACGTACAAACGCGCGGAAATAATCAGTATCGGCATTCGTGGCGTCTTCTCGCCATAAATTGCCCTCGCTGTCGCGCACAGCTCCCTCTCGCGCTTCGATGAAGCTCCGCAGGTCGACGCGACCCAATTCCAAAAGCGGATGGCATACGCGCATACCATCGATGTTCACGCGATATCTCATAGAACGAAACCCGCCGGGGCCCGTTCCCACGATGGAGCGCATATAGAAGTTCTCCACGCGGTCGTCGGCGGTATGCGCCGTATACACGCGGGCGGCGCTTTCCGAAAATCCCAGATGGCCGCACGTGCTTTCAATCGCTTGGCGCGCGGCCTTGTGGCGTTCGGCGCGCGCGACGGCTTCCATGTTTCCGCCCGCCGCCAGCGTCGCCACGTCGATTTCGCACATGAACAGCGGCAAGTCCAGAGATTCAGCCAATGCCGTCACGAATCGCGCGTCTCCGTCGGAAGCTTCACCGCGCAGCTTGTGGTTCACGTGCAGCATCACCGCCGCGCCCAGCTCTCCCGCCGCAACCATGTCGGCAACGAGGTAGGCAAGCGCGCAGCTGTCCGAGCCGCCGCTCACCATGGCCACAGCGAAAGTATCGGCGCCGGCCATATCGTGTTCGCGCATTGTGGCGAGCGTGCGCTCGTATATCGTCATTCTCGCCAAGGCGCACCCTTTCGCTGTCTCGCGCTCCCGAGGGAAACGCTGGTTAAAGCCATCTTGCGCCGCACTCACGGCGCCATCGACATTTTCGCTATTTCGCCGCTTCGAAAATCTCGGAGAATTCATCCAGAAGGCGCTTCACCGGCAAGCCCACGATATTGTCGAAATCCCCATCGACGCACTCAACCAGCTTGCCGCCTTCGCCTTGGATGCCATACGCGCCAGCTTTGTCCATGGGCTCGCCGCCGGCAACGTATTCGGCGACGACTTCTTCGGAAAGTTTCTTGAACGTCACACGACTCGTTTCGGTGAACGTGCGAAACCCGAGCGACACCTCTTTGCTGGGCGGAGCGCTGACCAACCACACCGACACGCCTGTAATGACCTCGTGCGCACGGCCCGAAAGCTCGCGCAGAATACGGCACGCATCGTCTTCGTCGGCCGGTTTGCCGTAGATTTTGCCGTCGGCAACCACGATGGTGTCGGCGCCGATAATGGCCGCCGCTCCCACATATTCGGGATCGCCGAGCACCTGCTGCACTACGGCGCCCGCCTTGCGCTCGGCAAGCTTCTTCACAGTCTCTTCGGGCTGGCGCAGCAAATCGGGCTCGAGCGATTCGTCCACGTCGGCAGACTGCACCGTAAACGAAACGCCCTCGCGCGCCAACAGCTCGCGGCGGCGCGGGCTGCCGCTTGCGAGAATAATGTCAATCTTCTGGGTCATATCAATCACTCCAAACAATGGCCGAAACGCGCAGAGCGCGGAAACTGGCCGATGACACCGTTACCGCCATTCGTCGGCACGGCAAAATTCCACGATGTTCTCCACATGCGGCGTGTGCGGAAACATATCCACCGGCTGCATCTCAGCAATACGCCAACCGCGTTGCGCCAGATAGGACGCATCGCGCGCCTGCGTTTGCGGGTTGCACGAAATATAGACGATGCGCGCAGGCGCGAGCTCGCTTGCCGCCTTCAGAAACTCGGGCGTCGAGCCCGCTCGCGGCGGATCCATCATGAGCACGTCGAGCGCGGCGCCCTCGTCTGCCATGCGATGCATATACTCGCTCGCATCGGCCGCCACGAATTCTGCCCCTTCGATACCGTTGTGACGCGCATTGTTACGCGCATCGGCCACGGCATCGCGCCGCTCCTCCACGCCAATCACGCGGCGGGCGCCCGCAGAGCCATTCACGCCTCTCGCTGCCACAAGGCCAATCGTACCCGTGCCGCAGTACGCATCCATAAGCGTCTCGGCGCCTTTGAGCTTAGCCATCTCTACCGCTCGGCGATACAACACCTCGGTTTGCGTCGAATTCACCTGGTAAAACGATTTCGAAGAGATACGGAAGCTCAACCCGCACAGTTCATCGAGAATGAAGCCAGGGCCGTAGAGCGTCCGCTCCTTATCGCCGAGAATCACGTTCGTCTGACGAGTGTTGATGTTCTGCACCACCGTTGTGATACCAGGATGTTTCTCGCGCAGCGCGCGCACGAAGCCTTTCGCGCCGGGAAATTGCTCCTCGCGCGTGACGATGGTCACCATAATCTCGCCTGACGTATGCCCTACGCGCACCTGCACATGGCGCAGAAATCCGGTGTCGGCGTCTTCGTCGTAAGGTTCAATGCGAAAGCGCCGCATAAGCGAGCGAATCGTAAGGATGATGCGCTTGGCCTCGCGGTTCTCGAGCAAGCATTCGCTCGAATCGATCACGCGATGCGTGCCGCGCTCATACATGCCGCACAGAATGCGCCGCTCACGTGCATGCTTGCCCCAAACGCCAACGTAGGGCGAAACCACTTTGTTGCGGTAATAGCGCGGGTCTTCCATCCCCAAGATGGGCGAAACGACGCTTTCCTCATCAAGCAGCCCCTCGAAAAGCGCCTCGACTTCGCGCTGTTTGCGAGCGAGCTGCTCCGCATAGGGAATCGCGAGCCACTGGCACCCCCCGCATCTGCCATCAATTGGGCAGGCGAAGGCCCCGGGGCGAACTTTGTTCTGGTCGCGACGATCGCTGGATTCCTTGCTCGCAGCCTTGTTTTTCGGGCCGCGCCGCTTGGCTGCGCTCGAGTTCGGGGCCGACGAAGCTTTCTTGTTGTGTTTTCCGCTTTTCATGCCTGCAATTCTACTATGAGCGAGGCACGCGACCGCAGCGAACATCGGCGCGAACACGACGGGCACACAGGCGTTTCGCAGGAGCCGAAGCGCGCGGTATAATCGTCTTTCAAAACACGCGCCGAGTACGACGCCCTCATGGCCGACAAAAGGACCCGAATGTCTTCTTTCTATAATGACTTGCACGAATTCATCTGGCTCTACCGCCAAGGATTTCGTGCAGTCGAATATATCCGCGGAAACGACCGCATCTCCATGCATCCCTGCGGATGGCGGGCAAACGGCAGCGGCCGCATGAAAACCGCACGCGATGCCGTCTCCTACCTCGAAGGCGCGGCTCCCGAGCAATGGCGCCAAATATACTGCGGCCTCACACCGTTTTTGGTCTCCGACCGCGGCAATGTGCGCCTCATCGACGGATCGCAGCCGAAACTGCTGCTTTCCAACGGGCGATACCAAATCGCCTATAAACCCGAAGAGCAAAGCCCAGCGCGGCGCGGCAGGCGCGGCGGCATGGCCCACAAGAAGCGCGTGTACCGCTCGGTGCTCGTGGCCATGGCCTTCCTCGACTTCAAAAAGGGCGACGAGGAGCACGAAGTGCATCACGTAAACGGTTACAGAACCGACGATCGCCTGGTGAATCTTATGGTGCTTACCCACGAAGAGCATGCGCGCATCCACAACATGGGTCCGTGCGGGCTGAGCGCTCCGATAGACGAAGACATACGCGAGGGCGATAAGCTCGAAGCGATTGAGCCGCTCGGAATCTTCGAAAAGCGCAAGCTCAAGAAAAAGGCCTTCGAGCGAGCGTTGCAAACGCCAGACGATAAGCAAGGGCAGAGCGAGGATTCTGCGCCAAACGGCGATACGGGCGATAAGCCTGGCCGAGAAGCAATCACGGCCGTCGAAGCGCCCTTGGGAACCTACGCGTTTGCGCCCTTGCCGGAAATCGGAGAGTTGGGCACATTCGAAACGAGCGAGGCTGTTGAAATCGCGCAGGCAAAAGAGGCCATCGAAAACGAGCAGCCCGAAGAGGCGCCCCATCAGGCCGAAGAGCCCTCCGAAGAAAGCGATAACGCCCGAGGGAACCACTCCGCTTGCGAAGAATCGAGCCTGAAGGCGGCCGAAAAAGCGGGGCTGAGCGCCGTGCACGAACAGCTCGAAGGAAAGCCCGCGAAAACGGGGATCGAGGCGCAGGAGCATCTCAAGAGCGAAACGCCCTCGAAAAGCGCTCGTCGGCGCGCGAGGCAAAGGCGCAAAAAAGCTGAAATGGCGCAGGCCCAAGCCGCAGAGGCGGCGGTTTCGAACGATTGCGCGAACGAGGCTGACAAATCGACGAGCCTTGAAGGCAACACCCCATCCGCAATCCAAAAAGAAGGCGATGAAACCCAAGTGGCCGCAAACCCAATTCAAGAGAACGAACCCTGCAAGGTGAAAGAGAACGAGCACGCCGACGAGAGACCCAACAAGGAAACGTCTCTCGAAGTCGACAGCGAACAGCCCAACAAGGAAACGCACCCCGAAAGCGATAAGGGCTATTTCAAAATGTCCGCAGACGAGCAAAAGCAATGGAACAGGCGCCGAGCAACACTCAATTGGGCAGTAAAGAGCTATCTGAGCACGCTCGACAAACTTGCCGAACTTGACGGCGAAGAGCGCCATAAGGCCGAAAAGGCGGCGGCGAAAGCCGCCCACAAGGCATACGGAGCCTTCCTTACCTGCCCCGATCCCGTTTTCTCATTCGATGCGCTGCTTTCCGCGATTCGCGCCATTGCCCTTTACGCGCAACGAATCGAACAAGACGGGGGCCGCAAGCTCGAAGATACAACCAAGTCCCTTTTGGGGCAAATCGCCCGCGGCTTGAAGGTTTCCACACGCTCCCTGATGAAGCAAGGGGGCGTCGTGGCGAGCTGCACTTCCGAGATGCTCGCCGAAGAGTCGGCGAAGCCCCTCTACCGAGTCTTCAAGCGTTCTCCCTTGCAAACGAGTCTCGACGTTGTGATAGGGCATCAGAATGCGAAGGGGGAAGAGGGGGATCAGGCCGATCGGCCAGCAAGCGAAACCGACCGCGAGAAAAACGTCGAAGCGGACAGCGCGGCATAAGCCCGAAGAGAAGAGGACTATCGTGAATTTCATCGCCCGACTCATCGTGACGACGCTCGCCGTGGCCATCGCCGTTTGGCTCGTTCCCGGCATTGGCTTTGTGGGCATCGGGAGCACCGCAATCGACACAATCGCATTCGCCATTGTATTGGCCCTGCTCAATATGGCGGTAAAGCCCGTAATCCAAGTGCTGAGCCTGCCCATTACGGTACTCACATTTGGCATTTTCTATTTGGTGGTGAACACGTCGATGATTTATCTGGCGTCGGCGATTTCCGCAAGCCTGTTCGGCGTCGATTTCTACATCGCCTCGTTTGGCAGCGCCTTTCTGGCGAGCATCATCATCAGCATCGCAAGTTCGCTGCTCAGCGGCTTAGTCTCGAAAAGCTAACCGCAAAAGTCCAAGCAGGCGAAATCACGACCGCCCACAAGTCGAGTGGCTTTTCTTGGCGCGACTTTGAATGCCAGAGTGAGACCTTCAAAACGAATGGTTTCCAAAAGAAACTATTACCCAATGCCGCCCAGGGCGATACCTAGCACGATGACGGCCGCAGTAAGACCCACGAACGCGTAACGCGCCATGGGCTCGAACCAATTCCCGATGGGCTCTTTGCGCCCCATCTGGGCCTGAGCCTTCGCAAAGCCCTTCGGGCATACCCAGAAGAACATAATCGCCGAGCACAGTGCGCCCAGCGGAATGGCATAGATGGATACGAAATCCATCCATGCACCCACCGCGTCGCCGTCTTCGATGAACACGCCCACACCCAGCGCCACCGCGAACACGATGAGCACGGCGGCCCAACGCGGAAGATTCAGCTGGCTTTGCAGGGCCTCGATAGGCGGCTCGAACAAATTCACCAGGCTCGTAAGCGCCGCGCATGCAACCGCCAAGAAGAACAAGAAGCAGAACAAGCCGCCGTATGACATATCGGCGAACACCTGGGGCAGCGTGATGAACAGCAGCGGCGGACCCGACAGAGGATCAACGCCCAGGGCGAACACCGCAGGAACGACCACCATGGCCGAAAGCACGGCGGCGAGCGTCGAGAACACCACGACGCTTTTCGCCGACGACACCACGTCGACGTCTTTCTTCAAATAGCTGCCATACACCAGCGTGCCGCCTCCGGCGAGCGACAGGCCGAAAAAGGCCTGGCCAAGCGCGAGCACCCACGTTTGCGGGTTCGCGAGCGCCTCCCAATGCGGCACAAACAGGTACGCATAGCCGTCAAGCGCGCCAGGCAGCATGGCGACACGCACCAGCAGCACGAAGAACAGCACGAAGAAGATGGGCATCATGATTTTGTTCAGGCGCTCGATGCCCTTCGAGATGCCGAATGTCATAACCGCAAGCGTGATGGCGAGCGCCGCAGCATGATAGCCAACGCTGCCGAACGGCCCTGCGATAGACCCGAAATATACCGCCATATCGGGCTGCGTGACCAACGTTCCGCATGCGGCCTCGATGAGATATTTGATGAACCAGCCAATGACAACCGCGTAGCCGATCGCAATGCCAAGCGCCGCGAGCACCGGCACCATGCCAATCGCGCGTCCGATTTTATCGGCATAGCGCACGCCGCGCATCTCGAGTGCTTTCGAAAACGCGCCCATAGGCCCCGTGCCCATCGCGCGACCGAACGACATTTCGCCAATGACGCCCGTCAAACCAAGCAGCGCCACAAAGAACAAATACGGGATGAGGAACGCCGAACCGCCATATTGCGACACGCGATACGGAAACAGCCAAATACCCGAAAGACCCACCGCCGATCCGATGCAGGAAATGATGAATGCGGTTTTGCCGCTGAACGAATCACGAGGCTTGGGAGCGTCGGCCATGAGGGTCCCTTTCTGAATTGCAATTCGTCCACGATAGCAGATATCGCATCCAACCCAATCGCCAAATGGGGTTTCGCCGACCAACAAAAAAGCCGCCACCCACAAAGGTGACGGCTTTCGAAAACGGCCAAACTCGCGATTACAGCGTGCGCAGGTTGACTTCCTTCAGCTGGCGCGTGGTGACTTCGTTCGGAGCGCCCGTCATGGGGTCGGCCGCCGAGCTCGTCTTCGGGAAGGCGATGACGTCGCGGATGGAGTCTTTGCCGGCGAGCAGCATGACCAAGCGATCGAGGCCGATAGCAATGCCGCCATGCGGGGGTGCGCCCAGCTCGAGCGCATGGATAAGGTGGCCGAACTTCACTTCCATATCCTCATCGTCGACGCCGCAACGCGCAAGAACGCGCTTCTGCAGCTCGGCGTTGTGGATACGAATGGAGCCGCCGCCAGCCTCGAAGCCGTCCATAACGATGTCGTAGCTGTAGCTGCCGCACGCCAGGGGGTCGGTTTCGATTTTGTCCCAGTCGGCCTTCGGGATCATCGTGAACGGGTGATGCTCGGCCGCATATTTCTTGGTTTCCTCATCGTACTTGAACATGGGGAAATCGACGACCCACAGCAGCTTGTGGCCATCGCGCGGAATGTTCAATGCTTCGGCCATATGCAGACGCAGCGCGGAGAGCACAGCGTTGGCGGTAGCGAACGTATCGGCGGCGAACAGTACCAGGTCGCCGGGCTCAACGTTCATGGCCTCTTTGATCTTCGCGTGGACCTCGTCGCCCAAGAACTTGATGATGGGGCTCTTCTCTTTGCCGTCGGTGGTGTAGGCAATCCAGGCCATACCCTTCGCGCCGTTGGCGGCGGCGATGTCGGCCAGCTTGTCGATGTCACCGCGGCTCCAATCGCCCGCGCCCTTCGCATTGATGGCCTTCACGATGTTGCCCGCCTCGACGGCCTTCGAGAACACGCCGAAGCCGCAGCCGCGCACGATATCGGTGAGCTCGACGAGCTCCATGCCGAAGCGAATGTCGGGACGGTCGCAGCCGAAGCGGTCCATGGCCTCTTTCCACGGCATGCGCTGCAGCGGGAATTCATGCTCGACACCAGCGGCCTCAAGCACCTCCTGGAACACGCCTTCCATCATGTCGATGACGTCGTTTTCCTGAACGAACGACATCTCGATATCGACCTGGGTGAACTCGGGCTGGCGATCGGCGCGCAGGTCCTCGTCGCGGAAGCAGCGTGCAATCTGATAGTAGCGCTCGATGCCGCCCACCATGAGCATCTGTTTGAACTGCTGGGGGCTTTGCGGCAGCGCGTAGAACTTGCCCGGATTGGGACGCGACGGCACCAGGTAGTCGCGCGCGCCCTCGGGCGTGGAGTTCGCGAGGATCGGAGTTTCCACCTCAAGGAAGCCGCGCTCGTTGAGCGCCTTGCGCATGGCCTGGGCAACCGTATGACGAAGCTTGAGATTTTTGTACATCTCGGGACGACGAAGATCCATGTAGCGCCACTTCATGCGAGTGGTCTCGTCGGTTTCGATGCCATCCTCAATGGAGAACGGCGGCGTGACCGACGTATTCAGCACCTCGATGCCATCGGCGAGCACTTCAATCTCGCCCGTGGCCATGTTCGGGTTCACGGTGCCTTCGGCGCGAGCACGCACCTTGCCCGTGACCTTGAGCACGAATTCGCGGCCCAAGTGCTCGGCCGTATGGAATTCGTCGGCGGTGACGCAATCGGGGTCGATCACGATCTGCGTGTAGCCCTCGCGATCGCGCAGATCGACGAAAATCAGGCCGCCGTGGTCGCGGTTGTGCCATACCCAGCCAGTAAGGGTGACGTGCGCGTCAACATCGGCAGCGCGCAGCTCGCCGCACGTATGGTCGTGCATGCAATAATCGTTGATGAATTCGGTCATCGGTGTATAGCTCCTTGCGAAGTGAAATCAATCGCTCAAACTGGGCTATTGTAGCGCAGGAATCATCCAGAACAAACCGCTTTTCGCAACGACATACGGAAGCCGCATTCGAGCCAATGACGCGCTCCAGAAACCCAACTGGGCCAAAGGGACAACCCCTTTGGCCCAGTTCGAGCAATATGCAAGAGGACTCGCCAAAAGCCAGGCGTCGCATTCTCACCAAAAGTCAGCGAGCAAGGGCCCCAGCGGAACAGATTGCCCCGAAGTTCAAGAGCATTGGCCCTGTCCTATGGCCATGTGCGAGGGTTGAAAGACAAGATGCCCACCACAGGTTGAAAAAGAGGCGCATTCGTCCGAAACGTCAGCGAGCGGCAATCTGGCGAGTGCAGTTCGGGCGAAAGCAAGGCGACGCGTACTTCGGTACGCGAGCCGCAGCTTGAACCCGAAATGCGCCGCCAGATTGCCGCGCAGCGTCGAGCCGTTGCGCCGTTCGGCAGAACGGCGCAACCTCTTAATGACGGAAGTGGCGATGCCCCGTAAACACCATGGCGATGCCGTGCTCGTCGCAGGCTTGGATGCTCTCTTCGTCGCGGACAGAGCCACCAGGTTGGATGATGGCGGTCACACCGAAGCTCGCAAGCGTGTCGACGTTGTCGCGGAACGGGAAGAACGCATCGGATGCGGCAACCAAATTCTTCGGCTCGATGCCCATGCGCTCGCATGCCTCAAGCGCGCGTTCGCCAGCCAAGCGGCCCGAATCAACGCGGTTCGGCTGACCAGGCCCCATGCCAATGCCCGCATGGTTTTTGGCGATAAGGATGGCGTTGGACTTCACGCCCTTGCACACCTTCCACGCGAACATGAGCTCGTCCATCTCGGCATCGGTGGGCTTGCGCTTGGTGGGCACGGTGAATGTATCGGGCGTTTCGGTCACCGCATCGGCGGTCTGCGCCAGAATGCCGCCGTCGACCGAGCGATACTCGGTACGGCTCGGAGCATCCACGCCGCCCGTGCGCAGCACGCGCATATTCTTCTTCTTTTGCAGCAACTCCAGCGCGGCAGGATCGTAATCGGGCGCGATCATCACTTCCACGAACTGCTTGTTCGCGTTCATGTTCTCGATCATTTCAAGCGTGACCTGCGCATTTACCGCAATAATACCACCGAAGGCGCTCTTCGGATCGCAAGCGAACGCCTTGTCGTAGGCCTCGGCCACGGTTTCTGCGGTAGCCGAGCCGCAGGGGTTTTGGTGCTTCAAAATAACCACGGCGGGCTCGTCGAATTCGCGAGCCAGCGTCCAGCATGCGTCGGTGTCGAGGATGTTGTTGTAGGAAAGTTCTTTGCCATTAAGCTGCTCAGCGTTCACCAGGCTATGCGCATCGGCATCTGGCAGACGATAGAATGCGGCCGCTTGGTGCGGATTCTCGCCGTAACGAAGGTCTTGTTGCTTTTCCAAGTGAAGGTCGATGGCCGCAGGGGTTTCCTCGGCGAAATCCTTCGCGGCGCCGCGCAGCTGCTCGCCCATCCAAGCGGCAATTGCCCCATCGTAGGCGTTCGTGGTTTCGAACACCTTCAGCGCGAGCTTCGCACGGGTCTCTCGCGTGGTGGCGCCATCATTGGCGCGCATTTCCTCAAGAATGGCATCGTAGGTGGACGGCTCGGTGACCACGGCAACGCTCTCGAAGTTCTTCGCGGCGCTGCGCAGCATCGACGGGCCCCCGATGTCGATGTTCTCGATGCAGGTGCCGAAATCGGCGCCCGAGGCAACAGTCTTCTCGAAGGCGTACAGGTTCACAACCACCATGTCGATCATCTGAATGCCATGCTCGGCGGCCTCGGCCATATGCTTGGCGTTGTCGCGCTTGGCGAGCAGGCCACCATGCACCATGGGATGCAGCGTCTTCACGCGACCGTCCATCATTTCGGGGAATTTCGTCACCTCGTCGATAGGGGTCACAGCAACGCCAGCTTCAGCAATCACCTTCGCCGTACCGCCCGTCGAGATAATCTCGGCGCCAAACTCCTCGTGCAAAGCGCGCGCGAATTCGACGACGCCCGTTTTGTCGGTAACCGAGACAAGAACGCGTTTAACCTGGGGATTAGCCACCTTCGCTCCAATCTTTCTATCGTCAACCCTTTTGGGTACACCTTACCAAGCAAACGGTGCGTGCGAGCACTCCGACGCGCAAGAGAACGAAAAAGCCATGCATGCGCCGAGCCGCCGAGCGCCTGCCGCACATCTACCGACCCAAGCTTGCCTCGTGCTTTGCGCGCGCAGCTTCGGAATAATTCTGCTTGTAACGCACGTCAACCAGCTCGGCCACAATGGCAATGGCGAGCTCGGCTGGCGTTTTCGCACCGAATTTCAAACCGATGGGGCGTTTGATGCGCTGCCAGCCTTCTTCGGTGCCGCCTTTAGAAAGTACCAGCTCATGAACGGTATCGTTTTTACCCTTACAACCCATCATGCCCACATAGTGCAAATTGTTACCGGTCGCCCATACACATGCTTCGGGATCAAACATGTGGCCGCGCGTCAGCACGCATGCGTAATCGGCGGGCGACGGCTTGATCTCGGCGAGCTCGTCGAAGTTGCCGCCGGAAAGAAGCATGCGATGCGCATTCGGGAAACGCTCTTCGGAAATATAGGCCGGGTCATAGTCGACGGCCATCACGTCGAAACCAACGTGGTACGCAAGCGCGGCGACTTCGGCCGACGCGTCGGACGCGCCGAGCAGCCACACGCGCACCTTGTCGAACAGCGGCACGGAAAGCCAGGTGAGCCCCTCGAACTGCTCAGTATGCATGGCCGGGCCGCGCGTGGCATCTTTCATCTGGAACGTGTCGCGCGGCGAATATTCGCGCCCGCACACGATTTCTTTCGCATCGTTGCAGAAGAACACGAACGAATCGCCGTTGGCAGAACCCACGTCGCCGTATTTCTTGGTGACTTCGTTGTCGGTGTTGGACACGGCCGCCGGCGCATCGTAGACCACTTTGAAGCCGATCCAAGCCAAGTCGCCTTCGTCGATTGCGCGGGCGGCGCGCTCGAACACGCACGCATCAGCCGGCGTAAGGCCTGCAGCTATTCCCGCAAGTGTGGCCGGCGTCACATGCGCGCGACCCTCAAGCGCCGCGGGCGCAAAACACGGGAACTCGTCGGCGGAAAGCTCCACCGGCCTACCCGCTGCAATATCGGCCGCGAGCGCGCGCAGATAACTCGCTGTTGTCATCTGTATCACAAACCTCTCGTTCAAAATCGCCGCCACAATATTCTTGCAGGGCGTCCCGTTCGCGAACGGGACGCGAAAAACAGTCTTCATGGCGTCCCGTTCGCGAACGGACGCGACAAACTTGACCTCATTGTTTCATCGAACGAACCTTATAGTAAAAAGTTCGCCCTCTTTTCTCATGGGTGACCACACCATTAGATTCAAGTTTTTTCATACGCTTCTGTATAGCGCGAGGCAATACCCCAAAATATCGAGCAGCCTCTTCCGCAGTAATTCCCTGCTCTTTTCGACAAAGCAAAAGAAGCGCATCCTCGTCCACCGTGCCATGAAGCCCAACGTCACCAACTGTGGACCCATCAATCGGCAACTCGAAAACAACCTTTGCCGGCGCATACGATTCAGACAAGCGCGGAGTCGAATTGTATTCTTTCTTCCATGTTGAATAAATTGCGCACAGGCCGCTTCCAGCACGGTCGCTTATGCCAACCATCCCGAAAATCCTCATGAGCGTGGGGTTCCTGGGGTCAGAGATACCTCCGGCTATCGCAACGTTGCGATCGACGAGGAACGATCCCGCATTTTCGAAGATAATCTTATCGCTCTTGACGATTACGCGTACTGTGCTTTGCCCACCATAGTAAGCATGAACCAAAGCATTCGCTAGCGCCTCATGCACAGCGTCCTTCACATTATTTGAAAAACGGTGCGAAGCGCCATCTTGGGAGATAGACAAAGGAGACGATAGCATTGCATCAATTTTTGGCATTATTGCGAAATAGAAATCAAAGAGATTCCCGCTCCATTCTCCGCTATTAGAAGTCGTCCGATCATCCCAGCGTGCATTTCCCGACGATTCGTTTCGATAATCTAACAAATAATATGGAAGGAGATTAGTTATCTCGTATTCGTGACCAAAGGCCAACAACCCTGCCAGTGTAGGACGCAAACGTCCAGCCTGGTCTTTCGCCAATGCGCCAATTTTATAGAGAAAATCAGCATCACTTTCTAAACTCCATGGGTGACCGGGCTTATTGGTATTAAAAAGTTGACGATATGACCCAATGGTGCTTTCGTCCAAGGCCGAAATCTCAAATTCTTCAAGAGCACGCCTATCGGCAACAGGAAGAGCATCATATTCGAGCAAACGAATTTCCGAATCGTTACAACGCGTATCGATGGTGTCGCGACGTACGAAGGCTACGAATTGTCGCGTTTTTTTATCATATACACGAACCGGCCTTGCATGCCTTTCTGCCCTAGGAACTTTAATAACGACCAGTTCAACCCCATAGCTGCAATCGACATAGACCCCATCGGGAAGCATTACGTCCTTCTCAACGCGCTGAGTGTTACGAACATTTTCCCAAAATTGTCTTACGATGGAACGCGCATTCCCGACTCCATCTACCCTGAAGACGCCAGGAGACGGTTCTGCAACGCCCAAGACGACCTGCCCGCCTTCCGTATTGGCAAATGCCGAATATGTCTCCCATACATCGTCGGGAAGACGGACCGAAGCTTCTTTAAATTCAATTGTCTGGCATTCAGCCAAGGAATCCACCGGCCCAAACAGCATTGCGCCTTCACCTCAATCGAAGGTTAAAATCTCAGTTATTGGATATGAACGCGACCCGTTTCCGCATCGACGTGCACGCGGCCTTCGGCAATGAGCTGCACCGCTTGCGGGTACAGCACATGTTCCACCGCATGAATTTTCGCCTCGAGCGACTCGAGCGTATCGTCTTCGGCAACTTCCACGGCGCGCTGCGCCACAACGGGGCCCTTGTCGTAGTCTTCATTGGCGAAATGCACCGTAACGCCCGTCACCTTCACACCCGCCTCAAACGCATCGCGGATGGCATGCGCGCCCTTGAACGATGGCAGCAGCGCTGGATGCAAATTCAGCACGCGGTTCGAAAATGCGCGCAGCATGACGGGCGTCACCTTGCGCATATAGCCAGCCATAACGATATACTCAGCGCCAGCCGACTGCGCTGCTTCAACGATTTGCGCATCGGCGGCCTCGGCATCGGCATACAGCGCCTTATTCATCACGAGCACAGGAATGCCCGCCGCCTTCGCGCGTTCGATGCCATACGCATCGGGACGCGACGAAACCACCTGCACGATTTCGGCATCCAACGTGCCAGCGGCGATATCGTCGATAAGCGCCTGCAGATTCGTGCCCGAACCCGAAAGCAGCACGGCAATTTTCAAAGGTTGCGCCATAGAAAGCCCTTTCCTGAAGACGAATTATTCGAACGAATCGCTGCGTAAAGCGGCGGTTTATTCCAGCATCGCATACCACTTGCGAAGTTCGGTCTGGCGAGGCGCCTGCGGGGGCTGCGCAACAGACCGTCGGTGTTCATTTTCGCGTTTTATTTCAAAATGAAGTACCGCCAAGCGGGCGCTAACCTGTTAAACGCTAACCTGTTAAACGCTCAGAGCATTTAACAGGTCAGGTCCGGCTGGTGCCGGAGGGGGCGTGCGGAAACCTTCTGCGCACAAACTTCTCCTTATATAGGGCGCAGAGCAAGGCGCATAGCGAGCAAAGCGAGCGGTAGCCGCAGCGCCGGTTTCCGCACGCCCCCTCCGGCACCAGCCGGAACGGCAGGACGAAAAACAAAAAGCGGGCCAGACGATTCCCGACCCGCAACCTGCACCTATTCGGCGTAGCGAACCACGCCCGTGCCTTCGACGATTTTGCCGACGACAACCGGCTGCTCGCCCGAAGCCTTCAGCTCGTCCATCACAGCGTCAACGCGCGCGGCGTCGACGATGAGTACCATGCCGATGCCCATGTTGAAGGTCTTGCGCGCTTCTTCGTCGGTGAGACCCGCAGCATCGATGCCCATCTTGATGATGGCGGGCACTTCCCACGCATCCATGTTCACCAGCGCGTCCATATTTGCGGGCAGCGCACGGTTCAGGTTCTCGGTGATGCCGCCGCCCGTGATGTGCGCGAGAGCGTGCACATCACCTGGCAGGTTGCGCAGGCAATTCAGCACGGGCTTCACGTAAATGCGCGTGGGCGCTATGAGCGCATCGCCCAACGATTCGCCGTTCAAATCGGGCACGGGCGCCGCTAACTCTTCGGCGGTTTTGCCCTCGACGAGCACCTTGCGTACCAGCGAATACCCATTGGAATGAAAGCCGCTCGAACGCAAGCCAACCAGCACGTCGCCTTCAACGACGCCATCGGGGCCAATCATCTTCGGACGGTCAACGACGCCCACCGTAAAGCCGGAAAGGTCGTAATCGTCGGGATCCATCACGCCTGGATGCTCTGCCATTTCGCCGCCGATGAGCGCGCAGCCAGCCTGGCGGCAGCCTTCGGCGATGCCGCCGACGACCTTGGCCACATGCTCTTTCTTCAGCTTGCCGATGGCGATGTAATCCAAGAAGAACAGCGGCTCGGCTCCACATGCGAGAATGTCGTTCACGCACATCGCCACCAAGTCGATGCCCACAGTTTCGTGCTTGCCGATAAGCTGGGCGACCTTGAGCTTGGTCCCCACGCCGTCGGTTCCCGAAACCATGAGCGGCTCTTCCATACCTTTGAATGCCGCCGCGGAGAACAAGCCGCCGAAGCCGCCGATATCGCCTACGACCTCGGGGCGGTAGGTGGAATGCACGGCGTCTTTGATAGCGTCGACAGCAGCTGCTCCCTCTTCGATGTCGACGCCCGCATCGGCATAAGTGATTTCTGCCATGGATTTGACTCCTTCGATTGACATGGGCCGAGGGGACAGCCCCTTTGGCCCATTCGCAAACCTCGCTGGTTAATCTTTCTTCAGAAACGCGTTCTTCGTGATAGATTCGGGCAGCTTGACGGGATATTCGCCCGTGAAGCACGCCTCGCAAAACGTTTTGCTGTGCGCGTCGCCCACCGCCTCGCGCAAACCTTCGAGCGAGATGAACTCGAGCGAATCGCAGCCGATGAACTCGCACATTTCGGCATTGCTCATGTTCGCCGCGATGAGCTGGTCTTGGTTCGCCGTATCGATGCCGTAGAAGCACGGCCACATGACCTCGGGGCTCACGATGCGCAAATGCACCTCGGCCGCACCTGCCGCGCGAAGCATGTCGATGAGCTTCTTCGACGTGTTGCCGCGCACGATGGAATCGTCGATCACCACTAAACGCTTGCCGCCGATAACGCTCGGCAGCGGATTGAGCTTGATGCGAATGCCCATCTGGCGCATTTCCTGCGTAGGCTGGATAAAGGTGCGGCCCACGTAGCGGTTCTTCACGATGCCGTCGGTGAATTGGATGCCGCTTTCCTCTGCATAGCCAAGCGCCCCCGGCACGCCCGAATCGGGCACGCCGAGCACGAGGTCGGCATCGACGGGAAACTCGCGGGCCAGAATGCGTCCCATGGCGCGTCGAGCCTGGTAGACGCTTTGCCCATCGATGGTGGAATCGGGGCGGGCGAAATAAACGTACTCGAAAATGCAGCCGCGCGGCTCTTTGGGCTCGATGGCCTGCAGCGTGGAAATGCCCGTATCGTTGATGCGGATGATCTCGCCCGGCTTCACGTCGCGCACGAATTCGGCGCCCACGATGTCGAGGCCGCACGTCTCGCTCGAAACCACCCAGCCGCGTTCGTCGGGAAGCTTGCCCAAGCACAGCGGGCGAATGCCGTGCGGGTCGCGGAAAGCGTACAGCGCCGTGGGGCTCGCCAGCACCATGGCATAGGCGCCGTCGATCATTTCCATGGCCGTTTTGATGCCCTGCGTAAGATGGTGCGTCTCGCGCGTGTAATAGCCAATGACCTGGCACGCAACCTCGGAATCGGTATTGCTGCGGAATTCGACGCCCTTGCTAATGAGATCGGCGCGAATGCGATTCGTGTTCACCAGCGTGCCGTTATGCGCCAGCGCGATGAGCACCTCGTCGATGGCCGACATATGAGGCTGGGCGCTTGTCCAACTGCCCATGCCGCCGCTCGTCGAGTAGCGGCAATGTCCCACGGCGACCTCGCCCCGAAGCGCGGCGAGCGCGCTCTCGTTGAACACCTGGGTCACCAGGCCGAGGTCCTTCGTGACCGTGACCGTATCGCCATCGCCCACGGCGATGCCCGCGCTCTCTTGGCCGCGATGCTGCAAAGCCTGCAGGCCGAAGCAGGTCAGCCTCGCCACGTCGTCGGTGGTTGAGTACACGCCGAATACCGCGCACTCCTCTTCAGGCCGATCTGGCTTTTCGCCGGGAAAGATAGACGTTGCCACCCGGTATTCCCCCTTGCTGGAACAATCGATGCCATCTGATGATTCGACCGCATAAGCGGTCCATTACTCGCATGGTACCATCGGCACGCCGAAGCGCCGCCGAAAAGCGGGCCTGCACAGACGAAATAAATGAAAAAGCCCGAGAGACTCCCGGGCTTTCGATTATGCGACGGCAAGCAGGCGATATTAGGCGGCCTGCGCGAGGCTGACGGCTTCGGATGTCGTAGCGGCGTCGTTGATGGTTGTCGCCGAAGAAGAGGCATTCACGGGCGTGGCCTGCTCAACGCAGCCGCCGAAGAGCACAGCGCGCGTTGTGGCATAGTCGTCACCGCAGGTGATGAGCGTGAAAATCTTCGAAATGGACGCCAAATCGATATCGGTCGGAGCGCTTACCGACGATGCCGAAATGCGGGCGGACATGTACGACGTCATAGCCGACGCGTCGGCGAACTGCGGTTGCAGAAGTTCGACCGCGGTGTTTTTCACAATGTCAATCGCAAACGTCTGGCAGCGATAGTTCTGCGTCGGCGTAAGGATATAGAAGGTTCGCGCCGCGTCGAATTCGCTTTGGTCGGTCATGGCGAGGATATGGGCGAACATGGTTTCGTCGTTCATGTTGTGCCCATAGATGAAGTTATTGTCATCGGAGAAATCGGCCTCGTTTGTCGCCGACAGGAAAATAGTGCCCTTATGAACCAGGCCGCCCGAATCGCCCGTGAAATCTTTCTGCAGGTATTCTTCGTCATCGCTTCCCTGGACAATGGGATAGTCGATGCTCGTGCCCGGCATATAGACCCACCCGACGATATCTTCGTTTTGCGCGCGCAAAGAATCCCAGTCGATGGTCATTTCCTCGAGAGCGTTTGCCTCTTTGGCCAGGCCCGACTGCTCTGACAGATTGTCGTAGACCTGAGTGCCGTGCCAATACCCATAGCCAATAACGGCCAAAACGCCGAGCGAAATGGCGAGAACAAGGGCCGCGATAATGAAAACGACCGTCCATATGCGACGCTTGCCGCTGCCGCGACCGTGCTTCCCTCCCCCCATGTTCGAGCCGTAATTGGCCCGGGAGTAGTTGCGCGCCTCGCCCGCCATCGCGAAGTTTGCAGGCGCGCCTTGCGCCCGCCTCGGCTGGGCGGCGGCGCGGTTTTGGGATGCCCGAGCTTGAGGACCCCGGGCGGAATAGGGATTCGCCGCATGGCGCGGCTGAGCGGGACGAGCAGGAACGAAGCCTCCCTGTTGGGCAGGCCGCTGCGTCCGAGGACGCCCGCTGTAGGGGTTTTGATTGTTCGTATTCATAGCGTTCACTATAAGGTAAAAGCATCGCCGCGTGCGCCATTTTCCCGACGAAAACTTCCCTTCACTTATTGCGCAAACTGCCGATCGACGTATTTGAGCAATTCGCTCGGCTCGATCGAGCACATGCGCACGCCTCGCTTCAGCCTGATTCTCGCTATGCGCAGCTTCAGCTGCTCGGCCGATTCCAACCCGCATTCGGAAAATCCCGTGAAGGCAATACGCTCGCGAGCCGAAGCGACCACACGATAAAGGGCCTGAATATCGGCAGCATGGGCCCGCTCTTTTGCCGCGCCCACCATGGCCGAGGAATCGAAGTACTCCGCCGACGGAATGAAGCCGTTCACAAAGCCGCCGAATATCACCAGATCGAACTCACGCCCCAACGTCTCAAGCGGAGTGCCCACACGCACGCCTTCGAGGCAATCGGGTGCTTCGAAATGCGGCGATGCATCCATATCGGCCTGCTTTCCGCGCGCTGCCCAATATGCTTCGGCAAGGCCGTCGAGCAACCGGTCATCTTTCGACGCGCCAACCAGATTTCCCTTCGCAAGCGCGTCGAGCGCCTCTTCGAGCCGCATCCCCTGCGGCTGGGCAATGGCGCGAAGACGGGCGATTTGCACGCTGCGGCACAGCGGGTCTCCCTGACCAACAAGCATGCGCATCGAGGGCGCCTGCCCAGGATTCGCCCCAACGCGCTTCGCGCCGCATACAGGAATGCCCGATTGCCGCAGATAGCGTTGCAGATTTGCGCGCCAAACGCCATTCGTCCCCGCCACGTATATGCGCGACGCAGATACGCCCGAGGCGATGGCTTCGCGAACCTCGCTGACGATATCGGCGAATTCGGGCACAATGCCCTCCGCCATGCGGACGCAAACCGTCGGACGCACAGGCTCGGCGCCTTCCTCGTCGCGATTGCCGCCTTCATCCGTCGACGATGACTCTGGCCTCTCTGGCTCGCCGCACGCATCGAGCTTCGGCGCCTCGAGCGAAGCATCAGCTCGCAAAGCATTCAATACATCAACGATTTCCGCAGGTCGATAGCACAGCGTTAGATGCTCGACCCTGACCTCGGGGTTTGCGGAAAGCAGCTCGCCGACCCCCTGGAAATACGGATAGGGCTCATCGACGGCGACGCAAGGCGTATCGCCCGACGCAATGAGAAGCGAATCACGGGCAAGGAGGCAGACGAGCGCCTGCGTCGCTTTGCCCATCTGCTCGAAATCATCCGCGAACACGCAGCTGCACGCATACTTTTCCGCAAGCTTGGCGTCGTCGCGCAGCGCGCGGTAGGCAAGAGCCGACACCTCGCAGGCCAGCACGCCGCCCGTGAACTCCAGATTACCCCGCAGCAAATCGGAGACAAGCTCCTCTTCGTTGGTCTTCATCCACTCGGGGTCTTCGTCATCGAGATTGCTCCAGCCGCATTCCAGGAACGCGACGAGCTCGCGCAGACGTCGGCGCTTGATGCCGCACGTCTTCACGTCTTCCATGAGCACGCGCTCTTCGGCGCGACTCAACAGGCGGCTGCGCATGCCACGCTCGGCGAGGGATTCGTCGCGCAGCACGTCGCACGCAAGCTCGATGCCCGTCTTTATCTCGAGGTTCGCAGACTGGCGCAATTGAGCGAGGCTTCTCGCACGCTCGGCTGACGCCTTCGACGAGCATACGACGAGCACGTCATCGCCCACCTGTGCGCGAAGGAAAGCCCGATCGAGCAGCTTCGTGGTCTTTCCGCACGCGGGCCCTCCGATAAGGCATTCCACATGCGGCACTTCGCTAAAAACCGCCTTGCGCTGTTCGCTCATCACTACCTCCGAAGCAGAGCCGTGCCTCACAACGCCTTGGAAAGCGCTGCTCAAGGCCGTCTTGTCCTGCGGGCTTTCGGTATCGAGAGGTTCGACGTTCCGCCGAACTCATGCATCATATATGGGGAGGTCCGGTTCTCGAAATGGGGAATCGAATACTCCAGCCCTCCCCCGACGAAGATCTCGCGAGCATAGGAAAGCCGAAAGATCGCCGTCGGGGAGGGGCCGCCCCGCGCATGCGCGGGGCGGAAGAGGGGACGCTATTTCTTCGTCGACTCATGAGCGGGAAGTTCCACGGAGTTCGCGGACTTCTTCGCGATAAACGGCATCGAGATGGCCTTGCCGGGACATACGTCGATGCATTTTCTGCAGCGGATGCATTCGGACATGTTCGCCCCGAGCTCTGGATGGCGGGGATCGATGGCGACCTCGCACACCTGAGAGCAGCGGCCGCATTTCTTCCCATGCGACGTTTCCAGACACTTCGTGTCGTCGATGGAGGGCCTGAATGTGCGATTCGCCTTGCCCACCAAGCTCATGAGCGCCGAAAGCGGGCAAATATGGCTGCACCACTTGCGGAAAAACACGACCTCAACCAGCAACAGGGCGGGAATAAGCAGAACCGACCACGTCACATCGCCGCCGCCGAAAAGAAGAATCAGCACGAAGACGAACGCGAATGACAAACCGATGGGGCAGATAAGGCAAAACACCGGGAATCCGAAGATTGCGGCGGACAGCAGCGCGCCGCCGAGCACCACATGCCGCGAATTCGAGGGTTCCTGCGCACCGCAACCCTTGCATCCGCGTTTCAGCATCTTCAGCTCTTCGGGCGTCAGCGAGTCGGGAATGTCGGCCTTGCCGCCGTCGTGCGCTTCCGAGCCTTCTTTGCCCTTATCGGCCGGCTCCTGCTTCTTCGCGACGGTGCGCAGTTTGCTCCATACGGGAACGGGGCAAATCCATCCGCAGAACGCACGGCCCAAAATGATGATCGCCACCACGGCGATGACGAGCGAGATAAGCGCACGAGGCACAATCGTCTTGCTGGCAAGCATGGTTCCCAGCGCTCCAAGGGGACACAGGACAGAAATGCTCTCCCAGCCCACGGCCGAAAGCGTGCCTAACCCGTTATGCGTGGCGAACCCCACGCCGGCAATCAGCAGCACAGCCAAGGGGATGATAATCCGAAGCTTGTTCGATTTCATGGCTCCCCCTTACGCCTGAGAAATAGGATCGACAACGATTGCGCGCGACGTTGCGCCCGAGGTGATGGAGCCCTCTTTCATAGACACGCACGAGCATTGGCAGGCTCCGCAGCCATTGCATTTGTCTTCGATGACCACCGGACGGCCGTATTCGTCCAGCTCGATGGCCTCGTAGGGGCAAGCGTCATAGCAAAACCGGCATCCATTCGCCTTGCTCCAGGCCAAGCACCAGTCTTTGATAAGACGCGCCTTGCCGATGACCGTCGTGGCCGGCTCGGCATTCTCGGGAAGTTTCAGCGCCTCGGTCGGGCACGCCTGCACGCAGCGCGGCACGCCGCCGTTCGCCTCGGCACAGAAATCGCACCATCCTTCATCGAAATTCGATGAAGGCGTGCGCACGCCCAGAATGCCGTCTTCGACATGCGCCGGACGCAGCGCCGATTTTGGACATGCCTCAACGCAGCGCTCGCAGCGAATGCACGACGAAATCAAGCGCTCCTCGTCCTGCCCGCCGGGCGGGCGAACCTTCGCCTGCGCGGGAACGGCCTTCAAGCCGCCCATGGCAAGCAGCACCGCGGCTCCGCCCGCGCCGAGGCACAGCGTTCTTCGCGTCATGCCAGCATAGAGCTTCCCGTTCTCATCTTCCATAATGCCCCCTCTTCGGATTGCCTCCACGGCAAGCCAAGCTCTTCTCTAGTCGTCGGCGAGCAAATCGTCGAGCAGCTCAAGATCGCACTCAAGAAAGCCCACCGTCATATTCGCAAGGCCGCGATAGAAGTCTGTCTTCGCGAATTTCCTCATCTCGGCGGCGAGCATCGGAACCCAACCGAGCAGATGGTCGTCGAGGAAGTTGCGCTGCGCCGTAAGCTGCGCGATGGCGCCGTCTCGGTCGCCCTTCAGCAGCGCGTCGGCTGCGCGCCCCGCCAGAATCTGCATATATTCCAGCTCCAGGGCGATGTGGTCTTCCCCCTCTTTCCAGTCGTCGTCCTTATCAAGGCCGGCAGCGCGATACAGGGCCAAGACCTCGTCGCGGGCGCTTTGCATCATCAGGCGTTTCTCGGATGTGTACACGCTTTCGAACGGGTAGGCTGCGGCATGGCCGTTATAGCCGTGCCCGAAGAACACGCGCATGTAGTCAGCGGCCAACTCGGTGATGGAGTTCTCCCATACCCCGCTCAAGTATGTGGCGATCTGCCTATTGCCCTCATCCACGTCGGCGTTTCCCGTAGATACGCGGAAGCGCAGCCCGCGCATCTCGTTCAGCAATCGCTCGTCGACTTCCTTGCGGAAAAGCCGCGACAGCAGCCCGTAGGTCGCCGTGCGCTCCTTCAGCGCCACATGCACATCGGCCAGCGTGGTCTCTTCCTGCGCAGCCTGGGTTTCGTTCATCTCGGTCATTTCAAATCCCTTCCCGCGCTACCAACGAATGCCATCGGACTCGGCCGCGACTTCGCCGACTTTCGCTTCGCTGTCGGAGACGTAGTCGTCTTCCACATCGGCCAGGTCTTCCAGCGCCTGCTTGCCGAACGCCGTTGCCTCCCAGGCCTTGCCCGCCCATTCGACGGCGGCGCAACGCTCGAGGCTTTCGACGAAATGCTGCACGAAAAACGTGCGCGGCTCGGCTATCAGCGGGTTGGAGTCGACAGCGGCAGACAAATCGGACATCGCGGCGCCACCTTCGGCCGCCGTCATGGCGAGCACTCGCTTGTAGATGGGCAGCAATTCGGATTCCTCGTCGAAGAGCGCTTCCAGCTTGTCTTGGAATCCGGCCGAATCGCACACCTCGAATGCGGCGTCGGTAGACACCCAGCACACTTTCGGCGGACGCAAGGCAACCCAATATTCCTCGCCGTCTTCCACCACCACATCGGGCTCAATGACGACCTCGGAATAGGGCTTGCCGTCTTCCGTCACGCGCAGAAACGCGCCGGCGGTTTCCAGCATGGAGCACAAGTTCGCCGTGGAATACATGGTGAAACGGCGCTCACGCAAATCCTCAACAGCGTGCTCGATGTCGTCGATCGACGCGGGGGTACGCGCAGCCTCGACCATGCCCACCAAAATGCTGCGCTGCGATTTCAACTGCTCAAACAGCTGGCGCGTGCGATCGGCTGCGGGGCGGGCGGCGTATTCTTCGCTATCCTGCTTCACGCCGTGATCGACAACGGGAATGCGGTCGGGGTCGGGCGGCAGGAATTCGGAGCGGCCCTCGACGTTTTCCGTGAAGGGGCCGGGCGTGTCTTCGTCGCCGTCGTCGGGCGTCATGCCGCCGCCCATGGGGTCGAGCATGGGGTCGAACGCGAAGTTGAAGGCGTCCAGTTCATTCGTATCGGTCATAGGAATATCTCCAATCAATTCAAATCGAAATCGCGCAGAAATGCCTGACCGCCCACCGTTGTGGGGCGAGCGGCGCCAGCTTGCGCGAGAAACTCCGTAGGCGCGCACATGGCGAGTTTGCGACCATGCTCCATCTTGCATCGGGCATAGCGGATACGAGCGGCATCGGCGATAGAAGCGTCGACCCTCTCAAAGTAAGAGACGACGGCCGTGCGGGATGCGGCGCCTATCGATCCCACGAACGCCTCGCGCCAGAGCCTTTCGGCCTCGTTGCGCGCTTCGTCGTTTGGTTCCCCGCATGCTGCAGAAGCCGGCACCAAACCGCCCACGCAACCGACGAGAAAGACCCACGCGAAGCTTCCCGCCGCGGCGACGTCGCGCATACCAATAATGGGAGCGACTTCCACATGCGGCGGAATGAGCGGATGCTCAATGCGACGGCGCAGCGTTTCGGCCAAATCGGCGGGCGCTTCGACACCCGTCACGTGGTAGCGGGCATGGTCGAAATCGGCTATGCGGTCTATCCCCAAAAGCTTGATGAGGGTAAACCCGTGCAAAGAAGCGCACTTCGCGACCAAAGCGTCAATCTCGGCATCGGTGTGGCCGAAAGAGGCATAGTCCGAACGAGCCTCAGGCGACGCGGGGTCGGAAAGAACGTCGAGCGCCGCGAGCGCGTCTTGAGCCTCCCGCGAAATGCGTGGCGAAGCCATGCAAAGCGTCGACGACAATTTCGCCGCGCTGCACGCCCGGCGCATCTGCATGCCCCAATTCAGATTGGGCACCGCGAAGCAGACATCGCTCGGCTTGCACTCGCCCCGATCGATGAGCGCATGCGCCACGCGCGCCAAACCCAAAAGCTCTTCGCTCGGATCGCGCCAGCGCACGCATATCGCACGCGAGATCTCCCGCGCAGCATCTTCGGAAAGCTTCGAAGCATCCATGGAAGCCACGCCCTCGCTAATCGACGAACTCGCGCGAGGCCGCGTTGAAGTTCCTCTTCGACCCATCGGCGAATGTCACACTCCATGCGTCATAGCCGACCTCGAAATCGAACTGCTCGGGCTCCTCTTCCTCTTCCTCACGCTCAATGGGGGGGAGCGCCTCGGAATCGGTGGGAGCGACGTGCGTGTTCTCGTAGCTTTTCGCCTCTTCGTCGCGAGCGAGCCATTCTTCGCGCGTCAATTCGGGTTCAGGCTCCGACTCGGGCTCAGGCTCGGGCTCGGGCTCGGGTTTCGGCTCAAGCGCCTCGGGATGCTCGACAATCCATGCCTGCCATGCGGATTCGCGCTGAGCTTCGTACGATTCGTCGCTCGGGGCGTCCACGCGCACGGCGCCCTCCAGAAGGCCCGCGTTCAAAAGCTCGCGCGCAAGGCCCACTTGCTCGTGCAGGCTCTCGTCGACTTCGCTCAGCGGGTCGGTATGAAGCGCAACGACGAACTCGCCGCCCTGCAGCTCAACGTCCACGCGCTCGAAGACAACCTCTGGCAGCTTGATTTTTCGCTGGCGGTCGTTGAAGACCTTCATGTTGTTGCCGACCTTGTGCAGAATATTCTTAATCCACGGCTCAACGATTTCGTTCCACAAATCATCGGCGCCCTCGTCGGCGGAATGCAGATATTTGCGCGCTCCCACGTTCACGAGCATTCGAGCCTCATTGACGACAGGCGCGTCGTCTCCGCTGGCGGCATGCGTGCGAATCACTGGCGTGCAAATGTGCGCATACGTGCGGCGAATCTCGAGGACCGTGTCATCGCTCGCGATGCGCTCGTCCAAATCGAGCACGAGCGTCAAAGACGGCCTAAGCATTGCCATGATTACCCCCTTGTATTCGATTCCCCAAATGTCATTCGACGCCACCGAGTATAGGAAAGACTTTCATACGGGGAATAATACGGACTCTATGATTTGCCATATGAAAGCGGCCCTATGATGGTCGCGTACAGGGGAAACGCCACTTCAGTCGGCTCATACGGCAATTCAAGGGGGAATCGCTATGCCGAGCATCTCTACTATGTTGGGCCTTATTTCGAAGCTCGACAGCCCATTCGTTACCGTGCATCAGGAGCGCTGCATTCTGGTTCGCAATCGCAACGCCGACTGTCTGCGCTGCGCCTCGGCATGCACATCGGGCTGCATTCACTACGACGGCGAGGAGCTTTCGATTTCGCCCGAGAAGTGCATCGGCTGCGGCACATGCGCAACGGTATGCCCGACATGCGCGCTCGAGGCCCACCACCCCGCCGACGCCGACCTGGAGAATCGCGCCATGAAGGCCATGAAAGCCGCCGATGGCCACGCCTGCATCGCCTGCGCCCAACTGCTCACTCGGGCATCGGGCCTCTACGACGAAGACAAAGTCGTTCGAGTTGAATGCCTGGGGCGTGCGGAAGAGTCCCTCATCACCGCCCTTATCGCCGCTGGAGCGACCGACGTGTCCCTCGTTCGCGGAAATTGCGAAAACTGCGAGCACGCAACGGGGTGGGGATGCGCGCAAGACGTGGCAGAAACCGAGAAACGGCTGCTCGAGGCATGGGGAAGCAATGCGTGCGTAAGGCTGACCCACAAGCTGCCAGGCAGCATGCGCGCCGCGAAAGACGGCTACGACAAAGGCAAGCGCGCCCTCTTCGCGGAAGACCGCAAAGAGCTGCGCAACCTGGGGGCGAAGGCGGCGGACGCCGCCGCGAAAGACGCTTTGGGAATCGAAGAGGCCGAGCATGCGCCCGCTCGCTATATGAAAGTGATGGAAGACGGAACGCTGGCGCACTTCGTGCCAGACCGCCGTGCGCGCCTGCTCGACGCGCTGGCCACGCTGGGCGAGCCGAAAGACGAGAACGTCGCCACGCGTCTGTGGGGTCACGTCGTTATCGACCTGGACAAATGCAAATCATGCCGCATGTGCGCGACGTTCTGTCCCACGGGCGCCATCACGAAATTCCAAGACCCCGACGGTACCTTCGGCGTGGAGCATTACCCTGGCGACTGCGTGAAATGCCGCTGCTGCGAAGAAATTTGCCCAGCTGACGCCATCGAAGTGCTCGATGAAGTGAATGCCCGCGCCATGATTGAAGGCCAGGCGGAGCGCTTCGTCATGGAACCACCCATCGTGGAGCGCGACCAGCCCCATGCCATATGGCACACCATGAGGACCATGACGAAGACCGACCAAATCTACGAGAGATAATCGCCAGGTCCCACCGCCTGGAGCGGGTTGCTCTTCCGGGCGAACAAGGCCACGGTTCGCTACCGTTCGCTGCGCTCACTATGCGCTCACCTGGCTTCGTTTAACTTTAGAATGAAGATCGAGTTTGAACTCAGACGACCTTGTTTCGCCCGGAAGAGCAACCCACTCCGGGCTTCTTTTTCGCTTTCGAATTCTTACGGGTCAAGCAAAAGTCAGCCAAGCCGGTAGCCAGAGTCGCTTGAAACGTCGAGCCATTACGCTGTTCGTAGAACGGCGTAATTTTAAAAGTCCTGCTCGGGAACCTGTTCGGCATCAACCATATCCATGAGCTCGCGCTGCGAGTGCACGTTGAGCTTGCGATAGATGTGGCGCATGTGGGTATTCGCCGTGCCTTCGGATATGAACAGCGTTTCTTGGATCTGGGCCGATTTGTAGCCTTTGGCCAGCAAGAACATGACTTCGGTCTCTTTGCGCGAAAGCAAGTAGCAATCGGCCACGGCAGAGCACTTGCGCTTGAAGCGGCCCATGGCGCGATGATTGCTCTCTTCGGAAATCGCATCTATCGGCTGCCCCTTTTCGGCTGCGCTCACCGCCGCAATGGCGTCGAGCGTTTTCTTGTCGAGACTATCGTCCCATGCCTTAATGTCCTGATCGGGCGCGACAGTTTTCGAAGCATCATCCCTGGCAACCGCCTCGGGCGCCGTTCGAACGTCCTTCGCCGCCGAATCGGCCTCACCGCCTTCCTTCTCGGAAGCTTCGATTGCAACTTTCTCAACGGCCTGCGCCAAACCGCCAGGCGTGAAATCCGCCGAGAATCCAGCATCGGGCTTTGAGTCCGCCTCGATCGCCGCATTCTGCTCGCGAAGAATATCCATCGCGTAATCGTTTTCGCCCACGAGAGCCGGGCAATACGCGCCGCGCTTCAATGCGCGTCGCAGCTCCGAATTGTTCGGCAGAAGCGACGAGCCAAACGTAATGGCGACAAAAGCCAAGGCCACAAGCTTATTCGCATCCGTCGCAAACGATGCCATGAGGCCGCCTGGCATTGACGCGGCAACGCCGACCATCGTACCGACCGACATCATGCCCCAACCGAAACCGAAGGCCGTGAACGCGCTGATTCGGAAGCGCTGGGAAATATCGGAGCAAAGAATCCAGATGCATACCGAAAGCATGGAGTAGGAACCGAACAAAATAAACGAGGCCGACGAGCCTTCGTTTGCGCTCGGGACAAGGGCCAAAACGACAAGGAGAGCAGCCACAACAGGCAAAAGCGTGCGGAATGCGAAGTTGTTGGACTTGCGCTGCGTGAGCAATGCCACAACGAGCACAATACCGACCACGATTCCCGACGCCGCTATCGCGAGCATCGCATCACTTACGCCCTCGCTCAAGGTAAAAGAGATGGCTCGAACGCTTATGAGGCCCATAACGAAGCCGAAAACGGCACACGGCAAGCAGATATGCAACGCGAACGGACGCGTATACACGGGAATCGTGAGCGAGCTGAATTCGAGATTGTCGACCAACTGCTTCGAGCACGCCGTCAAACAAAGGCATTCGACGAATGGCAGCGCCAAACACACAAGGCCGCCCGAGCCCGGAAGAGCAAGCTCCATAAGCACAACCAGGGCAAACCCCACAGCACCCAAAGGAAGGGACGCCGCAAGGCACACAGCAACCGTCGGCAGATCGCACACCGAAAACGAAACGGCATAGCTCATCAGAAGCACAGCCGACCCAACGCCGCACAATACGCCCGACAGAACGACAACAACCCACGGCGCCGAGGAAACCACGCCGCCGAGAACCGAAATAACCATACCGAGAAACACCATTATGGCCGCAACGAGGCGGTTTCGCGAGCGTTTCCGCGCGGTCGCGAACAGACTCCTCGCCTTCTCGAGGAGAATCCCGTAGCACAGAAGCGTAGCCGAAAACAGCGCGATAGACACAAGGAACAAAGCGTCCTGCAAGTTCGCCGAACTGGAATAAAACAGCTGCCCGCCATTGAACATGAATAGGTATATCCAGGCCCAGTGCACGCCAAAGCCGAAAATAAGCGACAAAGACACCCTGCCGAGGGCATAGCTCTCTTCTTCTTGGTATTCAATGGTGATGTGTGGCAGCCTCATCTGCGCAACTCCCCCCGAGGTTATTGCAGGCTCACCGAAACGCGTGGACTTTCCGCCAAGGCGTCGCGCGCCTCCCCCATGAATTCGCACGCCTGCACGGGAGGATTGTATCATCTCTTTTTGCGAATAATTGCCGCGCCTTTCCAGAACGGGCGGAAGCGCTGGGCATTCGCTGAATTGCCCGCCATCATATCGGCGAATACCGATGTTCTACCACCGAATCATAAGCCGTGCCGATTGCCAATCTCCTTTGAAAATAGCCAATCGCCATTTATCCAGTATCATTTAATTTTACGCAATTCATCTGGTGTTTATGATTTTTCATAAAACATAATATTTCAAATCATAACCATGCTATGAAGCCTAAATCCGCGCCGTTTCTACAATGCTGAGCATCGCATTGGGCCGCCTTGCCTAATGGGGGTGCGGAAGCGCATAGAGCAAGGCAGTAGGGGGAATCTGGTCCTAGCACGCAAGGGGATTTCGACGGGTGCAGCAAGGCGAAGTTGCCGCACCGTGAACCACCTTCCGTTTTAGGGGAAGCCTTCCAGTGTGAAAGCAACAGAAGGGCAAACGGAGAGGAAAGGTGGATCTATGGCACAGCTAACCATGTCACGACGCAGTTTCGTGAAGACGTTGGCAGTCGCCGGCGCTGCCGCCGCAGTAAGCTCCCAGGCAATCGCACCGAAGAAGGCGCTTGCCGAAACGAGCTCGCCGCAGGCTGGCGAGGTCAAGCACGTCCGCACCTGCTGCCGCGCATGCGGCAAGGTCGAATGCGGCGTGTGGGTAACCGTGCAAGACGGCAAGGCCATCAAGGTCGAGGGCGACGAATCAGCGCCCCAAAGCCGCGGACACTGCTGCGCAAAGTCGCAGTCGTCCATCCATGCGGCGTATCATCCCGACCGCCTGCGTTATCCCGTGAAGCGCACGAACCCCAAGGGTTCCGACGATCCCGGTTGGGTGCGCATCACGCTTGACGAGGCGTTCGAGCTATCGGGCAAAGGCCTGGGCGAAGTCGTCGACAAATACGGCGGACAATCCATTTTCGTTATGTGCGGCACGTCGCGCGTCTGGTCGCTTGGCCCCTATCAGGGCATGAAGCAGCTGTTCGGCACGCCGAACGCGCACCTCGCATACCAGGTCTGCAAAGGCCCGCGCCACTTCGCCGGCATCATGACCGACGAGATGGGCTCGCCGTGGATGGAAGTTGAACAGGAACCGCAGGTGTACGTGCAGTGGGGCACCGCAGTCGAATACTCGAACTACGACACCACGAACCGCACGATTTCCGACGTGGCTCCGCATGCGAAGGCGCATATCTTGGTCGACCCGCGCATGACCCCGCTCGGAAAGGAAGCCGACATCTGGCTGCCGCTTCGCCCCGGCACCGACGGCGCTATGGCGCTCGGCTGGCTGAACTGGATCATCGAAAACGAAGCCTACGATGACACGATGGTTCGTCGTTGGTCGAACGCGACGTTCTTGTACTGCGACGACAAGCCTTGGCTGACCGAGGGCTGGCTCGTCGAAGGCAATGGCGGCATCGACATGCGCACCAAGCTCATCACCGAGGCCGACATCAAAGAAGGCGGCAAGTACTCCCGCTTCATGGTGTGGGACGAGAACAACAACCGCCTCACCTATTGGGATGCCGAAGAGGGCAAATGGGAAGGCGAGACCCATAAGATCCCGACTACGGGTTCGTTTATCTCCCACCCGCTCACCGGCCTCATCGCCGACGGATGGCTGCCCGATCCCTCGGTGTGGTGCGATCCCGCGGATTCCCAATTCGATTCTTATTGGGACGAAGGCAACGAGAAGGGCAAGACGACCAATCCGTCGGGCCTGCCGAAAAAACCTGCCCTGTTCCCTGGCGAAATCGAGATTCAGCTCAAAGACGGCAACACCTACAAGTGCCGCACCGTATGGGACGGGTTCCACGATCTCACCAGCAAATACGACTGGAAGACCGTCGAAGAGATCACCGGCGTCCCTGGCGAGAAATGCGAACAGGCCGTTAAGACCTGGACGACTCGCGTCGATCCCCGCTTCGGCAATGGCGGTCTGCACTTCCAGCTCGCGACCGACCAGAATGGTAACTCCATTCAGAATTGCCGCGCCCTGCAGATCATGAGCTGCATCACCGGCAACTCCGACGAGCCCGCCGGCAACCGCGGTTCGTGCAAGAGCCAATTCGACGGCAACCCGGGCCGCTCCAACATGCAGGCCTCCTCGTCGTACGGCGACAAGGCGAAAACGTGGCCAGGCCGCGACTACAGCCTGGAAGACCTCGCCAAGTACATGCAGGATTTCGTGCAGTACCTCATCGACGAGGACTCTCCTTTGGCAGAGCGCTACGGCAACCATGTTCCCACCGATGACGAGGCCATCGTCATCGCGAAACGCATGGGCGGCGCCATGCGCAACTCCCAAGTATGGCCGAATCCGACGACGATCTTCACCCGCCAGGCGGGCCAGGTCGATGCCGATCGCTTCCCATTGAACCGCTACTGGGCTCGCTGGGCCGATGCGAACGCCATTTGGGACGGCTGCCTGCAAGACCCCGACTGGTCGCTCGCCATGGAAAACGAGAACAAGGAAGTCGGCTACAACGTCAAGAAGACCCCGTACGCCATCCATGGCGGCGTGTGCCAATCCGGCGACGTCATGAACATGGCGAACATCGCCCGCGCATGGGACGCCATGACCCAGCTCGACTTCTTCGTCGACATCAACCTCTGGTTCTGCCCGAACAACGGCAACGCCGACATCATCTTCCCGTGCCAGCACTGGATGGAGCTCGACTCCACCCGCGTATCCCAGGGTGCAGGCGGCATGTTCGGCTGCTGCTGCCAGGCCATCGAGGCCCCCGGCGAGACGATTTACGACCCCGACTGGAACGTCGGTATGTACAAGGCCATGGGTGTGCCTTGGAACACGCGCGAGAAGACGGCAGCGCCGGCCGAGAACCTGAACTTCAAGCCGCAGTGCCAGTCCTTCATCGACAAGTGGACCAAGCAGCTCGGCGACGAGTACGACGCTTCTGGCGCTCCCACGTACCTGTGGCCCGACCATGACCGCGTGCTGAAGGACAACGTCGACGCCTGGAAGACCGCCGAATTCCCCGACGGCCCCACCTGGGCGCAGGCCAAAGAATGGTTCACCAAGCACGGCTGGATGGACTGCCGCGAATGGCATCCCGAACGCTGGGGAACGTGGCGTCGCCACGAAATGGGCTGGCGTCGTCAGCAAGGCGGCTTCAACCTGTTCCCGCTCGTCGATCTGCATCCCGGATTCATGACGGCCTCCGGCCTGATTGAGATTTGGTCGCTGACCTGCGAGGCATACATCTGCAATATGGGTCAGATTCCCGAGGGAGATTCGCGCTGGGCGCACTCCGACCTCGAATGGTTCCAAGGCGACGACGACCGCTTCCCGATTTATCGCGAGCCTACCGACTCGCCGGTAGCCAAGCCCGAGCTCTATGACGCCAGTAAGGTCGATACGGCCGACGACGAGTACTTCATGAACCACAAGTATGCCGAGACGCTCAAGAAGTATCCCGACAATTGCTTCCTCATGACGACGGGTTCTCGCCAGCCAGTGTACTTCCACTCCGAGCATCGCCAGTTGCCCTGGTGCCGCGAGGTTTGGCCGTCTCCGCGTATCGAGATGAACCCCAACGACGCCAAGCGCCTCGGCCTGAAGCAGGGCGATTGGGTATGGATCGAAACCCCCTGGGGCAAGGTCCGCGAGGTTTTGGATCTGTACTACGGCATTTCCGAGGGCGTCGTCAATGCCAACCATGCATGGTGGTTCCCCGAGTTCGACACCGCGAGCCACGGCTTTGAGTTGGTCGGCATCAACGTGGTCAACGACCCCTACGGCCAAGACTGCGTTGCCGGCTGCGCCACGATGCGCTCGACCCCGACGGTCGTGTACAAGGCGACCGCCGAGAACTCGCCATTCGGCAATCCGGTGCCGTGCGACCCGAACGGCGTGGAGTGCATCCACGATGCCTCCGACCCGCGCCTGCGCCAGTGGGTGCCGACTGGTTCCGGCCTGCGCGCCCGCGTTCAGGGCGAGCCCGAATGGGATGGGAGCGTGATTTAAATGGCACGTTACGCCATTATTACCGACTTAAACCGCTGCGTCGGTTGCCAGGCATGCTCGACTGCCTGCAAAACCGTCAACGGCGTTCAGCCAGGCGATTTCTGGATCAAGACGCTGCGCATCGGCCCTACGCCGAAGGCTGACGGGTGCGGAAGCTGGCCCGATGTGGAGATGTACTTCCTCCCCATCCAATGCCAGCACTGCGAGAATCCCGAATGCGTACAGGTGTGCCCCACCGGCGCCTCCCAGAAAATGGAGGACGGCACGGTGCAGATTGACAAGTCGAAGTGCATCGGCTGCCAGTTCTGCGTCATGGCCTGCCCCTATGGCGTGCGCTACCTCAACGAGGAGGAGCGCGTCGTCGAGAAATGCACGCTATGCGAACAGCGCACCGCGCAAGGCGAACTTCCGCAATGCGTCATGCAGTGCGGCTCTCGCGCCCGCTTCTTCGGCGATTTGGACAAAGGCCTCGATTCCTTCCGTGCGCCCGCGCCGACGCACGACAAGTCGACATCCTACGAAGACATGCAGGATTCGCTGACCGCGCTGAAGGATTGGGTGGAGCCGTTCGACGAGGAGAAAGACGTTTACCACCTGACCGATGTGGGCAACGGCCCGCACATCGCGTATATCCTGCGCAACCGCACCTGGCAGGGAGAGGAGTAGATCATGGAACTGCAATGGCCACTCATTCTCTTTACCAGCATCCTGGCTTGGTCCGTCGGCCTGTTCGGCGCCCAAGCGGTTTACGCGCTGCGAGGCGAGGGCGCCAAGGCGCAGATGCCCGCGCTCATCACCTCGGTGGTGCTTATGGCGATCAGCGGCATTGCCGTATTCTTCCACCTGCAGCACTGGGAGCGCATCTTCAATGGCTTCGGCCACATCACCTCGGGCATCACGCAGGAGCTCATCGCGATTGTCATCGTGTTCATCGTGATGGTGATTTACTTCGTGTACCTGCGCCGTTCGGGCGAAGGCGAAGTGCCCAGCTGGGTCGCAATCGCCGCCATCGTCACCTCGGCGCTCCTGATATGCGTCGCGGGCCACAGCTACATGATGCCCGCCCGCCCCGCATGGGATTCGGTCGTCCAGGTCGGCTCTTTGCTCGGCGCCGCCTGCGCCATGGGCCCGGCCACCATGGCCGTGATCGTCGACCTGAAAGACGGGTCTTGCGATTACAGCGGCAAGATTAACGTCATCGGCACTATCGTCGGCCTGGTGCTTACCGTCGCGTTCGTCGCCTATATGGCGGTGGCCGTCGGTGACACCACCCAAGTGCCGTACTGGTTCGACCCAGTGTCGCCGACCCGCGACATCACCGCGGATACCGCGCTCAGCCCATTCGCGGGCGAGGCGCTCGGTGTCACGATTGGCTCCATCGTGGCCGCCATCGTGGCCGTGGTTGCCGCCTTCATGGGCAAGAAACAGGGCAATTGGAAGGTCTGGGGCACGGTTGCGGCCCTCACCGGACTCATTGCCGCCATGTGCTTGCGCGCCTTGCTCTACATGATGGGCGTGTCGGTCTACCCGTTCTTCTAGAGGCTTCGCCGGCTTAACGGCCGGCGAACCGCTCGACGCTACAAGGGAATCTGGCAGCTGCCCTGCACCCACTCGGGCGCAGGGCGGGGTCGGAAGTGTCCTAGCATTTCCGACCCCGCCCAATCCGGCTCGCCAGATTCCCTCTCGCTCACCGAAGTGCGAATGCGTTATTTGCAGCGTACTCGATGAGCCTTCTCGATGAGGGTTTTTCGTTTTCCCACCCTTCCCCTTCGACAAACCCTCATCGAGAAGCTCCCCCTCTCCCTTAAGCTTCTTGTCCCTCTCCCCTATGGAAACGGCCGCCCATAAAGGCGGCCGTTTCCATATTCTGGCGAAGACGGGCGAACGAGAAGAAATCCGCCCAAAGGTGTCGCGGGACGACAGTGAAGCCGATCGGATTCGTCCCGGCTACAGCCCCAGACGCTTCTCGAGCTCTTCGTTGATGATTTTCAGCGCTTTCACGCGGGCATAGTACTTGTTCGTGGACTCGAGGATGCGCCACGGAGCATACGGCGTGCTCGTAAGGCGGAACATATCGTCGACAGCGGCGGCATACTGGGGATGTTTGTCTCGGTTGCGCCAGTCTTCCGGCGTGATTTTCCATTGCTTGTCGGGGTTATTCTGGCGATCGTTGAAGCGATTCAGCTGCTCTTCGGGGCTTACCGCAACCCAGAATTTCAGCAGGAGCGCTCCCCATGCCTGAAGCTCGCGCTCGAATTCGTTGATCTCGTCGTAGGCGCGACCCCATTGCGAGGGGCTCGCAAAACCCTCCACGCGCTCGACCAGCACGCGCCCATACCAGCTGCGGTCATAGATTCCCACATGGCCGGCACGCGGCAGACGCGTCCAGTAGCGCCATAGGTGCGGATGAGCAAGCTCAACCTTCGTAGGCGCGGGACTGGGGAAAATGGTGTAGGCCCGTGGGTCGATAGCCTGAGCGACCCGTTTGATATTGCCGCCTTTGCCAGCCGCATCGTCGCCTTCGTAAAGAATCATGAGCGGCACGCGGGCCAGATACATCTTCAGCTCAAGTTCGGCGAAGCGCTTCTGCTCGCGTTTGAGCGCCTCTTGGTATTCCTCTTTCGTGAGCGCCAGCCCATGATCGACATCGGCAAGGCGCGGCGGGTTCGCCATGATGGTGAAGCGAGAATGCAGCGGCGCCTCCTCGTGCTGGACCTCGGCCTGCGCGCGGGCGGCGGTTAGCACGGCTTCGCTTTCCTCAGGCGTGCGATCGCGCGGGTCGGTCTGCTCAAGCACGCCGGCGCTATTGGCGGCGGCCTTCGTGGCGGCGGCTTCGGCGGCTGCATCGGGGCCAGCCGCGAGCGCTCGCTCCAACGCGCGAACAAGTGCCTTGGCGATGGTGATGTTCGCCGATCGCTTGTCTTCGCCGTTCACCATAATCCAGCGTGCGAAATCGAGATCGGTATTGCGCAAAAGCTCGTCATAGCCCGCGTAAATCTCATCGTAATCGTCGACCGTGGCGAATTCTTCTTTGCTCACGCGCCATGCAGTGTCGGGGTTGTCGCGCAGGGCCTTCAAGCGCTTCTTCTGCACGTCTTTGGAAATATGCACGAAGAATTTCAGCACCACGTAGCCGTCGGCGGAAAGCTGGCGCTCGAATTCGCTTACGGCCTGACGATATGCCGTAAGGCTTTCGACGCGTTGCTCGGCGAAGTCGGTATAGATCAAACGGCGAGCGGCGGCGGTGTACCATCCGCGTTCGAACAGCGTCATATCGCCGCGCGGCCCAAGCGCCTGCCAGAATTCCTGCATCAGCGGTTTGAAGCCCGTGACGCCCGTGCCCATATCGCGAAAACGCGCTGATTCTTTTTCATCGAAATCTTCCAGCACGTGCATATGCGTGGCGCGCGCATCAAGCTCGTAAACCAAGTCGCCAATGCGGCTGCCTTTGCCGGCGCCATTCCAACCTTCGAACAGCGCAACTACGCCCACGCCCTTTGCGCGCGCTTCCTGCTGCAGCACCACGAGCTTCGCGATAAGCCCATCGTGCAGCGGCTTGTATTCCTCTTTCGGCATCTTCGCCGAAAGGTCGACCTGCTCAAGCATGCGGCTCCCCTTTCAAATAAACGCATGTGAACATTATGCGCCTTTCGCTGAGCAGCCGCGCGAAAAGCGGGCGTTTCATCGGTTTGTTAACCAGACGAAATGCCCACCATATCGCAGATCAACATTTCATTGAAGATTATCGGCCTATTCGCAGCCTTCGCTATCGGGAAGCGACAGCAGCGCCTTCGCCACAAAACCGTAGAGGGCTTCCCTGCTTTCTGCACCAAGCTTTTCTGCGAAGCGCTTCGCGAAACCGATGAAATGCTCATCGTAGAATTGCGCGAATGTATCTTCGGGAACACCTTCGGCCGCTGGCTCGTTTTTCAATGCCCCAGCTTTAACCAGGCAGAGATACTGCAAAAACTCCAGCTCAGATGCGATATTGTCGAACGGGTCGTTCGCTTGCTGCGAACGCTGAATACCGCACGATTTCATAAAACGCTCGACCGCCATCGACTCTTTGTTCACGGCAAGCAGGGGCGAAACGCCGTCATCGTTCGCCTGCCAGATACCCGCATACAAAGGAACGAGCGCCTCAGGCAGCCCATCGAACAAGCGCGTATATTCGCGCCGCAGCGCATGAAAAAGTTCATCTGGGTCAACGCCTTCATAACACCGAAGCGCTTCGGCGCACCCCGCCGGAAAATCGCCGAATGCATCTGCAAACCCAGCCGCAGCTTGTTGGAATTCTCCGTTCGACAATGCCTCGCCGACTTCTGCCGTGGGAAGCCTCAGCGAAACCGACAGCAGCTCGAACGCCTCCGCGTGTTTCAGCCAATTCACACCAGACATCTATGCCACCTTTTCCTTCGAATCGATAACCGCCCTGCGCACGCGTAGCGTCGCATACGCGACAAGAAGCACGCCATAATACGCAAGCGCCACCGTCGCGCCCGTCGCGCCCGATGAGTGCGGAACAATAAGAAATCCTGCAAGATGCACAAACGCCAACACGTAGAACACGTATGCAAGACGTTGCACGTTCTTCCATGCCCAAAGAGGCATCGCCCGGCGAACGACCTTCACCGAAGCAACCGCGAGCACCAAGAGCAGCACCACGAGAACGACCGCAATGCCAAGGGAAGCAAGCACGCTCGCCCGCAGCGACCCCATGAATCCAAGCATCGCCAGATACCCTGAAACATACGGAACCACATGAGCGATCATGAACAGGGTAGCAACGATAGAAAGCTCGCCGCGGACGGGACCCAGAACGCGGCGAGCACGCGAATCGCGCGAGAATACGCCCACGAACATCACTACGGTAATAAACGAAAAGCCCACATAGCCCTTTTGCACGCAGTCGGCCAAAACATGCACCACACTTCGCGGCGGCGCCTCATACAAAGCGAACACCGAAAGCATCGAGAGCGCCAGAGCGAGCGCGTAATACACCCAAGGCAAGCGCTTCAAAGATTTTGCCGCAAGCCACGAGAAGGCTACGGCCGCAAGTAAAACAACAATTCGGGCCACACGAGCCTCCTTGCAAAAAGGCCACCCGGGGATGGGAGGGGTTGGGTGGAGATACCCTGGGCGGCCCAACTTACGCCTTCGCGAAAAACGCGAGGCTACACGAGATAGTAGAGATTGGGTTTGGTACCCGCATCGGTTTCGTACTGGACGTATTCGCGGGACGCGATAAGCTTAGAAATCTCGGAATTCGGATCGTCCAAGTCGCCGAACGTGCGCGCACGACCAGGGCATACTTCCACGCAGAACGGCACGCCGCCCTGAGTGGTGCGATGGTAGCAGAACGTGCATTTTTCCATCGTGTTCGCCTTATGCTCGGCAATGCCCGAGCCGCCGAACGCGAAATCGCTGTAGTAGGCGGGATCGCCTTCCTGCAAGCGGCGCACATCGTAGGGGCACGCCTCTTTGCACAGGCCGCAGCCGATGCATTTCTCGGCGTCTTGCATCACGATGCCCGTGTCGTCGTCTTTAAACGTGG
Organism: Subdoligranulum sp. CAG:314; assembly: GCA_963635715.1. Taxonomy (GTDB): domain Bacteria; phylum Actinomycetota; class Coriobacteriia; order Coriobacteriales; family Eggerthellaceae; genus Slackia. Next base: position 11,052 of record CAVHFS010000005.1, on the reverse strand, counting down.
CGCCCGCTGGGCACACCGACACGCACGCTGGCTCATCGCAATGCTGGCACGACATGGTGTAGGCGCCCATTTCCAAATTGGGATACACGCCAGAAGGCGAATCGGGGTTTACGCCGCCGTCGTTGACGACGCGGTTCCACCACATATCCTGAGGCAAATTGTTCTCGACCTTGCATCCCACGCAGCACGTATTGCATGCGACGCAGCGCTTCTTATCGATAGCCATTCCAAAACGAGCCATTATTTCTCAGCCCCTTCCCAAGCGCGAATGTCAACCGCGCAATCCATGAAGCTTTGGTTGCAGAACACCGCGTCGGTTTCGGAAGAAAGCGGCTCCGACCAACCGCCAGCAAGATGCTGATCAGACTGCCAGCTCTTCGGGTACACCAACGTTCCTGGGCGAATGGCGTCGTTCACCACGAGCTTCGCAACCGCATGGCCGTGGTCGTTGTAGCATTCGACATGCTGGCCATCGGTCAGGCCCTTCGCTGTCGCATCGGCTGAGTTCATCTTCACCGTGGGCTCAGGATCGAGCTCGCGAAGAATACGGTTGTACGCCCATTGGCCATGCACGCGGTAGCGCGGGCGCTCGGACATAAGAACGAACGGGTATTTCTCGTGCAGCTCGCCTTCCGGCCATGCCTCGCGCGGCGGGAACCACGTGGGAAGGTGCTCGCGCGACAAATCGGGCGTTTTGCCGTTCACGCCATACGGCGTGGGCTTTTCGACATAGAATTCGACGCGGCCCGAAGGCGTGGTGAACTTCAAATCGCTCCATTGCATGAAGTTGTCGCCCCACACGTTGATGGCACGCTTCTCGCACAGCGCGTCGTAATCGACGTTCGCCTTTTTCGCCAAATCGCTGTCGAGGTACAGCTTCAGGTAGTCCTCGTTGGTTTCGGGCAGCAGGTCGTCGTCCAAATCCAGAGCTTTCGCGAGTTCGTTCATGATCTGCAGGTCGCACTTCGCCTCGCCGAGCGGCTCGATGGCCTTCTCGGAATGGATGAGGTGCCACGTGTTGCCACAGGTGATGACGTCCTCGTATTCATACCAATGCGCGCACGGCAGAATGTAATCGGAATAGCGAGCGGTGTCGGTCATCATGTAGTCGACTGTCACAATAAGGTCGAATCTGGCAAAGATGTCGTCGCGGAGCATATTGGTGTCGCACCACGTGCACAGCGGATTGCCGGAATACACCCACAGCGCCTTCGGCGTGACATCCTGCGTGAGATATTTTCCGGTTTCGAACACCGCCGGCATATTCCAGTAGGCAATAGAGGGCGAGGTGGCCTTCTCATCGGGCGACGTGGCCTTCGGGTTGCCGCCAGTCCACGACATCCAGTTCGCGGAACTGTAGTTCGCACCGGGTTTGCCAAGCTGACCAGCAAGAGCTGCCATGATGGGGCCAGCCGTGTTGGCCGCAAGACCGTTGTCATACGCCTGCGAACCCCAGCCCACACGATGCGTAACCGGGCCATCGCATGCCAAGTGGGCAAGCTCGCGAATGGTATCTTCGGGAACGTCGCACAGACCATAGGCTGTCGCGGGGTCGAACTTCATAATTTCGTTTTTCAACAGCGTAAACGCGGCGGTAACCTTAACGCCGTTGACCTCGAACTCGCCTTCGATGGGCGGGTTTTCCACCGTTGAAAGCTCGGCCGCTGTACCAGCGGAAGCATCCCACACGGCATAAGGGTCGATAACGGTTTTACCGTCTTCGGCGGTTTTCGCCTCAACGCCCAAATCGCTCATGCGCAAGAATAGACCGTCAGATTCCTTGACAAGGAACGGAGCACAGGTATGCTCGCGCACAAAATCCCAATCCACCAGGTCTTCTTCGAGCATGACATACATCATTGACATGATGAGCGGCATGTCGGCACCCGGGCGAATGGGCACCCACTTGTTCGCCTTCGCAGCCATTTGCGTAAACGTCGGATCGATGACGATGACGTTCGTGCCGTTCTCTATAGCGTCGGCAACAAAGTGCCATTCCTGGACTTGCGCGTCGGTAAGATTGTTGTTCCAGATAAACAGGTTTTTCGCGTTTTTCAAGTCGTGCTGATTATTTGAGGGCCACGGCGCGCCGCCATAGCCGTACGTGCGCATGATGCCATACATATTGCCGGCATCAAGCGGACCCGTCATCACACTCGAATTGATGGTGCCGAACAAGCGAGCGGGCGAAGAGCTTGTAGCGTGGTAAACACTCGATCCAGTTGCTTTGAAAATCGACGAATCGCCGTACTCCTCGCGGTACCCCTTGATTTTCGAGGCGATATCGGAAATAGCCTCTTCCCAGGTCACCTGCTCCCAGTTATCGCTGCCACGCTCGCCCGTTTGTTTCATGGGGTGCAGTACGCGGCTGGGGCTGTACACATTCTCGACGCTCGACAGACCGCGCAGGCATACGCGGTTGAAATCGGGCGCGTCGTCGAAATTGGCGCACGTGGTTTTCACCAGCTTGCCCTCGCGCACCGTAGCATCGAGCATACAGGTATTAAAGCAGTTCGGGCGACAACATACGTTGAAATGTTTTTCTTCAACTGCCGCGTTTTCTTCAGCCTTTTTGTCGCTGGCAGATTTCGGCGAGCAGCCCAGAGCACTGCCAGCCCACACGCCGCCGGCAACGATGGCGCCCGTCTTCAGGAAATTGCGGCGCGAAACGCATGCGACCGAGCCTCTATCAGACATTTCTCCCCCTTAAGAACATCGCTCTTGCGCGCTGCGCAGAGCTTCGCTTTGGGAGGTTCGAGACGTTTCGCATACGTGCCCACGAAATGAAGGCCCCTCCCTCCCCCTGATAGGATTGGCCAATCACTACTTTTCATATGAAAATACATTTTCATATGAAAAGCAAGCAACGTTTGCATGCGCAATTATTCTATTTTTGGGATAGTGCCGTTTTGAACAGGAAAATTATTTACCCATGGATGTCTTGTCGAGCTGCTCGCCAAGCGACTCGCCCCACGAACTAGGTACCACAACCGAACCTTTGCCTTCGCGCATGCCTTCGTAAAGCAGGTGCATCTGACGCAGCTGCAGCGCATCGTCGTTGTCGTCGTAAGGCGCGGCAATATCGCCAATCATGCTGGAAATGTCTTGCTCGGCCTCCATAAGCGTAAGGCGCGCCTTGCGCTTCTGCTCGGCCTGAGCCTCCATGGACATAACGTCTTGCAGCTCTTTCGGCAGCAAGATATCGCGCACTTCCACCGAAAGCACCGTTATGCCCCATGGCGCCACCTTTTCTTCAAGCAAGCGCTTCAACTCGCGATCGAGCTGCTCGCGACGCGAGGTAACCTCGGCAACGTTCGCACGACCGATGGCATCGCGCAGAATGGTTTGCGACGATTGCAGTACCAGAAGCTCGTAATCGTCGACAACCATGCAGGCCGCCTTGGGGTCGTGCACCATCCAAAACAGCACGGCATCGACATCAAGAGGTACCAAATCGCTGGTCAGCGTCTCTTCCGCAGAGAACGCCGTCGAGCGAATTCGCTGGTCAACACGCAGCGAGCAGTAGTCAACAAAAGGAATGGTGAAGAACACGCCAGGGCCCTTCACCGCATGGAATTTGCCAAGGCGCATAACCACGATGCGCTCCCACTGCTGGGCGATATGCACCGACAGGAATAGAAGCACACCGGCAAGCAGCGAAACAACCGCCGCAATAAAGCCGATTTCGCCGAACGCGGCCCAGAACAACGCCAAGGGAACCACCACGCCCGCAATAAAGATGGCAAGCTGCAGCAGATACACCCCGTTGCGCGACGAGCGGTGGGCACCGTATGCCATTCTTTCGTTTTCGTTCGCTTTGAATGGATGCTTATTCTTAGCTCGCTTCTTCGATCCCACGTTGTGCCCCTATCCCCGTTCCAGCGTTGTTTTTTCGAGCTGCCTGATCCGTTTGCGCAAGGCGAGCTCGATCTCGTGATGCGAAAGCCCCAAATCCAAGCAAGCCGCAATGCAGTCGTCGAGCACCTGCTCAACGGCCTGCGCGTGTTCTTTGCTTGAATCGAAATTCAAATCGTTGACGAACGCACCCTTCCCGCGAATCGACGTGATATACCCATCATTCGCCAAATTCATGTACACCTTGTTCACGGTGTTGTAATTGATCGAAAGCTCCGAGGCCATCGCATGCACCGTAGGCAGCTGGTCGCCCGCATGGTAATACCCGCTGTCGATAAGGTGCGCAATTCTGTTGCGCAACTGTATCCACAAGGGGATGCCACTTTCGTTATCTATCTCGAACGGAAACATTCGTCCCCTTCACCTAAGCCAATCCAGCAAGCACGACGCACGCCCTCATGCACGCTCCCCCGCACAGAATAGCCGCACAGGGAGCGCCGAGGAACGGGGTGCGGAACATTCCCCTCGACAGCATCACCTCGAAAACCAGCGGAAATGCCATCCCGAAGAATACGACGCCGACCCAAAAAGACGCAGCAAGGTCGCCGCACAACAGCGCCGACGAAGCCGCAAGCCCCTGGGAGTATGCGTCGGCGCACAAGGCCGCCATCAAAACGGCCTCAATGCATATGACAATTGCATCGACTTTAAGCAACCTCACGATAGATTCGTCGAACCTTTCGGCAAAGCCAAGCGCAGTCAAAACTGCAACAACCAGCGCGATGCCGCACGACAAGGAAGAATCAGCAAAAAGCGCAGGGATGAGTGGGGTGTGCCAGAATGCCGCCTTCGGAATTATCGTAAGAAGCAGCCCCGTATACACCATGGTCACGATGCTCGCTGCAGCCAGTAAAGCCAAGAGAGCCTTCTCCACCGGCAGGGGAACGCCCACGCCACGAAGCCATATCCACGACTGCGCCGCAGCGAGCAAAATGCACAAACCGAGCGCGTACGCCCCGATCGATACAACTGAGAACGCTGGATGGAAAATCATGTTCAAAATTGCATCGGGATTGCGCATATCGGCAATCAAGAAAAGCGCTGCGATTGTGCACAACACCGCAGCTACCAGGAATCCTATTCCGAAAAACTTTGTATACGGCTCTCCCGCATACATACGAGCGCCACTGCGCAGAACAAGACAATTTCGAGACACGCGAAAAACGAGCAGCGACAGCACGAGCGACATTCCGGCGCTTGCCCCTCCCAAAAATAAATAGGAGACAATAAACGGGCTGCCCATGCGTCACCTCCAAAACCTTTCCTATGAAAATCAAGATACCACGATAAGGGAAGATTCATGGGCGCCCTTTGGAAATGCCGTACATGCCCGCAACGCGCAATTGCGCACTAAACAATTCGATCCCTTACGAACCTTCTCCTACAGGCTTCCGCGTAATTTCTTTCTTCGGAGCAGCAGGTCTTTAAATCCGCCATCTTTCGCGAATAATAAATGACCATCTACCTGCGCATTACAAAAATCAGCCAGTTCTTAAGGCAGTCAGAGTACAGAAATCAGGCAGCTATGGCATACTGAATCGTACAAGAATCGGCCAGTTCCGCCCGTTCTTGTCCTATATGCGACTTGCCAGGTCTTCGGGGCTCGGCAAAATATTCTCGTATTCCACGGGCAATTCGTCCCCCAGCCGATATTCGCTCACACCGATAGGTGCGTCGACATTTCTGAGCGAATACTCCGCCACGATATTGTCCTTCGATTTGCAAAGCAAAAGTCCAATCGTTGGATTGTCATATTCCCCTGCCATCTCGCCATCAACTGCAGCCACATAAAACCCCAGCTGTCCAGTGAACTCGGGCTTGAACTTCTCATTTTTCAGTTCGATAACGACGTAGCAGCGAAGCTTGGTATTGTAAAACAGCAGATCAATATAGAAATTCTCATTACCCACGGTCAAGCGATACTGCCTGCCCATAAAGGCGAACCCCGTACCAAGCTCAAGAAGCAGCTTGGTTACGTTCGAGACCATTTGTTCTTCAATGTCATGCTCGCTGGCAGACTGCTTTGCCGTAATGAAGTCGAAAACATAAGGGTCCTTGAGCGCCTGTTGGACAAGCTCGCTATCCAACGACGGCAACGTCCGCTCAAAGTTGCTCACTTTGCCGGCAATCTGCTGACGCTCATAGAGATGCAAGTCAATCTGGTGGTCCAATACGGCACGCGACCAGCCATTTTCAACGGTAGCCGACAAGTACCACTCACGCCGTTCCCCAGGTTCAGTCTTGTCAAGAAGTTCGACTACATGGCCCCAAGGAATTCTGCAATAGCTATTGCAGAATTGGGCATCGACCTCTCGAGCAAACTTGGCCATATAGCGAAGGCTGCGAACAGAAAATCCCCTAATGCCTGGAAACGCAGCTCGAATATCCTTTGAAAGAGACTCCATGAAGGCCGTTCCATATTGCTTGTTCTCGTTAAGAACAGCGCCCGTTTGCCAATACATGCGCACCATCGTGGCCGAAGCGTGTTGCACAGCTCGGTTCTTGGCTTCGGCAATAATGTTGACTACATCCTGGAGAGTGGTCTGGTACTCAGCGCTATTCATGAGCATGGGAGCGTCTCCTATGAATGAGAATATCGAACATATATTCGTATTGTAGCATAGTTTCTTCTGACATGGATTTGGGCGATAGACGATCGCATGCCCCACAGGCCTCAGCGATGACTTGCTTGTTAGGTGCAGCAACTACTGCATAAATCGCCGCAAAACTGCCGTAAGGCTCCGTTCGCCAAATCGGTGCAAAGCCTTGGATTTGACTAAATTCATAGCAATTTTCTATCGGTATAATGGGAAGCATCTAGCGTGTTTTTCAAGAGGGTGCCCTCGATTTATTCATCTTGGCGCATTTCCTTGTTACCCAGGCAGTTGAGGAGGTCGTCATGGGAGAAGATACCGAGGCGAAGGCCAAAGTCGAAGAGACCGACGAAGCTAAGAAGGCCAAGAAGCCAAAGGCCGACAAGCCCGAGAAAAAACTCGCGCGCCCGCCGCACAAACCATATATGCAGAACCGCGAACTTTCGTGGCTCGAATTCAACAAGCGCGTGCTCGACCAGTCCATCGACCCGAACGTTCCTTTGCTCGAACGCCTGAAATTCATCTCTATCTGGCGCAGCAACCTGCAGGAATTCTTCATGGTGCGCGTCGGCAGCCTTACCGACCTCGTGCTGGCCAAAGACGTCATCTTCGATTCGAAAACTGGCATGACGCCCCGCGAGCAGCTCGACGCCGTCTACAGCCGCGTGGCCGAGCTCACCCCTATCGCGGCCGAAGACTATCGCAGTCTGCGCCACCTGCTCGACGACGCGGGAATCCACCAGCTCTACCCCGACGAGCTGACGCCCGCCCAGCATGCCGAGCTGATGGACTATCTCGACAAAAACGTGCTTCCGCTTGTGTCGCCGCAGATCATCAACGCGCTGCATCCCTTCCCCCATTTGGAAAACGGCGCGCTCTACATCGCCGTGCGCCTCGATGAAGAGGCCGAGGCCGAAACGCTGCCCGAGGGCGCCACGAAGGCCGAGCGCAAAGCGGCCCGCGCCAAGGCGGCAGAGAACGTGCTCATGGGCATCATCCCCATGCCGCGCGACTGCCCCCGCATGATTGAGCTCGCGGGCGAGAACGGCAAATATTCGTTCATCCTGCTCGAGCATGCGCTCGAGATGGTGGCCGACAAGATCTTCGAAATGTATCCGGTGAAGCACGCCAACGTCATCCAGGTCACGCGCAACGCCGACCTCGACACGGCCGAGGAATCCGACGAGTACGATGAGGATTTCCGCAGCCATATGAAGCGCATCCTGAAAAAGCGCGGGCGCCTGGCCGCCGTGCGCCTGGAAAGCGAGCGCCCGCTGTCGTATACCACCGACAAATTCCTGCGCGAAAAGCTCGGCCTGAAAAAGCACCAGGCGTTCACCGTGGGCATGCCGCTCGACATGGGCTATGCGTTCGCCCTCATGGGCAAAGCCCCGAAAGCCATCGCCGAGCCGCTGATGGACGAGCCGGCAAGCCCCCAATGGCCCGCGTCGCTTTCGCGCAAAGAGCGCATCACCGACCAGGTGCTGCGCCACGACGTGCTGCTTTCCTACCCGTACGAGACCATGGATGCCTTCGTGAAGCTGCTGCAAGAGGCAGCAGTCGACCCCGACGTGGTATCCATCAAGATCACGCTGTATCGTCTGGCAAGCCAATCGCGCCTGGCCGAGGCATTGATTACCGCAGCCGAAAACGGCAAAGACGTCACGGCGTTGTTCGAACTGCGCGCGCGATTCGACGAAAGCAACAATATCGAATGGTCGCAGCGCTTTGAGCAGGCCGGATGCAACATCATCTACGGCTTCCGCGACTACAAGGTTCACTCGAAGATTTGCGCCATCACGCGCCGCTCCGCCGATGGCCTGCAGTTCATCACGCAGCTGGGCACGGGCAACTACAACGAGAAGACGGCGAAGCTCTACACCGACCTCTCCATGATCACCGCCGACCCGACGATAGGCCAAGATGCGGCGAAGTTCTTCCGCAGCATGCAACTCGAGAGCGCTTCGAGCGACTACAAGGAACTGCGTGTGGCGCCGCTTATGATAAAGCCGCGCATGTGCGAGGCGATTGACGGTGAAATCAAGAAGGCGAAGGCCGGCAAGCCCGCGCGCGTGCTTCTGAAGACCAACGCGATCACCGACCACGATATGATCGAGAAGCTCGCCGAGGCGAGCCGCGCTGGCGTGAAGGTGACCATGCTCGTTCGAGGGATTTCGTGCCTGGTGCCGAATATCCCCGGCCATACCGACAACATTCGCGTCGTCAGCGTGGTGGGCCGTCTGCTGGAGCATTCGCGCATCTACGCGTTCGGCGCGGGCGACGAGGCCACCGTGTTCCTGTCGAGCGCCGACCTCATGACGCGCAACCTGGACAAGCGCGTGGAAATCGCCTGGCCGGTGAACGACCCCGAGCTGCGCGGGCGCGTGTTGGACTACTTCAATATCATGCTTTCCGACACGGCAAAGCTACGCGAGCTGAAAAGCGACGGCACGTTCACCGAGCTGTGCCACTTCGTACCGCAGGGACGCCGCCCGTTCGATGCGCAAGACCACCTTATCAAGGAGGCTTACATCGCCGCCGAGCACTCCGCGTCTGCGAACAGCGCGAAATACCAGTTCATCGATGCCGCAACCAACGGCGCGCCGGCAACTTCGCCCACGCTTTCCACCACCATGGCCGACATGTCCGAAGACGCCAAGGAAGATTTCGTGACGCCCGAGGAAATCGAGCAAACCAGCAAGACTGAGCAAGACGCGAAAGCCGAAGAAGAGCTCATCGAGGCCGTGCGCAAAGCGGCGAAGTCGCAAGCCGATCATAAGGCCGAGATAGAAACCGCCCGAAGCGAAGTCTTGGCGAAGATTGCCAAGACGCTCGACGGAGACGCCGAGCAGGCGGGCGCAGAGCAGGGCGCGCCCGAAAAGAAGCCCGCCCCCCAGGCGAAGGCGACCGAGCTCCAAGCCGCAAGCGATTTGCTCTGGCAAAACACCCAGCCGAAAAAGAAGGGATTCTTCGCCCGTCTCTTCGGCAAATAGGGCCGTTTAAACCCGAACGAACAAAAAAATCCCAGCTTCCGAGCTGGGATTTTTTATTGAACGGCCGCTTCGCGCAATGAGATGCGCACACATTGGCACAGGCGCTACAGCACGTAGAGCCCCGTAGCGTAGAACGCATAGCGCGCGACCACCAGGCCCACAAAGCACGCGACGAACGCCGCGACGCACAGCGCTCGGCGCTGCGGCGCACGGCCCGCAGCCACCCACGACAGCACGGCGGCGACCACCGCAAGAACGCAGCCTGCGTAATAGGGGTCGGGCGAAAATCCGCTCGCCCCAAAATGCAAGCCTTCCAACAGCATCGAGATGGCCGAGGCTACCTGAAGAGCGATAAGCGCAGCAAGGAAAGCTTTCCCTTCGAGCAATTTCGGAAGCACAGCGCACACGGCGGCCATGCCTACAGCGAAATCGCACAGCACGAAGAAGAGCAGCGTTTGCCAGCTCGCCCATGCCGCATTGCCCCACACGGTGAAATACGCATGCGCCATGACGCAGACGAACACAACGCAGAGCAGGGCCCCCACAACGCGAAGCCATACGACGGGCCTCTTCAATTTGGCAGTTGCCACCAAATCGGCGAGCATGACTACGCCGACAGCAATGGCGCAGAAGGCCTCCTGCGTAAGCGAAGAAGACGGGTTCGAAAAAGCGTTGAGCATGCGCTCGGGATGGTGCAAATGCCCGATAACGCCAAGCGACCCCGCGCCGAGCAGCACCAAGCATGCGGCAACGACCAGCCACGAGGCCTTCGCATCAACCTCGTGCCCCTTGCATGCCACGAGCGCCGCATAGGTACCGGCGGAAAGGCCAGTTAAGGTGGTGAAAAACAGCAATGGGAATTCTGCAATCATGACATCTCATCCTTCTCGCAAGCCATTAGATAAGCTCTTCTGGCGGATTGATAACGTGGCTTTCGTTCGCGCTAAAACGCGAGGCATTGATGACCACGTTCGGGTTGGTGAGGCTCGACGACGGCAGCGGCGAGATATCGGCGTTATTGCCGTACTTCTGTCGCAGCTCGTCTATGTCGCCGTAGTCCAAAGCGCGCATCTGACACGACGCCACGCACGCCGGAGGCTCCCCCGCCGCGAGCAGGTCGCGGCAGAAATCGCACTTCACCGACACGCCAAGCGTCGGATCGAGGCGGGGCTCATGGTAGGGGCACACGCCCGTGCACATGCCGCAGCCGATGCATACGTCCTTATCGACGCATACGATTCCGCCATCCTCTTTATGCATGGCCCCAGATGGGCACGCGCTGATGCACGCGGGGTTCTCGCAATGCATGCACGAGATGCTCACCGAGAACTGTCCAACGTTCACCTGCTTCCACGCGCCCGTTTCGGTTTGTTCCCATGCTCCCGTGGAGTTGTCGTAGACCTTGCGGAATTTCATGCCCACGGGCGAGTCGTTTTTATCTTTGCAGGCCGCCACGCAGCCCTTGCAGCCAGTGCATACGTCGGTGTTGTAGTAGAAACCGTACTGCTTTACCATTGCTTGTTCCCTTCCTCGTCAAACGTGCGAAGCGG